>NZ_JBIWLG010000001.1:295420-684991 GCF_044766085.1 Streptomyces sp. NPDC102360 | reverse complement strand
CCGGAGACCCCACCCGGCGGCCCCCCGCGGGGGGGGGGGGGGGCGGGTCCACCGCCGCGGTCTGCGGGCCCACGCCTGGGGGCCGAAGGTGGGGGCCCGCACCCGCGGGGGCCCGGGACCCCTCGTACGTGTGCCCTCACTGCTGACGCGGCGTCACCAGCTGTTCCGCCGGGGCCTCTTCCTCCCGTACGCCGAACCGCTCGTGCACCTTGCGCAGTGCTCGCGGCGCCCACCACGCACGCTTGCCCATGAGCGCCATCGTCGCCGGTACGAGCAGCATCCGTACGATCGTCGCGTCGATCACGACCGCCAGGGTGAGGCCGAGGCCGATCTCCAGGATGGGGGCGAAGCCGCCCGTCATGAAGGCGCCGAAGACGACGGCGAGGAGCAGGGCGGCGCAGCTCACGACGCGGCCCGAGCGCCGCAGCCCGGTCACCACCGCTTCCTGCGCGTCCCCCGTCGCGCGCCACGACTCGCGCATCCTGGCGAGGATGAACAGTTCGTAGTCCATGGCGAGCCCGAAGGCGATGGCGACGATGAGCGGGGGCGCGGTCAGGCTCAGCGCGCCGAGCCCTTCCCCGCCGAGCCAGGACGCGGCGTGCCCGTCCTGGAAGACGAGGACCACCACGCCGAGCGCGGCGCCCAGGCTGAGCAGTGTGGTGAGGACCGTGCGCAGCGGGATCAGCAGCGAACCGGTGAACGCGAAGAGCAGGGCCAGGATGCCTGCGAGGACGGTGAGCGCGGCCCAGGGGGCACGGTCGGCGAGCATCTGGCGGAAGTCGACGAGCCGGGCGGCGACACCCGCCACGGTCACCGGATCGTCTCCACGCAACTCCCTTACCTGTTCGACGAGTTGGGTCGCCGTTTCTCCGTCGATCGAGCCGGACGGCGTGACGCGCAGGACGCGGGTTCCGTCGCCGAGGGTCTGTGTCTCGGACGACGCGACGCCGTCCAGCGCCTTCACCCGGGTCTCGAAGGCGGGGTCCGTGCCGGGGCGTGCCACGACGACGACCGGATCGACTCCGCCGCCCGCCGGATAGTGCGCGTGCACGGTGTCGTACAGCTGTCGCGCCTCGGTGGAGGCGGGGAGTTGGCGGGCGTCGCCGATGTCGATGCGCAGGTTCGCGACCGGCAGCGCGAGCGTGAGCAGGGCGAGGACGCTCACCGTCGTCACCGCGATGGGGCGGCGGCCCGCGAACCGGGCGAGGCGGGCGAAGACACGCCCCTCCGCGCCGGGCGCGCTCGGCTTCGACGGGGCGATGCGCGCGCCGAACCGGGTGAGGAGTGCGGGCAGCAGGGTCAGCGCGGCGAGCATGTCGACGACCACGACGGCGGCCACGGCCAGGCCCATGCTGCGCAGGAACGGGCTGGGGAAGACGAGCAGTCCGCTGAGGCTGACGGCGACGGTGAGGCCGGAGAACAGGATGGTGCGGCCCGCCCGTTCGACGGTGCGGTGCACGGCCTCGGTGACGTCCGCGCTCGTCCGGCGTTCCTCCCGGAACCGCATCACCATCAGCAGCGCGTAGTCCACGGCCAGGCCGAGCCCGAGCATGGTCGTCACCTGGATCACGTAGACGGAGATCTCGGTGACCTGACTGAAGCCGAACAGAGCGAGGAACGCGCCCGCCACGCCACTGACCGCCACGAGCAGCGGCAGCCCGGCCGCGCGCAGCCCGCCGAAGATCAGCAGAAGCAGTACGAGCACGACCGGCAGCGAGATCAACTCGGCGCGCTGGACGTCCTCCTGGGCCCGCTCGCCGAGCTGGCGGCCGAGCAGTGGGCCGCCGCTGACATGCACGTCCGCTCCGTCGATCTCCTTGACGCGGTCGGCGACGGCGTCGACGGTCGCGTCCTGCGCGTCGTCGTCGAGGCCGCCCTTCAGGGTGACGGGCACGATGAGCGCGCGGCCGTCGCCTGAGGCCAGGTCCTCGGCGGCGTACGGGTTCGGGACGGCGGCGACGCCGGGGATGCGGCGCAGGTCCGTGACGGTCCGCTCGACGTGGGCGCGCAGTGCGGGGTCGGTGACGCGGGGTGCCTCGACGACGGCGCTGAGGGATTCGCCGCGCGGGTCGATGTCGTCGAGGAGTTCGGCGGTGCGGTCGGACTCGGTGCCCGGTACGTCGGGGACCGAGTCGGAGAGCCGGCCGAAGACGCCGGTGCCGAGCCCGAAACCGAGCACGATCAGGGCGAGCCAGGTGAGGATCACGGTACGGGGGCGGCGGGTCGCCGCCCGGGCGAGTGCGCTGAGCACGGCGCCTCCTCGGAGGGTTCCGATGGGACACCGTCAGCGTGGTCGCGCACCGGGGTGCGGCGGATCGCCGGGGCGGGCGGTTCCCGACTCGCGCGCGGGAGGGAGGCGGGGCGCTCGGCATGGGTCGCGCGGGTGAGGGACGGGCGGCGGGCGCGCCCCGCACACTGGCCGGCATGTCTCTCTCGCTGCACCACATCGTCATCGACGCCCGCGACCGGCCCTCACTCGCAGTGCGAAGACAGGACCTAGTGGCCCGCGGGCTCCGCGGCCGCACCGGTATCGGAACTGCCCTCTGGGCCAGCCGACTTGGGGAGCTTGTCCGTTGCGGTGTCTCCCTGGCGGCTCTTCGCTCGGTGCCGTAGCAGGGCCAGCGAGGTGAGGAGTACGGCCAGGAGACCGCCGCCCAGGCCCAGGGCGGGGAAGCCGACGCCGGCCACCACCGCGCCGGAGGCCGCCCCGCCAGTGGCGCCCGCGAGAGAGATGCCGACGTCGACGAGGCCCTGGGTGCGGGCCCGGGTGGCCACGGGGAGCGCGTCCGTAATGAGGGCGGTGCCGCTGACGAGGCCGAAGTTCCAGCCGAGGCCCAGCAGGACAAGGGCCGTGGCGAGCGCGGCGACGGAGTGTGGCGGCGCCAGGGCGGCGAGCGCACCCGCCGCGAGCAACGTCGCCCCGGAGGCCGCGGCCAGCCACAGCCGTCCGATGCGGTCGACAAGCAGTCCAGTGAGCGGGGACGGCAGATACATGGCGCCCACGTGCAGGGCGATGACCAGGCCCGTGGCCTGCGTACCGTGCCCGTGGGCCTGCATGTGGACCGGCGTCATCGTCATGACAGCGATCATCACGAGCTGGGTGAGGACCATGACGGCGGTGCCGGTGGCCACGCCGCGGGTGTCCATACGTCCTGCGTTCCCGGTGGCCGACACCCACTCCCCCGCCTCCTCCTCGGCCTCCTCCTCGGCCGCTCGCTCGCGCGCGAGCAGCAACGGGTCGGGGCGCAGGAGGACGGCCAGGACCACGGAGGCCGCACCGTACGCGGCCGTGGCGAGCAGGAAGGGGCCCGCGAGGCGCGGTATGCCCCAGGAGTGCGCCCAATCCCCTGTCACATGGACGAGGTTGGGGCCGATGACCGCCCCGAACGTCGTCGCGAACAGGACGGTGCTGACCGCCCGGCCGCGCCGCTCGGGCGAGGCGAGGTCGGCTCCGGCGTACCGGGCGAGGAGGTTGGCGGCCGTGCCCGCGCCGTACACCAGCAGGGAGACGAACAGCAGCGGCACGCTGCCCGCGACCGCGGCGAGCACGACGCCGAGGCTGCCGACCGCGCCCGTCCCGTACCCCAGGGCGAGCCCGGGGCGGCGGCCCCACCGCTGGCAGAGCCGCCCGATACCCACAGAACCAAGCGCGGCGCCGCCGGTGAACAGCGCGCTGGGCAGTCCGGCAAGACCCGTGGAGCCCAGCATCTGCTCGGCGAGCAACGCCCCCACGGTGATGCCGGCGGCGAGGCCCGCCCCGCTCAGCGCCTGGCAGAGGACGAGGACGGTCAACACCCGCTGCTGCGCCGGGTGTTCGGGCGTCGGCCGTCCGGCCTGCGGGGACCGTGCCGCAGAGGTCACGCCGCGCCGATCGGTTCGGCGGGGGCGCTCGGCGCCATCGGTTCGAGCGCCGAGATCTCGTCCAGCGGCATGTCCAAGTGCTGGTGCAGGTAGCGCACGATCGTCCAGTGCGGCAGCGCACCCTCGTCGAAGGGCCCGAACTCCCGGCAGTACAACGGGATCCAGCGCAGCGCCTCCTCGGCCGCCTGCTCGCGGCCCGGCTCGGCCTGGTAGTCCTCGTAGGCGATGCTGCGGTGGTGGATGAAGTACCGGCCCGGCAGGCGCTCCTCGCACAGGGCGACGTACTCGCGGGTCTGCAGGATCAGGTAGTGCCAGATCTCGTCGATGGCCTGCTCGACGGGGAGGAAGAGGCCGCTGAGCCGCTCGCGGTACTTCGAGACGAGGTAGAGGTAGCGGAGGCACTCGGTGACCTGCCGCTCCACGTAGGCGTGTTCCTCGCCGGTCTCCTTCACGAAGTGCGCGACCACCTCGCCGTGCAGGTCGTGACCGAGCAGTTCGCGCAGGTCCTCGCCGGTGACGGTCGTGGCGGGCGCCTCTCGCGGGTCGTTCTGGTTGCCCATGTGGTTCTGGTCGTTCACGTCGTTCCCCTCAGGTGCTTTCCCCGGCGCTTCCCCGGTACATCCCGGCCCTCGCTCCCCCGCATGACCGCCGTCACTCAACTCCTCGCCAGCCAGGCGTACTTGCCGGAGGCGCCGATGGGGATGTGGTCCCAGTGTTCGACGCGGCAGGCGCGCCCGGTCAGGGCGGAGACGGAGCGCCCCAGCGCTTCGGACTCGTCCGTGCCGAGCGGCTTGCCGTCGAAGGTGGTGCAGCGGAGCACGGCCGCCTGTGGCCTGCGCCCCTCCGACTCGCCCTCCGTCAGCAGCAGTTGGTGCACGAAAACGCGGGGTGCGGCGGCGGCGATCCGCTCGTCCAGGTCGCCCGCCGCGACGGGCCCGTCCGGCCCGTCGAGGAGCTCCTTCTCCCGGCCGCAGAACGAGACGATCTTCTCGGGGTCCGGTGAGCCGTCCCGGGTACGGGCACAGTCGCCGGAGCGGTAGCGGATCAGCGGCATGTGCGGGTTGCGGACGCTGGTGACGATGAGGGAGTAGAGAGTGCTGCCCGGTGCCACGGGGAGGAGTTCGACGCCCATCCCCTCCAGGTACGGGCGGTATCCGCCGGTGCGGTCGCTGTAGAAGAGGTAGCCGAGCTCGGTGCTGCCGAAGAGGTCCACGACCGGGCAGTCGAACCGGCTCTCCAGGAAGCGGCGCACGTTCCGCGGCGTGTACTCGTACGCGGTGATGATGCTCGCCGGGCGCGGGAACGCCTCCGGGTTCTCCCACAGTCCGGCGTCCTCGGCGTGGCGCACGAGGTGCGCCAGGTGGTAGCCGGAGCAGTCCAGGTGGTAGCGGCCCTCGGGGTGCGAGGCGGCGATCGCGCGCAGCTCACCGAGCATGCGCTCGACATCGGCACGCTCCCACAGGGCGGGGTCGAGCCGCAGGTTGAGGTAGACCGTGCGCTCGTCCAAGCGCCGGTCCTCGAGGGAGGGTTCGGCGTCCGGGGTGCCCCCGTCGCCGCTGCTGCCGCCGTTCTCGTCCTGCCCGCCGCGCTTCTTCGCGTTGACGCGGGCCACGTGTTCGGTCGCAAGGACGGTGGTGAGGGAGGCGCGTCGGCAGCCGTCCCGCCAGGTGGGCGCGATGTCGGGGTGCTCGCTCCACAGCCGGTAGTAGGAGCGGAGCAGGAAGTACGGGGGGCGGATGAGCTGCATCCGCGCATGGTTGGTGCCGGTGGACAGGACGTACTCCGCCTCGCCTGCCGCGAGGGCGGCCTCAAGCCGCGGTGTCATCCAGTTGTCCGGGAATCCTCGGGCGATCTCGGGCTTCTCCAGCACGGGGAAGTGGCCGCGCGCGACGGAGTCGCGGTAGATCGGTATGTCCTTGACCTGCTCTATGACGTCGGCCGTCGGCTGACCGTCCATGGTCGTCCTCGCGGGATCGGGAACGTGGGGGGGGGGTGGGCGAGGCGCTCGCTGTCGCCCGTACGCCGCCTGGAGGCGGGCCGGGCCGGTCCTGTCGATCCGGCCGCGGCCCGCCCTGGGGACCGCCGCTGTCACCTGGGCCGGTGGTCAGCCACAGCCCTGATCATGCGACCGGGTGCGTCCCGCTTCAGGAGATGCAGCCGGTCTTCGGTGCGGCGCTGATGCAGCCCGCCTTGGGTGCGGCGCTGATGCAACCGTCCTTGGCGACCGTCGCCGAGTTGGCGGCGACCCAGCCCTGCCAGTTGGCGTCCTGGGCCATCTTCTTGACGAGCTTCTCCATGTCGACCTCCGCAATTGGTGGGGACAGCGGTACGACCAAGATCCGTACCGCCCGGCCGAGCGTAAAAGGATCCCCAATGCAATGTCAAAGGTAGGCAAAGTGAACTCGCCAACGGCGAGGTGAAATCGGCTCGAACCGATCGCCAACGGCCGGTGTGACAAGCAGTTCCACAAGCGCGTGACATGGGAGGACAACCCTCAGCCCGGCGCCACCAAGCCCGACTCGTACGCGCAGATGACCGCCTGCACCCGGTCGCGCAGGTGCAGTTTGCTCAGGACGTTGCTGACGTGTGTCTTGACCGTGTGTTCGCTGACGTGGAATGTCGCGGCGATCTCCGCGTTGGTGAGGCCGCGCGCGAGGTGGCGCAGGGTCTCGGTCTCGCGGGCGGTGAGGGCCGAAAGGACGGGCGGTTCGGGGGACTTGGGCCTGCGGCGCGTGATGTCGGCGACGAGGCGGCGGGTCACGGACGGGGCGAGGAGGGAGTCGCCCGCGGCGACCACCCGGACGGCGTGCACGAGGTCGTCGCGGCGCACGTCCTTGAGCAGGAACCCGGACGCACCGGCGTACAGCGCCTCGTAGACGTACTCGTCGAGGTCGAACGTGGTCAGCATGACGACGCGGCAGCTGGACTGTTCGCAGACGCGGCGCGCTGCCTCGATGCCGTCCATGTGCGGCATGCGGATGTCGAGGAGGAGGACGTCGGGCGCGTGCCTGCGCACCGCCGTGACCGCCTCGTTCCCGTCGGCCGCCTCGGCGACGACCTCGATGTCGGGCTGCGCGTCGAGGATCATGGTGAAGCCGCTGCGCACGAGTTCCTGGTCGTCGGCGACGACGACGCGGATGCTCATGGCGCTCTTTCGACGGCCTGTCGGGTCGCCGCGGGCAGTCGGGTCGCCGCGGGCAGTCGGGCGGTCACCCGGAATCCGCCGTGCGGGCCCGGGCCGCTGTGCGCGCTGCCGCCGCAGGCCGCGGCGCGTTCCTCGATGCCGACGAGGCCGCGCCCGCCACCGGCTCCGAGTGGGCCCGAGCCGCTTCCGTCGTCCGTCACGGTGATCGCCAACTCCGTGTCCCCCCAGTCGAGTTGTACGTCCGCTCGGGCAGCGTACGCGTGCTTGACGGTGTTGGTCAGGGCTTCCTGGACGATGCGGTACGCGGCGGTCTCCGTTTCGGAGCCGACGGGGCGGGGGTGGCCCGTGGCGTGGAGGGTGACGGTCACCTCGGTGGTCGCGGACACCTGACGGATCAGGTCGGGAAGGCGGTCGAGGCCGGGGACGGGGGCTTCGAGGCCGCTCCTGCCGTTGCCCGTGTCGGTCAATACGCCGAGGATCAGGCGCAGTTGCTGCATGGCCTCGCGTCCGGCGCCCGCGATCGCCTCGAACGCCGCCTCGGCGCGCGCGGGGCTGCTGCGCACCACGACGGGGCCCGCCTCGGCCTGGACGACCATCAGGCTGACGGCGTGGCCGACCACGTCGTGCATGTCCCGGGCGATGCGGGCGCGTTCGCTGGTGACCGCGCGGGCCCGGTCGACCTCACGCTCCCGCTCCAGGGCGCGGGCGCGCTCCTCCAGTGCGGCGGTGTACGCGCGCTGGGTACGGGCAAGGAGCCCGAATCCGTAGGCGCTCAAGAGGCTGAGCAGGTGGAAGGCGTACTCGAAGGGCTCGGCGTGCTCCTTCATGGACATCGTCGCCGACGTGCCGATCACCCAGCCGACGAGCATGACGCGGCGCGGCACCGGCTCCACGTACGCGGCGAGCGTGTAGAGCAGCACGAGTCCGCCGTACACGACGTCGGGCGGCGGCGCGTGGTACAGCGCCATGGCCGGGGTGGCGCAGGAGATCGCGACCGCGCACAGGATCGGTGCGCGCCGCCGCCAGATCAGCGGCACCGCCGTGCCCGCGCCCAGCAGGAAGCCCTGCCAGGACAGCGGGTCGCCGCCCTCGTCGGGGAACAGGAACTGCAGCGACATGGCGAACAGGACGAGGGCGGCCAGCGCCCCGTCGACGAGGTACGGGTTGGTGCGGCGCGGCAGACGCATGGTGCGGCTCCTCGTGACCCGGCCCCTGCGGAGGGTCCCGCAGGGGCCTCTGGGGAGCCAGTATCGAGGCGGCGGCCCGGTCAACACCTCGCCGGGGAGAGGGATTTCGGGCCGCCGGCGCCGTCTTCCTAGAAGGGGCGGTCCCCCGCGATGGCGACGCGTTCGGCGACCCGGCGGGCGTCTCCGTAGTCGGCCACCGCGTAGTGCTGGGTGGCGCGGTTGTCCCAGAAGGCGATGTCGCCCGGCTGCCAGTGGAACCGCACCTGGAACTCCGGCACATGGGCCTGCTGGTACAGCAGACGCAGCAGCCGGTCACTCTCTTCGCGCTCCATGCCGAGGATCCGGGTGGTGAAGGAGGTGTTCACGAAGAGCATGCGGCGCCCGGTCTCGGGGTGGCGGCGCACGACCGGGTGGGTGACCGGCGGGAACAACTCCTGCCACTGGGCGAGCCGTTCGGGTCCGTAGAAGCGGCGGAAACCGGGCAGGAAGTCGTGCTCGGCCTCGGCGCCCTCGATGCGCGCCTTCACCTCGTCGGAGAGGTTGTCGTACGCGGCCGCCATGTCGGCCCACATGGTGTCGCCGCCGAACGGCGGGACCTCGCGCAGCTGCAGCACCGCGCCCAGGGCGGGGCGTTCGCGGAAGGTGACGTCGGTGTGCCACACGTTCTCGTAGCTGGGGACGCCACCGGCGCCCTTGTCGAAGCGGACGACGTCCACGCTGTCGCCGCGCTCCAGGAGCGGGTTAGTCTCCAACTCGCCCCAGTTGCGCGCGAATTCACGCTGGTGCTCGCTGCTGAGATTCTGGCCGCGGAAGAAGAGGACCTTCCATTCGAGCAGGGCCCGGTTCAGCTCCTCGCGCAGCTCCGGGGAGAGCGGCCGGCTCAGGTCGAGGCCGCTGATCTCGGCGCCGATGGTGGCGCCCTGCGGGACGAGCTCGAACAGCTCGTAGGGGCGGTCCTGCCAGCCGTCGGGTGTGCGGTGCAGCGTGCGCTGCCCCTCGTAGAGGCCGTCGGCGGGGATGTGGGCGGGGCGGAGCTCGAAGGCGGAGGAAGAAGGGGGCATTTCGGTCACGGACAAGGGGAGCCTCCACAGGCACGCGGTGACGGGTGACGAGGGAACGCGCTGAACGCGAGGGGGATCCGTACGTGCGCGGCCATCGCCCAGCGGGGCGGGGGCTCTTACGAAACGTACGGGAGGAAAGGACGGCGAGGGGTCTGAACGCCCACTACGAGCCGCCGTTAAAGGCCGCTGCGCGCGCAACCACATCGGTCCGGAACGGGGGCCGTTCCGAGAGCGAGGGTGCGATGCGTCAACATGTTCCTCATCCTGCCTGTCAGTTGATCATCCCGTCAAGTGCGGTCCACGTGGCGCCCATGTGCGGCCCACCTGCCGACCCGAACGCCCCGAGGCCGGCCCCGCGGGAAGCGGGACCGGCCTCGGAGGATGTACCGGGTGTCAGGCGGTGGGCGCAGGGAACGTCGGGTACTCGACGCCGGAGACGTGCTGGACGACGCGGATCACCTGGCACGAGTAGCCGAACTCGTTGTCGTACCAGAGGTAGAGGATCGCGTTGTCGCCGTCGACCTTGGTCGCGCCCGCGTCGACGATCGAGGCGTGCCGGGAGCCGAGGAAGTCGCTGGAGACCGCGTCGGGCGAGTCCGTGAAGTCGATCTGGCGGCGCAGCGGCGAGTTCAGCGAGACGTCGCGCAGGTGGTCGAGGACCTCCTCGCGGGTGGTCTCGCGGCCGAGCCGCAGGCTGAGGATCGCGATCGAGACGTCCGGGACGGGGACGCGGATCGAGGAGCCGGTGATCGGCGCCTTGAGGTCCGGCAGGGCCTTCGCGACGGCGGAGGCGGCGCCGGTCTCGGTGATGACCATGTTGAGCGGCGCGGAGCGGCCACGGCGGTCGGCCTTGTGGTAGTTGTCCAGCAGGTTCTGGTCGTTCGTGAACGAGTGGACGGTCTCCACGTGACCGCGCTGCACGCCGTACTCGTCGGCCATCGCCTTCAGCGGCGGCACGATCGCGTTGGTGGTGCAGGAGGCGCAGGACAGGATCTGCTCGTCCGGCTTGATCGTGTCGTGGTTGACGCCGTGCACGATGTTCGGCACGTCACCCTTGCCGGGCGCGGTGAGGACGACCTTGTCGATACCGGGACGCAGGTGCTCGGAGAGGCCCGCTCGGTCGCGCCACTTGCCGGTGTTGTCGATCAGGATGGCGTCCTTGATGCCGTACGCCGTGTAGTCGATCTCGGACGGGTCGTTGGCGTAGATCACCTTGATCGCGTTGCCGTTGGCGTTGATCGTGCTGTTCGCCTCGTCAACCGTGATCGTGCCCTGGAACTGGCCGTGGATCGAGTCGCGGCGCAGCAGCGAGGCCCGCTTCACGAGATCCTGCTCACCGCCACCACGCACCACGATGGCGCGCAGGCGAAGACCGTTGCCGGATCCCGCCTTCTCGATGAGCAGGCGGGCGACCAGGCGGCCGATGCGGCCGAAGCCGTAGAGGACGACGTCGCGTCCGGTGCCGCCCTCCATCTTGAGCGCGCCGGTGGCACCGGCGACGGCCTCGGCGGTGAACTCCTCGACGCTCAAGCCCCGGTCGTCGGTCTTGTACGTCATGGCGAGGATGCCGAGGTCGATCTGGGAGGGCCCGAGGTCGAGCTCGGCGAGGGCCTTCAGGAAGGGCATCGTCTCGGTGACCGAGAGCTCCTCGCCGGCGATCTGGCGGGCGAATCGGTGGGCCTTGAGCAGGCTGACCACCGACTTGTTCACCAGGGAGCGGCTGTGCAGCAGGACGTTCACGTCCCGCTCGCGGTGCAGCTTCCCGATGATCGGGATCATTGCCTCCGCGGTCTCCTCACGGTGCTTCCAGTTGGTGAACGAGTCGTCGTTGACAGTCACGTGCGTCTCTTTCGAGCTAGGCGGCGCTCATATGCTAACCCGCCCGTTCGGCTGATCGATCAGGGGGCCGATCCCCAGGTCCGCGAAGCGCTCGCCGATGCGGCGGTGGGCGGCGGCGTCGGGGTGCAGGGAGTCGGGCAGCGGGAGTTCCGCGTG
This sequence comes from Streptomyces sp. NPDC102360, assembly GCF_044766085.1. NCBI lineage: Bacteria > Bacillati > Actinomycetota > Actinomycetes > Kitasatosporales > Streptomycetaceae > Streptomyces > Streptomyces sp. NPDC102360. The sequence continues at coordinate 673,742 of NZ_JBIWLG010000001.1, read as the reverse complement.
GTCCGCCTCGCCGTACAGTTCGCGGCCGTCGAGGTAGTGCAGGTGCGGGTCGTCGGCCGCGCGCTGGGCGACGATGCGGGCCAGCTCCTCGCGGATGGATTCGAGGGTGAGCTTGCCCTGGGCGCGCTCCTCCGGGTCGCCCATCGCCATGAAGCGCAGCTGTCCGCTCGCGAGCGTGCTGAAGTCGGGGGCGCCGGGTCCCGGCGTCTTCTCGTGGATCGGGCACAGGATCGGCGAGACGACGAGGAGCGGGGTGGTCGGGTGCCCCTCGCGGATGGTGTCGAGGAAGCCGTGCACGGCGGGAGTGAAGGCCCGCATGCGCATCAGGTCGGCATTGACGACGTTGATCCCCATCTTGACGCTGATCATGTCGGCCGGGGTGTCCCGCAAGGTACGCGCGGTGAACGGGTCGAGCAGGGCGCCGCCGCCGAACCCCAGGTTGACCAGATCGACGCCGCCGAGCGCTGCGGCGAGTGCGGGCCAGGTCGTGGTCGGGCTCGCGGCGTCGGAGCCGTGGCTGATGGAGCTGCCGTGGTGCAGCCACACCTTGCGGCCGGATGCGCCCACCGGCTCCACGGGGGCGTCCGTGCGCAGGGCCACGAGCTCGGTGGTCTCGTTGTGCGGCAGCCATATCTCGACGGTCTTGTCGGCATCGGACAAGCCGTCGAACCGGAGGGTTCCGGGCTGCCCGGCCTCCTCGTGCTCGTAGGTGCCCGCACTCATGTCGATGGTGAGGATGTCACCGCCGGTGACACTTCCCTGCCCGGCGAGTCGGCCGTCCACCAGCAGGTCGTACAGACCGTCGGGGCGCGGGGGCACGCCTACGTAGACGCGCTTGGTCGGCACCGTGTCGAGTTCGACGACGGTGGCGCGGGTGCGGAAGGCGAGGCGGATGCCGGAGGGCTGCGACTCGGCCATGGCCAGCTGGCCGTCCGTGTTCTGGGCACGGGCCCAGCCGGGGAGCCGGTGCGGGAGGAGGCCACGGGCGGTGCGCTCAATGTCGATCGCACCGTGGACGAGGTTGTCCGTCAGCGGTGTGGTGGTCAATGTGTGGACGGAGTTCGGGGTGTTCGTGCTGGTCATGGTGGCGTCAATCTGTTGGTCAAGGGGGCGGATGGCACACGGGGCTCGCGGGCTCACGCCTGCGCGGGCCAGTTGCGCAGCAGTGCGTCGAGCGCGTCCAGGCTCCGCGCCCAGCTCTCGGCCGAGTCGGGTGCGCTGTGGCTGAAGCCGCCGGCCAGTTCGAGGCTGACGTAGCCGTGGAAGACGCTGCCCAGGAGCCGGACAGCGTGCGTCTGGTCGGGTTCGGTGAGGTCGTAGCCGCGCAGCACGGCCCGCGTCATCTGCGCGTGGCGCACCCCCGCGCTCGCCGCCGCCGTCTCCGGGTCGAGCCGGTACTGGGCGGCGGCGTAGCGGCCCGGGTGTTCGCGGGCGTAGTCGCGGTAGACGTTGGCGAGGGCCACGAGCGCGTCCTTGCCGGACCGTCCGGCCAGGGCCTCGGCGGCCCGGTCGGCGAGTTCCTGCAGGCCGATCAGGGCGATCCGCGTCTTCAGGTCGTGCGAGTTCTTGACGTGCGAGTACAGGCTCGCGACCTTGACGTCGAAGCGCCGGGCGAGGGCCGAGACGGTCGCCTGCTCGAAGCCGACCTCGTCCGCGAGCTCGGCACCGGCTCGCGCCAGCCGCTCGGCGGTCAGTCCGGCACGCACCATGGCCGTACGCCCTCTCCCTCGACCCCCGTCACTGTTACCGAAGCCCATTCTGCATCCACCTAATATCTTTAGGCAAATGAGCGTCGGCTTTCGCTCAACGGGTCGCGGCTCCGGCCCCGGCGCCAGCCCCAGCCTCGGCGTCGACACCGGCCGTGAGCATCCGCAGCGAGATCGAGTCGGCGATCGCCTGCTGCCCCGCGATGTTCGCGTGCACGCCGTCCCCGTTGTCGTACGAGGGCTTGATGCTGTTGGGGTGCAGCGGGTCCTTCAGGACCTCGTCGAAGTCCATGACGCCTTCGCAGATTCCGTCACACGAACTCGCCTTCTTCGTAAAGAGGTTGACCGTGTGGCGGTCCAGGTTGTTCTGGTCGGTGTAGCCGGGGCGCGGTGTGATGGGCGTGACGTAGATCGTGATGCCGGCGTCGCGGAGTTCCTTGAAGACCTTCTTGTAGCTGGCGAGGATCTGCTCGCCGTCGCAACCGAAGGCGAGGTCGTTCGTGCCGTAGTAGTAGAGGACCGAGGTGACGCCGTGCAGGGCGAGGACGTCCCTCTTGAGGCGGGTGGCGGCATCGAGGCCCTGGACGTTCGACGGGGTGCCGGGGCAGTCGGCTGCGCTCGTCGTGCCACTGAGCCCCGCGTTGGCGATCGCGACCTGTTCGGTGCGCGGGAGTTCGGTGTGCACGCGGCGCGCCAGGTCGTCCGTCCAGCGGCGGTTGGTGCCGGTCTCGGTGCAGCCGGGGCCGCAGTTGGTGCTGCCGACACCGTCGACGACCGAGCTGCCGTAGGCGACCGAGGTGCCCTTGAGCCGCGGGTTGTGCACGTCGACCGCGCTGATCAGGTACGTGGCGTCGACCGTCTTGGTGTACGAGGCGCCGTTGGTGTCCGCGGTGTGGTCGCCGGTGCCCTCCGGCGTGAGGTAGTTGGTGCGCAGCGCGGTGCGGTGCTGACCGGGGGTGGCCGTTCCCTTGAGCGCGACGGATACGGCGACGTCGTCCTGGGCGGCCGTGTCGAGGCCGGCGGGGTCGCTCCACACCTCGCCGCCCGCGGGGACCGTGACGTGGGTCTTCCCGTCGAAGCGGACCGGGTGGGTGTCTCCCTTGATGGACGCCCCGTCGCCGCTCAGGCCGACGGAGGCGCCGCCAATCTCCAGGGGCGCGGTGCCGAAGGTGTTCTGGATGCGGACGCGGACGCCGTCCCCGCCCTGGCTGAGGTGCGTGACCGTCCGTACGGACTGGTCGCGCAGCGGGTCCGTCGCCGCGTCCTGCTGGGACTGTGCCCAGGAGGTGAACCAGGCGCTGCCGCCGCCCTGCCCGGCTCTCGCCTCCGCCGGGTGCGGGGCTCCCGCGAGGCCGCCGCCCGCGAGAGCGAGGACGGCCAGCGCGGCGGTCGTGATCGTACGAAGTCGAGGCATGTGCACAACCTTTGCTTCCGGTGAACGGGAGTGTGGATGGTGCTGTGCTGGATTTCGTTTCGCCGATCTTGCGGTGGGCCCGTCAGGCCCGGGTCACCCGGTCATCCTCCGACGAGCGCCCGCAGCGACACGTAGAACAGCGACGGGCCGAGCAGGCAGCCGACGCCCGTGTAGAAGGTCGCGGTCATCGCCCCGTACGGGACGAGTCGTTTGTCGGTGGCCGCGAGGCCGCCGGCGACGCCGGACGTGGTGCCGAGCAGGCCGCCGAAGGCCATCGCCGACTTGGCGTTGTTCAGGCCGATCAGGCGCGCGACCAGCGGCGTACCCACCATCACCACCACGGACTTGACCAGACCGGCGGCGACCGACAGTGCGATCACGTCCGAACTCGCGCCCACCGCGGTGCCCGTGACGGGGCCCACGATGTACGTGGCCGCGCCCGCGCCGATGGTCGCGAGCGAGGCGGCGTCCCGGTAGCCGAAGAGCGCGGCGATGAGCGCGCCGGCGACGAAGGAGACGACGACACCCAGCAGGATCGACAGGGCACCGGCAGGGCCCGCGCCCTTGATCTCCTTCAGGTCGACGCCGTACGCGGTGGAGACGATCGCGAAGTCGCGGAGCATCGCCCCGCCCATCAGGCTCATCCCGGAGAGCGCGGTGATGTCGGCGATCCCCGCCTCTCCCCCGGTCGCCGAGCCGCCCCAGTAGGCGAGCGCGAGGCCGAGCACGATGGCGATGGCGGAGCCCTGCAGCCGCCCTCGGGTCAGCTTCTTGGACAGCCATGCCGAGACGAGCATGAGCGTGCCGACCAGCGCGAAGGCGACTATGAGGCCGTTGTCCTTGCAGACGGAGACGAACGTATCCACGTCAGGCCCCCTGCTTCTCGGTGGCGGTCCCCGCCTCGGTGTCGGCCTCTGCCGCCGCCTCGGTCAAGGGCGGGAGCGGCTCGCCCCGGCCTCCGATCCGCGCGATCGCCGGCACCAGGGCGAACCCCGCGACGAGCGCGAGCAGACCGGCCAGGAGTGCCATCGGGCCGCCGGTGACGGCCTTGTAGACGTTCTGCGTCGACGCCATCGCGATGACGATGGGGATGTACATCGCGCTCCAGAAGAGCACGCCCTGTTCGCTCGCCTCGGGGAACTTCCCCTTCTGGCGCAGCCAGTGGGTCGCGAACACGAGCATGATCATGGCGAAGCCGACGCCGCCGACATTGGCGTCGACGCCGAGCGCCTCGCCCAGGTATTCACCGGCGAGCGTGCCCATGAGCATGCACACCGCCAGCGCTGCCACTCCATAGAGGACCATCGTCTTCTCCACACTGAGAGACCGGGAATGAGGAAAGGAAGAGAAAAAGGAGGGAAAAGGAGGGAAAGGGAGGAAAAGGGAGAGAAAGGGAGAGAAAGGGAGAGAAAGGGAAGGCAGGGAAGGTCAGGACGTCGTGAACAAGTCCGCGTACGTCTTGCGCAGTTCGGCCTTCTGGACCTTGCCCATGACGTTGCGGGGCAGCGACTCCACGACGCGTACGGCGCGCGGGTGCTTGAAGCGGGCGAGGTCGGCGGAGATGGAGTCGATGAGGTCCCGCTCCTGCGGCTCCTGGCCCGGTGCGGCGACGACCACGGCGACGGCCGTCTCGCCGAAGTCCGGGTGCGGGACGCCGATCACGGCCGATTCGAGGACCGTGGGGTGGGCGTCGAGGAGCGACTCGATCTCCTTGGGGTAGACGTTGTAACCACCGGAGATGATCAGGTCCTTGCCGCGCCCGGAGATGCAGAGGTAGCCGTCCTCGTCGATGAGGCCGAGGTCGCCGGTGATGAAGAAGCCGTCCTCGCGGAACTCGGCGGCGGTCTTCTCGGGCATCTGCCAGTAGCCGGCGAAGACGTTGGGGCCGCGCACCTCCACGCTGCCGACCTCGCCGTCGGGCAGCGGCTTTCCGGTCTCGGCGTCCACGACGCGGATCTCGGTGCCGGGCAGCGCCTTGCCGACGGTGCCGGGTTTGCGGGGGCCGCCCTCGTACGGGTTGGTGGTGTTCATGCCGGTCTCGGTCATGCCGTAGCGCTCGAGGATGGCGTGTCCGGTGCGGGCCTCGAACGCCTCGTGGTCGCTGGCGAGCAGCGGCGCCGAGCCGGAGACGAACAGGCGCATGGAGGCGCAGGTCTCCGGGGTGACCTTCTCGTGCTTGAGCAGGCGCGTGTAGAAGGTGGGCACGCCCATGAGCACGGTGGCGCGCGGCAGCAGCTCCGCGATCGCGTCGGCGTCGAACTTCGGCAGGAAGAACATGGAGGCACCCGAGGCGAGCACCATGTTGGCGGCGACGAAGAGGCCGTGGACGTGGAAGATCGGCAGGGCGTGGATCAGCCGGTCATCGGACGTGAACCGCCAGGAGCCGAGCAGGGCCTCGCAGTTGGAGGCGAGGTTCTCGTGCGTGAGGATCGCGCCCTTGGAGCGGCCGGTGGTGCCGGAGGTGTAGAGGATGGCGGCCGGGTCGCTCGCTGCCGCCTCGTATACGTCGTCGTGGTAGGCGTCGCCTTCGAGGAGGCTGCCGTCGCCCTCGGTGCCGAGGGTCTCGACGACGAGGTCCGGGCCCTCGCGGTGGGCGTGGTCGGCGCGGCGCCGCGGCGGGCAGACGAGGACGCGCGGCTTGGCGTCGCCGATGAAGTAGTCGATCTCGGCGCCGGTGTAGGCGGTGTTGAGCGGCAGGAACACGCCGCCGATCCGCAGCGTCGCCAGGTAGAGGGCGATGGCCTCGACCGACTTGTCGACCTGCATGGCGACGCGGTCGCCGGGGGTGACGCCGTCGGCGACGAGGCGCGCGGCGATGCGCGACACGAGGCCCGCGGTCTCCCGGTAGGTCACGGACCGCCCGCCCGGCAGCTCGAAGAGCGCCTTGTCCGGGCGGAGTTCCGTCTGCTCGACGAAGGACCGGTGGATGGTGCGGAAGGGTTCCGTCGGGATGGTTCCCATGGCGGTGGTTCCTTTCTTGTTCTTGAGGGGCCCGCCGATCGCGACGGTCCTGCGGCGCACGAAGTCCTCGTGCCGGCGCTCCAACTGGTCCGGTTCGTAGCGGTAGTTGATCATCGCTCCGTAGGACTGTTCCCAGGCTTCGCGCGACTGGTTGGCGGGCCAGTCGAGTTGCCAGGCGGCGGCCCCGTTGCCCAGGTGGAAACGGGCGACCGGGTCGAGGGGCCGGCCGTCGGGGCGCCGCTCGACGGTGATGTAGCGGGCGAGGGCGTCGAGGAGGCGGGGGCGGATGCGCCGGACGTCCGCTGCCGCGGAGAGCGCACCCGGTTCCATTGCCGCCAACTCCGCGACCAGTGCGCGCAGTTGGGGTTCACTCGCGGCTCGTCCCTCCAGCCACGACCGGAAGCCGGGGATCGGGGACAGTGTCGCGAACTGCGTCAGGTGCGGGAGCTGTTCGCCGACCTGCTCGATGACCTGCTTGATGAGGAAGCTGCCGAAGGAGACTCCGGCGAGGCCGTCGAGCGCGTTGTTGATGGAGTAGAGCGCCGCCGTGTCCGCGTGCGCGGGGCTGAGCGCGGGGCCGGGCTCGAGCAGCGGGGCGATGCTGTCGGGCAGCCCGCGGACGAGGGCGACCTCGACGAAGATCAGGGGTACGTCGCCGGTGGCGGGGTGGAAGAAGGCGTAGACGCGGCGGTCCTCGGGCTCGATGCGGCGCCGCAGTTCGGCCTCGTTCGCCATCGGGTGCACCCGCTCGCCGCGCAGCAGATGCCGGTGCAGCTCGGGCGGCGAGTCCACCGTGACCTCCTGCATGCGCAGGAATCCGCGGTTGAACCAGGACGTGAGCAGGTGGTGGAAGTCGTGGTCGAGTGGCCGCAGTTCGGGGTGGGCGGGCAGCAGGCGGCGCAGGTCGGCGCGCATGTGGACCAGGGCGAGGGTGGCGTCGGGCGCGTGGTTCATGCGGCGCAGCAGCTGCTGGCGGGCCGGTTCGACGACGTCGAAGAGGCGGACGAGTTCCGCCTCTCCCTGGGAGCCGGTGGCGCGGGCCTCTTCCCAGCGGCGGTAGGCGGCGCGGACCTGGTCGGCGTCGGCGCCGTAGGTCTGGGTGATGTGGGCGAAGAAGGCGATCCTGCCGGTGTCGTCGAGCGCGCCGTAGGCGGCGAGGGCGCGGGCCGCGACGGCGCGCATGGAGGCCTCACCCACGTCGCTCATGAGGACCTCGCAGGCCGCGAGCAGTTGGTCGAGGGGGGCGTCGGTCGTCGGGCGGCCGGCGCCGCCCTCTCCTTGCTCGCCGAGCCTTCCGAGGGCCCGGTACAGGTCGGTGAGCAGCCAGCCGTCGTGGTGTTCGCCATGGTCTTCGTCGTGCCGGTCGTCACGCTGGCCCATCCGCGCTCCTCCCCACGCCTCGCCCCGACACTTGATATGCATCGCAGGCCGTGATGTATATAACAAGCGCACCGTAGATCACAGGAGTGACCGACGCCACCCCCTGTGCGGGCGGATAATCTGGGCAATCGGAGGTGGAGATGGCTCGAGTGCCTGAGGCCAGGCGGGTGCGTGACGCCCTGGAGAACGCGGTGGTGGACGGCCGGTACCGGCCGGGCGAACGCCTTGACCCGGCGGAGCTGGAGCGCGAGTTCGGCTGCTCACGCACGCCGGTGCGCGAGGCGCTGCAGGCTCTTGAGCGGTCAGGGCTCGTGCAGATCCGCCCGAAGCAGGGCACGTACGTCACCGAGTTGAGCGTCTCCGAGCTGGCCGAGCGCTTCGAGGTCATGGCGGAGCTGGAGGGGATGGCGGCGCGGCTCTCGGCGCGGCGCATCGAGCGCGAAGCGCTCGCCGAGCTCGAGGACGCGCTGCGGGAGTGCGAGCAGCATGCGCACGCGGGCGACGCCGATCCCTACTACTACGCCAACGCCCGCTTCCACGCTGTCGTCTACGACTCGTGCGGGAACGAGTATCTGCGGCAGCAGGCCCATGCGCTGAAGCGGGCTCTTCAGCCGTACCGGCGGCTGCAGTTGCGGGTGCCGGACCGGATGCGGAGGTCCCTTGCGGAGCATCGGGAGATTGCCGACGCGATTGCCGCGGGGGCGGCGGGGCGGGCGGAGGATGCGGCGCGTGAGCATGTGCTTGTGCAGGTCAAGGAGTTCAGCCAGTTGGTGCGGACGTGGCGGCATTTGACGGAACCGGCGGGGCAGGGGGCGGGTTGACCGTCGCCTACGTCACGGGGCTCCGCCCCGGACCCCGCTGCTCAATCGCCGCAGGGGCTTGAATTGCCGCGGGGGCTTATATGGCCCCCAGTAGCGTTGTGCGCCGCCGGGGAAGCTGCGAGTTTGCGTACCGCCTCCGTGAGCAGGGCGCGTGCCCGCTCCGGTGGTGCCGACGCGGCCGCGCGGCGCAGGGACTCACGGACGGCGCTGGGGGTGCCGAGCGGTTCGACGGAGTTTCCTCCTCGCCGTGATACTCGGTTGGGCTCCCGGCCCTTCCAGCAGAGGATTGAGCGCGTGACGGAGACGACGGACACGGCAGGCATGAAGGCGTTCCACGAGGCGGTCACCGAGTGGGCAGCGGGTGGCCCCGGTGACCCGGCGCGCGCGTTGGCCGTGCGCCTGCGCGTGCACAGCGCCGTCCTCCTCGAAGGGCTGAGTGACGTCGCGGCGGTTGACGCGCTCGCCGAGCGACGCGGGCGGGATGTCGCGGCCGAGGGCGTATGTGTCGTGTCCATGGGCGGGGCGATGAATGTGGGGCGGTACGCACGGCTGCTCGGGCCTGCAGGGCTCGGGCTGCGGCTCACCGGGCTGTGCGACGAGCGCGAACGACGGTATTACGACCGGGCGTTGGAGCGGAGCGGCGGGGTGTTCGTGTGTGTCGCGGACCTGGAGGACGAGTTCATCCGCGCGCTCGGCGTGGCACGGGTCGAGGAGGTCGTCCGCGAGGCGGGCGAGTGGCACCCCTGGCAGACCTTCGCGCGCCAGCCCGCCCAGCAGGACAGGTCCGCGCACCGCCGTCTGCGCCGCTTCCTCGGCACCAAGGCGGGCCGCAAGATCCGCTACGGGCGGCTCCTGACGGAGGCGGCCTGCGACGCCGGGCGGGTACCGGCGCCCCTTGAGGGGCTGTTCGCGAGCATGTAGGCGGGGCAGCGACGGCCCGTGGGCGACGCCCGGTGACGTTTTGGCACGCCCCGAACCGTTCACGGGTCACCATGGCGCACCTGCACACCACGACGACCCGGCACCGCGGTCTCGTCCCTGGCCCCATGTGTGTCGGCCTGTTCCTCGTCGGCGCCAACGCGGTGGCCGCGGCCATGAACTTCGTCGGGATCGTCTCGATCCTCGTGATGCCGCTGTACCTGCAGCAGGTCCAGCACCACGATGCCCTGACGGCGGGCGCGATGCTGCTGCCGCTGTTCGTGGCCGCGACGGTCGCCGCCGCGCTGCAGGCCGGGCCGCAGGACCGGCCCGGCCTGTCGTCCGGCGTCAACAACACCGCACGGCAGGCGGCGGGCGCCCTCGGCATCGCGGTCTTCGGGGCGCTGGCGCAGGACCCGGCGTCGCCGGCCCGGTTCACGGCGGGGCTGCACCGCATCGGCGCGCTCGCCGCCGTGCTGTGGCTCGCCGCGGCCGCGCTGACGGTACGTGTCGTGCCACGGCCCGAGCGAGTGCGCTGAGCGACCGGAGCGTGGCGACCGGAAGGTAGCTTGGCCGCATGCAGTCCTACACAATCGGCCAGGCCGCACGGCTGCTCGGCGTCAGCCCCGACACCGCGCGGCGGTGGGCGGACGCCGGGCGGATCGTCACACACCGCGACGCGAGCGGGCACCGCGTCGTCCAGGGCAAGGATCTCGCCGCGTTCTCCGTGGAGTTGGCCGCGGGGGACGACGCCGACGACCACCCCTCGTACACGTCGGTGCGCAACGCCTTCCCCGGCATCGTCACCGCCGTGAAGCTCGGCGACGTCGCCGCCCAGGTGGAGATCCAGGCCGGTCCGCACCGACTCGTCTCGCTGCTCACGCGGGAGGCGGTGGAGGAGCTGGGCCTGGAGGTCGGCATGGAGGCCACGGCCCGCGTGAAGTCGACGAATGTCCATATCGACCGCGCGTGAGCGACTCCCGGCGGTACGCACGCAGGAACGCACGTAGGAACGCACATGCGCACCCACCTCGACCATCCATCGGGATCATGCGAACCCACAGGCGACTTACCCCTGGCAGATGCGGCAGTATGGTCGCCGTAAGCGTTCCAGGACACAGCAGGGGAGCCGAACCGTGACAACTCGTTCCGCGCACAGGACCACAACCCGCCGCATGCTGCAGGTGACCGGCATCGGGGCGGCTGCGGTCCTGACGCTGAGCGCCTGCGGATCGTCCGACACGGACTCCTCCGGCTCCTCGTCCAGCTCCTCGTCCGGCTCCTCGTCCAGCAGCAAGAAGTTGTCCGGGACGGTGAACGTGTTCGCCGCCGCCTCCCTCAAGGAGAGCTTCGAGAAGCTGGGCACGCAGTTCGAGAAGGAGCACCCCGGCACCAAGGTCACCTTCAACTTCGGCGGCAGCGACAGCCTCGCCGCGGGCATCACCGGCGGCGCGCCCGCCGATGTGTTCGCGGCCGCGAGCCCCAAAACGATGAAGACGGTGACCGACGCCGGTGACGCCGAGGGCGAGCCGAGCACCTTCGTCCGCAACCAGCTGGAGATCGCCACCCTCCCCGGCAACCCGCACAAGGTGTCGTCCCTGAAGGACCTCACGAAGCCCGGCCAGAAGGTCGTGCTGTGCGCAAAGGAGGTGCCGTGCGGCGCCGCCGCGCAGACGGCGCTGACCGCGAGCAAGCTCAAGCTCACCCCGGTCTCGTACGAGCAGGACGTCAAGAGCGCCCTGACGAAGGTGGAGCTGAAGGAGGCGGACGCGGCGGTCGTGTACAAGACCGATGTGCACGCGGCGGGTGACAAGGTGGAGGGCGTGGAGTTCCCCGAGTCCAAGGACGCCATCAACGCCTACCCGATCGCCCCGCTGAAGAAGGCGCCGAACGCCGCTGCGGCCAAGGCGTTCATCGAGCTGGTCAAGTCCGCCGACGGGCAGAAGGCGCTGACCGATGCCGGGTTCCTGAAGCCGTGACCGCAGTGCACGACACCGTGGAGGGCGGGCCGCGGCGCCGCCGTGGCCGCGTCCCTCCGCTGCCGCTGCTCGTCCCCGCGCTCGTGGGGCTTGCCTTCCTGGTGGTGCCGCTGGTGGCGCTGCTCGTACGGGCTCCGTGGGCGCAGCTGCCCGAGCAGCTGACCAGCCCCGAGGTGTGGCAGGCGCTCCAACTGTCGCTGGTGTGCGCCACGTTGGCGACGCTGGTGAGCCTGGTGCTCGGGGTGCCGCTGGCCTGGCTGCTCGCGCGCACGGAGTTCCCGGGACGCGGTCTCGTACGGGCCCTGGTGACACTGCCGCTGGTGCTGCCGCCCGTGGTGGGCGGCGTCGCGCTGCTCACCGCGCTCGGCAGGAACGGTGTCGTCGGGCAGTACCTGGACTCCTGGTTCGGGATCACGCTGCCGTTCACCACGACGGGTGTCGTGATCGCCGAGGCGTTCGTGGCGATGCCGTTCCTCGTGATCAGCGTCGAGGGCACGCTGCGTGCGGCCGACCCGCGCTACGAGGAGGCCGCCACGACGCTCGGCGCCTCCCGGTTCACCGCGTTCCGGCGGGTGACGCTGCCGCTGATCGCGCCCGGTATCGCGGCCGGTGCGGTGCTCGCGTGGGCGCGCGCACTCGGCGAGTTCGGCGCGACGATCACCTTCGCCGGCAACTTCCCCGGCCGCACCCAGACCATGCCGCTCGCCGTGTACCTCGCCATGCAGAGCGACCCGGCCGCGGCGATCTCCCTCAGCCTGGTGCTGCTCGCCGTGTCGATCACGGTGCTCGCGGGCCTGCGCGACCGCTGGATGACCGCGTCATGACCGACCTTCAGAAGCAGGCGCCGTACGAGGATGTGGCCGAGGCGGGCCTCGACGCGCGGCTCGTCGTGGACCGCGGCGCCTTCCGGCTCGATGTCGCGCTGACCGCGAACCCCGGCGACGTCGTCGCACTGCTGGGCCCGAACGGGGCCGGGAAGACGACCGCACTGCGCGCGCTGGCGGGCCTGACACCGCTCGACGCCGGACACCTCCGACTCGACGGCACATCCCTCGACGGCACGCCGCCGGAGTCGCGCCCGGTGGGCGTGGTGTTCCAGGACTACCTCCTCTTTCCGCACCTGAGCGCCCTCGACAACGTGGCCTTCGGGCCGCGCTGCCAGGGCGCCACGAAGGCCGAGTCCCGTACGCGGGCGCAGGCCTGGCTCGACCGGATGGGGCTCGCGGAGCACGCAGGGGCGAAGCCGCGCCGGCTGTCCGGCGGACAGGCGCAGCGCGTGGCGCTCGCCCGCGCGCTCGCCACGCGGCCTCGGCTCCTCCTCCTCGACGAGCCGCTCGCCGCGCTCGACGCCCGCACCCGCCTGGACGTACGGGCCCAACTCCGCCGCCACCTGGCCGAGTTCGAGGCGGTGGCGGTCCTGGTGACCCACGACCCGCTGGACGCGATGGTGCTGGCCGACCGGCTCGTCGTCATCGAGCACGGCCGCGTCGTCCAGGAGGGCGCCCCGTCGGATGTCGCGCGCCGCCCGCGCACGGACTACATCGCGCAGCTCGTCGGCCTTAACCTGTACCGGGGCAGCGCGGATGGACACACCGTCCACATCGCGGACGACGGTCCCGCGATCACGACCACGGAAGACCTGACCGGGCCGGTCTTCGTGGCGTTCCCGCCGAGCGCGGTGACGCTGCATCGGGATCGGCCCACCGGTTCCAGCGCGCGCAACCTGTGGCGCTGCGAGGTGAGCGGCATGGAGACCCACGGGGACCAGATCCGCGCGGCCCTCTCCGGCGAGCTCCCGCTGGCCGCGGACCTCACGACGGTGGCGGCGGCGGAACTGGGGCTGCACCCCGGGGCGGAGGTATGGGCAACGGTGAAGGCGACACAGACACACGCGTATCCGGCGTAGCCGGGGAGCGGGCTGCGTGCGTGCCGGCCCCCGGGGCCAAGCCCTCGGGGCTCCGCCCCGGACCCCGCTGGCTCTCGTCACAAGAGCGGGGCTTGAAGTGCCTGCTCAATCGCCGCAGGGGCTTGAAAGATCGCCTCAAACGCCGGCGGGGCTTGAAAGATCAATCGCCGGCGGGGCTTGATTTTCAAGCCCCGCCGGCGTTTGAGGCGATCCAGCCCCGCCGGCGTTTGAGGCGCGGGGTCCGGGGCGGAGCCCCGTGGCGTGGGCAACGGGCCACCACGCGAGACCATCCGGCCAGAATGTGAGACACCCTCCACCGGTCTCCCGGCGGCGCCTAAAGTGGCGCACATGTTCGGACCCGCTCGGCACCTGGCTCTCGCGCTCTTCGCGGCCACGACGTGGAGTGTCGACGACGCGCTCTGTCGTCGCTGACGTCCATCACTCCCCCGAACGTCCCGAAGCGTCCTCGAGCGTTCCCACTCCACCTGCCGGAGATCTGCCGTGACCACCGCTCCCCCCGCCGGGGCGCCACCGCGCGCCGCCCTGCTCAGCCCGTCCCCCACCTCCTCGCCCGCCCCGGTCGCCGAGGCCGCGCCGCCCACCCGGTGGGGGCCGCTCGCCGGCGCCGGAGTCATCGGCGCGGCGCTCGCCGTCTACGTGTTCGTCCAGCACGGCGCCAAGCCGGGCGTCCTGTTGCTGCTCGGCCTCGGGCTCGGGTTCGCCCTGTTCCACTCGCGGTTCGGGTTCACGTCCGCCTGGCGCCAGCTCGTCGCCGTCGGCAACGGCACCGGGCTGCGGGCGCACGCCCTGCTGCTCGGCACCACGGCGACGCTCTTCGCCCTGATCATCGGCACCGGCACCGGCCTGTTCGGTTCGGTGCCCGCGCCCAGCGCGGGGCCGATCGGCATCGGCCTCATCGTGGGCTCCTTCATCTTCGCAGTCGGCATGCAGCTCGGTGGCGCCTGCGCGTCCGGAACGCTGTTCGCCGTCGGCTCGGGGCAGAGCTCGATCGTGCTCACGCTCTTCGGGTTCATCGTCGGTTCCACCCTCGCCGCCTGGCAGTTCGGGCTCTGGGGCGATCTGCCCGCGCTCGACCCGTACCTGCTGTCGGACCACGTCGGCTGGGCCGGTTCCTGGGCGATCACCATCGTCGCGCTCGCCGCGATCTGGTTCATCGCGCGCGCCGTGCAGGCCCGCCGCAATCCCCCGCCGGTCGGCGCCCCGCCGTCGGCGAAGGGCGCGCTGCTGCGTACGGTCCGTGGCTCCTGGCCGCTGGCGGCGGGCGCCGTGGTGCTCGCGGTGCTCGGCGCGGGCGTGCTGCTGGTGTCCGGTGGTGCGTGGGGCGTGACGAGCGCGTTCTCGCTGTGGGGCTCGAAGGTGGTGGGCGCGCTCGGCGGGTCCCCCGAGACGTGGGCGTTCTGGCAGCAGCCCGGCAACTCCGCCCAGTTGGCGGGCCCGGTGCTCGCCGACAAGACGAGCCTCACGGACATCGGCATCATGGTCGGCGCGGCGGTCGCCGCCGCGGCGGGCGGCGTGTGGAAGCTGCACCGCGGCATCCCGGCGCGTACGGCGGTCGCCGCGGTCGTCGGCGGCATCCTGATGGGGATCGGGGCACGCCTCGCGGGCGGCTGCAACATCGGCGCGTACCTCGCGGGCATCGTCTCCGGTTCGCTGCACGGCTGGATCTGGGGCGCCGTCGCGATCCTCGGCACGTGGGCGGGCCTGCGCCTGCGTCCGCTGTTCGGCCTCGGCAACCCGAAGCCCTCGGACAGCGTCTGCTGAACCCACCGGACTGCGGACAGGGACGAGGGCCCGGGCGGCGTACCGCCCGGGCCCTCGTCGTTCATCGGCCGGTCAGCGCGCCATCAGCGCGAAGACTCCCCAGCCGAGATATTCGCGCTGGTAGCGCGTGTAACGGGCGGGCTCGGTGGACAGCTCTGCCCGTACCTCGGCGGCCAGTTCGTCCGCCGGGTTCTTGTCGAGCCAGCGGCGGAGGTTGAGCCACTGCGCCGCCTGGTACCGGTCCCAGCTGTCCTGGTCGGCCAGCACCATTTCCACGACGTCGTACCCGAGGTCGTGGAAGCTCTCGATCAGCTCCGGCAGCAGCAGGAAGTCGTCCTTGCGCGTGGCGTGGCAGGCCTTGGCGGTCTCCTCGTCCGGCACCTCGCGGCGCCAGTAAGGCTCGCCGATGAGCATCAGGCCGCCGGGGCGCAGACTCCTGGCGAGGAGTTCCACGGTGCCGGCCACTCCGTTCCCGATCCAGGTCGCCCCGACACACGCGGCGAGATCGACCGGCTCGTCCGCGACATGCCCGGAGGCGTCGCCATGGACGAAGGTGACCCGGTCGGCGACACCGAGTTCAGCGGCGCGGGCGCGGGCCTTCTCGGTGAACACCGTGCTGATGTCCACTCCGGTCCCGGTGACCTGATGGTCGCGGGCCCAGGTGCACAGCATCTCGCCCGATCCGCTGGCGAGGTCGAGCACGCGGGTCCCGGGCGCCAGACGCAGCGCCCGGCCCAGGGCGGCGAGTTTGCCCGGGGTGAACGGGTTGTGGATGCGGTGGCTGCTTTCGCGGACGGTGAAGATGCGTGGCAGATCCACGAGAGGTGTTCCTTACGTCGAGGCCCGGCCAACCTAGGTCGTCCTCGCGTACCGCTCCACCGAATTACGCGCCGGGCGCCTCGCCGAGCAGTCCCTCCAGCGCGGCCACCGCGTGCTCACGATGCCCGTCGAGCAGCCGCACCGCGTCCTCCGTGCGGCCCTCGCGCAGCGCGTCGAGGACCGCACGGTGTTCGACGAGGACGTGCTCGCGGCTCATCGAGTCGGCGTAGTAGAGGGAGCGGTAGGCGTCGGTGGCGTCCCACAGGGTCGCGATGAGGCGTACCAGGCGGTGCATGCCGGACGCCTCGAAGAGGACGAAGTGGAAGCGGCGGTTGGCGGCCGCCATCGCCGCCACGTCTGCTGCGGCGGCCTGCGCCTCCACCTCCTCCTGGGCGTCCTCCAGGGCGTCGAGGACGGCGCCGCCGGCGCGCATCGCCTCGCGTACGGCCTCGGCCTCCAGGAGCTCCCGGATGCGGTACACCTCGCGCAGCTCGGCCAGGGACAGCTCGGCCACGAAGTAGCCGCGGTGCGCGTGGTGCACGACAAGGGACTGGCCCTCCAGCGTCTTGAGCGCCTCGCGCAGCGGCACCCGGCTCACGCCGAGCTGCTCGGCGAGGGCGTCCTGCCGGATCGGCATGCCCGGCTTGATCTCTCCGCTGGTGATGGCCCGGCGCAGCTCCTCAAGGACGAACTGCTGCGCCGTGGGGGGCCGCCGCCTCGGTGCGGGCGTCGTCATGGCGGCTCCTCTTCCTCTCTGCCGGGCGCTCACTGCCGGGCGTCGGCAGCACGTGGTGAATGGCGTCCATCCTACGGAGCCGCACTGACATCGCCCGCCTCCTCGGTGGCGGAAAGTCCCAGCTCGGCGAGGATCTGCTCGGTGTGCTCCCCGAGCCTGGGCGGAGCCGTGACGTACGCGGCCGGGGCCGCGCTCAGCCGGATGGGATGGGCGACCTGCGCGGCGGGGGTCTCGCGGTTGGGGTCGTCGATGTGCACGCGGGGAGCGAGGCCGAGCCGTTCCGCGAAGGCGAAGGCCTCCCCGAGGTCGTTGATCGGGCCGCAGGGCACCCCGACGGCGGTCAGTGTCTCGAACCACTCGTCGGCGCCGCGCTCGCGAAGCCGCTCGGTGAGCTCGGCCAGGAGTTCCTCCCGGTGGGCCACGCGCGCGGTGTTGCTCGCGAAGCGCGGGTCCTCCGCCAAGGCCGGCACCCCCAACTCGGCGCACAGCGCGCCGAATTGCCGGTCGTTGCCGACGGCGAGCGCCAGCGGCCGGTCCTTGGCGTCGAGGACCTCGTACGGGGCGATGCTCGGGTGCTTGTTGCCCATCGCGCGGGGCACCACTCCCCCGGCGACGTGCGCGGAGGCCTGGTTGGTGAGTGCGGAGAGCAGCGAGGTGAGCAGGGAGACCTCGACCTTCTGCCCCTCGCCGGTGCGTTCACGGTGGCGCAGCGCCGCCATCACGCCGAGCCCCGCGTGCATCCCCGTGATGACGTCGACGAGCGCGACACCGGCCTTGGTGCCCTGGCCGCCCGGCTCCCCGGTGACGCTCATCAGTCCGCCCATGGCCTGCACCAGGAGGTCGTAGCCGGGCAGCGCGGCACCTTCGGCGGTGCCGAACCCGGTGACGGAGCAGTACACGAGTCCGGGGTTCAGCGCGCTCAACTCCTCGTAACCGAGGCCGAGTCTGTCCATGGTGCCGGGCCGGAAGTTCTCGACGAGGACGTCGGCGCGCGCGGCGATGGCGCGGGCGGCCTCGCGCCCGGACTCCTCGGTCAGGTCGAGGGCGACAGAGCGCTTGTTGCGGTTGACCCCGAGGAAGTAGGTGGCCTCCCCGTCGGCGAACGGCGGTACCCAGGAGCGGGTCTCGTCGCCGACACCGGGGCGCTCGACCTTGATGACCTCGGCCCCGAGGTCGGCGAGGAGCATCGTGAGGTACGGGGCGGCGAGGACCCGGCCGAAGTCGGCGACGACGAGACCCGAAAGGGCCCCCTGGGCGGCGGGCCTTGTGGCCGGCATACGGCTCTCCTTGTGGAACCTTGGCAAGCGGTGGGCGTGCGGCTACGATCCGAGGGACTCGAAGAAGTTGGATCCAAAATCCGATATCCGCACCCTAGCGTCACTCGATGCATCTGTCAGCAGTCAGTAGTAAGCAGTCAGCCGCAGCCAAGGAGCCCGCGATGCCGTCGTCCTCAACCCCCCTCCACCCCTTCGAACTCGTCGACATCGACGGCATGTTGAGCGACGAGGAGCGCGCCATCCGCGACACCGTGCGCACCATGGGCGAGCGCGAGCTGCGCCCGAAGGTGGCCGAGTGGTTCGAGGACGGCGCCATCCCGGCCCGCGAGCTCGCCCGCGAACTGGGCGGCCTCGGCGTCCTCGGCATGCACCTGGAGGGGTACGGCTGCGCGGGCACCAGCGCCGTCTCGTACGGCCTGGCCTGCATGGAGCTTGAGGCGGTGGACTCGGGGCTGCGCAGCCTCGTCTCCGTGCAGGGTTCGCTCGCCATGTATGCGATCTGGAAGTACGGCTCCGAGGAGCAGAAGCAGCAGTGGCTGCCGGGCATGGCGGCCGGCGAGAAGATCGGCTGCTTCGGCCTCACCGAGCCCGACGCCGGCTCCGACCCCGGATCGATGCGTACGAACGCCAAGCGCGACGGCAAGGACTGGGTCCTCAACGGCGCCAAGATGTGGATCACGAACGGTTCGGTGGCGGACATCGCCGTCGTCTGGGCCCGCACCGAGGAGGGCGTGCGCGGCTTCCTCGTCCCGGCGGGCACGCCCGGCTTCTCGGCGCCGGAGATCAAGCGCAAGCTGTCCCTGCGCGCCAGCGTCACCAGCGAGCTGGTCCTGGAGGACGTACGCCTGCCCGCCGACGCCATGCTGCCCAACGCGCGCGGCCTGTCAGGCCCGCTCGGCTGCCTGAACGAGGCCCGCTTCGGCATCGTGTTCGGCGCGCTCGGCGCCGCCCGCGACTGCCTGGAGGCCGCGATCTCCTACGCCGGTGACCGCACGGTCTTCGAGCGCCCCCTGGCCTCGTACCAGCTGACGCAGCAGAAGCTCGCCGACATGGCCCTCGAACTCGACAAGGGCATGCTGCTCGCGCTGCGGCTCGGCCGGCTCAAGGACGAGGGCCGAGGCACGCCGGAGCAGATCAGCGTCGGCAAGCTCAACAACGTGCGCGAGGCGATCCAGATCGCCCGCGAGTGCCGCACCATCCTCGGCGCCAACGGCATCACCCTCGAATACCCGGTCATGCGGCATGCCAACAACCTTGAGTCGGTGCTCACCTACGAGGGCACGAGCGAGGTCCACTCACTGGTCATCGGCAAGACCCTCACCGGCCTGCCGGCCTTCCGCTGAGCACCGCCGTCAGCCCCTGAGCACCATCAACCAGTGAGCCGCCACGTCACTTCGCCGTCCTGCCACTCGTCCGTGGGCTTCAGCCCGCAGGCGGTGGCGACGGCGGCGGACGCGTGGTGCTCGGGGTGGATGTGGGCGACGAACGCCCCGACACCCCGCTCCCCGAGCCACCCGACGAGCCCCCGCGCGGCCTCGGTGGCGATACCGCGCCCCTGCCACCGGGCGCCCACGACCCACGCGATCTGCGCGACCCCGCCGCCGACGGTCGCCTGCACCGTGCCCACCAGGCGCTCCTCGTCCCGGAGTTGGACCACCCAGTTGAGCCAGCCGACGGCCGGGTCGGGCGATCCCGCGAGCATCCGCCGGTAGCGCGCCCGCAGCTCATCGACCGTGTCCGGCGTACCGCCGATGAAGGCATGCAGGGCCGGGTCGTCGAGCACCTCCGCCATCTCCTCGGCGTGCTCGACGCGCAGCGGCAGCACGGCCAGCCGGTCGGTGGTGAAGGCGCCGGCACTGGGCGGAGAAGGCGTCGAGGTCATGCGCGAGACGGTAGCCCGACCCGTGTCGACCCACCGACTGATGTTGTGCACTTTATTGACCGCAGTTACCAACGCGCATACATTCGCGGGCACCCTTCCCCTGCCCAAGGGAGTCCGCGATGTCCCAACGCTCCAAACAACTGCGGCGAGTTGCCCTGTCCGGTCTGCTCGGGACCGCCGTCGAGTTCTATGACTTCCTCGTCTACGGGACCGTCGCCGCGGTCGCCTTCGGCGAACTGTTCTTCCCCGGCGCCGACCCGGCCGTCGGCACCATCGCCGCGTTCGGCACGTTCGCCGCCGGGTACCTGGCCCGCCCGCTCGGCGGGATCGTGTTCGGGCACTTCGGGGACCGGCTCGGCCGGAAGTCGATGCTGCTGCTCACGATGGGGCTGATGGGCGGCGCCAGTTTCGTCATCGGGCTGCTGCCCACGTACGACACCATCGGCGTCTGGGCGCCGCTGCTGCTGATCACCTTGCGCGTGGTGCAGGGCATCGCCATCGGCGGTGAGTGGGGCGGCGCGACCCTGATGGTGGTCGAGCACGCGGGGGCGCGGCGGCGCGGACTGTGGTCCAGTTTCACGCAGTTGGGGGCGCCGCTCGGGTCGTTGATCTCCGCGGCCGTCGTCGGGCTCGTGGTGACGCTGCCCAGGGACGAGTTCCTGTCGTGGGGTTGGCGGGTGCCGTTCCTGCTGAGCGTGGTGCTGCTCGGGGTCGGCCTCTTCGTACGACTGAAGGTCGTCGAGAGCCCGTTGTTCGCCGAGGTGAAGGAGGAACGCGCCACCGCGCGGCTGCCCATCGTCGACGTGCTGCGCCGCCCGCGCCCCGTCCTGCTCGCCTGCTGCGTCGGCATCGGCGCCTTCACCGCGCAGTCCCTGCTGACCAGTTACCTCATCTCGTACGCGACCGACATCGGCTACGCCCGGCCGCAGGCCCTGACCGCGCTCACGGTCTCCTCGTCGGTCGCGCTCGTCGTGCTGCCGTGCGCCTCGATCCTGTCCGACCGCATCGGCCGCCGCCCGGTGGTCCTCGCCGGCGCCCTGCTCTCCGCGGCGCTCGCCTTCCCCGTACTGGCACTGGTCGACTCCGAGTCGCCGGGGCTGCTGATCCTCGCCGTGGTGCTCGGTCACGGGCTCGCCCAGTCGATCATGTACGGCCCGCTGGGCGCCCTGTTCAGCGAGATGTTCGGCACGCGCGTGCGCTACACGGGTGCCTCGCTCGGCTACCAGGGAGCCACGCTGATCGGCGCCGGCTTCTCCCCAGTGATCGCCGGGAGCCTGGTCGCGGGGAGCGGCAGCGGCACTCCCATCGCCCTGCTGATCTGCGGCGGTTCCCTGATCACCGCGGTGACCGTCTGCTTCGTGCGCGAGACCGGCAAGGGCGCTCTCACCCATGCCGCCGAACGACCTTCCGCCACCGCCACCAAGGAGTCCGCCGTATGACGACCCCCCGCTCCCGTCTGCGTACCGCCTGCGCCGCGGCCGTCGTGCTCACCGCCACCGCGCTGCCCGCCCCGGCGTTCGCGACATCGGCGAACGACACCACACATGTGGACGGGCGGCTGCCCTCAGGGGCGACGTACACGATGGACGTTCCCACGCGGTGGAACGGAACCGTCCTGTTGTTCAGTCACGGCTACAACGACGTCGGCACCCCCAACCCCGCCGAGAACGCTCCGGACGATGCCACCAAGTCGCTTCTCCTACGGGAGGGTTACGCGCTGGCCGGCTCCTCCTACGCCTCGACCGGCTGGGCGCTGCCGGGCGCGGTCGACGACCAGTTGGCCACCCTGTCCGCCTTCGATGAGCGGTTCGGGGCGGCTCACCGGACCGTCGCCTGGGGGCGGTCGTACGGCGGCATGGTCACCACGGCGATCGCCGAACGGCACCCGGAGCGCATCGACGGCTCGATGTCGCTGTGCGGCCTCGTCCACGGCGGCGTCGCCAACTGGAACAACACCCTCGACCCCGTCTTCGCCCTCAAGACGCTCCTCGCGCCGGGCTCCGACGTGCCGCTGGTGAACCTGCCGTCCCAGAAGGCGGCCACCGCGGCGGCGGACACCATGGTCGCCGCGGTCGACAAGGCGCAGACGTCCGCCGGGGGACGCGCCCGGATCGCGCTCGCCGCCGCCCTGCACAACATCCCCGGCTGGAACGACGAGAAGCAGCCACGACCCGGCGCGAGCGACTGGGACGCCCAACAGGCCAACCAGTACACGGCCGTCAAGGGCCTGCTCAAGGTGGCCGCCTTCAACCGGCGCCAGGAGTCCGAGACCCGCTCCGGCGGCAACACCTCCTGGAACACGGGTGTCGACTACGCGGAGCTGTTCGCCCGGTCCTCCGTGCACAAGGAGGTCCGGGAGCTGTACCGCAAGGCTGGGCTCTCCCTGCGTGACGACCTCGCCGCGATCAACAGCGCCCCGCGTGTCGGCGCCGAGCCGGACGCCGTGGCCTGGATGCGGCGCACCAGTACGTTCACCGGCAAGCTGGAGAAGCCGCAGTTCGACGTGCACACCACCGGCGACCCGCTCGTCCCGGTGCAGACCGAGAGCGCGCTGCGCCGCGCCGTGACCGCCGCCGGAACCTCGAACCTGCTGCGGCAGGCGTACACGGACAACGCGGGGCACTGCACGTTCAGCGCCGCGGAACAGGTCGCCGCCCTGCACACCCTGGAGGACCGCATCGACACGGGGAAGTGGCCCGCCGCCGACCCCGGCACGCTCAACTCCCGCGCGGCACGGGCGAATGCGTCGGACCCCGCCCGCTACGTCGACTACCGGCCGACCCCCTATCTCCGGCCGTACGACCGCGCACACCCCGCCGATGATCAGTGACGCGGGACGGCCGCCCGCCGCGTTGTCGGTGGGCGGCCGTAGGCTTTCCAGCGTGGCGTACGACAATGACGACGTGACCGGCCCGACCAGTGACGCGGCGGACGGCCCGCAGCCGCGCCCGCAGTCGCTCCTGCTCGCCTTCTTCGGCAACCACGTGCTGGAGGAGGGGGACCTGTACGTGTACTCGGGCAGCATCATCGAGGTGCTCGGCCGGGTCGGCGTCGGCGAGCAGGCCGTGCGGTCCACGCTGACCCGGATGGTCAACCGGGGCCTGCTGCGGCGCAGGCGCGAGGGCCGGCGCATGCACTTCGGTCTGACGGCGCAGGCCGAGCGCGTGCTGGTGGACGGCGGCACGCGCATCTGGAAGCAGGGCGCGGTCAACGACGAGTGGGACGGCTCCTGGACCCTGCTCGCGTTCTCGCTGCCCGACTCCTGGAAGCGCCAGCGCCACGAGCTGCGCTCCCGCCTCGCCTGGTCCGGATTCGGGGCGCTCTACAGCGGGTTGTGGATCGCGCCGGGTCAGGTCGACGTGTCCACCGAGGTCACGGAGCTGGGGCTCGCCGAACACGTGAAGATCTTCCACGGGGCCGCGGGGGTGGCCACGGACATCGGGCAGATGGTCCGGGACACCTGGGACCTGGAGAGCATCGCGGCCCGCTACCGCGCCTTCGACGGCCGGTGGACCGCGGCCCCGGTCGAGGCCGACCCTCTCGGCACCCGGCTGAGACTGGTCAGCGAGTGGCTCGACACCATCCGCACCGACCCCCGGCTCCCCGCCGGGCACCTCCCGCCCGACTGGCCGGCCCGCTCCGCCCAGGAGACGTTCCACCGCATCGCCGAGCAGACCCAGTTGCCCGCACAGGAGATGGCGCGCGAACTGTTGGAGACCACGGCCGTGCGGTAGTGCCAGGGCCGTAGTGGCAGGGCAGTCGTGGGAGGATCACCAACCACGACGAAGAGGCGCGGAGACCAGGAGGCGGGGGCTCGGGTGGCCGGACGGGGCAGGCGGTGGTGCGCGGTGGCCGTGGCGGCCGTCTGCGCGGTGCTCATCGGCCCGAGCACGCCCAGCGGCGCGCTGGTCACGGAGCCGATCCCGCTGCCGCTGGACGCCGCGCAGGAGATCGCGGCGGACCGCGTCATGACGTGGAACATCTGCAATCCCTGCGGCAGCGGGCAGAACCTCGGCAGGGCGGCGGACATCGCGACGTACGCGCCGCAGGTCGTCGGCCTGCAAGAGGCGTGCGTGCGGGACGTGGAGGAGATCCGCGCCTACCTGAGGACCTTCTACGGGCTGACCTACCACGTCGAGTACGGCTCGGTGCTGCGCAACTGGGGCCGCTGCGGAGGACTTCCGTGGCAACCGGGCGGCTACGGCCAGGCGATCCTCTCGGCGGCGCCGATGACCGACCCCGTCACCGTCGAGTATCCGGACGGCGGTTCCGAGGACCGCGGCTATCTGGCCGTCACCACCACGGTGGGCGGCCGCCCCGTCCGCGTCTTCAACACCCATCTCGCGCAGCGGCAGCAGGAGTCGTTCCGCGAGAAGCAGATCGCCTTCTTCGCCAAGGCGGTCGCCCGGCACGAACGCACCATCGCGCTGGGCGACTTCAACGCCGTGCCGGACGCTCCCGAGCTCGATCCGATGTGGTCACTGGCCAAGGACGCGGACCCCCGGTGCCACCCCGCGGCCGCCCCCGACTGCGGGACGACCACGGACTGGTACAGCAAGTTCGACTACATCTTCCTGCGCGGCTTCACCGCCCGAAGCCATGCGGTGCACCCCAGCGAGTACTCGGACCACCACTCGTTCCGCGCCGATCTGGAGCCATAGGGGCCGGGTCGGGGCGGGCCGCCCTTCGGGGCCGTCACCCCTTCTTGCGCAGCACCTCCGCGACGCTCTCCTCCCGCCACCGCCGCAGCAGTTCGTGGAAGGCGACCGCGCCGTGCGGGTAGGAGTTCGGGCCGTTGGGGCGGCCCCGGCCCTCGCGGTTGTAGTAGCCGGGGGTGCACTCGGCGTGGAACCACTCGTGGTCCGGGGCGCCCTCGGCGCAGGTGGCGCGCCAGGCGTCGACGGCGTCGGGGGACGGCTCCAGGACGGCGTCCGCCTTCTCGGCGGCCGCCACGAGGGCCGCGGCGTGGGCGGCCTGCTCGTCCAGGATGTGGCTGAAGTTGACGCTGGAAGCGTTCTGCATCGGGCCCAGCTGGATCAGGTTGGGGAAGCCGGTGGACGTGAACCCGTGAAGCGTTCGCGGGCCGAACTGGGCGAGGGAGTCCAGGAGTTGGAGGCCGTCACGACCCGTCACCGGGAGCTTTCCGGAGGTGACTCCGGAGACGCCGACCGAGAATCCGGTGGCGAAGACCAGGCAGTCGATCTCGTACTCGACGCCGCCGACGACGACGCCGCGCTCCGTCATGCGCTCGATGCCGTGCGTGTCCGCCGTGTCCACCAGCGTGACGTTCTCGCGGTTGAAGGCGGGCAGGTACAGGTCGGAGAACGTGGGCCGCTTGCAGGCGTAGCGGTACCAGGGCTTGAGGGCCTCGGCGGTGGCCGGGTCGGTGACCTCGGCGGCGACACGGTCGCGGATCTGGTTCATCGTGGCGTGGTCGGCGGCCTCGTACGCGGCCTCGAAGTCCGGTTCGCCGTCCCGGCGGAAGCTCGGCAGCAGCTTCTCGAGCAGGGCCGCCGACTCGGTCCAGCGGTCCGCGACCAGGTCCCGCTCCGCGTCCTCGCCGGACACGATCCGCAGGAAGTTCTCGCGGCGCTCCTCCGCCCAGCCGGGCCGGTCGGCGTCGACGTCCCGCGGGGTCATCCGGCGCTGCCCGCGCACGTCGACGGCGGAGGGCGTGCGCTGGAAGACGTACAGCTTGCGGGCGTCCTCGGCCAGCTTCGGGATGGCCTGGACGCCGGTGGCTCCCGTGCCCACGACGCCGACCCGCTTGTCGGCGAGGCCCGTCATGCCGCCGTCGGGGCCGCCGCCCGTGTAGCCGTAGTCCCAGCGCGAGGTGTGGAAGGTGTGTCCCTCGAAGTCCTCGATGCCGGGGATACCGGGCAGCTTGGGCTCGGAGAGGGTGCCGGTGGCGGTGACCACGTACGTGGCGCGGAACTCGTCGCCCCTGTCCGTCGTGACCACCCACTGGTGTGCGCCGCCGTCCCAGGTCAGGGCGGTGACGGCGGTGGAGAAGAGGGCGTCTTCGTAGAGGTCGAAGCGTTCGGCGATGCGTACCGCGTGCCGTCGGATCTCGTCGCCCGGCGCGTACTTCCACTCGGGTACGTAGCCGGTCTCGTCCAGCATCGGCAGGTAGACGTGCGACTCGATGTCGCAGTGGATGCCGGGGTAGCGGTTCCAGTACCAGGTGCCGCCGAAGTCGCCGCCCTGCTCGATCACCCGTACCTTCTCCAGGCCCTGCTGTCGCATCCGCGCGCCGGCCAGGATTCCGCCGAACCCGCCGCCGACGACCGCGACGTCGACCTCGTCGCGCAGCGGCTCGCGCTCAGGGACCTCTCCCGCGTACGGGTCGGCGGCGAAGTAGCCGAACTCGGCGGTGGTGGAGCGGTATTGGGCCGTGCCTTCGGGGCGGACGCGGCGCTCGCGTTCGGCGCGGTAGCGCTCGCGCAGCTCCGCCGCCTCCTGCGGGGTGGGGGGCGTGTCGCACTGCGGCAGGGTCATGCGGCGGCTTCCTCTCGTGGGGGGAGATGCGGCGGAGGGGGTGCCCTCGCTGGGACTTCCGCACCGTCACGGGTACCGTAACCCAACAACCGGACAACACTGTCCGGTAGGGGTCCGGTGCGGACCGCCGCGCGGCGAGCGGACCCGCCCTGCCCCGGCACCACGATGCGAAAGGCCCGCGATGTCGAACCTCACCCCCGCCTCCCCGCTGCGCGACTGGCTCGCCGACCCGGCCGCCGGGCAGATCCTGCGCGGCATGCTGGCCTCCCAGGGGCAGAGCGAGGAGGCCCTGGCCCCCGCGCTCGCCCTGCCGCTGGAACAGCTCGTGCAGATGTCCGGCGGCAAGTTCCCGGCGGAGCTCGTCGGCGTGCTGGTCACCGCCGCCGAGACCGGTGAGATCCCCGAGGGCCTGCCCACCGCTCCCCCGGCCGCGGCCGCCGCCCCCGCGCAGGACCTGGGCATCGAGATCGGGACGCCCGAGCCGTGGACCGAGCAGATCACCTCCGGCCGCTTCGCCGGGCAGACCGTCGTGGTCACCGGCGCGGCCTCCGGCATCGGCAAGGCCGTCGCCTCGCGTGTCGTGCGTGAGGGTGGCCGAGTGGTCGCCGTCGACGTGTCCGGCGACAAACTCGCCGACCTGGCAGCCGAGTTGGGCGAGTCCGTCGTGCCTGTCACCGCGGACATCACCGAACCCGCGTCCGCCGAGGCCGTCCTCGCCGCGGCGGGCGGCCGGGTGGACGCGCTGGCGAACGTCGCGGGCGTGATGGACAACGACGCCGCCGTGCACGAGGTCGACGACAAGGTCTGGGAGCGGGTGATGCGCATCAACGTGGACGGCCCGATGCTCCTGATGCGTGCCGTCGTACCGGGCATGCTCGCGGCGGGCCGCGGCCGGATCGTGAACATCGTGTCCGAGGCGGCGCTGCGCGGCTCGGCGGCCGGCGCCGCGTACACGACGTCGAAGCATGCGCTCGTGGGCCTGACGAAGTCCTCCGCGTATCAGTACTCGGGCACGGGCGTGCAGGTCAACGCCGTCGCTCCGGGCGCCGTCGCCACGGGGATCCAGGTCCCGGCGGGCGCGCCCTATGGTTCGGCCCGCGCCGCGAAGATGCGGGTGGCGATTCCCGGGCTGGCGATGGCGGAGGAGTTGGCGGCGTCCATCACGTTCCTGCTCAGCGAGGATGCGGTGAACCTCAACGGGGTGGTGCTGCCGTCGGACGGGGGGTGGTCCGTGGCCTGATCACGTCGACCGTGGTCGAGGTCGCGGGGTTCTGCCCCGGACCCCGCTGCTCAATCGCCGCAGGGGCTCCAAGTAACCGAGCCGCCCCCATCGAATGCAGGAAGGCGCACCCCCACATGCCCACCAGAGCACACACCCTCGCCGCTCTCACCGCCGTCGGTCTCCTCGCCCTGACCGGCTGCGGCACCGAGAAGGCCGGTGACTCGGATGCGCGCCCCGCCGCTTCGGGCGAAGGCCACACCATCCGTGCCACCCAGGTCTCCCACGTCACCGACCCCCACAAGGCCACCGGCATGACGCTGCTGGAGGGCCCGGTGCTCACCAAGAGCGGCGATCTGTACGTCGTGGACGTCACCGCGCCGGTCGGCGAGCCCAAGGTGATCGCCGTCGACGTGAAGACCGGTGACCACAAGGGCGTCTACACCGACAAGACGGGCGCCTACACCTCCGCGCAGATCAGCCCGCACGACGGCCGCGTCTATCTGACGGAGTACCAGACGGGCGACGTCATCAGCATCGCGCAGGACGGCTCGGACCCCCGGACGTTCTTCTCCGGCAAGGTCGACGGCTCCCCGATGAACCCCGACGACATCGCGTTCGACGACGACGGCAATCTCTACGTCAGCGATCTGCACGGCATGAAGACGGGCGAGGCCGAGGGCCGCATCGTGCGCATCGACCGCGACGGCAAGCGGACCACCGTCCTCGCGGACAAGCTCGCGCACCCCAACGGCGTGATGCTCGACCCCGAGCAGAAGGGCCTGTGGATCAGTGAGCTGGCCAAGGACACCGTCTCGTATCTGCTGCTCGACGCCGACAAGACGGCGGTGACCACGCAGCACGAGGCCATCCACGTCAACGCGGGCGTCGCGCAGACGGACTCGATCGCCGTGGACGCCGAGGGCAACCTCTACCAGGCGCTGCACGGCCGCCCCGCCATGGCGGTGTTCAGCAAGTACGGCGAGCGCCTCGGCACCGTGGAGGTTCCCGCGAAGGAGGCCAAGGGCCTGCAGTCGGCGACGAACGTCGCGATCAAGCCGGGCGGCAAGGAGGCCTACATGACGGTCAGCGGCCCGAAGGGCGGGTACGTCTACAAGTTCGACGCGCTGGCCAAGGGAATCCGCCTGTCCAACGGCGGCTGAGAGCCTGGGAACAGGCCCTGACGCTCAGTTCTCCGCGAGGTCGACGGACCGCAGCGGCCCCACCTCGACGCCGAGCAGCCCCCAGGCCGCGAACGCCAGGCGCTCGCGCTCGGCGAGGGTGGGGCCCGCGACGGCGCCGGAGACCATCGCGATGGCGAGCATCAGCTCGTCGGCGGAGAGACCGCGCCCGGCGGACGCCCACCCGCCGAGCACACCGCGCACCCGCGCCGACAGCTCCCGGCCCTGCTCGTCGCCCCCGCGTACGCGCAGCAGATCGACGAAGGCGGTGGAGCGGGTGATGTGCCACGTGACGACGCCGAGCACGGACTCGAGGGTGGCGTCCGGCTCGGCGGCGGCCGTCTCGATCTGCCGTACGTTTTCGTCGAGCACCGCCGAGGCGAGAGCCACCCGGTCGGCGAAGTGCCGGTACAGACTGCCCTGCCCCACCCCGGCCCGGCGCGCGACCGTCGACAGCGGTGCGTTCAGCCCCTGCTCGGCGAAGACCTCACGGGCGGCGGTGATGAGGGCGGCGCGATTGCGGGCGGCGACCCGCCGGCCTTGGTTGGCCGGGCGGGCCCGGTCGGGCTCGGAGGGGTTCGTCACGTTGGCAGCGTAATGCAGTGCAATATCCGGTCAACGAGGAGGAAGTTCATGTCCAAGCCTGTGGTGGTCGTCATCGGTGTCGGCGGCATGGGGAGGGAGATCGCCCGACGTCAGGGCGCCGGGGCCCGGCTTGTCGTGGCCGACTTCGACGGGGAACTGCTGGCCGCGGCGGCCGACGAGCTGACGGCCGACGGTTATGAGGTCACCCCGGTGCGGGTCGATGTCTCCGACCGGGCGTCGGTCGCGGCGCTTGCCGGGCAGTGCGCGGGGCTCGGCCCTGTCACGCAGGTCGCGCACACCGCGGGCCTGTCCCCGGTGCAGGCGCCGACGGCGGCGGTGCTCGCCGTGGACCTGCTGGGCGTGGCCCTCGTCCTGGAGGAGTTCGGCGAGGTGGTCGCGGCGGGCGGTGCGGGCGTGGTGATCGCGTCCATGGCCGGGCACATGGCGCCGTTGCCGCCCGAGGTCGAGGCGGCGCTGCGCTCCACTCCTACCGACGAGCTCCTCGGCCTGCCGTTCCTGCGGCCTGACGCCCTGTCGGACCCCGGCGCCGCGTATGCCCTCGCCAAGCGCGCCAACCACCTGCGTGTGCGGGCCGCTTCGCTGGCGTGGGGCGCGCGTGGGGCCCGGGTCAACTCGGTCAGCCCCGGGGTCATCTCGACGCGGATGGGCCGCGCCGAGCTGGCCGGCGAGTCCGGGGCCCGCATGCGGGCGCTGATCGAGGGCTCGGGCACGGGTCGCGCCGGCACCCCGAACGACATCGCGGAGGCGACGTCGTTCCTGCTCTCCCCGGCCTCCTCCTTCATCACCGGCACGGACCTTTTGGTGGACGGCGGGGTGGTAGCGGCATTCCTCTCGCCCGCCCCGACGCCCTGAAAAGATCGGGGCTCCGCCCCGTACCCCGCTGCTCAATCGCCGCAGGGGCTTGAATTGCTCATCCGCCGCCGAGAGACCGAATGAGACCGACCCTCGCGCGAGGCCGAGAGAGTAGCCGGGCGCAGGCGCCGCGCCCGGCCAGATCTCGCTCTTCCAAGCCCCGCCCGAGTTTGACACTCAGGGCCCGGAGCAGAGCCCCATCTTCCAGCCCCTCCGGCCTTTGAGGCGCGGGGCCCGGGGCAGCGCCCCAATCTTTTTCAGCCCCGCCGGCGTTTGAGGCGCGGGGTCCGGGGCAACGCCCCGATCTTTTCAGCCCCGCCGGCGATTGAGGCGCGGGGTCCGGGGCAGCACCCCGAGGCGTAGGAACGGCTCCCGTAACCCGCATTCGCCTGGCCGAGAAGACACCCTGGACGCGGCCGCACCCCGGCAGGAGGCTCAGGGGCGAGCCCTCCCCCACGAAGGAGCCACCATGGCCGACGAGCCCGTCCTCGTTCTCGACCCCACCGCCTCGGACCACCACGCCGAACACCACGCCCTGCGCACCCGCGGCCCCGCCACCCTCGTCGACATCCTCGGGGTGACCGCCTGGTCCGTCTCCGATCCCGCGCTCCTCAAGCAGCTCCTGACCAGCCCGCACATCTCGAAGAACGGGCGCGCCCACTGGCCGGGTTTCGCCGACGCCCTCGCCACCTGGCCCCTGGCCCTGTGGGTGGCGGTCGACAACATGTTCACCGCGTACGGCAGTGATCACCGCCGCCTGCGCCGCATGATCGCCCCCGCGTTCTCCGCCCGCCGCATCACCGCGTTACAGGCCGACATCGAAACGCTCGTCACCGACATCCTCGACCGGCTCGACGCCCTCCCGCCCGGCACGGTCGTCGACCTGCGCGAGCGCCTGGCGTACCCGCTGCCGATCGCCGTGGTCAGCCGTCTGATGGGCGTGCCCGAGGAACACCGGGAGCAGTTCCGCACGATGGTGGACCGGGTGTTCGCCACCACGCTCTCCGCCGAGGAGGCCGCGAAGAACACGGCCGCCGTCTACGAGCTCCTGGACGAGCTGATCGCGTCCAAGCGGGCCCGGCCGGAGGACGACATGACGTCGCTGCTCATCGCCACCCGCGACGAGGAGGACGACGGCGGCACCCTGTCCGACGGCGAACTGCGCGACACGCTGCTGCTGATGATCAGTGCCGGTTACGAGACGACCGTCAACGTCATCGACCAGTCCGTCACCGCACTGCTCGCCGACCCGGCCCAGCTCACCCATGTCCGGACCGGCCGCTGCACCTGGCACGACATCGTCGAGGAGACCCTGCGCCACGAACCCGCGGTCAAGCACCTCCCGCTGCGCTACGCGCTCCAGGACGTCCCACTCCCGGACGGCCGGGTGATCAGGACCGGTGACGCGATCCTCGCCTCGTACGCCGCCGCCAACCGGCACCCCGCCCTGCACGGCGACACCGCCGACGAGTTCGACGCCACCCGCCGCTCCAAAGAACACCTCGCGTTCGGCTACGGCGTGCACTTCTGCCTCGGCGCCCCGCTCGCCCGCCTCGAGGTCGAGACCGCCCTGCGCCTGCTGTTCGGACGCTTCCCCGGCATCGAGCTCGCCGTTCCTGTGACGGACCTGGCGCCGTACCCGACGCTGATCAGCAACGGCCACACGTCCCTCCCCGTACGCCTGAAGCCGGAGGGCGACGCCCCGCGCTGATGCCCAACTGACGATGCGCGGCGCCGCGCCCATCGCGCCTCGTCGGGGACCGGGTGGAGCTCCCTCGGCGCGCCCCACCCGACGCACCCCTTTTCACCCGATATGTATCGTGTATGACGGCACTGGTCCTCGCACACTTCGTCGTCGCGCTCTGCGCTGCCCCGCTGATCCGCCGGGTGGGATCCCGCGCGTTCGTCCTGCTCGCGCTGCCACCGGCCGCCGCCCTCGGGTGGGCGCTGTCCCGCTGGGGCGAGGTGAGCGGCGGCGGGGCGAGCGAAGAGGCCTGGTGGTGGATCAGGGACTACGACGTCGAGATCGCGTTCCGGCTCGACGCGCTGTCCCTCGTCATGGTGCTGCTCGCGGCCGGCATCGGGGCGCTCGTGCTGCTGTACTGCGTGCGCTACTTCGACGGCGGCGCCCGGCAGTTGGGCTCGTTCGGCGGCAACCTCCTCGCGTTCGCGGGGGCGATGCTCGGGCTCGTCCTGGCCGACGACCTGATGACCCTCTACCTGTTCTGGGAACTCACCACCGTCCTGTCCTTCCTGCTCATCGGCTACGACAGCGAGAAGCGCGCCAGCCGTCGCTGCGCACTGCAGGCGCTGACGGTGACCTCGGTCGGCGGGCTCGCGATGTTCGTCGGCTTCCTGATGCTCGGTCACCTGGCGGGCACGTACCGGATCTCGCACATCCTTCAGTCGCCGCCCGCCGCGAGCGGCACCCTGTCGGCAGCGCTCGTACTGATCCTGTGCGGGGCGCTCGCCAAGTCGGCGATCTGGCCGCTGAGCATGTGGCTGCCGAACGCGATGGCGGCGCCCACCCCGGTCAGCGCCTATCTGCACGCCGCCGCGATGGTGAAGGCGGGCGTCTATCTGGTGGCTCGGTTCGCTCCCGCCTTCGCGGATGTCGCGCCGTGGCGCGCCGTGGTGCTGATCCTGGGCGCGGTGACGATGCTGCTCGGCGGCTGGCGCGCGCTGCGGCTCAACGACCTGAAGCTGGTGCTCGCCTACGGAACCGTCAGCCAACTGGGCTTTCTGGTGGTGCTCGCGGGTGACGGGACGTACAACGCCGCTCTCGCGGCCATCGCGATGCTTCTCGGGCACGCGCTGTTCAAGGCGCCGCTGTTCCTGGTGACGGGGATCGTCGACCACGCGAGCGGCACCCGTGACCTCAGACGGCTCTCGGGCGTGGGGCGGCGGCTCCCTTGGGTGGCCGGCACCGCCGTCCTCGCGGGCGCGTCGATGGCCGCCCTTCCGCCGCTGCTCGGGTTCGCGGCGAAGGAGGCGGCGTTCGACGCGCTGCTGCACGGCAGTGTGGCCGAGCGGTGGGTGCTCGCCTGCATCGTCGTCGGGTCCGCGCTCACCACCGCGTACACCCTGCGCTTCCTGTGGGGCGCGTTCGCGCGCAAGCCCGGCGTCGCCGACACCCCCGTGCACCGGGTCGGCGCCACCTTCCTCGCGCCGCCCGCGATCCTTGCCCTCGCCGGTCTGCTGCTCGGTCCCGGGATCGACTGGCCGGCGCACCTCTTCGAGCAGTACGCGAAGCAGTACCCGGTCCCCGCGCACCCCTACCACCTGGCGCTGTGGCACGGCTTCGGGTCGGCGCTCGCCCTGTCCGTGCTCGCGTGGGCGGGCGGCGCGGCGCTGTTCCTGGCACGGGGGCCGGTGGTGCGGCTCGGGCGGCGGTTCGCCTGGCCGAAGGCGGACGAGGTGTTCGGCCGGACCGTGCTCGGCCTCGAACGGTCCGCGCTCCAGATCACGGGCGCCGTACAGAAGGGCTCGCTGCCCTCGTACGTGGCGACGGTCCTGGGCGTCATGTTCGTCGGACTCGTCGCGGTCCTCGCCACCGACCGGCCCTGGGGCGCCACGCCCGCGCCGCGCCTGTGGGACCACCCGATGCAGGCGGGCGTCGGCGCACTGACCTGTGCGTGCGCTCTGATGTGTCTGGTCGTGCAGCGACGCATGAAGGCGGCGGTTCTCGCGGGCCTGACCGGGTACGGCACGGCGCTCCTGTACGTCGTGCAGGGCGCGCCCGATCTGGCGCTCACCCAGTTCGGCGTGGAGACGGTGTCGACCGTGGTGCTCGTCCTCGTCCTGCGGCGCCTTCCGGTGTTCTTCGGCGACACGCAGCGGACCTGGCGCTGGGGTGTGAGCATGCTCCTCGCGCTCGGCAGCAGCGTGGCGGTGGCGTGCGCGGTGTGGCTGGCGACGGGCGCGCGCACCGCGGACCCCGCGGGCGCCGCGCTGATCGAGGAGACCGCGCACCACGGCCTCAAGGACGTCGTCGCGACGATCCTCGTGGACTTCCGGGCCTGGGACACCATGGGCGAGTCGGCCGTCCTCGCCGTCGCCGTCCTCGGTGTCACGAGCCTGCTGTACGTGCACCGCCGCCAGGGCCGGGCGACCGCGCCGCCGCCCCGGCTTCCGGGCGGGGTGACCGCGTGGTCGCTGGCCACGTCGCGGCTCAAGGTGCCCGCCAAGTACCAGCAGGGCGCCCCGGAGCGCAGTTGGCTGGTGGCCGGTGACACGCTCGCGCCCGAGCACCGTTCGGTCGTCTTCGAGGTGGTCGCCCGGCTCGTCTTCCATCCGATCCTGATGCTGTCGGTGTACCTGCTGTTGTGCGCGGAGAACCTGCCGGGCGGCGGCTTCGTCGCCGGTCTTGTCGCGGGCATCGCCCTGACGATCCGTTACCTGGCGGGCGGGCGGCACGAGTTGGCGGTGGCCGCGCCGGTGCACCCGGGCTTCTTCACCGGTCTCGGCCTGACCCTGTCGACGTCGGTCGCGCTCGGCGGGCTCGCCGACGGCACGGTGCTGCACGGCTGGACCTGGCACGGACACCTGCCGCTGATCGGCGACTGGCACGCGAGCACCGCCGTCCTCTTCGACCTCGGGGTGTATCTGCTGGTCCTCGGCGTGGTCCTGGACGTCGTACGGGCGCTGGGCTCGAAGATCGACCAGCAGACCGAGCACAAGGCGAGTCTCGCGCTCGCCGGGGAGGCGCAGAACTCGTGACCGTCAGTCTCACCCTGCTGGTCTGCGCGGTCGTACTGACCAGCGCAGGCGGGATCCTCATCCACACCCGCAGCCTCACCCGGGTGCTCGTCGGCATCATCGTGTGCGGCAACGGCGTCAATCTCTTCGTCCTCGCCTCGACGGGGACTGCGGGATTTCCGCCGCTGCTGTACCCGGGCGTCGATGCGGCCAAGGTGACCGATCCGCTGCCGCAGGCCATCATCCTCACCGCCGTCGTGATCACGCTCGCCACCACGGCGTTCGTGCTGGCGATGGCGTACCGCAGCAGCCAGTTGACCGGTTCGGACTTCGTGCCGGACGACGTGGCTGACCGGCGGGTGGTGCTGCGCGCGGAGATCTCCGCCGAGCGGGCCGAGCTGCGCGAGATCCATCGCGAAGAGGGCCCGAGCGCCTGGCGCGACGAACGGCGCGAGCAGCGCCGCAGACTGCGCGCGAACCGCGCCTACCAGGCCCGCGCCCGGGACGCGGGCGGCGACCTGTGGGACGACGTCCTCGGCGCGGACCCGCCCGAGGCATCCGCCGCCGACCCGGCCGAGCCCACCGAGACCCGCCCGGAGGAGACCCGGTGAACTCCCTCGTCCCGCTGCCCGTCGTGCTGCCCCTCGTGGTGTGCGGGCTGACCCTGTTCATCGGGCCGCGGCTGCGCTGGCTGCACCGGCTCATCACCGTCGGGGTGCTCGCGGCGGTCGTCGCGGTCGATGTCGTCCTGCTCGTCGAGGCCGACCGCACGGGCCCGCTCGTGGTGCACCTCGGCGACTTCGGGCCGCCGCTCGGTGTCACCCTGGTCGCCGACCGGCTCGCCGCGCTGATGCTGCTGGTGTCCGGCGCCGTCACCTTCATCGTCCTGATCTACGCGATGAGCCAGGGCATGGCCGACCGCGAGGAGCGGGCACCGATCTCCGTGTTCCACCCGGCGTACCTGGTGCTGGTCGCCGGGGTGTCACTGACGTTCCTCGCGGGCGACCTCGTGAACCTCTACGTCGGCTTCGAGATCATGCTGATGGCCAGCTTCGTGCTGCTCACGGTGGGTGCCACGGAGCCACGGGTGCGGGCCGGATCGACGTACGTCGTCGTCTCCCTCGTCTCGTCCCTGGTGTTCCTGTGCGGGATCGCGGTGACCTACGCGGCGGTGGGCACCGTGAACTTCGCGCAGCTCGCCCAGCGCATGCCCGAACTCCCCCAGGGGGTCAGCACGTTGGCGGAGGTGCTGCTGCTCACGGTGTTCGGGGTGAAGGCGGCGGCGTTCCCCGTCGCGGCCTGGCTGCCCGACTCCTACCCGACGGCCCCGGCACCGGTGACGGCCGTGTTCGCGGGGCTGCTCACCAAGGTCGGCGTGTACTCGATGATCCGCGCGGACACGTTGTTCTTCCCCGGAAACCGGCTCTCCGGCGTACTGATGGCGGTCGCGTTCGCCTCGATGATCATCGGCATCCTCGGCGCGGTGGCCCAGACCGACCTCAAGCGCCTGCTGTCCTTCACCCTCGTCAGCCACATCGGCTTCATGCTGTACGGGCTCGCGCTCGGCACCAAGGGAGGCATCGGCGGCGCCATCGTCTACACGGCGCACCACATCACCGTACAGACGACGCTGTTCCTCGCCGCGGGGCTGCTCGAAAAGCGGTACGGGACAACGGAGTTGACGCGTCTGGGCGGAACGATGCGCTCGGCGCCGCTGCTCGCCGCGCTCTGGTTCGTGCCCGCCATGAACCTCGCCGGCATCCCACCCCTGTCCGGGTTCCTCGGCAAGCTGGGCCTGATGCGGGCGGGCGCGGCGGCCGGCGGAGTGTGGTCGTACACGCTGCTCGCCGCGGCAGCCGTGACCAGCCTGCTGACCCTGTACGTGATGGCGAAGGTCTGGAACCTGGTGTTCTGGCGGGCGGCGCCCGCTCAGCCCCCCTCCGAGGACGACGTGTTGGAGGAGAGCGACGATTCGGACTCGACTCCGGAGGAGAGCGGCGGCGACACCGCGGTGGCGACCGCCGTGTGCGTGCGCACCACGATGCGTGTCCCCCGCGCCATGACCGCGGCGACGGCCGCCGCGGTCGTCCTCGGCCTCTCCTACACCCTCCTGGCCACCCCCTTGACCGGCCTCGCCGACCGCTCGGCCGCCGAACTCCTCTCCCGCACGCCCTACGTGAAGGCGGTGCTCGACCAGTGAACTCCTCTGGCCACAGGACCCGTTGGCGCCGCATCGACCTGCCCCTGATCGCCTGGCTCACGGTGATCTGGACGCTGCTGTGGACCGGCCTGAGCTGGGGCAACGTGATCAGCGGCGTGGTCGTCGCGGTCCTGCTGTGCCTGGTCTTCCCGCTGCCCGCCGTCGAACTCGACCTGCGCCTGCGGCCGGTGGGCATCGTCCGGCTCGCCGGCTACCTCCTGTACGACATGACCTCGTCCACGGTGACCGTGACCTGGCAGACGCTGCGCGCCAGGCCGGGCCCCGCGGCCGTGATCGCGGTGCCGCTGCGCTGCCGCACCGACCTGATGATCGCGGCGACCGCCGTCGCCGTGTCCAGCGTCCCCGGCGGCGCGCTCGTGGAGGTCAACGGCTCCACCGCCACCCTGTTCCTGCACGTCGTGCACGCCGACGACCCGCGGGCGGTGGACCGGGCCCGCGCCGACGTGCGACGCCTGGAGACCCTCGTCGTACGGGCCTTCGGCACGCGCGAGGAGATCGCCCGACTCGCACAGACCACGCCACCCGCCGCCCCTGACGCGCCCGAAGGAAGGACGCCCGACGCATGAAACTGGCCAACGACATCCTGCTCAACGGCGCGCTGGTGCTGATCGTCCTGGCCGGCGCGCTGCTCCTGGTACGGATCTGGCGCGGCCCCTCGATGCTGGACCGGGCCGTGTCCGTCGACATCGCCGCGGTGCTCATCATCGCCGGGATCGGGGTCAACGCCGCCATCACGCGCACCAGTTACTACCTCTCGATCATGCTGGTGATCGCCTTCCTCGGCTTCACGAGTTCGGTCGCCATCGCCCGCTTCATCGCGGCACGCGACCGGCCGGGCGTCCGGCCGAGGTCCGGCATCATCTCCCTCAAGAAGGAGCGCCCGTGAACTGGCACGACGTCACCGATCTCGCCGGATCCATCCTGCTGTTCGTCGGGGCCGCGGTCTGCCTGACCGGCGTCATCGGCATGCTCCGGCTGCCCGATGTGCTGACCCGCAGCCACGCCGCGACCAATCCGCAGACCCTCGGCATGCTGATGCTCGTGGCGGGCGTCGCGCTGCGGCTGCGCTCGGGCGTCGACCTGGGCACGCTCGCCCTGGTCGCCTTCTTCCAGCTCCTGACCAGCGCGGTCGCGGCCCATCTGGTGGCGCGGGCCGCGTATCGCACGGGCCAGGTCGGCGAGGTCGCACTGCTGCGGGACGAGCTGGCGTCGGCGCCACGACAGTGACGCCCCGGCCCGTCAGTGCCCCTCAGTCCGCGAGGCGGACCCGGACGGGCAGCGACTCCCAGCCCCGCAGGGTGTTGTTGATGTGTCGCCGGGGCTCGCCCGCGAACGCGAACGACTCGACCCTACGGGCGAGCGCCGTGAGGAGTGCCTCCGCCTCCAGGCGGGCGACGTGCTGGCCGACGCACTGGTGCAGGCCCATGCCGAAGCCGACATGGCCGGAGGGGTCGCGGGTGAGGTCGAAGCGTTCCGGGGCGCTCCAGCGGTCCGGGTCGTGGTTCGCGGCGCCGAGGAACATCAGGATCTTCGTGCCCTCGGGGATCACGGTGTCCGCGACGGTGACGTCGGTGGTCGCGGTGCGGAAGAACGTCTGCACCGGTGACTGCCAGCGGATCGCCTCCTCGAAGGCGACGCGGGCCAACTCCGGTCGACGACGCAGCCGTTGCCACTCTTCCGGGTGGGTGGCGAAGGCGTAGAGGCAGGCGGCGAGGCCGTGCACGGTGGTGTCGACGCCGGCGGTGAGCAGCGAGCGCACCACCATGGGGGCCTGCTCGCGTGTGAGATCGCCGCGGTCGGCCGCCGCCCAGATGTCGGCGCCGAAACCGGTCGCCGTGAGGGCTTCGCGCGCGCACTGGGCACCCACCCACGCGCCGAGTTCGGCGGCCCGGTGCGCGTCGGCGGCGACGAGGTCGTTGCGCGGCCCGAACGCGTTGAAGGCCATGTTCCCGTACGGCAGCAGGTGCTCACGCCCGTCGGGCCCGATCCCCACGGCGTCGGGGAACACGCGCAGGGGGAAGGCCTCCGCCAGCGCCGCAAAAGCGTCGAACTCCGCTCCCTGCGCGAGGACTTGGTCGACCAGCTCCTCGGCCTGCGCCGACCACGTGTCCCGCAGTCGGCGCAGGGCGGGCGGGGCGAGGATGTCACGCAGGACGCGGCGCGGCGCGTCGTGCAGGGGCGGATCGGCTTCCAGGAGGACGCTGGGTTTGCGCCACGGTTCCTCGTGGCGGAAGTTGGCATGGCCCACGCCGGAGCCCGACTCGAAGCGCTGCCAGTCGACGAGCGCGGCGTGCACCTGCTCGTAGCGGGCGAGCGCGTGCACGTCGTAGCGCGTCAGGTGCACGACGGGTCCGGCCGCGCGCAGCGACCGGTGCAGGGGTTCGGGGTCGAGCAGGTGCTCGTGGGCGAACGGGTCGGCGTCGCTGGTGGGCGGCATCACGATGCCGTGCGCGGGTGCCTCGGTCATGTCACACACTCCTTTGTGCGCCTTGAGAACGTCAGAGATCGAGTACGAGGCGGTTCCCGCAGGACCGGGACACGCACACCAACATGCAGTCTCCGGCGGCTCGTTGGTGGTCCGTGAGGACGGAGTCCATGTGGTCGGGCTCGCCGTCGAGGACCGACGTCAGACATGTCCCGCACGTACCCTGCTCGCAGGAAGACACCACATCGGCCCCGGCCCCGCGCACCGCCTGGAGCACGGATACGTCGGGGGCCACGCGCACGGTCCGGGCGCTGCGCCGCAGTTCCACGTCGAAGGCCGTGTCACGGACCGGCGCACCGCGCTCGGCGGCGGTGAACCGCTCGGTGCGCAACGCGTACGGTTCCCAGCCCGCACAGGCCTCCTCGACCGCGGCGAGCAGCGGAGCGGGCCCGCAGCAGTACACCTTGGTTCCGGCCTGCGGCGCACCGAGCCAGGCATCCAGGTCCAGCAGGCCCTCCTCGTCCTGCGGCACGACGTGCACGCGCCCGCCGTGGGCCGCGAGGAGTTCCGCACGGAAGGCCATGGAGGGCCGGGTCCGCCCGCCGTACAGCAACTGCCAGTCCAGACCCAGGAGTTCGGCCTGGTGAAGCATCGGGAGGAGCGGGGTGATGCCGATGCCTCCGGCGATGAAGAGGTACGCGCCCGAGTCCGCGAGCGGTGCGAGCGGGAAGTTGTTGCGCGGGCCCCCGATCCCGACCCGGTCCCCCACCGCCAGCCGGTCGTGCACGTACGCCGAGCCTCCCCGGCCGTCCGGTTCCCGCAGGACGGCGACGCGGTAGGTGTGCGCGTCCCAGCGGTCGCCGCACAGGGAGTACTGGCGAACCGTGCCGTCGGGAAGGACCAGGTCGATGTGCGCGCCCGGCGTCCAGTCCGGGAGCCGGGCTCCGTCCGGGTGCGCGAGGGTCACGGACACGACGCCCTCGGCGATCGGTTCCTTGCCGGTGACCACGCCAGTTCCGACCACGCTGTCGCCTCCCGTCGTTGGGTTGGCAGGAAGGATGCGTGGCCGCGGGCGGCGGGCGCGAGGCCCTTCTCAATGAGTGAGAGACGAACGCGCTGCCAGCGCACGCGAGATGCCGCGCGCCGCGGTCCGTACCACCGGCACGACCGCGGCGGAGCCCTCCTCGTTCGGCACGATGACCGACAAGGTGGCGCACACGTCGCCGTGGGCGTCGCGCACGGGCGCCGCGATGCCCAGCGCGTCGGGGTGGACGTAGCCGGGGCAGCACGCGAAGCCCTGCCGGCGGATGTCGGCGAGCAGGGCCCGCAGCCCGGACGCCGTGCACGGCGTGTTCGCGGTGTACCGGTGGAGGGGTTCGGCGCACACCCGCTCCCGTAGCTCGCCGGAGCCGTGGGCAAGGAGCACCAGGCCGCTGGAGGAGGCGTTCAGCGGCAGCCGGCCCGCGATCCGCGTGAAGTTGATGACACCTCCGGGCGCGCTCAGCCGTTCCAGGAACAGCACTTCGTCGCCGTCGAGAACGCCCAACTGGACATGGTGGCCCACCACATCGTGCACACCCTCCATGAACGGCATCGCTGCGTCCCGCAGCGACAGCGCGGGCGAGGCGCGGGTCACCAGCTCCCACATCCGCAGGCCGATCCGCACCCGGCGGTCGCCGTCGCGGGTCAGGAACCCGTGCGACACCAGCTCCGCGACCAGGCGCGACGCCGTGGCCACGTGCAGGCCCGTGCGCCGCGCGATCACCGAGACGGTCAGCGCCGGCTCGTCGGGCGTGAACGCCTCGAAGATCCGCACGGCCCTGGACAGTACCGATTCGCCGCTCTGTGTCCTCACCCGGCCATCATCGGCGTACGTACGGACACGTCAAGAGGCGCGCGTGACCTCTGTCCTGGTCACCGGTGTGAACCCGGTGTGTGTCCGAACGCGCGCCGGAACACATCGATGAACGCGCTCGTCGACGACCAGCCGCACAGCTGGGCCACGGTCGTCACCGGTGTGCGATCGGCGAGCAGGATCAGCGCGTGGTGCAGGCGCAGTTGGGTGCGCCACTGCGGGAACGTCATGCCGAGATCGCCGCGGAAGAGCCGGGACAGCGTGCGGTCGCTCGCCCCGACCTCACGGCCCAGTTCGGCCAGGGTGCGAGGGTCCGCCGGGTCGGCGTGCAGGAGGTCGCACACGGCGCGCAGCAGCGGCGCGGCCGGCGTCGGCAGGTGCAGTGGCTGCTGCGGTGACAGCTTCAACTGGTCGAGCAACACCGCACGCAGACGGGCCCGTTCGGGGCTGCCGACGTCCGTGGTGTCCGGTGACCCGGTGCGCGCGTACTCGATGATCAGCTCGCGCAGCAGCGGGCCGACGGCGAGCACGGCCGGGGTGTCGAGGCCGAGCGGGTTCTCGGTCGCGGGCAGCCCCACGAAGTGCAGTTCGACGTCGCCGTGGGCCTGGTGGGCGTGCACGGTGTCGGCGGGTACCCACAGGGCGCGCGTTCCCGGCGCGACCCAGGACCCGGCGTCGGTGGTGACCGCGACGACGCCCCGGCCCGCGTAGGCGATCTGGTGGTCGTCGTGCCGGTGGGCGTCGATCTCGGCCCCGTGCACCAGGTACCTGGTGCGGGTGGGGGCCACCGGGGTGTGCCGAACAGCACGGCTGACGGCGTGGCGGTTCTTCGACATTGTCTGGCAGGTTATCGGAAGCGGGACAGCGCGCCCCTCGCGACGATGACCGAGTGCGAAAGAACCCGTCCAACACATCCAACACCTCCATCCCTCTGCTCTCCGTCGGGCACGCGTGCGTGGACGTCTACCAGGGCTCCGTCGCCTCGCTCGTGCCGTACTTCGTCGCCGAACGTGCCTACAGCTACGCCGCCGTGTCCGGCACCGTGCTGGCGGCCTCGCTGCTTTCGTCGGTGGCGCAGCCGGTCTTCGGCCTGCTCACCGACCGCAGGGCGATGCCGTGGCTGCTGCCGCTCAGCACGCTGCTCGCGGGCGTGGGCGTCGCACTGAGCGGGGTGAGCGATTCGTACCCTGTGACCCTCGCCGTCGTCGCGGTGTCCGGGATCGGTGTGGCCGCCTACCACCCGGAGTCGGCGCGGGTGGCCCGCCTCGCGAGCCGCGGCAGCCACAGCGCGATGGCCTGGTTCTCGCTCGGCGGCAATGTCGGGTTCGCGCTGGCCCCGCTCCTGGTCGCCGCCGCGGTGGCCACGGGCGGGCTGCGGTTCACTCCCCTGCTGGCGCTGCCCGCGGCGGCCGGCGCCGCGATCTGCCTGCCGGTGCTGCGCGCGCTGGCCCGCCGCGAGAACACCTCGTCCGCCACCACGCAGGCCCCCGCCCCGGACGACGTGCCGGCGTTCGTCCGCCTGTCGCTCGCGGTGGTGTGCCGCTCCATCGTCTTCACGGGCCTGAGCACCTTCGTCTCCCTGTACGCGACGCAGCGCATGGGCGGCAGCAAGGCGGCGGGCACGGCGGCCCTGTTCGTGCTCTACGTGGGCGGCGCGGTCGGCAGTGTCCTGGGCGGCGCCCTGGCGAGCCGCTGGGACCGGGTCACCGTCTCGCGCTGGTCGTACCTGCTGACGGCCGCGGCGGTGGCGGGCGTGGTGTGGGTGCCCGGCCCGGCGCTCTACGCCTTCCTCGCGCTCACGTCGGCCGGCCTGTACGTCCCGTTCTCGCTCCAAGTCACGCTCGGGCAGGACTACTTGCCCTCGCGCGTCGGTACGGCGAGCGGCATCACCCTCGGTCTCACGGTGAGCATCGGCGGCCTGGCGAGCCCCCTCATCGGCACCGTCGCCGACCAGACGTCGCTGCGCACCGCCCTGACCCCGCTCATCCTCATGCCCCTGCTGAGCTGGCTCCTGTTCCGGACACTGCCGGAGCCGACGGGTGCGAGTACGACGGCCGGCGGCCGGCCACGGCTCAAGCAGCCCGAGCCGAAGCCTTGACCCCGCCCCCGGTCACGGGCCGCCCACGAAGATCTCGCCGTGCGCAGTTCGAACTCGGCTGGCACAACGCGGCGTTGGTGTGTACCGACGCCGATCTGGCGCGTGCGACGACCGAGGTGGCGGCCGGGGCCTTTGGCCTCACGGGGCATGCACCCCGGCCGCTTCGCCGCGTTCGAGGAGAAGGTGGCGGTGCGCCGGCAGTGACCTGCCCGGACTCTTCCGGTTGATAGGCAAGCGAACACTTGCCTATGCTGGCGTCGTGGCCGATGACCTGTTCAAAGCCTTGGCCGACCCCACCCGCCGCACGATCCTCGACGAGCTGACGCAGAGGTCGGGGCAGACCCTGTTCGAGATCTGCTCCCGGCTGACCATGAAGCATCAGCTGAACCTGTCCAGGCAGGCCGTCTCCCAGCACCTCGCCGTGCTGGAGGCGGCCGGACTCGTCGAGGCCAGGCGGGAGGGCCGCTACAAGTTCCACGAGCTGAACACCGCACCGCTGCGCCAGATATCGGAGCGGTGGCTCACGCCAGCAGCCCCTGCACAGGACCCACAGGACCCGCAGGACCCACAGGACCCGGAAGAGAGCACCCCATGAAGATCCACATGACCAGCGTCTTCGTCGACGACCAGGCCAAGGCGGCGCACTTCTACACCGAGATCCTCGGCTTCAAGACGAAGCACGACGTGGATCTGGGCGAGGGCGTTCGCTGGCTGACCGTCGTGTCGTCCGAGGAGCCCGACGCCGCCGAGCTGCTCCTTGAGCCCTCCGGCCACCCGGCCGTCAAGCCCTACCGGGACGCGCTGATCGCGGACGGCATCCCACTCGCCCAGTTCGCCGTCGACGACGTACAGGCCGAGTACGAGCGGCTGACCGCGCTCGGCGTGCACTTCACCCAAGAGCCCCTCGACATGGGCCCGGTCACGACCGCCGTGCTCGACGACACCTGCGGCAACCTCATTCAGATCGCGACGGAACCCAAGTAGCCGATCCGGCTCGTACCGCGGGCACGGCCGGCGCACTCACCGCACCGGCTGTGCCCGCAACCGCCCTCGTACGATGGCGATCACCGCGCCGATGGCCGCGACGAACAGTCCGATCCCCCCGAAGATGAGCGGCAGCAGCCACAGCGACAGGAACCCGTCGATCTTCGCGTCCTGCGGGGAATCGGCCCGGTAGAGCACCTCGACGCGCTCGCCCTGCTCGTACGCGGGCGGGTTGGAGCCCGTCGAGCTGTGGAACGTCCGGCGGACGCCGTCCGCCGTGGCGAACTCGACCACCGGATACGCGGCGGGCTCGTCGCGGTGGCGGGACTTGCCGGACGTACGGATTTCACCGCCGCGCCACTCGATGCCCACCACGGTGCCCTCGGTTCGCCGCGCGTCCTGCAGCAGCGAGATCGACGACCACGCCAGGATCAGCCCGACGATCACGAACACCCCGCCGAACGCCATCACTCCCAGCGGAACCCACCTCGGAACATTCCGCCCCTGCACCTGAACCCGCACCGTCCACTCTCCTTTGCCCCGAAGACCCGAAGACCCAAAGGGAGCGACGCTATCGCAACGCGTCGAACCTCAATTGCCGCCGGTGAGTTCGCCGCTCAGCTTTGCGT
The DNA here is from genome assembly GCF_044766085.1 of Streptomyces sp. NPDC102360. Lineage (NCBI taxonomy): Bacteria > Bacillati > Actinomycetota > Actinomycetes > Kitasatosporales > Streptomycetaceae > Streptomyces > Streptomyces sp. NPDC102360. The sequence goes on along the minus strand of NZ_JBIWLG010000001.1, from coordinate 628,895 downwards.
GCAGGGCCGCGCTGTCCGGATTGAAGCCGACGATCTCGACACTCTTGCCGCGCTCCGCGTACTTGGTCTCGATCGCGTCGAGCGCGGCGACGGACGAGGCGTCCCACACGTGCGTCGCGGAGAGGTCGATGACGACCTCGTCGGGGTCACCGGCGTAGTCGAACCGCGTCACCAGGTCGTTGGACGAGGCGAAGAAGAGCTCGCCGGTGACCGAGTAGACGACCTGGCCTCCGTCGGGGTCGGTGACCGAGGTGACGTTCGCGACGTGGGCGACCCGCCGGGCGAAGACGACCATCGCGGTGACCGAGCCGACGACGACGCCGATCGCGAGGTTGCTGGTGGCCACCACGACCACGACCGTCAGCACCATCACCACGATCTCGCCCGCCGGCATCCGCTTCAGCGTCTTCGGTGCGATGGAGTGCCAGTCGAAGGTCGCGAAGCACACCATCACCATGACGGCGACCAGGGCGCCCATCGGGATCTCGGAGACGATGGGCCCGAAGACCACGCACAGCACCATCAGGAACACGCCCGCGAGGAACGTGGACAGCCGGGTCCTGGCCCCTGACACCTTTACGTTGATCATCGTCTGCCCGATCATGGCGCAGCCGCCCATGCCACCGAAGAAGCCGGTGACGATGTTGGCGATGCCCTGCCCGATCGACTCGCGGGTCTTGGAGGAGCGGCTGTCGGTGATCTCGTCGACCAGCTTCGCCGTCATCAGGGACTCCATGAGCCCCACCAGGGCCATGGCGAGCGCGTACGGGGCGATGATCTTCAGGGTCTCGAAGGTGAACGGCACGTCCGGCAGCCCCGGCACCGGCAGGGAGGACGGCAGCTCGCCCTTGTCCCCGACAGTCGGCACCGCGATTCCGGCAGCGACCGTGATGACAGTCAGGATGACGATGGAGACAAGCGGCGCCGGGACCACCTTGGTGACCTTCGGGAAGAACACCATCAGCGCGAGCCCGCCGATGATCAGCGGATAGACGGCCCACGGCACGTCCGTCATCTCGGGCACCTGTGCCATGAAGATCATGATGGCGAGGGCGTTGACGAAGCCGACCATCACGCTGCGCGGCACGAACCGCATCAGCTTCGCCACCCCGAGCGCGCCGAGGACGATCTGGAACACACCGGCCAGGATCACCGCGGCGACGAGATAACCGAACCCGTGCTCCCGGTTGAGCGGCGCGATCACCAGCGCGACGGCGCCGGTGGCCGCCGAGATCATGGCGCGCCGACCGCCGACGACGGAGATGGTCACGGCCATGGTGAACGCGGCGAACAGACCGATCTGCGGGTCGACCCCGGCGATGACCGAGAACGAGATCGCCTCGGGGATCAGCGCGAGCCCCACCACGAGCCCGCCCAGGATCTCGGTGCGCCACACCTTCGGGTCGGACCACCAGTCGGGGCGGCGCAGGCGCCACGGCCGGGCGGCCGGGGACGGGACGGAAGGCGCGGAGGAGGGGGACAAGAGAAAGTAACCTGTCGTGGTCGGGGCACACCGCCGTCACGCGGCCTGTGCGTACGAAAAGGACGGGCGGCGCACGGCCGACCCTGACGACCAGCAACTCTACCCTGACGTTAGGGTAGAGATCGGCGTCACCAACTGTGGCCTCGGTGACACCACGTAGACACGGAGAAGGGCGCCGCGTGAGCAGCGAGCACATGCAGATCGGCGAGGTCGCCACGCGGACCGAGCTGTCGTTGCGCACCATCCGGCACTACGAGGAGACGGGCCTCGTCATCCCGTCCGCCCGCTCGCAGGGCGGCTTCCGCCTCTACACCGAGCATGACGTGGCCCGCCTGATGGTGATCCGCCGCATGAAGCCGCTCGGTTTCACCCTCGACCAGATGCGGGACCTGCTGGACGCCACGGACCGCCTCGACGCGAGCCCACCACCCGAGGGCGCCGAGCGCGAGCAACTCCTGGACCGCGTACGCCACTTCGAGCAGGCGGCGGCCGACCGAGTCGCGGACCTGCGCAAACAGCTTGGTCGCGCGGAGGAGTTCGCGGGCACGCTGCGGGAGCGTCTGGGCGGGGCCGGGACGGCGTAGCCGAGCCCCCGCGCCGGCGGTGAAATCCGCTGCCCGGGCCTGCCGCCGCGTGCTTGGATCACACCATGACACGCACCGACATGCCGCCGTCCTGGGACGGGCGCACGATGCTCACGACCTTCCTCGACTACGCGCGCGCCACGGCCGTCGCCAAGTGCGCCGACCTCGCCCCCGAGCACGGGGGCGCGGCGCCGCTGCCCGGTTCGCCGCTCATGACACTGGGCGGCCTGATCAACCACCTTCGGTGGGTCGAGTACCACTGGATCCAGGTGATCTTCCTCGGCGAGGAGGACGCGGGCCCGTGGACGGACGAGGACCCGGACCGCGAGATGCGGCTCGGCGCGCGGACCCCCGTCCGCCAACTCGTCGCCGAGTACGAGGAGCAGAGCGCCCGCTACCGTCGGCTGGTCGCGGACACGGACCTGTCGGCGACGGCGAAGCGCCCGGTCAGGGACGGCACCCATGTCACCCTCGGCTGGATCCTGATGCACCTGGTCGAGGAGACCTCGCGGCACAACGGGCACATCGACATCCTGCGGGAGATGGCCGACGGCGTGGTGGGTGACTGAGGTCTAAGGTCTGCTGCGGTCCCTGACCTCGGGCCACGACCGGAAGCCCGCCGCCTTGTAGGTGGCGACCGCCGCGGTGTTGGCGCTCGGTGTGCCCACGAGGGCGCTGGACGCGCCGAGTTCGCGGAGTGCGGCCGCCGCGGCGAGGCAGATCGCCGCCCCGTGTCCACGGCCGCGGTGATCCCGGTGCACACCCATCGGTTCGAGCAGCCCGGGCCGCCCCGGCCCCGCCGACCACACCGTCACCGCCGCCACGGCCGCGCCCTCGTCGTCGTACGCGAGCAGACACCGCGCCTGCGCGTACGGCGCCCCGGCCGCCATCGCGTGCCACCGCGCCCCGTCGAACGCCGACCCGTCGAACGCCGACCGGTGCACGGCGGCGTACGCGTCCGCCCGGTCGGGCCCCGCCACCTCGATGCGCACGGCAGGGGGCCGGACCGGTTCGGTGAGATCGCGGCGCAGCGGCGTCCACGCCTCACCGGTGCGCCAGCCGGCAGCGGCCAGGAGGTCGTGCAGCAGCACGCCCCGCGGAGCCTCGATATCGACCGGCCCCTCGGGCAGCACCCCGCGCTTCGGATCGCCCACATCGGCGAGCAACTGCCGTGCCAGTTCTACGTCTTGGTGGGCGTCGGGCGCGAGGGTCAGCCGCAGCAGGGTGGGGCCGTCCAGGAGCCCGACGGCAACCACACGCCCACCGCGCCGCCAGGCCCGCACGCTCGCGGCGGTGCGCTCCGCTCCGGTCCTCCAGTACCAGCCCAGGTCGCCGGGGTGCAGCTGCATGGGCGCCGTGTCGTGCTGCCACGCGCGCAGCGCGTCGACGGCCTCGTCAAGCTCGTCGACGCCAGGTGTCCTCAACTCGATGGCCATGCTGCCGATGACACACCACGGGAGCCCGTGCCCGCACCTGAATTCCGCCGACGCCATCGACTGCCGCCCCCGCCGGATACGGACCCCCGAACCGCCGTCAGTCCTTGAACCGGTCGTCGTCCATCCCCGCCATGAGCGCCTGATGGCTGCGTCGCACGTGTTCGCGCATCACGCGCTCCGCGCCGTCGCCGTCCTTGGCGCGGATGAGGTCGAGTACGCGGTGGTGCTCGTGGTCGGACTCGGTGAGTCGGCCCGGCTGGGAGAGGGAGGTGCGCACCAGGCGGGCGTAGGCGAGCTGGTTCATCAGGGTGCGGTAGTGGGCCTCCAGCTTGGAGTTGTCCGCCCCGACCATGATCAGCTCGTGGAAGTCGTGCACCAGCTTCTCGTACTGCTCCGAGTCGCCGGCGCGCACCGCGTCGTCGGCGGCGCTCATGTTGGCGGCGAGCCGTTCCACCTCGGGAACGTTGCCACGGAAGGCGAGGAGGCGGGCCGCCGCGCCTTCGAGGAGTTCCTTCATCTGGAAGAGCTCGGTGATCTCGCGGCGCGAGGGGACGGCGACGAACGTGCCGACCCGCGGGCGCACCTCCACCAGCCCCTCGATCTGGAGCTGCTTGAGCGCCTCGCGGATCGGGGTGCGGCTGACGCCGAAGGTCTGCGACAGCGTCATCTCGGAGAGGCTGGAGCGTGGCGGCAGCTCTCCACTGATGATCATCCGGCGCAGCTCTTCGGCGACCTTCGCCTGCATGCTGGTCTGTTGCATGGCACGGGAACCTAGTCTGCTGGGTTGTCCAGCGTCAATTGACAGGGATTCACTGACAGGGGTTCGCGGAATTGCCATGCAAGCGTCCGGGCAATGCCGTGGCGGTGCTGCCTCCTACTGGAAGGCGGGGACGACCTCCTTGATGAACAGCTTGAGCGACTCGCGCTTCTCCTCGTGCGAGAGCGTGTTGTCGATCCAGAAGCTGTACTCGTCGACGCCCAGCTCCTCGTAGCCGCGCAGCCGCTCGATCACCTCGGCGGGCGTGCCGATCATCGCGGTCCTGCGCAGGGCCTCCGGCGCGAACTCGGGGCGCTCGGCGAACTTCTCCTCGGGGCTCGGCTCCAGGAAGCCGTTGACCGGGGCGTTCTTGTTGCCGAACCAGGCGTCGAAGGTCCGGTAGAACTTGTTGATGCCCTCGGCCGCCGGGCGCCAGCCCTCCGGGTCCTCGGGCGCGTGCACGTGGGTGTGGCGCAGCACCATGATGTCGGGGCGCCGCTCGACCTCGGGGTGGTTGGCCACGGCAGTGTCGAACTTCTCCTTGAGCGCGGCCACCTCCTCGTCGCCCTTCATCAGCGGGGTCACCATGACGTTGCAGCCCTGCGAGACGGCGAAGTCGTGTGACGAGGGGTCGCGGGCGGCGACCCACATCGGCGGGGTCGGCTGCTGCACCGGCTTGGGCACGCTGGTCGACGTCGGGAACTGCCAGATCTCGCCTTCGTGCGCGTAGTCTCCCTGCCACAACGCCCGTACGGCGGGGACGAGTTCACGCAGGTGCTTGCCGCCGTCGGAGGCCTTCAGGCCGTCCGCGAGGCGGTCGAACTCGATCTGGTAGGCGCCGCGGGCGATGCCGACCTCGGCGCGGCCGTTGCTGATCACGTCGAGCAGCGCGGTCTCCCCCGCGGCCCGGACCGGGTGCCAGAACGGGGCGATGATGGTGCCCGCGCCGAGCCGGATGGTGTCGGTCTTCGCCGCCAGGTGGGCCAGGATCGGCATCGGGCTGGGCGAGATCGTGTACTCCATGGCGTGGTGCTCGCCGACCCACACCGTGCTGAACCCGCCGGCCTCGGCCATCTGCGTCAGCTCGGTGAGGTTCTCGAAGAGTTCGCGGTGGGTGGTGCTCTCGTCCCAGCGCTCCATGTGCACGAACAGCGAAAACCTCATGACAGCTCCCTCTCTGCGGTGGTGCGGGTGGCCGCGCGCATCTCGGCGATGGTGGTGTCGCCGGTGGCCCAGTGCGTCGCGGGCACCTCGTGGACGACGATCCGGATGTACTCGGGCCGTGTGTCGATCGAGCGCAGCACGGCCTCATGGACCTCGTGCTGCAGGGTCCTGATCTGCTCGGGGGTGCGGCCCTCGGCGAGCGTGACGGTGATCTGTGGCATGGCGGCCCTCAGCTCCGCATCGTGAACGGATCGGCCACGGGCTCCTCGCTCGTGTTGATCCATACGCTCTTGAGCCGGGTGTACTCCTTGATGGTCTCGGTGCCGTGCTCGACGCCGACGCCGCTGGCCTTGAAGCCCTGGCGCGGGGACATCGGGGACATGGCCCGGTAGGTGTTGACCCAGACCGTGCCCGCGTCGAGGCGGCCCGCGACCCGGTGGGCGCGGGACAGGTTGGTGGTCCAGATCCCGGCAGCCAGGCCGTACTGGGTGTCATTGGCGAGGCCGACGACCTCGTCCTCGGTGTCGAAGGGCATGATCGCGACGACCGGGCCGAAGATCTCCTCGCGGACCACACGCATGCTGTTGTCGACGTCGACCAGGACGGTCGGCTCGTAGAAGCAGCCGCCCGTGCCGCCGTCGGTGGGCGCGCCGCCGGTCAGCACGCGGGCGCCCTCCTCGCGGCCGAGGTCGACGTAGGCGGCGACCTTGTCGCGCTGCGCCTCGAAGGCGAGCGGGCCGAGTTCGGTGGCCTCGTCCAGGGGGTCGCCGATGCGGATGGACTTGGCGCGCTCGCAGACCCGCTCCAGCAGCTCGTCATAGACGGAGCGGTGGGCGAAGACGCGGCTGCCTGCGATGCAGGTCTGCCCGGCCGCGGCGAAGACACCGGCGATGACACCCATGGCGGCGTTCGGCACGTCCGCGTCCTCGAAGACGATCTGCGGGGACTTTCCGCCGAGTTCGAGGGTGGAGCCGATGAAGCGGCCCGCGGCCGACGCGGCGATCTTCGATCCGGTCGCCGTGGAGCCGGTGAAGGAGATCTTGGCGAGGTCCTCGTGGTCGACGAGGGGCTCTCCCGCTTCGGCGCCGTACCCGGTGACGACGTTGACGACGCCGGGCGGGAAGCCGGCCTCCAGGGCGAGCTGCGCCAGGCGCAGGCCACTGGCCGAGGTGTACTCGGAAGGCTTGACGACCACCGTGTTGCCCGCGCACAGGGCGGGGGCCAGCTTGCTGGTGGTCAGGGTCAGCGGCGAGTTCCACGGCGTGATCGCGCCGACGACGCCGAGGGGCTCGCGCGCCGTGTAGTTGAGGACGGCGCGGTCGGAGGTGGGGATCGTCTCGCCGTGGATCTTGTCGGCGAGGCCCGCGTAGTAGTGGAAGTACTCGGGGAGCGAGGCGAGTTGGCCGCGCATCTCGCGCAGCAGCTTGCCGTTGTCCCGCGACTCCATGAGGGCGAGTTCCTCGGCGTTCTCGGCGATCAGCTCGCCGAGGCGGCGCAGGAGGTGGCCCCGCTTGGTTTGGTTGAGGTCGCGCCAGGCCGGGTCCTCGAAGGCGGCGCGCGCGGCGGCGACGGCCTTGTCGATGTCGGCGGCGGTGCCGCGGGCGGCGCGGTAGAGGGTGCGTCCTGTGGCCGGGTCGGTGCTGTCGAAGTACTCACCGGCGGCGGGCTCGACCCACCTGCCGCCGATGAAGTGCTTCCAGGTCGTGAGCGTCGTGGGCTCAGACATGTGCGGTGTCTCCATGTGCGCTCTCGTCGGTGTGCTGTGCGCTCTGTGTGTCGATGTGCTGTGCGCTCTGCGTGAGGAAGGTCGTGAGGGCCTCGGTGAACACCTCCGGGCGCTCGACGGGCAGCATGTGCCGCGCCCCGGGCACGATCACGGCCCGGCAGGAGGGCAGCGCCGCGGCGAGCCGGTGTGTCATCTCCGGAGTGGAGCCGGGATCGTTCTCGCCGGTCACGGCGAGCGCGGGCACGGTGATGTCACCGAGGCGCGGGCCGAGCTCGGCGTCGGCTCCCGCGAACACCCGGTAGCAGCCGAGGAAGGAGTCGACGTCGTTGGCGCTCAGCGTGGCCCGCGTCCGGTCGATGACCTCGTCCGGCACGGTGGTGCCCGCGTACCAGCGCTCGATGGACGCCGCGGTGCTCGCCGCGAAGTTCTTCTCTGCGGCTCGCAGCCGGGCCTGGACGGCCGCCCGCTCGTCGGGGGTGCGGCGGCAGACCGAGCTCACCGAGGTGAGCGTGCGCGTCAACTCCGGCCGGTGCAGCGCGAGTTGCTGGGCGACCAGGGCGCCGAGCGAGAACCCGACCAGGTGCGAGCCTGCCGGGATCTGCCCGGCGACCCCGTCGGCGAGCTCCGCCAGGGTCACGTCGCCGCGCACCGGCGGGCGGGCGCCGTGCCCCGGCAGGTCGATCGCGATCACCGTGAACCGGTCGGCCAGCAGGGCGGTGACGGGCTCCCACATGGTGCGGTCGAGGCCGACGCCGTGCAGGAGGACGAGGGGCGGCTTGTCCATGGCGGTGCCTACTGCTCGGTGGCGAGCGGGGCGAGGCGGGCCTGCGGGCGGCCCTGGGCCGCGGCGGCGAGGCCGATGACGATCTCGTCGGCGCGCGGGCCGTCCGGGACCCGTACCTCGATGCTCTGGTGGTGGGAGCGGATGGTGGCGTCGGTGATGTGCTTGAGCGGGATGTCGAAGACACCTCCGGCGGCCGCGCGCTTCTCCACGGCCGGGAGCAGCGTGGTGGCGTTCGCCGCCTTGCGGAAGTGGTCGCCGAACTTCAGCGTGTGGATCAGGGCGCTGCCGTGCTCCACCTCACCGTCGAGGCCGACGATGGCGGCCTTCCCGTACGCCTCGACGGGCGCGCCGAGCGCCTCCACGACGCGCGGCGCGAGCAGCTCGCCGAGCTGGGGCGCCACCTCGTCGATGCCGGGCATCAGATCGGTGACGAAGCCCTGGCCGGCCCACGGGTTCTCGATCACGGCGAGGACGACCGCGGTGCGCGCCACCGAGTCGACGGGGCGGCCGCCCTCGGCGTGGATGTCTTCGACGTAGGTCAGGATCTTGCGGAGGTTCATCGGGCGGTCTCCAAGTCGGCGAGGCGGACCACGGGGTCCTGGCGGCGGTCTCCGATACGGGCGTTGGGGCGCGGCCCCGAGGCGGCGGCGGCCACGACGACGATCTCGTCGGGGCGCGGTGCGTCCGGCACCCGGATCTGGACGGTCTGGTAGTGGGAGCGGGTGGCGGCGGCGGTCTTGTGCCACACCGGGACGGTCAGCGGCTCGCCGGCCGCGAGCCGGTCGTCGCTGAACACGATGATCGAGGTGCCCTCGGTCAGCTCCCTGAGCACATTGCCGAAGTAGGGGGTGTGAATCAATGCCCCGCCGTGCTCGATCTCCCCGTCGAGCCCGACGACGGCCGCCTTGCCGAACGCCTCGACGTGCCCCACGCCGCCCAGCGTCTCGATCAGCCGGTCGGTGAGGAGGCGGCCGACGCCGGGCGCGACGTCCTCCACCTCGGGCTGCAGGTCGGCGACGAAGCCGCGCCCGGCCCAGGGGTTCTCGATCACGGCGGCCACGGCGACGCGGCGTACGGGAGTCGCGACCGGCCGCCCCAGTTCCAGGAGGACCTCGTCCACCACGGTCACGACCTTGCGCAGTCTGCCTCGTGTGGGCGTGGCCCACAGCTGTTGGCCTGCTGATTGTTGCTGTGCCATGGCAGTGAGGCTAAGAGTGCCCCAGGGAGCCGTCAAGGGGTGCCAGCAAATAGCCACCCCCGACCTGGCACTTTCCAGTAATAGGGCTTTAGGGGCGGCGAATTTCGTCCGAACCATTGACACGGCGGATGCCCGATTCCTACGGTCCACTGCCATACAACAGATCTGCCATGCAAGAGCAGGCCGATCCGATCGATGGAGCCGTCATGTCACTCACCCTGGAACACACCACCGACCGCCCCGCCCGCCTCCGCGCCGCCTGGGACGCGGCCTGGAACCGGGGTGAAGTCGACGCCCTGGACGCCGTGTTGAGCCCCGGCTACGTGCGCCGCCGCGGGCCGGCCGGCACCGCTCAGGACCGCGCCGGGTTCAAGGAGAGCATCAGCGCGGTGCGGGCGGCGTTCCCCGATCTGCAGACGGAGATCGAGGACCTGGTCGTGGACGGGGACCGGCTGGCGGTCCGCTGGCGCAGCACGGGCCGGCACACGGACACGTTCATGGGCGTGCCGCCCACCGGCCGGCCCGTCGAGGTGTCGGGCGCCACGTTCGCCCGCTTCGACGGTGACACCGTCACCGAGGAATCCGTGACCTTCGACTCACGGCAGCTCCTCGAGGCACTCGGCATCATCACGACGGCGCACGAGGCAGCCGTCGAGGCCGACCTGGTCAAGGGGGTGCACCGCAAGTTCATCACCGGTGTCACCGTGGTGACCACGGACGACGACGGGACGCCGAAGGGGCTCGCGGTGAACGCGTTCTCCAGCATCTCGCTGGATCCGCCGATGGTCCTGGTGTGCGTCCAGCGCAGCTCGTCGACACACCCCGCGCTGCACCGTGCCACCCACATCGGCATCAACATCCTCGCGGCAGGACAGCTCGACGTGGCGAAGGTGTTCGCGAGCAAGGGCACCGACAAGTTCACCGCCCTCGACTGGGCGCCCGGCGAGCACGGCGCCCCGCTCCTCGACGGTTCCGCCGCCCAGCTGGAGGTCGAGATCGGGGAGCGCCTGGAGGCCGGAAGTCACACGGTCTTCACCGGACGTGTAGTGTCGGCGAGTCATTCTGACCTCGCCCCGCTCGTCTACAGCGGTGGCGGCTTCTTCGACATCTCGCAGACGGCGCCCCTTCCGTGGTGACTCGCGTCCGCCCCCGCATCCCCGTCCCCCGGAGCACGCCATGACCCATGATTCCCAGGGCCCGCCCGTCTACGGCAGCGCCGTCACCAAGGTCGAGCCGTTCGGTGTCGACCACATCCCCGACAGCGAGCGACACGGTAAACCGAGTTCACAGTTCTTCGTGTGGTTCGCCGCGGGGCTGAACTTCCCGGTCATCCTGCTCGGCTTCAGCGCCGCGTATTTCGGGCTCAGCTTCGCCACCGCCGCCGGCGCGATCGTCGTCGGCGCCGGTGTCGGCGCCGTCCTGATGGCCGTCATGTCCCGCATGGGTGTCCGGCTGGGTGTGCCGCAGCAGATCCAGGCGAGGGGGCCGCTGGGCTTCTTCGGCAACTTCGTGCCCGTCGCCTATATCAACGTGTTCTCCGGTGTGGGCTGGGCGGCCGTCACGGTCATCCTCGGCGGCAAGGCCTTCGCCGAGCTGAGCCACCTGCCGTACTGGCTGTGCGCCCTGCTGCTCACCGTGGTCGAGCTCGTCGTGGCCATCTTCGGCTACAACATGATCAATTTCCTTCAGCGGGCGCTGACGTACGTCCTCACCCCGCTGTTCGTGCTGATCACGGTCGTGGCGGTGGTCCGCGGCGGCAGCCTCTTCGAGGCGAATCCGCACGCGGACGGGTATGTCGGCACGGCGGGCGGCTCGATCACGCTGGGCGGCTGGTTCCTGGCGTTCCTCGTGGCGTGGATGCCCTTCGCCTCCGACTACTCGCGCTACCTGCCCGACACGGCGAAGGTCGTCCGGGAGACCACCTGGTACACCGCCCTCGGCAACTTCCTCACCATCGCCTGGCTCGGCATCCTGGGCGTCGTGGTCGGCGCCTCCGCCTCCAGCGACGACACCATCACCGCCCTGCACCAGCTGATGGGCCCGTTCGCCATCCCGGCCCTCGTGGCCGTGGGTCTGTCCGCCCTGGCCCAGAACTTCCTCAACGTCTACGGCGGCGCGATCTCCGTCCAGACCCTCAAGATCCCCGTGACCCGCACCCAGGCGGTGGCCGGGATCTGCGTCCTTGCCTACGGCATCAGCCTGTGGGGCGCCTCCGGCACGGAGGACAAGTTCAAGGTCTTCCTCAACCTGACCGCGTACTTCATCGCCCCGTTCGCCGCCGTGCTCCTGATCGACTTCTACCTGGGCGGGCGCGGCGACCCCCGCAGGATCGCCGAGCTGTACGACCGCTCCCGGGTGGTCGACTGGGGCCTGGTGGCCTGGGCGGCCGGCGTGCTGGCCTCCGTGCCCTTCTGGGTGTCCGACATCTACACCGGAGCCTTCGCCTCGGCCCACCCGGGAGCCGGTGACCTCAGCATGCTCGTCGCCGCGGGGGTCGCGGTGATCGTGTACCTGTTCACGTACCGGCTGAAGCCGCTGTGGCGACGGGCGGGCGGCGAGAACTCCGACATCGCCGCGGGCACCGGTATCGACACCGGCACCGACGCCGCGGGCGAGCAACTGGCGGACCCCGCACCGGACTTGATCGGCCGCGGCTGACCGCATGCCACCGCGGCGGGTGTGTCCGCCGCGGTGGCGGGTACGACACTTCGCGTGCAGGATGTCGCAGAAGCGGCGAATGAGCGAGGAGTGCCGGAAGTGATTCGAAAACTGCAGGCTGTCGCCCTGGACTGTGCCGACCCCGTACAGCTCGCCGAGTTCTACGCGGAGCTGCTCGGCGGCCGGGTGGTCGTGGACCCCGACGATCCCGACTGGGTCGACGTCGTCGGGTTCGAGGGGACGCCCCTCGCCTGCCAGCGGGTGGACGGGTACGAGGCGCCGCAGTGGCCGGGCCAGGAGCGCCCGCAGCAGATCCACCTCGACTTCGACGTGGACGATCTCGAAGCGGACGAGAAGCGGGTGCTCGCTCTGGGCGCGACGCTCCTCGAGCGGACGGACCAGATCCGTCCCGACACCAATTGGCGGGTCTACGCGGACCCGGCGGGGCACCCCTTCTGTCTCTGCCTGCACTGACCGACGCGGGCCGCGCCACCCCGGTTCACCCGGTCGGCGCGGCCCGCTCCAGGTCGTCGACGCTCCCCGACATGATGTCCCGTACGTGCGCGGTGATGTGCTCCAACGGCCAGTCCCACCACGCCACTTCAAGCAGCCGCTCGATGTCGGCCTCGCTGTACCGGCGGCGGATGACACGGGCCGGGTTGCCGCCGACGATGCCGTAGTCGGGGACGTCGTCGACGACCACGGCCCCCGACGCGATCACCGCCCCGTGCCCGATGCGGACGCCGGGCATCACCATCGCGCCGTAGCCGAACCACACATCGTTGCCGACCACGGTGTCGCCCCGCCCCGGAAGGCCGGTGATGAGGTCGAAGTGCTCGGCCCAGGACCCGCCCATGATCGGGAACGGGAACGTGGAGGGGCCGTCCATCCGGTGGTTGGCCCCGTTCATGACGAACCGCATCCCCTCCCCCAGCGCGCAGAACTTTCCGATGACCAGCTTCTCCGGCCCGTAGTGGTACAGCACGTTGCGGGTCTCGAAGGCGGTCGGGTCGTCCGGGTCGTCGTAGTACGAGAACTCGCCGACCTCGATGAGCGGCGACGTGACCAGGGGCTTGAGGAGGACGACCCGGGGCTGTTCGGGCATCGGGTGCAGCGCGGTCGGGTCGGCGGGAAGGCTCGGTGTCACCGGTCGGCCTTTCTCGGGTACCTGGGGTCGCCGCGAGCGGCCGACCACCCATTGACAGGACATTTGAACAAGGACGATCGTACTCGGGCCAGAAGCAGGCCCCCAGCTCCGTGAGGTGAACGGTGACGTCCGACGAGAAGACCGTGCGCATAGGTGTCATCGGGGCCGGCTGGATCGGCCAGGAGCACATCCGGCGGCTCACCGATGTGATCGTCGGGGCCCGGGTCACCGCGGTGACCGACATCGACGCGGAGCGCGCGGCCGAGGCGGCGCGCCATCCCGGCGCGAGGGTGCACGCCGACGGTGCCTCGCTGATCGCCTCCGAGGACGTCGACGCGGTGCTCGTCACGTCGTGGGGCCCGACCCACGCCGAGCACGTCCTGAACGCCATCGCGGCGGGCAAGCCCGTGTTCTGCGAGAAGCCCCTCGCGACCACTCCCGAGGACTGCCTGAAGATCGTCGAGGCGGAGCGGGCGCACGGCAGCCGGCTGGTCCAGGTCGGCTTCATGCGCCGCTTCGACCAGGGCTACCGGCAGATGAAGGAGGTCATCGACGCGGGCCGGATCGGCACGCCGCTGATGGTGCACTGCGCGCACCGCAACGCCTCGTCCGTGGACTCGTACACCTCCGACATGGCCGCCCTGGACACAGCGGTGCACGAAATCGACGTGCTGCGCTGGCTCCTGGACGACGAGATCGTCTCCGCCCAGGTGATCGTCCCGCGTTCGACGACGCGGAAACTCCCGCACCTCACCGACCCCCAGTTCATGCTCTTCGAGACCGCGCGGGGCGTCCGCATCGACCTGGAGGTCTTCGTCAACTGCCGTTACGGCTACGACATCCAGTGCGAGACGGTCGGCGAGGAGGGCCTCGTACGGCTGCCCGACCCGGCGGCGGTCGGCGTGCGCACGGCGGGCGCGCACAGCACGGCGATCCTGCCGGACTGGACGGGCCGCTTCGCCGACGCCTTCGACACCGAGTTCCGCGAGTGGATCGCGCACCTGACGGCGGGCCGGGCGCCCACGGGCCCCTCCGCCTGGGACGGCTACGCGGCCACGGTCATCACCGGCGCCACCGTCGAGTCCCGCACCTCGGGCCGGGTCGTCACGACGGACATCCCGAAGCGCCCCGACTTCTACGCTCCGGAGAGCCGGCCGTGACAACCGCGCGCGCCGGTGCGGCACGCTGCGCTCACCTACCACCCCACAGCAAGCGTGGCGACCACCGGTGCGAGGTACAGCACCGGAAACGCGACCGTCTTGTAGGAGCGCACCCGCAGCACCGTGATCACCGCCCCGACGAAGTACAGGGCCAGTCCGATCGCGGCCGCGACCCCGATGGCCGGCACGGCAAGCCCGACCAACAGGCCCGCCGCGCCCAGGAGTTTGGCCGCGGCGAGGCGGGGCCACCAGGTCTCCGGGACCCCGTAGGAGACGAGCGGTTCCACGACCAGCCGGTCGGTGCGGCTCACACCGATCGGTCGGCGCCTGGCCGAGGGCCTGCGCCAGGGGCAGGACGCCATCGACGCGGCGATCGCGGAGGCCACCGCCGCCGCCCGCGGTGTCTCCGGCGCGCTCAGCCTCGGAGTGATGGGCGCGCTTGGCCATGAACTGCGCTCCCACATCGGGCACTTCCGCAAGCTGTGCCCCGAATGCGACGTACGGCTGCAGGAGATCCACTTCAGCGATCCGTACGGGCCGCTGCGCCGCGGCGAGGTCGACATGCTTGTGCTGTGGCTGCCGGTCGTCGAGCCCGATGTGACCGTGGGTCCCGTGGTGCTGACGGAGGGCCGGGTCCTCGCGGTGTGGGCGGGGCACGAGCTGTCCGGGCACACGGACGGCTCCATGGAGGATCTGGCGGGGCGCACCGCCCGCGCCGCGATCAGCCCGCTCAACTCTCATGTACTGCGCTATTACCGCCATCCCGGCGTGGAGTTCCTGCGTTCGGGGTGCGCGGCGCGGGGTAGTGACGGCGACGGCCACATGGACGGGAGGAGGCCGTCCGTTTACGCCGCGTGCGGCGGGGCAGGCGCCACGACCGACGAACGTTGCTTGATGCTGCAACTTTTCGCAGGTCGAAGAGATAGAGGTTCACGTGTCAGTCAGGCTGGAGGCGGAGCACCTGTACAAGGTGTTCGGCAGTCGACAAGAAGAGGCGGTCGAGCGGCTCCGCACCGGGGCCGACCGCGAGGAGCTGCGGTCCGAAGGGACCACCGCCGGCGTGATCGACGCCTCCTTCTCGGTGGAATCCGGCAAGATCTTCGTCGTGATGGGTCTGTCCGGTTCGGGGAAGTCGACGCTGCTGCGCATGCTCAACGGCCTGTCGGAGCCGACCTCGGGACACGTGAAGTTCGACGGCGATGACCTGACCGCCCTGCCCGCCAAGGAACTGCGGGCGGTCCGCTCCCACAAGATCAGCATGGTCTTCCAGCACTTCGCGCTGTTCCCGCACCGCAGTGTGCTCGAGAACGCGGCCTACGGCCTCGCGGTGCAGGGTGTGCCGCGCGCGGAGCGCGAGCAGCGTGCCGCGGAGGCCCTCGCGCTGACCGGGCTCGAGGGCTGGGAGAAGTCCTTCCCCGACGAGCTGTCCGGCGGCATGCAGCAGCGCGTGGGCCTGGCCCGCGCGCTGGCCACCGACGCCGAACTGCTGCTGATGGACGAGTCGTTCAGTGCCCTCGACCCGTTGATCCGGCGTGACATGCAGGACCAGCTGCTCGTGCTGCAGAAGAAGCTCAAGAAGACCATCGTCTTCATCACGCACGACCTCAACGAGGCCATGCGCCTGGGCGACCGAATAGCCGTCATGCGCGACGGCCGCATCGTGCAGAACGGCACACCCGAGGACATCCTGGTCCGCCCGGCGGACGACTACGTCGCCAACTTCATCCAGGACGTGGACCGCTCGCGGGTGCTGACCGCCGGCGCCGTCATGGAGTCCCCCGAAGCACTGCGCTCGGGCTCGGGCTCGGTCTCGGGCCGCACGGACCTCACCGACACCGAACTCCTCGCCAAGGCACCCGCACGCGTCGGCCCCGACACTCCGCTCGCCGAGCTGTTCGCGCCTTGCGCGCAGCGGGCCGCCGAGCCCGTCGCCGTCGTCGAGGACGAGGTACTGGTCGGCGTGGTGAGCCAGGAGCGGCTGCTGGCCGTGCTCGGTGCGGCCGGGGACCCGGTGACCGCTCGTGCCTAGAATCCCCTTCGGCGACTGGGTCAACACCGTCGTCAACTGGCTCCTGAACAACGCCGCCTGGCTCTTCGACTTCTTCAAGGCCATCTTCGAGGGCTGCTACGACGGCATCCTCGCCGTGCTCGACGCCCCGCAACCCCTGCTCCTCGCGGGCATCTTCGCCGTCTGCGCGTGGTGGCTGCGCGGGCTGCTCGCCGGTGTCCTCTCCTTCGTCGGCTTCGCCTTCATCGACTCCCTCGGGCTGTGGCAGCACGCGATGATGACGCTGTCGCTCGTGCTCGTCGCCACGATCCTGGCGCTGGTCATCGCGGTGCCGGTGGGCGTCTGGGCCGCGTACTCCGAGCGGGTCAGCGCGACGGTGCGGCCGGTCCTCGACCTCATGCAGACGATGCCGGCGATGATCTACCTGATCCCGGCGATCCTGTTCTTCGGCAGTGGCGCCCCCGCGGGCATCGTCGCCACCCTCATCTTCGCCCTGGCGCCCGGCGTCCGTCTCACCGAGCTGGGCATCCGCCAGGTCGACCGCGAACTGGTGGAGGCCGCCGAGGCGTTCGGCACAACGCCCCGCAAGACGCTGCTGCGTGTGCAGTTCCCGCTGGCGCTGCCCACCGTCATGACCGGCGTCAACCAGGTCATCATGCTGGCCCTTTCCATGGCCGCGATCGCGGGCATGGTCGGCGCCGAAGGCCTCGGCGCCGACGTCAACGAGGCCATCGGCCAGCTCAACGTGGGACTCGGCGCGGAGGCGGGCATCGCCATCGTGCTGCTCGCCGTCTACCTCGACCGGATGACCGGCGCGCTCGGCACCCAGGTCTCGCCGCTGGGCCGGCGCCTCGCCGAGCGGCGGCACACCACCGGCTTCGGACGGCAGCTCTGGAACCACCGCCCCCGCCCCGCGTTCGCCGGGATCGGCGTCGTCGTCCTCGCGCTCGTCGCCGGCGGCCTCGGCGCCTTCGGCGGCACGGAGAAGTCCACGGTGTCCGGCGTCGGCAACGGCGAGAAGGTCACCATCGGCTACATCCCCTGGGACGAGGCGACCGCCACCACGTATCTGTGGAAGGAGGCCCTGGAGCGGCGCGGCTACGAGGTGCAGGTAAAGCAGTTCGAGCTCGGGCCGCTGTGGACCGCGCTGTCCCGCGGCGACGTGGACTTCCAGACGGACGCCTCGCTCCCGGTCACCCACGCGCCGTACTGGAAGAAGTACGGCAAGGACGTCGAGTCCCTGGGCACCTGGTACACCGGCAAGATGGAGAACAAGCTGGCCGTGCCCGCGTACATGAAGGACGTCGACTCCCTCGCCGACCTGAACAGCCACGCGGGCGAGTTCGGCGGGAAGATCACCGGCATCGAGGCCAGCGCGGGTCTGACGGCGCTCCTGAAGAAGCAGGTCATGCCCGCCTACGGCCTCCGCTCCAGGTTCAAGGTCGTCGACAGCTCCACGCCCGCGATGCTCGCCGAACTCAAGCGCGCGTACGCGGCGAAGAAGCCGATCGTCGTCAGCCTCTGGACCCCGCACTGGGCCTACGCCGACTACGACATGAAGAACCTGAAGGACCCCAAGCACGCCTGGGGCAAGGGCGACGACCTGCGCGGTGTCGGCCGCAAGGGCTTCTCCGACGCGCACCCGCGGGTGGCCGGCTGGCTCAAGAACTTCAAGATGAGCGAAAAGCAGCTCATGGAGCTTGAGTCCATGATCAACAAGGTCGACAAGGGTGAGCAGCAGAACGCGGTGCGCTCCTGGCTGAAGAAGCACCCGGGCTTCGCGGAGAAGATGACTCCGGTCAAGAAGTAACGCAGCCGCCCGTGCGGTGAATCGAGGGCGTGGCGCGCGATGCGTGCCACGCCCTCGGCCGTTCCTTCAGCGCACCTTCTTGATGGGGATCACCACCAGCGCGCCCACCACGCAGATCGCCGCGGCCACATGCAGCATCGTCGCGTAGCTGTCACCGCCGACCGTGGTGACCAGGAAGCCCGCGAGGCCCGGAGCCAGAGCTTGGGGGCCCGCGTTCGCGACGTTGAAGACACCGAGGTCCTTCGCCGCGTTGTCCGGGTCCGGCAGGACGTCCATGACCAGGGCGATGTCGACGCCGATGTACATGCCGTAGCCGAGGCCGAGCACCAGCTCCGCCCAGTAGAAGGCGCCCACGGAGTCCACGTGCACCAGCATGTACGTGCCGATGCCGAAGAGCAGCGTGGCCGCCCCCACGAACACCTTGCGTCGGCCCGTCTTGTCCGACAGCCAGCCGGCGGTCTGCGAGGCGACCATCAGGGCGACGGTGTAGACGAGGATGCCGGTGGCCATCGCCCCGGTGGCCTCGCTCGCGGACAGGTCGAGCTGGTGCTCCAGGTACAGGAGCCGGAACGTGGTGAACATGTACGACGCCAGGATCACCATGAAGCGGGAGGCGAACGCCCAGGCGAAGTCGGGGTGTTGGCGCGGGTTCACCCAGAACGTCTTGGCCGCGGTGCGCCAGCCGCCGTCGGTCCGCGGGCGCTCGCGCAGCGGGACGTCCGGGAGCATCACGGCGTACAGGACCATGGCGGCGAGGCCCACGAGGCCGGGCACCATGAACAGCAACAGCATGTCGCGGCCCAGGAGTTGACCCGCGTACGCGGCGCCCAGCACACCTGCGTTCTGCATCAGGCCGATGAGACCGGAGACCTTGCCGCGCTGACGGCTCGGCACCTGGTCGGCGACCGAGGCCAGGTAGGCGGCGAGGGCGGCGTTGGCGCTGACCTGGGCGAAGAACCAGGCCACGGCGACGGTGGCGACGTTGGGGGCCAGGGCGATCACCAGCAGGCAGCAGGTGAGCCCGGCGGCTCCGGCCACCAGCCAGGGGCGGCGGCGACCGAAACGGCCCGTGGTCAGGTCGCTGATCCGGCCGAAGACCGGGTTGGCGAGGAAGGCGCCGACCGCGCCGATCGAGGAGACGGTGGCCAGGGCGGTGATGGCGTCGCCGTCGACGGTGAGGGTCTGCAGCTTCAGGGTGAGGCTGACGTAGACGGGTGTGAGAAGTGCGAGGTAGAGGCCGGCCTGGGCGATCGCCAGAAAGACGAGCAGCCGGGGCGGGGCCTTGCGGGTGGGTGGCGGGACGGACGCGGTGTCGGCTCTTGCCGTGTGGTCGGTCCCGGGCGTGGTCGATCCCATGGTTCGCCTCCTTGCGAGCCAGGGCGGATGGGGGGACGCCGGACCGGGACGGTTGCGCTGACGCGTGGGGGTGTCCCGCTCCGACGGGGCGAAGCCTGTGGTTCTCGTTGCGCAGCACCGGGGGCCGCCTTGCCCACCCTGCCGCCCAAGGCGGCAGACTGCCCAAGGCAGCG
The DNA here is from genome assembly GCF_044766085.1 of Streptomyces sp. NPDC102360. NCBI lineage: Bacteria > Bacillati > Actinomycetota > Actinomycetes > Kitasatosporales > Streptomycetaceae > Streptomyces > Streptomyces sp. NPDC102360. The sequence goes on along the minus strand of NZ_JBIWLG010000001.1, from coordinate 609,451 downwards.
GCGGTCGCCCGCTGCGGGCGGACACACCGGGGCGGAGCCCCGATCTTTTGAGCCCCGCCGGCGATTGAGGCGCGGGGTCCGGGGCGGAGCCCCGAGGCGTGGGGCCGGCGTGGCGGGTCAGGCCTGCGTGCGGCCCAGTTCGATGAGCGCGCTCTGGTTGCGGGCCAGGAGGTCGAACCGGTCGAACTCGGTGGCATCGATCTCGGCGATGTGCCAGGCCATCGCGGCGCCGCCGGCCTCGATGGCCGCGGGGACGTCGACGTCACCCGTACCGATCGGAGTCTGCGGCTCCTGGCGCACCGCCTTGCCGTCCTTGAGATGCGCGGCCACCACCCGCCCGTCGAGCGCACGCAGCACCGCCGCCGGATCCTGGCCCGCGACGGTCGCCCAGTAGACGTCGAGTTCGGCGACGACCTGCGGGCCGACCAGCTCCCAGAACACGTCGTACCCGTGGCGGCCGTCGGACAGCGTCGTCCACTCCAGCTCGTGGTTGTGGTAGCCGAGCCGGATGCCGTGCCCGGCCAGTTCGGTGGCGGCCTCGTCGACACGGGCGGCGAACCGGGTCAGGGTGTCCAGGTCGCCGAACACGTCACGGCCGAAGTGGTCCCCGCCGTCGAAGCCCTCGACGACGCCGGGGATCGGGATGAAGACGGTGTCGGTGCCGAGGATCCGGCACTCTTCGGCGAGGGTGTCGAGGCCCTCGGCCGCGAGGGACGCGTGCAGCGAGCAGACGGACAGGCCCGCCGCGTCCAGGTCCGCGCGCAGGGCACGGGCCTTGGCGAGACGCTCTTCGGCAGGGGTGCGCCAGTCTCCGAAGCCGAAGGGCTCGACATGCCGGTAGCCGAGGCCGGCGAGCCGGATGAGGGTGCCGGCGCGGTCCTTTTCCAGGTCCTCGCGGAGGCTGAACAGCTGGACGGCGAGGGTGCCGGTGGGGGCGTTCGTTGCGGTCATGGGTGCGGGTCCTCCGAGACGATGGGCGATGTCAGTCGACGATGAGGGGGCGGAGCGTGCTGTGGGCGATGTCGAGTCCCTGGACGACCTTCTCGGGGGTGCCGCCCCAGACGGGGTCCTCGTGCTCGACGGAGAGGGTGCCGGTGAAGCCGTGCTCGTAGAGGCGGTCGAGGACGGTGCCCCAGTCGACCTGGCCGCGCCCGGGGACGCGATAGCGCCACCAGCCCATGTCCCAGGCGTTCTTGGAGCGGTCGCGGGCGGGCCCGAAGTGGCCGTAGCGCTGCCGGTCGTGCGGGCGCAGTTCGACGTCCTTGGCCTGGGCGTGCACGATCCGGTCCGCGTACGGGGCGATGGTCTCGACCGGGTCGATGCCGATCCAGGTGAGGTGCGAGGGGTCCCAGTTGAGGTACAGACCCAGGTCGAACATCCACTCCCACAGCTCCGGGGAGTAGGCGAGGTTGCCGGGGTAGCCGTCGGGGTGCCAGCCCTCCATCACGCAGTTCTCGATGATGAGTTTGACGCCGCGTTCGCCCGCGTAGTCCACCAACTCCGGGAAGATGCGCTCGGCTTCGGCGAGGTTCTCGGCGACCGGCTTCGTCCAGTCGCGGCCGACGAAGGTGCCCACGTACGGGATGTCGAGGCGCTGCGCGGAGTCGATGGCGTGCTTGAGGTGGGTTCCGTAGGCGGCGCGCTGGTCGGGGTCGGGGTGGAGGTGGTTCTCGTAGTAGGCGAGTGCGGAGATCTCCAGGCCGTGTCGGTCGAGGAGGGCGCGGGTGCGTTCCTCGTCCTCGCCGTTGAAGGTGGCGACGGGCAGGTGGGCGGCCTCGAAGTCGCGGCCTCCGGTGCCGGGCCAGACCGCGACCTCCAGAGCCTGGTAGCCGCGGCCGGAGGCGTATTCCGCGATCTTGTCGAGGTCCCAGGAGGGCAGGCAGGCGGTGAGCATGCCGAGCTTGATGTCACTCATGATCTGTCAGTTCACCTTTGTCCAGGCGCCGTTGGCGGATGAGGTCAGGAAGGCGTCGACGAGGCGGGCGGAGCGCAGCCCGTCGTCGAAGAGCGGGAGCCCTTCGGGTGCCTCGCCGGTGGTGACGGCCGCGTACACGTCCGCGACGAACGCGGCGAAGCAGTCGACGTAGCCCTGCGGGTGACCGGGCGGGACGACGTTGAGGCGACGCTGCTCGGGAGAGGAGTGTCCCGCGCCGCGGTGCAGGATGCGGGAGGAGTCATCGCCGCCGAGCCAGAGGGTGTCGGGGTTCTCCTGGTCGAAGACGGCGCTGCCGGCGGAGCCGTCGAGTTCGAACCAGAGGCGGTTCTTGCGGCCCGCGGAGACCTGGGACACCACGGTGGAGGCGAGCGCCCCGTTCTCGGTGCGCAGGAGCAGCGCGGCGGCGTCCTCGGTGGTGACGGTGGCCCGCTCCCCTGAACCGGCCACCCTCGCGAAGGACTTGACCTCCGTGCCGGGCCGTTCCGGGACCGTGACCGTACGGTGCGCGGTCAGTTCCGTGAAGCGTTCGCCGGTGACCCATTCGACGAGGTCGCACCAGTGCGAGCCGATGTCGGCGAAGGCGCGGGACTCTCCCCCGGCCGCCGGGTCCACGCGCCAGCCGGACGCGTCCGGGTCGAGCATCCAGTCCTGGAGGTAACTGCCGTGCAGCAGATGCCAGTTGCCGAACTCCCCGGCACGGGCCCGGCTGCGCAGTTCCCGTACGAGGGGGTGGTAGCGGTACACGAACGGCACGGCGGCGACGGTTCCGGCCCGCTCGGCGGCCTGCGCCAGGCGTTCGGCGTCGGCCACGGAGGTCGCCAGGGGCTTCTCGCACACCACGTGCTTCCCTGCCGCGAGGGCGCGTTCGGCGTATGCGGCGTGGGTGCGGTTGGGGGTGCAGATGTGCACGACGTCGACGTCCGCGTCTGCGAGCAGGTCGTCGAAGTCACCGTAGGCGGCGACGGGTTGACCGGGCGCCGACCAGCCGGCGGCGACCTGCACGGAACGCTCCGGAGTGGAGGCGAGCACACCGGTCAGCCGGCCTCCGGCGGTGCGGACGGAGCGGCGGTGCACCTCTGCGATCATGCCCGCACCGACGATCGCGGAGCGGACCTGAACGGCCGTCGGGTCAGGGCTTGGTGGTGCGGGCGGGGCCATCGCGGCCGCCCTCCTTTCGACGTCGACACATGACACACATGACACACATGACGTACGTGACACATACGACGTATGTGACACACATGGCGTCGTGCACTCCGTCGGCGGAGGTAACTCGTCCCGGTCTTGAACGTAGGACATTCAATTTGGCCCTGACAAGGGAAAGTTACTGCATCTTGAGAGTCATAAATGGAGATGAGCGCGTACGGTATGCAGCCATGTCCACCTCGACACTCCCCCGCGCCCGACTCTCCGTGCCCACCTTGCGGTTCCGGGACGGCGGCGGGCTGCTGTACTCCACCCTGGCCCGCCTCATCGCGTCCGGCACCGCCGTGCACCGCGGTGACCTGGTGGAACGTGCGGGCCTCGCCCGCTCGACCGTCACCCGGCACCTGGACGCGCTGATCGAGGCCGGTGTGGTGTCCGAGGGCGGGAGCGCCGCCCGCGCCGGTCGGGGGCGTCCGCCCCAGCTCCTGACGCTCAACCCACGGGCGGGGCTCGTGGCCGCGGTGGACATCGGGGCACGCGACGCCCGCCTCGCCGTCGCCGACCTCTCGCAGAACCCCCTCGCCACCGGCCACATAGCCGTGGATCTGGCGCAGGGCCCCGGGGCGGTGCTCGGGGAGGTGGAGGCGGCCCTGCGCGAGCTGCTCACCTCGGCGGCCGACGGAAGTGTTCCGCTGTGCGCGGTGGCGGTCGGCCTTCCGGGGCCCGTCGATCACGCCGCCGGGTCCCCCGTCCGGCCGCCGATCATGCCGGGCTGGGACGGGTACCCCGTGGGCGACGCACTCGCGGAGCGCTTCGGCTGCACGGTGCTCGTCGACAACGACGTGAACCTGATGGCGCTGGGCGAGGCCCGCAGCCTGCCCGAGGACCAACTCCCGCTGCTGTTCGTGAAGGTGTCGACGGGCATCGGGGGCGGCCTGATCTCCGCCGACGGCGAACTGCACCGCGGGGCGGACGGCGCCGCGGGCGACATCGGACACCTTCCGGTCATCTCTGGCGGCGCCTCGAAGGTGGTGTGCCGGTGCGGGAAGAGCGGCTGCGTGGAGGCGGTCGCCTCGGCGGCGGTGATGATCCGCCACCTCAACGCGGCCCGGGACAGCATGGGTTCGGAGCTGAGCGGCACCGGCGACCTGGCCCGCCTCGTGGCCCACGGCGACCCCGAGGCACTGCGCGTCGTCCGCGCGGGAGCCGAGCGGATCGGCGAGGTGGTGGCCCTGCTGCTGCACGTCTACAACCCGGCCCGCGTGGTCCTCGGCGGAGCCCTCGCCGGCGCGGGCGACGAACTGCTCGCCGGGGTGCGCTCGGTCGTCTACCGCCAGGCACTCCCCCTGGCCACCCGCAGACTCGTCCTCGAACCGAGCACCCTCGCCGACCGGGCCGGACGGGTCGGTGGCACCGTCCTCGCGGTGGAACACGTGCTCTCACCGGACGGCGTGGTGGACCTGATGGAGCGTCACCTGGGCCGGGGCGCACAGGGCGTCCCGGCCTCATGAGTCGACGCGCGCACCCTTGACATCCCCCGAGCCCGGTGTTTGATTGACACAAGATCGTGTGCTTCCCGGCGGAGGTCTCGTCCCCCGAACCCACCCCGCCCGAAGGGACGTCACACCCTCATGAGCCGCAGCGTCAACGTCGGCATACTCGGCACCGGTTCGATCTTCCGTGCCTACGCCGCCGGCATCGCCACCCTCCCCGAGCTGACCGTCACCCGCGTCGCCGACGTGGACCTGGAGCGGGCCCGCACGGCCGCGGCCGAGTTCGGCATCCCGGCCGCGGGCACCACCGAGGAACTCCTTGCCGACGACGACGTGGAGATCGTCGTCAACATCACCCCGCCCGCCGTGCACGCGGCCCTCAACGAGGCCGCCCTGCGCGCCGGGAAGCACGTCTACACCGAGAAGCCGCTGGCCGCGACCACCGAGCTGGCCCGCGCCAACCTGGAGACCGCGACCGAGACGGGCCGCACACTGGGCGGCGCGCCGGACACGTTCCTCGGCACGGCCGGGCAGACGGCGCGCGCCGCGATCGACCAGGGCCTGATCGGCACGCCGTTCGCCGCGACGAGCTTCGTGCGCTCCAGCCGGGTCCAGGCCTGGCACCCGAGCCCCGGCTTCTTCTTCCAGGCGGGCGGCGGTCCTGTCCTCGACTGGGGTCCGTACCATGTGGCCGCCCTGGTCAACCTGTTGGGCCCGGTGCGCGACGTCATGGGCGCGAACACGATGGCCGAGAAAGAGCTCGCGGTGACGGCCCCCGAGCGGACCGTCGAGTCGGTGCCGGTGGAGGTGCCCACGCACGCCACCTCCATCCTCCGCTTCGACTCGGGGGTGCTGGCGACGGTGATGTACTCCTTCGACGTGTGGGACACCGAGCTGCCACACCTGGAGATCTACGGCACCGGCGGCACGCTCTCCCTGCCCGACCCCAACACCTTCGACCGCCCGGTGCGCGTCAAGCGCCGCGGTGACACCGAGTGGAGCGAACTCCCCGCCGTCACCGAGGCGAAGGCGCCCGCCACCGGACCGTTCCGCGGACTCGGCGTCCTCGACCTGGCCCGGCACCTGGACGGCGGCCCGCACCGCGCGTCCGGCGAGTTCGCCTTCCACGTGCTGGACGTACTGGAGCGGATGTCCCTCGCGTCCCCGGAGTCCGGCGCGCTCACGGTGCTCTCCTCCGTGAAACGGCCGGCCCCGCTGGACCGCGACTGAGACACCAGCCGTCTACGGGTAGAAGTGCGTGAGCGACTCCGCCACACACGCGGGCTTCTCGGAGCCCTCCAGTTCGAAGGTGAACGCCCGCGTCATCTGCACACCGCCCCGCGCGACCTCCGTCACCTCGGTGACGGAGGCATGCAGCCGCACGCGGCTGCCGACGGGCACGGGAGCCGGGTAACGGACCCGGTTGACCCCGTAGTTGAGCGCCCGGCCCACACCCTTGACCTGGAGCAGCTCGCCGAACATCGGGATGCCCCAGCTGAGCACCATGTAGCCGTGGGCGATGGTGCGCCCGTACGGCCCCGACGCGGCGCGCTCGACGTCCGTGTGGATCCACTGGTGGTCCCCGGAGACGTACGCGTACGCGTCGATGAGTTCTTGGGTGATCTCCTTCCAGTCGGAGTGCCCGAGGTCGCGTCCGGCGAGGCGGAGAATCTCCGGGATGCCGTGCACGGTCAGAGGCATGAGTCGGCTCCGTTCGGGGTTGCGGTCGCGGGGCTCCGCCCCGGACCCCGCCGGCTCTCGTCCTCAAGCGGGGCTTCAAGTGCCAGCTCGTCGTGGTTGGGGCGCTTGAGCAGGAGCAGCATGCAGCCCAGCGTCAACGCGACCTGGAACAGGGCGTAGGCGATGACCGCGCTGATGGATCCCGTCCGGTTGAGCAGGAACTGGCCGACGATCGGGGTCGTGCCGCCGAGGATCGTGCCGCACAGCTGGTAGCACAGGGAGATGCCCGTGTAGCGCAGGTGGGCGGGGAAGCGGCTGGCGAGCATGCCGGCGAGGGCCGCGTAGTACAGGCAGTGCGGGATGGTGGCGACGGCGACGCCGAGCATCGCGAGGCCGTAGTTGTTGGTGCTGATCAGCAGGAACATCACCGGCAGGAGGACCAGTTCGGGCACCAGCATGACGGTGACCGCGCGGGCCCAGCTCTTCATCCTGGTGGCGAGCACGGCTCCGAAGGGCTGGACGATGACCTGCGTGATGTTGGCGACGAGGATGATCGTCAGGAAGGTGCTGCGGTCGAAGTCGAGCGACGTGGTCGCCCACGACAGGGCGAACGTCGACTTGAAGTACGTCGCGGACAGGCCGATGGTGCAGGCGCCGATGCCGAGGGCGATCAGGCCGGGGTGGCTGCGCAGCACCTCGGTGAGCGGGAGCTTGACGACTTCCTTCTCCTCGATGAGCTTGGCCATGGCCGGGGACTCGGCGACCTTGAGGCGGACCAGCAGGCCCACCAGGACGAGGACCGCGGAGGCGAGGAACGGCACGCGCCAGCCCCAGGACACGAAGGAGTCGTCGGGCAGCTGGCTGATGGCCAGGAAGCTCAGCGTGGCAAGGGTGTTGCCGACGGGCGAGCCCTGCTGGGCGAACGCCCCGTACAGCACCGACTTGCCCTTGGGTGCGCTCTCGGAGGCGATGAGGACGGAGCCACCCCACTCGCCGCCGAGGCCGATGCCCTGGATCATGCGGATGCAGACCAGCAGGATCGGCGCGGCGACGCCGATGGACGCGTAGCTCGGCAGCAGGCCGATCGCGGTGGTGGAGATGCCCATCATGAGCAGCGTGATGACGAGTGTCTTCTTGCGGCCCAGGCGGTCGCCGAAGTGACCGAAGACGATGCCGCCGATCGGGCGGGCGAGGAAGCCGACCCAGAAGGTGGCGAAGGCGACCAACGTGCCGACGGCGCCGTCCAGTTCGGGGAAGAACACCTTGTCGAAGGCGAGCGCCGCCGCGGTGCCGTAGATGTAGAAGTCGAACCACTCGATGGTGGAGCCGACGAAGGCACCGAATCCCGCTCTGTTGGCGGTTCTGGTCTCCGCACGTGAGGTGGCGGTGGACGCACTCATGGGTCGCTCCGTGAACGTCGTTGATCAAGCGGATGGGGACGGGGAACTGCTGCGAAACATGGGGAGTTGTTACGCGGCGATGCGCTCGAAGACCGCGGCGAGGCCCTGGCCGCCGCCGATGCACATGGTCTCCAGGCCGTAGCGCGCTTCGCTGCGCTGCATCTCGCGGGCGAGCGTGGCGAGGATGCGGGCACCGGTGGCGCCGACGGGGTGGCCGAGGGAGACACCGGAGCCGTTGACGTTGATGCGCTGCTCGTGGTCCTTCTCGCCGAGGCCCAACTCGCGGGTGCAGGCGAGGACTTGGGCGGCGAACGCCTCGTTGAGCTCGATCAGGTCGAGGTCGGCGAGGGTGAGTCCGGCGCGCTCCAGGGCGGCGCGGGTGGCCGGGACGGGGCCGATGCCCATGGTCGCGGCGGGGACACCGGCGCGGGCGAAGGAGACGAGGCGGACCAGCGGGGTGAGCCCGAGCCGTTCGGCGGTGGCGGAGCTGGTGACGAGGCAGGCGGCGGCCGCGTCGTTCTGGCCGCTGGCGTTGCCGGCGGTGACGGTGGCCTCCGCGTCGGTCTTACCCATGATGGGCCGCAGCGCGGCGAGTTGCTCGGCGGTGGTGTCCGGGCGCGGGTGTTCGTCGGCGCTGACGACGGTGTCACCCTTGCGGCCCCGTACGGTGACGGGCACGGTCTCCGCGTCGAAGCGGCCCTCCTCGATGGCACGGGCCGCGCGCTGCTGCGAGCGCAGGGCGAGGGCATCCTGGTCGGCGCGGCTGATGGCGTACGCGCGGCGCAGGTTCTCGGCGGTCTCGATCATGCCGCCGGGCACGGGGTGGTGGATGCCGCCCGCGGTGACCCGGCCGCGTGCGAGGGAGTCGTGGAGCTGGAGCCCCGGGCCCTTGATGCCCCAGCGGCCGTCGTGCGTGTAGTACGGGGCGGCGCTCATCACGTCGACGCCGCCGGCGATCACGACCTCGCTGAACCCGGCCCTGATCTGCATGGCGGCGTCGAGGACGGCCTGCAGCCCGGACCCGCAGCGCCGGTCGATCTGGGCGCCGGTGACGGAGTCGGGAAGGCCGGCATCCAGCGCGGCGACGCGGCCGATGGCCGGGGCGTCGGAGGAGGGATAGGCCTGCCCGAGGATCACCTCGTCGACCCGGTCAGGGTCGATCCCGGTGCGGGCGACGAGCTCGGAGATCACGCGGGCCGCGAGGGCGGCCGGCGTCTGCCGGGCGAAGGCGCCGCCGAAGCGCCCGATGGGGGTGCGCAGTGGTTCGCAGATGACGACATCGGCCTGGTCGTGCGGGGATTCAGGCACGGCGGAACACCTTTCGGGCGGCTCAGGGAGGTGAGCCGACCATCGCACCCGACCGCTGAGTCGGTCCAATACCAAGTTTTCGATCCATCAAGACGGATGACGTCTCAATCTCTCGATCCCGCAACCTCTCCCTCAGCGCTTCCGGGAGTCGGCAGCGCCTCCTCGCAGACCGCGAGCACCGCACGCAGCGCGGCAGAGGGGTTGTCGGCCCGCCAGGCGAGGGCCGCCTGGCGCCGGATGGGCGGCCCCGCGAGGGGCCGGTAGACGAGCCCGGTCTGCTGGATGTGCCGGACCGAGGACACCGTGAGCGTGACGCCGACGCCCGCCGCGACGAGCGCCAGGATCGTGTACGAGTCGGGGGCCTCCTGCACCACACGCGGGTTGAAGCCCGCCGCCTCGCAGGTCTCGACCATCGCGTCGCGGACCGTGGACCCGGCGTTCGCGGGGAAGGAGACGAAGGGCTCCTCGGCGAGGATGCCGATGGGGATCTCGTCGAGCGCGGCGAGGTGGTGGTCGGAGGGCAGCGCGCACAGCAGCTCCTCCTCGTCGATGACCCGGTGGGCCACGCCCGGCTGCGTCACCGGGAGCCGCACGAAGCCGAGGTCGAGCGAGCCGTCCGCGACCCGGTCGAGCGCGACGTTGGCGTACGTCTGGCCCTTCATGACCAGTTCGATGGCCGGGTGCGCGGCCCGTACGGCGCGGGTGAGGCGGGGCAGTGTCTCGTGGCTGGAGGCGCCCGCGAACCCGATGGTGACCCGGCCGAACTCCCCGCGCCCGGCCGCCTTCGCGGCCCGCACCGCGGTGTCGAGGTCGTCGAGCACGGTCCGTACGGGTTCGAGGAAGGACTCCCCCGCAGTCGTGAGGCGCACGGAGCGGGTGTTGCGCTCGAAGAGCTGGACGCCGAGCTCCTTCTCCAGCTGCCGGATCTGCTGGCTCAGCGGCGGCTGCGCCATCTGAAGCCGCTTGGCGGCCCGGCCGAAGTGCAGCTCTTCGGCGACGGCGGTGAACGCGGTGAGATGACGCAGCTCCACGAGCCCGCCCCCATTCATTAATCAGCTGTCTTGATCCGACCTTAATTTGGTATTGGACGGCAATCAATAGGCGCTGACACGGTAGAGCGACCACCAGGCACTCACCGAGGAGCACCGTGTCACCAAAGGTCATGTCGATGAAGGAGGCCATCGCCACCTTCGTGCAGGACGGCGCCACCGTCGGCATCGAGGGCTTCACCCACCTCGTCCCCACCGCCGCCGGACACGAGATCATCCGGCAGGGCCGCAAGGATCTGACCGTGGTCCGGATGACGGCGGACATCGTCGTCGACCAGATGCTCGCCGCGGGCTGCGTCTCGCGCCTCGTCTCCTCCTTCGTCGGCAACTCCTCCGCGGGTTCGCTCGGTGAGCTGCGCCGCAGGATCGAGCGGGCCGACCCGGCGCCGCTCGCCTTCGAGGAGTACAGCCACTACGGGATGATCTGCCGCTACCTGGCCGGCTCCCAGCGGCTGCCGTTCTACCCCCTGCGCTCGTACGGCGGCAGCGACCTGCCCGGCATCAACAACGCGCTGCGCAAGGTGACTTCACCGTATCCGGGTCCTGACGGCGAGGACGAGCAGATCTACGTCGTCCCGCCCGTGAACCCGGACGTCACGATCATCCACGCGCAGCGCGCCGACCGCCGGGGCAACACCCAGATCTGGGGTCTCACCGGCATCCAGGCCGAGGCGGTGTACGCGGCCGACAAGGCGATCGTCGTGGTCGAGGAGCTCGTCGAGGACGACGTGGTCCGCTCGGACCCCAACCGCACGCTCGTCCCGGCGCACGCCGTGGACGCCGTCGTCGTCTGCCCGCGCGGCGCGCACCCGTCGTTCGCCCAGGGCTATTACGACCGGGACAACGCCTTCTACCGCGCCTGGTCACACATCAGCAAGGACCCGCAGCGCCTCGAGGAGTGGCTGGCGGAGTGGGTGTACGGGACGGCCGACCACGCCGAGTACGTCGCCAAGCAGGGCGAGGAGTTCTGGGCGGGCCTCGCGGTCGGCGAGGCACTCAGCGAACCGGTGAACTACGGACGGCGACTGTGAGCGCGACACACGAGAAGGATCTGACCCCTATGACTGCCGCCATGCCCGGGACGTCGACGTCCAAGACATCCGAGGCGCCCGAGACCGCCGGGACGGTCACCTCTTCGGAGCTGCTTTCCGTAGTCGCCTCACGCGAACTGGCCGCCCGTCGCACCGTGTTCGCCGGAATCGGGCTTCCCACCCTCGCCACCGAACTGGCGCACCTGACGGTCGCCCCGCGGATCGAGGTCGTGTACGAGTCCGGGGTGTGCGGCGCGCACCCCTCGCATCTGCCGGAGACCATCGCGGACGCCGTGCTCATCTCGGGCGCGGAGGCGGTGCTCTCGATGCCGGCCCTGTTCGGCTGCGTGCTCCAGGGCGGACACATCGACGTCGGCTTCCTCGGCGCCGCGCAGATCGACCGCTGGGGCAACCTCAACACCTCGGTCATCGGGGACTGGGAGAACCCGTCGGTGCGGCTGCCGGGATCCGGCGGCGGCATCGAGGTGATGGCCAACTCCCGTGAGGTCTTCGTCGTGATGCGCCGGCACAACCCGCGCTCCTTCACCGAGACCCTGGACTTCTGCACCACACCAGGGCCCGACCGCGCGCTCGCGGAGGGCATCCGGCCGCTGGGCGTCGGTGTCACGCGTGTCATCACCGAGCTGGGCATCCTGGCCCGCGAGGGCGTCGGCGAGGAGCTGCGGCTGACCGCCGTGCACCCCGGTGTCACGGTCGAGCAGGTCAAGGAGGCGACGGGCTGGGACCTCCAAGTGGCCAACCGTGTCGAGACGGTGGAGCCGCCGAGCGCGGCGGAGCTGCGGCTGCTGCGCGAGGACGTCGACCCCGGCCGGGTCTACCTCCGCTGACACCCGCTTCCCGTCGGCCCGTCTCCCGTACCTACGAAAGGTCTACAACTGCCATGCGTATCAGGATCGTCGGCGCCGGAGCCATGGGCCGCGGCATCGCCCAGTGGGCGGCCAGTGCCGGACACACCGTCGAGCTGGGAGACGTCCGGGCGGAGGCGGTGCGGGAGGCCGTGGACTTCGTACGGTCCATGCTGGAGCGCGCGGTCGCCAAGGACCGCATGACCGCCGAGGACTGTGCGGCGGCCGTGGCACGGCTGCTCCCGCTGGACGACCCGTGGGCGCCGGGTCCTGACGTGGAGCTGGTGGTTGAGGCCGTACGGGAGGACCTGGGCACGAAGGCGGAGGTCCTCGGGAAACTGGAGCAGGCGCTCCCGGCCACCACCGTCTTCGCGACCAACACATCCTCCCTGTCGGTGACACGGATCGCGGCGACGCTCGACGACCCCACGCGCCTCGCGGGCCTGCACTTCTTCAACCCCGTGCCGCTGATGCGGATCGTGGAGGTGGTGCCGGGCGCCGCGACGCGCCCCGAGATCGCACCCGCCCTCACGGCGCTGGTCGAGAGCTGCGGTCACCGCGCGGTCACGGTCGCCGACACCCCCGGCTTCCTGGTCAACCACGCCGGGCGCGGCCTTGTGACCGAGGCGCTCGCACTCCTTGAGGAGTCGGTGGCGACACCGGCGGACATCGACCGTGTCGCCCGCGACGTACTGGGCCTGCGGATGGGCCCGTTCGAACTGATGGACCTCACCGGGCTCGATGTCACGTCGGCGGTCATCGACTCCATCTGGCAGGGCTTCCGCCACGAGCCCCGGCTCCGCCCCTCCTACCTCACTCCGAACCGGGTCACGGCGGGCCTGCTCGGCCGCAAGACCGGACAGGGCTGGTACGCGTACGGTCCCGATGCCCCCGGCTCCGCCACGGAAGCACCGGTCACGGGGAACGCCGACCGGCCGGTGTTCGTGGCGGGCGACGACACGGCGCTGCGCGACACCCTGACCGTCACCGGCGCCACCGTCGAGACAAGTGAACAGCCGTCGGCCGACGCTCTCGTCCTGGTCCCGGTCTGGGGCACCACCGTGGCCGACGCGGTCGCCGCCCACGGACTCCCCGCCGCGCGCACGTTCGGCGTGGACCCGCTGTCCGTGGCGACTGGCCGACGGGTGCTGTCGGTGACTCCGGCAGCCGACGCGACCGCCGCCCGCGATGCCCGCGCGGTACTGGCCCGCGCGGAACACACCGTGACGCTCGTCCGTGACACCGCCGGTTCCGTGGCGCAGCGCCTCCTCGCCTCAGTGGTGTCGGTCGCCGCCTCCATCGCCGAGCGTTCTCTCGCCGCCCCTGCGGACATCGACCTCGCCGTGACACTCGGCCTCGGCTACCCCACGGGGCCGCTGGCCTGGGGCGATCAGGTCGGCACCGCCCGCATGCTGGAGCTGCAGCGCAGCCTGCACACCAGCACCGGCGATCCCCGCCACCGCCCCACCCGCTGGGTCACTGAACGCGCCCAGCTGGGACTGCCGTTGACGGCGGCGGGGACCGCGCCGCAGGACTGCCTCGACTGACTCACCAGTCGTGCACGCCCCCGTCCTTCAGCCGGTTCACCGGCAGGTACTTGCGCTCGTACGGGAACCGTTCGGCGGCCTTCTCGTCGAACTCGACGCCGATGCCGGGGCGGTCGCCGGGGTGCATCAGACCGTCCTCGAAGGTCCATGACGTGTGGAACACCTCCTCGTATCCGGGGAGGTGGGCCATGTACTCCTGCATGCCGAAGTTCGGTACCGACAGGTCGATGTGGAGTGCGGCGGCGAACGAGGCCGGGGAGAGGTCGCCCGCGCCGTGCGAACCGGAGCGCACCCCGTAGAGCTCCGCGAGCGAGAAGATCCGGCACAGGTGTGTGATGCCGCCCGCGTGGGAGACGGAGGCGCGGATGTAGTCGATCAGCCGGTTGGTGATGAGGTGCTGGCAGTCCCAGATCGAGTTGAAGATCTCGCCGACCGCGAGCGGCGTCGTGGTGTGCTGCCGGATCAGCCGGAAGGCCTCCTGGTCCTCGGCCGGCGTCGGGTCCTCGATCCAGAACATGCGGTACGGCTCAAGGGACTTGCCGAGCCGGCCCGCCTCGATCGGGCTGAGCCGGTGGTGCACGTCGTGCAGCAGGTGGAACCCGAAGCCGAACTCCTCGCGGACGGCGGCCATGTACTCGGGTACGAAGTCCAGGTAGGCGCCGGTGTCCCAGAACTCCTCGCTCGGCAGGCTGCCGTCAGCGGGCTCGTAGGTGTCGCCGTCGCCCTTGCGCATGCCGTAGACGCGCTCCAGGCCCGGGACCGCGGCCTGGGCACGGACCGCGCGGAAGCCCTTGTCCCTGAACCGGCGTACGTCGTCGAGGAGTTCGGGGATGGTGTTGCCGCTGGCGTGGCCGTAGACGGTGACACCGTCGCGGGCGGCGCCGCCGAGCAGCTGGTAGACGGGCAGGTTCGCGACCTTGCCCTTGATGTCCCAGAGCGCCACGTCGACGGCGGCTATCGCGGTCATGGTGACCGGGCCGCGCCGCCAGTAGGCGCCCTTGTAGAGGTACTGCCACACGTGCTCGATGCGGGCCGGGTCCTTGCCGATGAGCGTGGGGCAGACGTGGTCGCGCAGGTAGGAGGCGACGGACAGCTCTCGGCCGTTGAGGGTGGCGTCTCCGATGCCGGTGACACCGTCGGAGGTGGTGATCTTCAGGGTGACGTAGTTGCGGCCGGGACAGGTGACGAAGACCTCGGCGGAGGTGATGGTGGAGGACATGCGGTGCCGTTCTCTCGGGGGGTGGCGTCGTTGGGTGGTGTGTCAGTCGCGGGCGGCGGCCCGCAGCGCGGCTTCGACCCCGTGCACGTCCAGAACCCGGGCGAACTCGGCGACGGTGTTCGCGAACTCCAGGTGCTGGGCCGCCTCTTGGGGCAGCAGCCCGCCTTCGGCGAGCAGTAGGCGGGCCTTCCCGTCGGGGCCGGTCGCGCGCGACGCCAGTTCGGTCAGCCGGGCTCGGGCGCCGTCGTGGACGGTGCCCAGACTCCGCTCGTCGTACGCGTCGTCCGCCGTGATCATCCGTACGTACGCGGCGAAACCGAGCGCCAGCACGCGCGGCACACGTCCGGCGGCCAGTGACTCGGTGAGGGTGCCGGCCCAGCGCACGGGGATCTTCAGGGAGCCGTCGGAGCCGACCTGGGCGGTGCGGTGGCCGAGCGCCGGGTTGGCGAAGCGGTCGAGGAGTTCGCCGATGTAGCCCGCTCCGGGCATGTCAGGCGGCTCGGGAACGGTCGGCAGGATCTCCTCCCGCATCGCGAACTCGACCACCCCGCCGAGGAGTTCGTCGCCGACTGCCCGGTCGATGGAGCGGTGGCCGCGCAGCAGCCCGAGGTAAGCGAGCAGCGAGTGCGCGCCGTTGAGCAGGCGCAGCTTCATCAGCTCGTACGGTGCCACGTCGTCGGTGAAGACCGCGCCCGCCTGCTCCCACGCGGGCCGCCCCGCACGGAAGTCGTCCTGCATGACCCACAGTTTGTACGGTTCCGTGGGCACCGGCACGGTGTCGCGGACGCCGAACGCGCGGGCGGCCAGGGCACGGTGCTCGTCGGTGGTGGCGGGCGCGATCCGGTCGACCATGCTGTTCGGTGTCGACACGCAGGCGTCGGCGTACGCCTGGAGGTCCTCGCGCTCGGCGGCGGGCAGCGCGGCGATGAACTCGTCGAGCAGGGACCGGAGCCGGTGCCCGTTGTCCATGAGGTTGTCGCAGCTGAGGGCCGTCACGGGCGGGGCACCGGTCCGCTGGCGCTGTTGCAGTCCGCGCGCGATGAGGCCGATGGTGGTGCGCGGAGTGGCGCCGCTCGCCAGGTCGGCGCGGATGAGCGGGTCGTCGAGGTCCAGGCGGCCGTCGGCGCCGAACGTGTAGCCCTTCTCCGTGACGGTGAGGGAGACGATGCGGGTGGTGGCGGCGCCGATGGCGGCGACCACGTCCGCGCCCTGTCCGTCGGCGACCAGCCCCGGGTGGTGCACGCCGGGCACGCTCGCGGCGACGGCACCGCCGCGGTGCAGGGTGAGCACGGTGTAGAGCCCGTCCTGCGCGGCCATCCCCTCGATCACCGGCCGGGGCCGGTCACCGGGCGTGGTGGCCACACCGGTGATCCCCCAGGGCCCATCGGTGTGCCGCAGCGCGTCGGCGGTGTACACGGCCTGGTGGGCGCGGTGGAAGTTGCCGAGGCCGAGGTGGACGATGCCGGAGGCCCCCTCAAGCCCCGCCGGCGATTGAGGCGCGAGGTAGGGGGCGGAGCCCCAGCCTTTACCCAGCCGCGGCAGCCCCCGCCAGTCGATCCCGCTCACACGCCCACCCCGCCGGGCGTGACGAGCACCTTCATCTGCGTCCGGTCGACCAGCGCGGAGCGCAACGCCTCACCGGCACGCTCCAGGGGAAACTCCGCGGTGACCAGCTCGTCGAGGCGTACGCGGCCGGACCCGGCCAGCCGCACGGCCGCCGCGAAGTCCCCGGCGGCGTACCGGAAGGAGGTGAGCAGGGACATCTCCTGCCGCTGCATCCAGGCCAACGGCAGCTCGGTCTCCGGGCGGTTCGGGTTGCCGACGACGACGGCGGTGCCGCCGGGGCGCAGCGCGCGGATCCCGGACACCAGGGCGGGGCCGACGCCTGAGCAGTCGAGGACGGTGTCGTAGCCGTCCGGGTCGGCGAGCGCGTGCGCCCGGTCGGGGTCGGGGGTGAGCGCCGTCGCGTCGATGGTCCCGGCGCCGAGCCGGGCGGCGAACTCGCGCCGGGCCGACGCCACATCGGACACGGTCACGAGAGCACCGCAGGCAGCGGCGACCTGGGCGACGAGCACCCCGATCGGCCCGGCGCCGGTGACCAGGACCCGCTCACCCGGCGCTACGCCCGCGCGGCGCACGGCGTGCACGGCGACCGCGAGAGGTTCGACGAGCGCGCCCAGCTTCACGTCCATACCCTCGGGCAGTGGATGCACGAAGTCCCTTGGTACGGCGATGAGTTCTGTCAGCGCGCCGTTCGTGGGCGGCGAGCCGAAGCACGTGCCCTTCGGGCACAGGTTGTAGCGCCCGGCCCGGCACAGGGCGCAGCGCCCGCAAGGGTGTGCCGGCTCGATCGCGACAGGTGTGCCGTGGGGCAGGTCGTCCGCGCCGGCGCCGTGACCGACGACGAACCCGGCCGGTTCATGGCCGAGGACGGTCGGCTGCCGCAGCACGTTGGGACCGTTCTCACCGTGCTCGTAGTAGTGCAGATCGGAGCCGCACAGGCCGACTGCGCGGACGGCGACGAGCACCTCGCCGTCACCCGGCTCGGGCAGCGGACGGTCCTCTACGCGCAGGTCCTTGGGCCCGTGCAGCACGGCGGCGCGGTGCGTGGTGGTGGCCACGGGGCATCTCTTTCTGTCGTACGGAAGACGGAAGGTGGAACCAACGGTCTCAGGCGCGAACCGGCAGCGGTTCCACACGCTTGATGACGAACGCGTAGGTCAGGGCCCCGACGATCGACAGCGCGCCGGAGACGAGCAGCGGCACCAGGTACGAGCCGCCGGAGGCCGCAAGCAGGAAGCCGGTGACGATCGGGCCGAGGGCGCCGGCGACGTTCGAGGCGAAGTTCTGGATGCCCGCGAGGGAGGCGACATGGCCCGCGGTGGGCGCGACGTCGGCGGGCAGCGAGGCGACGGACGCGGTGGCGAAGGTCAGCGACGCGTAGCTCAGGGAGAGCAGCGCGAGCGCGCCGGACGCGGTCGGTACGACGACGGCGAGCGCGATGACGGAGGAGCACAGGGTGCCGGAGATCAGGCAGGTCTTGCGGACCTTGGTGGTGGACCAGCCCTTGCGAAGGAGGCGGTCGGCCGTGTAGCCGCCGAGCAGCGATCCGGCGATGGCGACGAGGCCGGGGACGGTGCCGAAGAAGCCGAGCGAGAGGAGGTCGAACCCGCGCTCGTCAACGAGGTAGCTGGGGAACCAGGTGATGAAGAAGTAGATGACGTAGTTGAGGCAGAAGAAGCCGAGCATCATGCCCCAGACCGTCCGGTACCGGAACAGGTCGCGCCAGCGCACCTTGGGCGCACCGTCCTGCTCGGCGGGTGTCTCCTCGACGCGGGCGCCACCGGCCTCGATGTACTCGCGCTCCTCCGCGCTGAGCCTCGGGTGGTCGGCGGGCTCGTGGTACAGGCGCCACCAGCCGATGATCCACAGGAAGCCGAGCAGTCCGCAGACGACGAAGGCGATCCGCCAGTGGAAGACCGAGACCAGCATCGTGACGAGCGGCAGGGCGATGGCGGTGCCGACGCGGGCGCCGTTGTCCCACACGCTGTTGGCGAGGGTGCGCTCGTGCCGCGGGAACCAGCGCGAGACGGCCTTCGCGGGCGCCGGATAGCCGGCGGCCTCGCCCGCGCCGAGCAGCATCCGCGCCCCGACGAGCGAGCCGACGCCGCGCACCAGGCCCATGCCGATGGTGGCCACCGACCACCAGATCGCGCCGAGCGCGAAGACCCGCTTCACGCCGTACTTGTCGAGAAGCGCGCCGGCGGGCAGCTGGCAGATCGCGTACGTCACGAAGAACGCGCTGAGCACGAAGCCCTGGGTCTCGGGGCCGATGTGCAGGTCCTTGGACATGGTGGGCAGCGCGACGCTGAGCGTGGAGCGGTCGAGGTAGTTGACCGCGAGGCCGCCGAAACAGAGCACGGCGATGCCCCAGCGGACGTTCTTGCCACGGCCGCGGGGACGGGGCGGCGGGGTCGTGCCGGACGGCGTCGTCACCTCGGTGCCGGTGACGGGATGGCTGGTCATCATTGACCTCCGGTCGGAAGCGGGCCTGTCACTTTCTACCTGCGCCACCGCTTACATACAAGGCTTGTATGTAAGAATTTCCGCAGCTGAGGTGAGTAGGGTGACGGCATGCGGGACGAGCAGCGACGAAGCAGGAAGACGGGCCGGCGCACGCCGGAGGAGGCGACACCCAAGGAGTCCAACCGGGTACGCGTGCACGCACTGCTGCGCTCGCGCATCACATCGCTCGAACTGCTGCCGGGCGCCCCGCTGTCGGAGAACGAACTCGCCGCGGAGCTCGACGTCAGCCGCACCCCGGTGCGCGAGGCGCTGATCCTGCTCGGCGAGGAGTCACTGGTCGACATCTTCCCGAAGCTCGGTACGTTCGTCTCCCGGATCAGCGTCGACGCCGTACTGGAAGCCCAGTTCATGCGCGAGGCGCTCGAACTGGCCGCGCTGCGCGAGGCGGTGAAGCGGGCCGACGGCGAGGACATCGCGGCGCTGCGCGCGATCCTCGACGCGCAGCGCGCCGCGTTCGAGGCGGCGGACGACGACCTGTTCTTCGAGCAGGACGAGGCCTTCCACCGTCGCCTGATGGAGGCCAGCGGCCACCGCACACTGTGGCGCACGGTCACCACGGCCAAGGCGCACCTCGACCGCGCCCGCCGGCTGAGTCTGCCGCTGCCGCGCCGCATCGAGCACCTCATCGACGAGCACCGGGCGGTGGTCGAC
This sequence comes from Streptomyces sp. NPDC102360, assembly GCF_044766085.1. Lineage (NCBI taxonomy): Bacteria > Bacillati > Actinomycetota > Actinomycetes > Kitasatosporales > Streptomycetaceae > Streptomyces > Streptomyces sp. NPDC102360. The sequence continues at coordinate 590,039 of NZ_JBIWLG010000001.1, read as the reverse complement.
GCCCTGGAACTGCGCGACGCGGCGGGGGCCGAGCAGGCGCTGCGCGGTCACCTCCAGGGCGTGTTCGACGACATCGGCACGATCCAGGCCGAGCGCCCCGAACTCTTCGTGGAATTCGCGGAGTTGCCCCCACCCAGCAGGCCCCGCGCCCACCCCGGGCTGCGCGCCTGAGCCTCCTCGGCCGCCCGAGCCGCTTGAGCGTCAGTCCGTGCGCCTCAGCCCGTCCAGGGTGAGGTCGAGGAGCCGTTCGGCCTGGGCGCGCTGTCCTGGCCCGGCCGAGGTGAGGGCGATTCCCGCGAGTGCGGCGAAGATGTCGCTCGTGGGGATGTCGGAGCGGATCGCCCCGGCGCGCGTACAGGCGTCCATCAGCTCGGCGATGGACGCCTCGATCATGTCGCGGCTGTGCCCGTACGGGTTGCCACCCTCGGCGGCCATGGCGCGCAACGCGTCGGCCATGCCGTACTTGGCGCTCGCGTAGTCCATGAAGCGGCGGGTCCACGCGCGCAGCGCCTCGTACGGCGGGTGCGCCGCGAGCAGTTCGGTGGCGGCTTCGCAGAGTCGGGCCACCTCGTTGCGGTAGGCCGCTTCGATCAGGGCTTCGCGGGTCGGGAAGTTGCGGTACAGGGTCGCGCTGCCGACGCCCGCGGCCTTGGCGATGCGTTCGAGGCCCACGTCGAGGCCGTCATCGGTGAACGCCCGCACCGCGGCGGCCAGGATCTTCTCCCGGTTGCGTCGCGCGTCCGCCCTCAGCGGCCGCTGAGTACCTCGGTCCATCGCCGGCCCCTTCCGTGCCCACTTGCTAAGTGGAGGCTACCCCACTTATGGTCGCACCATCAGCCTAAGTGGGGGGTTCCCCACTTTCTCTCCGTGGGCACGGCCCGGCCTGTCCACGCCCACCCAGCCCCCTCCGGAAGGACCACCGATGTCGGGAATCGAAGGCAAAGTCGTGGCGATCACAGGTGCCGGCAGCGGCATCGGCGAGGCCACGGCCCTGCTGCTCGCGGAACGCGGCGCCAAGGTCGTCCTCGGCGCGCGACGCACCGAGCGCCTGGCGGATCTGGCGAGCCGCATCGAGAAGTCGGGCGGCCAAGTCGCCTGGATCCGCACGGATGTGACGCAGCGCCAGGACCTGGCCGCGCTCGTCGAGTTGGCGCGCAGCCGCTTCGGCCGCATCGACGCACTCGTCAGCAACGCCGGGATCGGACCGATCTCCCCGCTCGACGACCTGTGCGTCGAGGACTGGGAAAACATGGTCGACGTCAACTTCAAGGGCGTCCTGTACGGGATCGCCGCCGCGCTGCCCGTCTTCCGGGAGCAGGGCTCTGGCCACTTCGTCAACGTCGTGTCCACCGCGGGACTCCGCATCGTCCCGACACAGGCGGTGTACGCCGCCACCAAGAACGCGGTGCGCACCCTCTCCGAAGGCCTGCGCCAGGAGGCCGGCGACAGCCTGCGGGTGACGGTCGTCTCGCCAGGCATGACCCGCACGGAGTTCGCCGACCACATGGCGCCTGCGGTACGGGACCGACTCGCCTCGTCCATGGCCGACATCGCCATCCCGCCGGACGCCATCGCACGCGCCATCGCCTTCGCCGTCGAGCAGCCGGACAACGTCGACGTAGGTGACATCGTGGTCCGGCCCACGGCTCAGGGGTAGCCGGTCACAACACGTCACCCACACCAAAGGGTTGACCCCGGTCCGCTTCCTGCTTACGGTGCTCGCACCCCGAAGGTATATCGATATACCAACGCGACAGGAGGCCTCCCGCCTTGCGCTCCCCGATGAATCGACGCGGCTTCATGGCTCTGGGTGCGGGTCTTGCGGCGGTGCCTGCGCTCAGTGCGTGCGGTGCGCTCGACGCCTACGGCTCGGACCCCGACACCCTCGTGATCCACAGCCAGATGGGCGGCAACGCGCCCGGCTCCCCCACCTTCCGTGCGGTCGTGAACCAGTTCCGCAAGGAAAACCCGGACATCACCGTGAAGAACCTGATCAACGGCGATGACCTCGGGCAGGTCTACGAGACCTCGCGGCTCGCGCGCGCCGAGGCCGATGTCGTAATGGTCAACCTCTACGACAAGACGCTGTCGTGGACCGAGGTCGGCGCCACCGTTCCCGTCGGCGGGTATCTCGACGACTGGGGACTGCGCGAGCGGATCATCCCGAAGGCCGTCACCGAGTGGACCGACACCGAGGGCCGGCTGCGCGCCTTCCCCTACATCGGGACGAACTGGCCGATCGCCTTCAACCACGCACTCCTTGAGCGCGCCGGGGTCGACGCCCCGCCGACCACGTCCGACGAACTCGTCGCCGCCGCCAAGAAGTTGCGCGGCAAGGGCATCACCCCGTTCACGGTGGGCGGCAACGACTGGACGGGCCAGAAGCTGCTCGCCCAGATCATCCAGACGTTCCTCACCCCCGCCGAGGCCCGGCACCTGTACCGCACCGGTGACTTCAGCGGCTCGCGCGGCGCACAGGAGGGCATCGGCTACTTCGTGGATCTGCGCGACGCCGGGGTGTTCGCCGACAAGGCGCAGGGCCTCACGTCGGACGCGATGACGACGCAGTTCAACACCGGCCACGCGGCCATGCAGTCGGCGATGTCCTCCGCTCTCGCCAGCGTTCCCGACAACGTTGTCAAGACCACCTCGGTCGGCGGTTTCCCGCTCACCGACGGGGCCGCGCAGAAGAAGCCGACGATCCTGCGCACGTACACCGTCTCCGGTTTCTGGATCAGCCCGAACGGCGTGAAGAAAATCAAGACGGTGGAGCGGTTCGTCCGCTTCATGTACCGGCCGGAGGTCGTCGACCGGTTCGTCACCGAGGGCGGCCGCGACATGTCGGTGGTCACCGAGGCGCTCAGCACGAACTTCCCGCTGGTGGCGAAGGCGCAGCGACTCGGCGACTCCGTCGGCCAGGTGGTGCTTCCGGACCAGTACATCCCGTCGGTAGCCGCCCAGCCGCTGATCCAGGCGACGTCGACCGCGTTCACTCCCGGTACCTCCGCGCGTGCCATCCGCACGGCGCTGGAATCCGCGTACCGCTCCGCCTGAGCCCGCCCGTGGACAACACCGACAGCGCCGAGCACGTCGAGAACGGAAGTCGACCCCGATGACGATCACTTCGTCCCGGCCCAGCGTCACCGCGGACCGGGCCCCCACCCCCGAAAAGTCCGGCAGCAGCCGCAAGGGACGCCAGGGCAGCACCATCCTCGCGCTGCCCGCGCTCGTCTGGTACCTGCTGTTCATGGTCGGCCCGATGGTCGCGATCTTCGTGATCGCGGCCCTGCGTTGGCCGGGCATGCTCCAGACGGTGTCCTTCGCGGGCCTCGACAACTTCCGCACGGTCTTCGCCGATCCGGCCTTCTGGGCGGCCGTACGCAACACGGCGGTCCAGCTCGTGATCGCGCTGCCGGTGATGATCGTGTGCGCGTACATGATCGGCTACTACGTGGCGCAGAAGCCGCCGGGCCATCGAGTCATCCGGTATCTGCTGTTCGTGCCCGGCCTGATCTCGACACCGGCGAAGGCGATGGTCTTCTACGCCGCCCTCTCCCCCGACGGCCTGCTCAACGGCGCCCTGTCGGGAATCGGCCTCGACTCCCTCACCGACGCGTGGCTCGCCAGCCCCTCGACCGCCCTGTACTGCCTGATCGCACTGGACATCTGGGCGGGCATCGGCTTCACCGCCGTGCTGTTCGCGGCGCGCCTGTCCAGCGTCCCCGAGGACCTCGGCGAGGCCGCGCAGTTGGACGGCGCGGGGCACTGGCGGACGATGTGGCGCATCCACTTCCCGGTCGTGCGGGACTACGTGGGTGTGGTGACGATGCTGCAACTGCTGTGGACGCTGTTCGGCTCCGCGCAGAACGTGCTGCTGCTCACCCAGGGCGGTCCCGGCACCTCGTCGACGACGCTGTCCTTCCTCGTCTACCAGAAGGCGTTCATCGAGGCGGACCTCGGATACAGCCAGGCCGTGGGCGTGATCCTGTTCCTGGCCGGGCTCGTGGGCCTGCTGACCGTCCGCCGTGTCTTCCGCGCCAGCCACTGAGCCCTGAGCCGATCGGAGCCGTTCACCCATGAGTCTCCCCCTGAGCAAGCGTCGTACGAAGTTCGGCCGGTCGTGGTGGCCCGCGCACATCCTGGTGTGGGGGTACGCGGTGCTGCTCGCTGTGCCGCTGTACTACTTCGTCGCCTCCGCGTTCAAGTCCAACGACGCGATCTTCGGCAGCCCCCTCGCACCGCCCACCTCCTTCGGCCTCGACAACTTCACGACGGCGTTCCGGACCGCGGGCCTGGGCACTGCTGTGGTGAACTCGGCGCTGGTGACCGTGCTGGCCCTGGTGTTGACGCTCGGGCTCGCGGTCCCGGCGGCGTTCGCGCTCGCCCGTTCCGAGGGCCGGGCGGCGTCCGTGATCGAGAAGGTGTTCTCGCTCGGGTTCCTGATCCCGACGTTCGCCGCCCTGTTCCCGACGTTCCTGCTCGCGGCCGCCGCCGGCCTGTTCCACACCCGTACGTTCATGGTGCTGCTGCTCCCGGCGACCGCGCTGCCGCTGTCGGTGGTGATCCTGGTGCAGTTCATGCGGACCATCCCGAAGGAGATGGAGGAGGCGGCGCGGATGGACGGCGCCTCGACCTTCGCGGTACTGCGGCACATCTACACGCCGATGTGCATGCCCGGCATCGCCACGGTGCTCCTCCTCAACTTCCTGAGCTTCTGGAACGAGTACCTGTACTCCCTCGTCCTCATCGGCCCCGATCCGGACCTGCGCACGATCCAAGTCGCCCTGCCCACCCTGAAGTCGGTGACCGGCACGGACTACGGTGTACTGACGGCGGGCACCGTGCTCACCCTCGTCCCGGTGTGGATCGTGTACACGGTGCTTCAGAAGAGGATGCAGACGGCTCTGGTCAGTGGCGCGGTGAAGATGTGAGTGCGCGGACGACCTCGGGCAGGCGCCCGACCATCAAGGACGTGGCGGCCGAGGCCGGGGTGTCACCGGCCGCGGTGTCAAAGGTGTTCAACGGTACGGGCCGGATCTCCGAGCCGACCCGGCAGCGTGTGCAGGACGCCGCGGCGCGCCTCGGCTGGTCGCCGAACGCGGCGGCGAGCGCCCTGCGCCGCTCCCGCAGCCACACCGTCGCCCTCGTGGTGCGCCGCCCCAGCGATGTGCTGGGCACGGACCCGCACTTCAGCGAGCTGATCAACGGTCTGGAGAGCGAGCTGGCGCCGCGCGGCTACGGTTTGCTCCTCCACCTCGTCGCGGACGTCGACGAGGAGGGCCGACTGTACGAGCGCCTCGCCGCCGAGGGCCGGGTCGACGGGGCGGTGCTCACGGAGAGCCGGATCGACGACCCGCGCCCGGCTCAACTGCGGCGCCTGGGGCTGCCGTTCGTGCTCCTCGGCGGCCCGGACGGAGTGATGCTCAGCCACCAGGAGACCGGTGTCACGGAGGCCGTGGAGCATCTGCTCGCCCTCGGCCACCGGCGTATCGGCTACGTGTCCGGGCCGCCGGAGCTGGTCCACTCCGGGTTCCGGCAGGGCGTGCTCACCGAGGTGCTTGCCGGGGCCGGGCTCACCCCGGCCGCCGTGATCCCCACCGACTTCGGCGCCGAGGCCGCGATCGCCGCGACGGAGCGGCTGCTGGCCCTCTCCCCCCGGCCCACCGCGATCGTGTACGCCAACGACTCGATGGCGATGTGCGGGATCGGCGCCGCCCAGCGCGCGGGCCTCTCGGTCCCGGGCGATCTGTCCGTCATCGGCTACGACGACCTGCCGCTCGGCCGCTGGCTGCACCCACGGCTGACCACCGTCGACCAGCGGGTGACCGTGGTGGGGGCGGCGGCAGCGCGGGTACTCCTCGCGGAGGTCGGCGAGGAGCACGTGCCCGCGCCCGAGCTCACCGAAAGCCCTCGGCTCGTCGTACGGGAGTCGACCGGCCCCGCCTCGAAGACCCCCGTCTCGTAGAAGCGTGACACTTTTTCGTTATCCGTAACACTTTTCCCGCACCACCTCTTCTGGAGCACTCCCATGCGTCGCCACAGCGCCCAGCTGTCCCACCACCCCGCCGTCCTGCCCTGGCTCGGTGCCAACTACTGGTCCCGTACAGGTGGTCCGCTCATGTGGCGGAACTACGACCCCGCCGTCGTGCGCGAGGAGCTCCGGGCCCTGCACGACCACGGCCTCAACATGACACGCTCCTTCTTCTACTGGCCCGACTTCCACCCGGAGCCGCACCGTATCGACGAGGAACTCTGCGACCGCTTCCGGGACTTCCTCGACGCGCACGAGGAACTCGGCATGGGGTCCGTGCCCACCTTCATCGTCGGCCACATGTCCGGCGAGAACTGGGACCCGGCCTGGCGCGGCAACCGCGATCTGTACGAGGACGTGTGGATGGTCGGCCGCCAGGCGTGGTTCGCGAGTGAGATGACGCGCCGGTTCAAGGACCACCCGGCGGTGACCGGCTGGCTGATCACCAACGAGATGCCTGGGTACGGCCGCATCTACCAGGTCGACCCGCCGTCATCGGACGTGGTGACGGCGTGGGCGCAGTTCATGTGTCAGGCCGTGGTGGCGGCCGGGGCCACGCAGCCGGTGTCGCTCGGCGACGGCGCGTGGGGCATCGAGGTCACCGGCAAGGACAACGGCTTCTCCCTGCGCGACACCGACGCGTACGTGGACTTCGTCGGCCCGCACGTCTACCGCTCGGACACGGACCGGCCGCGCCAGCACTACCGGGCCGCGTTCGAGTGCGAGCTGGCGGCGGTCACCGGGAAGCCCGTGATCCTGGAGGAGTTCGGCGTGTCCACGGACACCGTCTCCGCGCGCAACGCGGGCGTCTACTACCGGCAGACACTGCACAACTCGCTGCTCGGCGGCGCGACCGGCTGGATGGCCTGGAACAACACGGACTACGACGACCTGTGGGAGCAGTCGCCGTACGACCACCATCCGTTCGAGATGCACTTCGGGATCACGGACAGCGCGGGCCGCCCGAAGGAGCCGCTGCGCGAACTCGCCGCGTTCGCCGACGTGTTGAAGACCGTGGACTTCCCTCGCTGTCGGCGCACGGACGCCGGCGCGGCGCTCGTGGTTCCGGCGTTCCTGGAGAAGGGCTACCCGTACAGCCGCCCCGCCGACCGGCCGCTGATCTTCAGCTCGCTGCACCAGGGGTACGTCGCCGCACGCGGCGCGGACCTCCCGGTGGGCTTCGTCCGCGAGGTGGACGGGCTGCCGGAGGACGGTGACGTAGAGCTGTATCTGCTGCCGGCCACGCGGCAGTTGACGACGCGGACGCGGCGCGGCCTGGAGGAGCGGGCGCGCGCGGGGGCGACGGTGTACATGTCGTTCTGCTCGGGCGAGCACCCCGGTACGCGCGGGCCGTGGTTCCACGATCTGGACGGCCTGTTCGGGGTCGAGATGCAGCTGTCGTACGGGGTGGCGGAGCCGATCCAGGACGACGAGCTGGCCATGACGTTCACCGAGGACTTCGGTGGCGTGCGGGCCGGTGAGACGCTGCGCTTCGCCGTCGCGGGCAACGAGGACAGCCGCGCGTGGCTGCCGGTCGTCCCGGACGGCGCGCGGGTCGTCGCGACGGACGCGCACGGCCGCCCGGCCCTGCTCGTCCACGAGATCGGCGCGGGCCGCACGGTCCTCGCCACGTACCCGCTGGAGCACATGGCCGCGCGGACGGCACAGGTGAACCCGGAGCAGACGCACCGGCTGTACGCGGCGCTCGCCGAGGTCGCGGGCGCGGCCCGGCCGGTGACCGTGGACACGCCGCTGGTCAGCGCGGACACCCTCGTCCACGAGGACGGGCGGCGGTTCCTGTGGCTGGTCAGCCAGGCGGACGAAGAGCTGACGGTGCGCCCGGCGGACCGTCTGGGCAAGCCGCTCGACGAGGTGACGCTCGCACCGTACGGGGTGCGGGTCATCGAACTGGACACGGAGGCCTGACCCATGGAGCTGTACCAGGACGCGGACGCGCCCATCGCCGACCGGGTGCGTGACCTGCTCGGCCGTATGACGCTCACCGAGAAGGTCGGCCAGGTCAACCAGCGGATGTACGGCTGGGACGCCTACGAGCGCACGGCGGAGGGGCACCGGCTCACGGACGCCTTCCGCGACGAGGTGTCGCGGTTCGACGGGATGGGCGCGCTGTACGGCCTGCAACGTGCCGACCCGTGGTCCGGTGTCACCTTCGCCGACGGCATCACGGCGGCGGACGGGGCGCGGGTCGCGGACGCGGTGCAGCGGCATGTCGTCGAGCACACACGGCTCGGCATCCCCGTCCTGATGGTGGAGGAGGTGCCGCACGGCCACCAGGCGCTCGACGGCACCGTGCTGCCGGTGAACCTGGCGGTCGGCGCCACCTGGGACCCGGACCTGTACCGGGAGACGGCGGCGGCCGCGGCGGCCGAACTGCGGGCCCGTGGCGGGCACATCGCGCTCGTGTCCGCGCTCGACCTGGCGCGCGATCCGCGCTGGGGACGCGCGGAGGAGTGCTTCGGCGAGGACCCGTACCTGGCGGCGCGGCTCACCGAGGCGCTGGTGGAGGGGATGCAGGGCGCCGGTGGGACTTTCGGCGCGGACCGGGCGGCCGTCGTGCTCAAGCACTTTGCGGGACAAGGGAGTTCGGTGGGCGGGCGGAACAGCGCCGCCACTGAGATCGGTGTCCGCGAGCTGCACGAGATCCACCTCCCGGCGGCCCTCGCGGGCGTGCGGGCCGGGGCGGCGGGTGTGATGGCCGCGTACAACGAGTTCGACGGCCTGCCATGTGCGGCCTCGCACGACCTCCTCACCGGCCTGCTGCGCGAACGCTGGGGCTTCGAGGGCCTGGTGATGGCGGACGGCTGTGCGCTCGACCGCCTGGTGCGACTGACCGGCGACCGGCCCTCGGCGGCGGCGCTCGCGCTGTCGGCGGGCACGGACCTGAGCCTGTGGGACGGTGTGTTCCCGGAACTGGGAACGGCTGTGGAGCGCGGCCTCGTCCCGGCCGCGACCCTCGACGCGGCGGTGGCCCGCGTCCTGACACTGAAGTTCCGCCTCGGGCTCTTCGAGCAGCCGTACGTCACCGATCGGCGCGAACAGGCCTCCTCTACAACGGAGTTGAGTGAGCGGATCGCTCGCGCCTCGATCACACTCCTGCACAACGACGGGGCGCTGCTCCCCCTCCGCCCCGATGCCCGGCGCATCGCCGTCATCGGCCCCAATGCCGACTCCATCCCGCAGCAGATCGGCGACTACACGTCGCCGCAGCGGCCGGGCAGTGGTGTCTCGGTGTTCGCCGGGCTGCGGGAGGCCGGGGCGGACGTGACGTACGCGCGCGGCTGCGACCTGGTGGGCGACGACCGTTCGGGGGTCGCGGAGGCCGTGGAGCTGGCCGCCGCGTCCGATGTCGCGGTGCTCGTGCTCGGCGGTTCCAGCGCACGCGAACACGACACCCTCTTCGACGACAACGGCGCCGCGGTCATCGCCACCGGCAACCCGACGGAGATGACCTGCGGCGAGGGCGTCGACCTCGCCGACATCCGGCTCGGCGCCGGGCAGCGGGCGCTCGCCGAGGCGGTGGCGGCGACCGGCACACCGTGCGTGGCGGTGCTGATCCAGGGCCGCCCGCACGCGGTGCCCGAACTCGCGGACAGCGCGGGGGCGTTGGTGAGTGCGTGGTACCCGGGCCCGTGGGGCGGCCGGGCCGTCGCGGACGTGTTGCTCGGCGCCTGCGAACCGAGCGGACGGCTGCCCGTGTCGGTGCCGCGCTCCTCCGGCCAGCTCCCCGTCTTCTACAACTCCAAGGACCACGGCTTCCGCGGCTACGTCGACGAACCGGGGACACCCCTCTACCCTTTCGGCCACGGACTGTCGTACACCACCACGGAGTTCGGCACGCCACGTGTTTCCGAGAGGGTGTGCGAGGTCGAGGTCACCAACACCGGGTCCCGGCCGGTCCGCGAGACGGTGCAGCTCTACGTGCGCCGGATAGGCGGCGCGACGTCCTGGCCGCGCGTCCGTGAGCTGCGCGGCTTCCGGCGCGTGGACCTTTCGCCGGGCGAGAAGGCCACGGTCACCTTCGCCCTCGACGACACGGTCCTCGCCTCGGTGACCCGGTCCCTGGACCTGGCCGTGGAACCGGGTACGTACGAGATCGAGACGGGCCCCTCATCGGACTCCACGCGGTCCGCGACGCTGGCCATCTGAACTCACCGTCACACCGGCCTCAGCCGCGGCGCACCGCTCCGAGCTGCGCCCGGTCGAGTCCCGGCGCCGCGAACCGCCGCGCCACCGTGCGCAGGACGCGCGCCATCGCCTGCGCGGGCGGCGTCGCGGGCCGGGACGTGGAGCGGGCGAGGAGGATGCGGCGGGTCGGCGCGGCGACGTCGGAGGCGAAGGGCAGCAGCCGCACGTCGCTGCGCCGGCTGGTGAGGGCGAGCCGGGGCGCGAGCGCGATGCCGAGCCCGGCCGCGACCATCGCCTGCGCCTCCTGGTAGTCGTGCGAGGCGTAGGCGATCCGCGGTTCGAAGCCGGCCTGGCGGCAGCTGCGGCGCAGCACGTCGGCGACGGGATGGTTGTCCGCGCGGATGATCCACTCCTGGTCCGCGAGACCGCCCAGATGTACGGGTGAGTGGGCGCGCAGCGGGGAGTCGGCGGGGACGACCAGCACGGTGGGGTCGTCCAGGAGGTGGGTGAGCGCGAGGGCCGGGTCGTCGATCCGGTTCCACTCGTAGTCCCACAGCAGCGCCTGCTCCACCTCGCCCGTGTGCAGCATCTCGCGTAGTTCGGCGAGCACGCCCGCCCGCACCTCGATGCGGATTCCGGTGTGGCTGCGGCGGAACTTGGTGAGCGCCAGCGGCAGCAGCGACGCGCTCGCCGTGGGGAACGAGCCGAGTTGCAGCGTGCCCTGGTCGAGGGCGGCGAAGGAGTGCAGGTCGGCCTCGGCGGCGCGCAGTTCACGGCGTACCGCGCGGCCCCGCTCGGCCAGCGCGGCGCCCGCGGGGGTAGGCCGGATGCCGCGGGGCAGCCGCTCCACGAGCGGCTGCCCCGCCTCCTGCTCCAGGAGGGACATCTGCTGGGAGGCCGCGGAGGTGGTCATGCCCAGTTCCTCCGCGGCCGCGGTGAGCGAGCCGCGCTCGGCGGCCTCGGTGAGGAGCAGCAGGCGGCGCACGTTCAGCATGGGTCCGACCTTAGCCGACTTTAGCGCAGCTAAACCCGAGTGAAGTGAACTGCCATTGTCCCCAAGTCTCGGTTCTGCGATGGTCTTGGCAATCGCCGGAGCGGCCCGTTCCGCCGGCGTTCCCCACTGATCAAGGAAGAGCCTCAGACGTGCACACCCCTGCGACGCTCGTGCGTGGCGGCACCAGCAAGTGCTGGTTGTTCCACCAGGTCCATGTCCCCGCGGACCGCGGGGAGTTGGCGCGGATGCTGGTCGCCGCGTACGGCGCGGCGGACCCCGTGGAACTGGACGGGGTCGGCGGCGCCACCCCCACCACCTCCAAGGCGGCGGTCGTCAGTGTCTCGCCCGAGCCGGGCGTCGACATCGACTACCTCTTCGCGCAGGTGGGCATCGGCGACTCCACCGTGGAGTGGACGAGCAACTGCGGCAACTGCGCCACGGGCGTCGCCCTGTACGCGGTGGCGAAGGGAATGGTGCCGATCGCGGGCGACCGGACCCGCGTCGTCATGCGCAACAGCAACACCGGCGCGGTCCTGGAGGGTGTCGTGGACACCACGGGAGGCGTGGTGCAGCACTTCGGGAGGCAGACCGTTCCGGGCACGCGGGCCGGCGGTGTCGCCGTCGGCCTCACCTTCCTCGACCCGGCGGGCGGCACCACAGGCGCCCTGCTGCCGACCGGGCAGGTCACGCAGAAGCTGCCGGTCCACGGCGCCGAGCCGGTCCTCGTGAGCATGGTCGACGCCGGAGCCCCGGTCGTCCTCGTCGACGCCGACGGGGCGGGACGGAGCGGCACCGAGTCCCTGGACCAGGTGCGGGCCGATGTGCCGTGGCTGCGCGCCGTGCGGCATGCCGCCGCGCCGTTGATGGGTCTGGTCGAGCCGGGACGGACGCCCGGTGACGCGGTGCCGAAGGTGGGCCTCGTCGGGTCCCCGGGGGCGTACACCACGACGCTCGGCGAGCACGTCGCCGCCGAGGACTACGACGTCTCGGTACGCATGCTCAGCATGAACGCGCCGCACCCTGCGATCGGCCTCACCTCGGCCGTCGCCCTCGCCGCCGCGGGACTCCTCAAGGACTCCGTGGTCCACGGTGTCGCGGCCGCCCGCGACGACGGCTGGCTGCGCCTCGGCACCCCGGCGGGCGTGGTGGCGGTCCGCTGCTCCGACGTACGGGACGGCCTGCCGGGCCGGGTCACCGTACGGCGGGCCGCACGGCTGCTCGCCGACGCGCGCATCTACGTACCCGGTACAGGCGAACCGCGCGCCGCCTGACCGGGACGCACGAACGCACCCACCCCCCGCACTGCCCTGTCCCCACCGCACCAAGGACAATGATGTCTGCTCTAGTGATATCCATAGGCGCCCTGTTGGTGATGTTCGTGGTCGGCACCGTGCTGCCGATCAACCTGGGCATCCTCGCCTTCGTCGCGACCTTCGTGGTCGGCACCGCCTCCCTCGGGCTCACGCAGGAGGAGATCTTCGAAGGGTTCCCGGTGGATCTCTTCGTGACGATCGTCGGGGTCACCTATCTGTTCTCCGTGGCCCGCCGCAACGGCACCATCGACTGGCTCGTCACGGCGGGCGTCCGCATGGTGCGCGGGAAGGTGGCGCTCATTCCGTGGGTGCTGTTCCTGGTAGCGGCGCTGCTTACGGCCTTTGGCACGTTCACCCCGGCCGCGGTCGCGCTGCTCGTCCCGATCGGCATGAACTTCGCCCACCGCTACAAGCTGAACCCGCTGGTCGTCGGCATGATGGTGATCAGCGGCGGACACGCGGGGGCGTTCTCGCCGCTTGCCGTCTCCGGGGCGCTGGTGCTGGGGGTCGTCGACAAGACCACGCTTCAGGTCTCCCCCGTGACCCTGTTCACGGCCAGCTTCGTGATCAACCTGGTGCTGTCGGCGGTGACTTACGCGGTCCTCTCGAAGCGCCCCGCACCGCTGGCCGAGGACGCGGAAGAGGCCTTTGAGGACGAGGACGTGGCCGTCACCGCCATGCCGGACTGGCGCCAGTGGCTGACCCTCGGCGCCCTGGTCGTCCTCGTGGTCGGCGCGCTCGGCTTCCATCTGGAGATCGGGCTGCTGGCGCTCGCGGCGGGCGCGCTGCTCGCGCTGGTGGACATGAAGCGGCAGGAGAAGGCCGTGGACGGGATCAGCTGGTCGACGCTGCTGCTGGTCGCGGGCATGATGACGTACATCGCCATGCTGGAGAAGGCCGGCATCATCGAGAAGATCTCCGAGCACGCGGCGGGCCTGGGCGCCCCGCTCTTCGTCGCCCTGCTGCTGTGCTTCACCGTGGCCATCACCTCGGCCTTCGCGTCCTCCACGGCGATCATTACCGCGATCATCCCCGTCGCCGTACCGCTGCTGCTGTCCAGCCATCTCAACGCCGCGGGCCTGATCGCCGCGCTCGCCGTCTCGACGACGATCGTGGACACCTCCCCCTTCTCCACGAACGGCGCGCTGGTCCTGAGCAACGCCCGCGGAGTCGACTCCCGCCGCTTCTACCGCCAGGTCATCAGCTACACCGGCGGCATCGTGGCCCTCGGCCCCGTCGTCGCCTGGGGCGCGCTGGTGCTGCCCTGGTCATAAGTCCTACGCCGACCACTCCGGGCGGCACGGTCTGCCCACCGGGTGAACCCTTTCCGGGGCTGCCGCGTCACAGGGGCAGAGCAACCGGCCGTGGGCCCGGGTGTCGTCCAGGAGGTCACATGCGCATCGGGGCAGTTCGCTCCGGCAGGGAGTCGGCAGGTGTCGCCCTGTCCGTCATCGGGCTTGTCGCCGCGGCGGGTTGCGGCAGCGAGAAGGTGGCGGGGGACGACGGCGACGCGCTCGCCGAGCGGGCCCGGCAGGTGGCCGACGCCTGGGACGGTTCGTCGGCGGCCGCCGCGTGGCGGGCCGGATACCACCCCACCGGGGAGGCGATCCAGCTCCCGCGCGACGGCCTTCGCGACGGCGCCGACCAACAGGCGTACGAGCACCGGAACTTCAGGATGCGAGGCACGCTGCCCGGCGCCGCGCCGAAGGACGGCAAGGTGACCTGGGCGGCTGGCGGGTCACTCACCCGTCCGCTGGCGGAGGCGAAAGAGGCGTACGTGAGCCTGGCGGGCCCGCACGCCGACGGGGTGCCACAACTCGGCTTCCCGCTCGACCGTCTGCTCCGGGTCTCCGCCGACGGGCGCGCGGTGACCGTCGTCGCCATGCACGGTGTCTGCGACGACGGCCCGGCGGTGGAGGCGCTGGAGACCCGCGGCAGCGTCGTGTTGTCCGCCACGGTCACCGGCCAGGACGACGACCGTGTCTGCACGAAGCAGGGGAAGCTGAAGCCGGTCGAGGTGAGACTGAGCAAGCCCCTGGGCGACCGAGTCCTGCTCGACGCACACTCCGGGAGGCCGATCCCCTACCGGGGCACGAACGGGCTCTCCCCTTGATCAACGCTTGCCGTCCTGCGCCGCGACCTCACGGACGGCCTCGGCGATGGCCAGGTGGTCCTTCTTCAGGATCGCCCCGTGGTTGCTGGCGACCTTGGCGTGGATCTCGATGTGGGCGTTGCGAGCGGTCACCTCGGCGAGACCGGCACGGATGCGCTCCTGCTCGTCGCCGCGACTGCCGAAGGACGAGCCGGAAGCCACCACGTAACGCGTCGGGACGGTGATGGCGTCGAGCACGGCGCCCAGTTCGCTCTTGCCGCCGATCCTGCCGAGTTCGATGTTGCTCTCGGCCATCTGCGCGGCGGACATTCGCGGGATGAGGCCCGTCGGACGGACCAGTGGCGAGAACCAACCGACGCGTCGGAACAGCTTCCGGACTCGCGCCTCCATCGCCTCGTCCATCCAGTCGTAGGGCTGCGCGCCGTCGACCAGGACCGTCCCGATCGCACGCCCCGGGTTCCGGCTGGTCCAGTGCGCGCCGACGTACGCGCCGTAGGACCAGCCCACGATGAGCGCCCGGTCGACGCCTCTGGCGGCGAGGACCGCGTCGACGTCACGGACGGCGGCCTCGAAGGAGTAGTCCGCCGAGCGCCCGGACTTCCGGCCGCGGGCCCGCTCGTCGTAGGTGATGTGCCGCCACCGCGGGCCGAGGTCGGCGAGGACCCGGCGCCAGTAACCCTGCGTCGCGAACTGGCCGTTGAGGTAGAGGACCGGGATGCCGGGGCCGCCGGAGTCGGTGACGGCGAGAGCGGTGTCGTCGACCGGGACCATGCCGGTCCACGGAGCGGCGGCCGAGGGTACGGTGCGGTTCGTCATGGCTTCTCCTGGTTCGACGGTCGGTGGGTCGGTGGGGCGGGCAGCGTCACAGGCTGCGGGCGGTGATGTCCCCGTGGCCGGTCGTCGCGTGGATGGTGAGCCCGGCCTTCGCGCCCTCGGAGTTCATCAGCGAGTTGTGGATCCGGCCGTAACCGGTGCCCGCGTCGAGGGTGGCGGAGACACCAGGGGCCGCGTCGACCGTCACGTCGCCCATCTGGGTGTTCAGTTCGAGCGCGCCCGACGCGGCCTCGGCGATCCGGATGTCGCCCTTCTGCACCTTGATGTCGGCGGGGCCGGTCAGCCGGCCGACCGTGACATCGCCGGCGTAGGAGGACAGCCGCACGCTCGCGGCCTCGTCGATCTTCACGGTGCCGTGCGCGCCCTCGCAGGCGAGCTCGCCGAGCCGTCCGACGCCGCGGAACTCGACGGCGGCCGCGATGGTCTCGACGCCGGAACCGGCGGGCAGTTGGACCGTCACCTCGATGGCGCCAGACGCGCCGAGGAGCTGGTTCTTGGCGGCCGGGGCGGCGACCCGCAGGACACCGTCGGCGAACTCGACGGTGGTCTGCTCGGCGGCCTGCACATCGCGGCTCTTCGACGAGTCGGCGGGGCGGACCTCGACGGTGGTGTCATCGCGGTCGGCGGCGATGACCTGGACGCGCCCGGCCGGGAGGCGCAGGACGGCGGAGATGGCGGCGGGGGTGTCGAACTTCTGCATCGTGCTCTCCTTGAGCTGTCGTTGTTCCGTGTTGTTTCCGATGGGTGAAAAGCTACGTTGCGTTTCAGGATCAATCAACGTTCTTGTTGCACTGCAAGCGCTACTACGCAGGTCAATGACCTTATTTCGTTGCAACTGGTGGCGATCTAATGCAACAGAACGCATGATTCCGTTGCATTGGGATGGTGGTGAACGCTACGCTGACGCCGGTCAGGTCCACCCAGAAGACGGAGAGGTGCTCGCGATGCCGGGAGGCCGACTCACCCAGCAGGAACGGCAGCAGATCTCGCTCGGGCTCGCCGACGGGCTCGCCTACGCCGAGATCGCCCGCCGCCTGGAGCGCCCCACCTCGACCATCACCCGCGAGGTGATGCGCAACGGCGGGCCCACCTCCTACCGTGCCGACCTCGCACACCGCGCCACCGAACACCGCGCCCACCGCCGCAAGCAGGCCGCCCCGCGCGAGCCCGCCGGGGCTTCGGGGCGGGACGACGAGGCGGTACGCGCGTACGAGGAGACGTTCACGACCCTCCTCATGCGGCAGGGCCTGCCCAAGATGACGGCGCGCGTCCTGACATGCCTGTTCACCAGCGAGGCGGGCAGCGTCACCGCGTCCGAGCTGGTGCGGCGCCTGGACGTCAGCCCGGCCTCCGTCTCCAAGTCGGTGGCGTTCCTCGAGGAACAGGGCCTGATCAGGCGCGAGCGCGACACCGGGCGCCGCGAGCGCTATCTCGTCGACGACGACGTCTGGTACCAGTCGTCGGTCGCGAGCGCCCGCGGCACCGCGCAGATCGCCGAGGTCGCGCGGCAGGGAATCGGGGTCCTCGGCCGCGACTCCGCTGCCGCCGCACGGCTCGAGAACATCGCCCGCTTCAGCGAGTTCATGAGCGAGAGCATCCTCCGCGCCGCCGACCAGGTGCGCGAGATCCTGCACACGAAGCCGGAGCCGGGCGAGGACGCGGACACCGAGGGGCCGGCCGGCTAACCGCGCGTCCGTCCGTCCGGGGATACGGTGATCAACCGTCCTCGCCCACGCGAAGAGGAGCACAGGTGCAGAAGGCCGACAAGACGCAGAGCGACCAGCCGTCGAGGATCGAGTACATCGGCGCCGCCGAGCTGACGAAACTGCTGCCGCCCCGTCAGGCGGTCGCGGCGATCCGTGAGGCACTCGTCGGCGGCCTCGACCCGACGGCCGCGGGACCGCCCCGCTCGATCCTCGAACTCCCGGACAGCCAGGGCCAGTTGCTCGCCATGCCGGCCGCGTCCGAGTTCGGTGTCGGGGTGAAGGCGATCTCGGCCGTCCCCGCCAACGCCGATCGCGGCCTGCCCCGCATCCAGGGCGTCCACCTCGTCTTCCGCCCGCCGTCGTACGCACCCGCCGCGGTCGTCGACGGAGCGGCGCTGACCACACTGCGTACGCCTGCCGTGTCGGTGGCGGCGGTACTGCCGCTGCTGACCCGGCCGGGGCGTCGGTGGCGGGTGGTGGTGTTCGGTGCGGGCCCTCAAGGGGCCAGTCACGTGCGGACGTTGCGGGATGTCGGCGCCGAACCCGCCGAGGTGACCTATGTCGTTCGGGACCCGTCGCGGGTGGATCCGGCGCTGGTCGGGGACGACCGGGTGGTGGCGACGGCGGATGCCCCGGCGTGGGTGCGGCGCGCCGACCTCGTGGTGTGCGCGACGCCCTCCCCCACCCCGCTCTTCGACTCGGCCCTCCTCGGCGACGACGCGGTCGTCCTGGCCGTCGGTTCGCACGACGCCGACGCCCGCGAGGTGGACTCGGCCCTGCCGGCCCGTGCCCAGGTGATCGTGGAGGACGTGGACACGGCGCTGCGGGAGTGCGGTGACATCGTGATCCCCGTGGCGGAGGGCGTGCTGCCGGCCGCGCGGCTGCTCCCCATGGCACAGGTCGTCCGCGACGAGTCGCTGTACGCCACGGACCGGCCCGTGCTGTTCAAGGGCTCGGGAATGGCCTGGCAGGACGCGGTGGTGGCGGACGCGGCGGCGCGCGCACTCAACTCGCCCTGATCCGCGCTGCCGTGGGGCGCGCGCGTGCCCTGCCGAATAATGGACAGGACAACGACTCCGGCCGCGCCTACCGTCGTCCCCATGGCTGACGCATGCTTCGGACACCCGCGGCTCGCCGCGATCTACGACCTCGTCGACCCCGACCGTGGCGACCTCGACGCCTACCTCCGGATCGCGGAGGAGTTCGAGGTGCGCCGGGTGCTCGACATCGGGTGCGGCACCGGGGTCTTCGCTCTGCTCCTGGCCGACCGCGGGATCGAGGTCGGCGGGGTCGACCCCGCCGCGGCCTCCCTCGAC
The DNA here is from genome assembly GCF_044766085.1 of Streptomyces sp. NPDC102360. Lineage (NCBI taxonomy): Bacteria > Bacillati > Actinomycetota > Actinomycetes > Kitasatosporales > Streptomycetaceae > Streptomyces > Streptomyces sp. NPDC102360. The sequence goes on along the minus strand of NZ_JBIWLG010000001.1, from coordinate 571,586 downwards.
GTGGCCCGTGGCAAGCCCGGCAGCGAGCGGGTGCGGTGGATCGACGGCGACGCCACGACCCTCCCGCCGCTCCGGGTCGACCTCGCCACCATGACGGCCAACGTCGCCCAGGCGATCGTCGACCCACGGGCGTGGCAGGACACATTGCGCGGCGCCTACGATGCCCTGCGCCCCGGCGGACACCTCGTCTTCGAGACCCGTGATCCGGCCCGCCGCGCCTGGGAGGAGTGGACCCGCGAGCACACCCACCAGGTGACGGACATCCCCGGCGTCGGGCCGGTCGAGAAGTGGATCCAACTGACGGAGGTGGACGGCCCGTTGGTGTCCTTCCGGCAGACCTTCGCGTTCGCCGCGGACGGCGGCCGGACCCTGACCTCGGACTCGACGCTGCGCTTCCGCGAGCGGGATGAGGTCGAGCGCGATCTGCTCGCGCACGGCTACGAGGTGACGGACGTCCGTGGGGCGCCCGACCGTCCAGGGCGGGAGTTCGTCTTCGTGGCGCGACGCCCGCTCCAGTAGCTCCTCCCGGATCAGCTCGGTGGTGTGTACCGGCCGTCGATCGCCGTCCAGCCGCCGTCCACGAAAAGCTGGCTGCCCGTCACGAAGGACGACGCGTCGGAGGCCAAGTAGACGACCGCGCCCGCCAGTTCGTCGGGGCGGGACCAGCGGCCCAGGGCGCTCTTGTCGGCGTACGCGGCGGACCACTCCGGGACCGCGCGGATCTGTGCGGTCAGTGGAGTCGACACGACGCCCGGCGCGATGGTGTTCACGCGCACGCCGGACGGCCCCAGTTCGGCCGCCGCCGTCCGCGCGAGCTGGACGAGGCCCGCCTTGGTCGCCGCGTACACGCCCTGACCGGGCTCCACCGTCACGGCGCGGATCGAGCTGAAGCCGACGATGCTGCCCCGGCCGCGCTCCGCCATGCCGCGGCCGAACGCCCGCACCAGGTCGAAGGAGGCGCGCAGGTTGAGGGAGACGACCCGGTCGAACTCCTCCGAGGTGTAGTCGAGGAGGCGTTTACGGACGTTCGTCGCGGCGGTGAAGACGAGGATGTCGACGGGGCCGAGCTCGTCGGCCGCGCGCGTCACCGCGTCGGTGTCCAGGACGTCCAGCGCGTACGCCGACATGCCGGGGGCCAGCGACGCCGACTCCTCGGCCGCCTTCAGGTCGCGGTCGGCGCACACCACCTGCGCGCCGTGCGCGGCCAGCGCCAGCGCGCTCTCGCGGCCGATGCCGCCGCCTCCGCCCACCACGACCGCCCTGCGCCCGTCGAGACGGAACAGGCCCGTGTAGTCGATGGGTTGCGTCCGTTCCGTGGGCTGTGCGGGCTGCGGGGAGTCCTGGGGCGTCACCGTGTCACCGGTCCTTCTTCGTCGTCGGGCGGATCACTGCCATGCGGGTCACCGTCAGTTCGTCGATCGCGAACCTCGGCCCCTCGCGGCCCGTCCCGGAGTCCTTCACGCCGCCGTACGGCATGGTGTCGGAGCGGAAGCCGGGGACCTCGTTGACGACCACGCCGCCCGCCTCCAGGCGCTCCACGGCGGCGAAGGCCGTGTCCAGCGAGGCGGTGTAGACGCTCGCGTGCAGCCCGTAGCGCGAGTCGTTGGCCAGGGCGAAGGCCGCCTCCATGTCCGGGACCGAGCGCAGGCACACCACCGGGCCGAAGACCTCCTCGCTCCACACGGCGAGGTCGGGGTTCGGGTCCAGCAGGAGCGTGGGATCCAGCACTCCGCCCGTCGCCCCGCCGCCGACCGCGAGGGTCGCGCCCGACTTCACCGCTTCCTCGACCCACGTACGGACACGGTTCGTCGAGCCCTCGTCGATCAGTGCCGACACACGTGTCTCCGCATCCCTCGGGTCGCCCGTCGCGATCCCCGGGATGCGCTGCTTCAGGAGTGCCACGAACTCCTCGCGCACGGCCTCCTCCACGATGACCCGCTGGACGCTGATGCAGGCCTGCCCGGACGCGTAGTAACCGCCGCGCACGACCGCGTCAGCGGCGGCGTCGAGGTCGGCGTCGGCGGCCACCAACAGGGCGGCGTTGGAGCCGAGTTCGAGGAGCGTCCTGGTCGGTGCGGCGTCGCGCGCGATGCGGTGGCCGACGGCTGCGGAGCCGGTGAAGGAGACCGCGCCGATACGGCGGTCCGTGGTGAGTGTCTCCCCCACCTCGGGGCCTCCGGTGACCAGTTGCACCGCCGCCCGCGGCGCCCCGGCCGCGCCCAGCGCCTCGCGCAGCAGGCGGACCAGCCACAGCGTGGCCAGCGGTGTCTGCGGGGCGGGCTTGGCGATGACCGGGCAGCCGGCCGCGACCGACGGCGCGAGCTTGTGCGCGGCGAGGAGCAGCGGGTAGTTGAACCCGGCGATGCCGACCACGACGCCGATCGGCTTGCGGGTCCAGAAGCCGAGCAGCCCTTCGCCCGAAGGCAGCAGGTCGAGCGGCACCGTCTCGCCGTGCAGCCGCGCCACCTCCTCGGCGGACGTACGCAGCGTCAGGAGCGTGCGGGCCACTTCCACCCGGCAGTCGACCAGGGGCTTTCCCGTTTCCAGGACGAGGAGGCGCTCGAAGTCGGTGCGGCGGGCGGCGATCGCGTCGTGCGTCGCCTGAAGGGCCGAGCTGCGGATATGCGAGGGCAGGGCTCCGACGCGGGTGCGGGCCGCGACCGCCTCGTCAAGCGCCCGGCGGGCCAGCGCCGTGTCGCCGACGGGCGCGCGGGCGATGACCGACCCGTCGTACGGGAAGCGCACTTCGTCGCTCGCCGGCGCCGGCAGCCAGGTGTCGCCGACGGGCAGACCTTCGGGGAACTGCGACGTCAACGCGCTTTCTGCCGCGGCCGGTTCAGGGTGTGCGTTCACGAGTGGTGCTCCTGGTTGAGGTCGGCCGCCGTCACTCCGGCCAGCGCCTTCTCCAGCGTGGGCACGGCGGCGATCAGCCTGCGGGTGTACGGGTGTTGCGGGTTCTCGTAGAGCTCCTCGGTCGGCCCGCTCTCGACGATCTCGCCCGCCCGCATGACGGCGACGCGGTCGCACACGTGCCGTACGACGGACAGGTCGTGGGAGACGAAGACGAGCGTGAGGTTCAGCTCGTCGACGAGGTCGGCGATGAGGTTGAGTACCTGCGCGCGTACGGACACGTCCAGGGCGCTGACCGGCTCGTCGGCCACGATGATGTTCGGGCGCGGGGCCAGGGCGCGGGCGATGGAGATGCGCTGGCGCTGGCCGCCGGAGAACTGGTGCGGGTGGCGTCGCGCGGCGTCGGCGCCGAGGCCCACGGATTCGAGGAGTTCCGCCACCCGCTCCTTGCGGTTCGCGATGCCCTGCGCGACGAGCGGCTCCGCGACGATGTCGCCCACCTTCATGCGTGGGTCGAGCGAGCTCATCGGGTCCTGGAAGACGAGTTGGAGGCGCTCGCGGACGAAGCGGAGTCGCCGTTCCTTGAGTCGCGTGATGTCGCGCCCCTCGACCTCGACGGTGCCGCTCGTCGGCTTGTCGAGCCCCGCCAGGATGCGCAACAGCGTCGACTTGCCGCACCCCGACTCCCCCACGATGCCGAAGCGCCCGCCGCGCGGCACGGAGAAGCTGACGCCGCGCAGGGCGTGCACGGGCGGCGCGGGTGTGCGCAGCGAGGCGCGCGGCCGGTGGTAGTCGCGAGTGATGTCGGTGACACGGAGGGCGTCGCCGCCCGTCTGCTGCTCAGCCACGTCCTGCCTCCTGGTGGTCGGGGGTGTCCGCGTCCCGTACGCCGCCGTGGCCTCTCGGCACGGGGTGGAAGCACGCGTAGCCCGCGTCGGGGCCCGTAGCGGTCCACGCGGGGCGTGTCGCACACAGGTCGGTGGCCTTGGTGCACCGGTTGCGGAACACGCATCCTTCGGGAAAGGCGCCGGCCGGGGGCACCGAACCGCCGATGGTGGCGAGTCGGCCGCGCTCGTCGACGGCCGTCAGGTCGGACGCGCCGATCAGGCCCTGCGTGTACCGGTGTCTGGGGCGTGTGAACACCTCGCGTACGGGCCCGGATTCGACGATCCGGCCGCCGTACATCACCATGACGCGTTCGCAGGCGGTGGCGACCACGGCCAGGTCGTGCGTGATGAACAGGAGCGCCGAGCCGCGGTCCCGCACCCCGCGCACGATGAGGTCGAGGACGCGGGCCTGCACGGTGACGTCGAGCGCGGTGGTGGGTTCGTCGCACACCAGCAGCGCGGGGTCGTTGGCCAGCGCGATGGCGAGGACGACGCGCTGGCGCTGGCCGCCGGAGAACTGGTGCGGGTAGCCGCGCGCCGCGGCCGCCGGATCCGGCAGGCCCACCTGGTCGAGGAGTTCCACGGCGGCGGCGTGCGCGGAGGCGCGGTCGGGCCGGGTGCGGTGGATGAGGAGCACCTCGGCGATCTGCCGGCCGATCCGCATCGTGGGATTCAGGGCGGTCATGGGCTCCTGGAACACCATGGCCATGTCCTTGCCCCGTACGCGGGACATCCGCGCCTCGTCCGCCCCGATCAGGTCGTGGTCGACTCCGGCGAGCCGGACCGATCCCGTGGCGCGCAGCCCTTCGGGGAGCAGGCCCATGAGGCTCAGCGAGGTCAGTGACTTGCCGGAGCCGGATTCGCCGATGAGGCCGACGCGTTCGCCGGAGCGGATGGTGAACTCGACGTCCTGTACGAGTGGTTGACTGCCGGCAGTGCTCACGTTCAACCCGCTCACGCTCAGCACATCGTCCGGTGGGGTCTCCGGTGCGGGGGTCATCGGTTGTCCTCCACCTTGGGGTCGAAGCGGTCGCGCAGCCCGTCGCCGAGCAGGTTGAAGCCGAGGACGGCCACCGCGATCGCGAGGCCGGGGAAGACGGCGAGCCGGGGCGCGGTGCCCAGCAGTTCCTGGCTCTCCTGGAGCATCCGGCCCCAGGACGGGGTGGGCGGCGGGGTGCCGAAGCCGAGGAAGGACAGCGCGGCCTCGGCGAGCACGGCGATGGCGAAGCCGACGGAGGCCTGCACGATGATCAGGCTGCTGACGTTGGGCAGTACGTGCCGCAGCGCGATGGCGAGCGGTCTGCGTCCGGCGGCGCGTGCGGCCAGCACGTACTCCGTGCTCATGACCTGGAGGGTGCCGCCGCGGATCAGGCGGGCGAAGCCGGGGATGGAGGCGATGCCGATGGCGACCATGGCGACGCCCGTCCCCGCGCCGTAGACGGCGGCGAACATGATGGCGAGCAGCAGAGCGGGGAACGCGAGGATCAGGTCGTTGCCGCGCATGAGGAGTTCGCCGAGCCGGCGCGAGCCCATTCCGGCGAGGATGCCCAGCGGTACCCCGACGACCGCGGCGACGCCGACCGCGACCAGGCCGACGTAGAGCGTCGTCCGCGAGCCGATCATGATCTGGCTGAAGACGTCGCGGCCGAACTTGTCGGTGCCGAACCAGTACTCGGCGGACGGGTCCTGCATGCGTACGGCGGGGTCGACCAGCGTCGGGTCGTGCGGCGTCCAGATGAAGGACAGCAGGGCCACGGCGACCACGAGCGCGACGACGGTGCCGCCGACGAGCAGGGAGCCGGGCAGGGGCCTGCGGCGGCGCCGTGCCGACGCGCCGACGTCCACGGTGTTCGAAGCAGCCATCACCCACGCACCCTGAGTCGAGGGTCGATCAGCACATAGGCCAGGTCGACGAGGAAGTTCACGAGCAGCACCGCCGCCGCGATGATCATGACGACGTCCTGCACGACGATGAGGTCCCGGCCGGCGACGCTGTCGAGCAGCAGGCTGCCGAGTCCTGGGATCACGAAGACCCGCTCGATGACGACGGCTCCGACGAGAAGCGTCGCCAGTTGCAGCGCCAGGACGGTGACGACCGGCACGGACGCGTTGCGCAGCCCGTGCCGCACCAGTGCCTTCATCGGGCGCAGGCCCTTGGCGCGGGCGGTGCGCAGGTAATCCTCGCGCAGCACGTCGAGCACGGAGCTGCGGACGTAGCGGGTGAGGACGGCGGCCTGTACCAATCCCAGTGACAGCGCGGGCATCAGCAGCTGTTTGAGGAAGAGCACCGGATCGTCGGCCGGTGGTGTCCAGCCGTTGGCCGGCAGCCAGCCGAGTCCCACCGCGAACACGGTGATCATGAGGATGCCCGCGAGGAACGCCGGTACGGCGACGCCCACTTGGGACAGCGCCGACAGGACGAGCCCGGACGGTTTGCGGTGCCGTACTGCCATCAGCGTGCCCAGCGGCACCGCCACGAGGCACGCGATCACCATGCCGGTCCCCACGAGCCACAGGGTGACCAGGAGGCGGTCGGCGAGCTGCGGTCCGATCGGCGTGTGCGAGATGTAGGAGTTGCCGAGGTCGAAGGTGACCAGGTCGTGCAGCCAGCTCACGTACTGGTCGACGAGGGAGCGGTCGAGGCCGAACTGTGCGCGCAGTTGGGACACCGCGGAGTCGGACGCGCCGGTCCCGAGAGCGACGCGCGCGGGGTCACCGGGCAGCACCGCCATGAACGCGAACACCACGACGGAGCTCACGAACAGGCTCGCCAGCAGGATCGCGATCCGCTGCGCAAGACGGACGATCATCGGTTCAGGCCGCCTTTCAGGGCTGGTCGGAGCGGCCGGACCGGCTCAGGCCGGTGAGGTCAAGGGATTCGGTGACGCTGTTGACCGGCAGTCCTGTGATGTCCGCGTCCGCCACCATCAGGTTCGGCAGCAGGAACAGCCAGTCGGCGGCGGCGTCCTTCGACAGCGTCCGGGCGGCCGCGCTCATCGAGGCGGTCTGCTCCTTCTGGCTGCCGGTGTCCGCCTTCGCGAGGAGGTCGCGGAACGCGGGGTTGTCGTAGCGGGTGTAGTAGTTCTTGTCGCCGAACACGGCGGGCATGTCGCGGGGTTCGACGTGGGACATGATCGTCATGTCGTAGTCGGCGTTCTTGAAGACGGTGGTCAGCCAGGCCGCGGGAAACTCCAGCTGGCTCAACTCGACCTTGAATCCGGCCTGTTCGAGCTGGCTCTTGACGACGGTGCCGCAGGCGGCGGCGTACGGCAGCGTCGGGATCCGCAGCCGCAGGGTGCGCCCGGCCTCGCCCGACTCCTTGAGGAGCCTGCGCGCCTTGTCCCGGTCGTACGGGTACAGGCCGGTGAGGTCCTGGTACCAGGGGTCGGTGGGCGGGACCATGCTGCCGATGAGTTTGCCGCGCCCACCCCAGCAGGTGTCGACGAGGGCCCGGTGGTCGATGGCGTAACGGACCGCCTGCCGGGCCTTCTTGCTCTTCATGGGCCCTGAACCGTTGTTCAGCGAGAGCATCACCTCGCCGTTGGTCGAGCCCTCGATGACGCGGTACTTGGGGTTGTTCTCGAAGCGGTACAAGGAGTCCGGTGACTGCATCGCGGCGATGACATCGATGGTGCCCGTGAGCAGCGCGTTGTTCATCGCCGTCGGGTCCTTGAAGTACTTGAGCGTGACCGTGTCGAAGTGCGGTGCGCGGCCCCAGTAGTCCGGGCGGCGGGCGAGGGTGATCGAGTCGCCGCGGTTCCAGCTCTTCAGCTCGTACGGTCCGGTGCCGACGGGGTCGGTGGCCAGCCTGCCGACGCCGGTGCGGCTGAACATGGCGCCGGTACGGGTGGTCATCCGGTACAGCCAGTCGTTGCTGGGCCGCTTCAGTGTCACCTTCAACTCGTCGCGGGACACGGCCCGTACGCGGTCCACGACGCTCATCTGGGCCTTCAGCGCCACGGTCCACTTGGGGACGACGCGCTCGATGGAGAACTTGGCGTCCTCGGCGGTGAACGGTGCGCCGTTGCTGAACTTCGCGTTCTTGGTGAGGTGGAAGGTGTATGTCCTGCGGTCCTTCGACAGCTCCCATTTCCTCGCGAGCGAGGGCCTGATCCTGCCGTGCTGGTCGAGCTTCACCAGGTTCTCGTAGACGTTGTAGAGCAGCGCCTGGGGGATGGCGGCGCCGTCGGTCTTCGTGAAGTCGAGGTTGGCGGGTTCGGCGGTGACGCCGATCGCGAGGGAGTCGCCGGGGCCATCGGGGCGGGATCCCGCGGCGGTGGAACCGGCGGAGCAGGCCGTGGCCAGGAGCAGAAGACAGCAGGCCAGGAGGGGCGCGGCCGTCCGGACGTGGCGCCCGCGCCGTCGGTCCTTGCTCATGCACGACACCTTCCGCCGTAACTGGCCTGACCAGTAAGCTCACTTGACAGGTACCGTGACGACTGAGGCGGTACCTGTCAAGAGGGTGGTACCTGTCCACCGGCACGAAGGAGAGGGTGCGGATGTCCACCGAACAGAATCTGGCCACCATGTCCGCCGTCGAGATGACCGCCCGCTTCGCGGATCGCTCGGTGTCTCCGGTCGAGGTGCACGACGCCGTGCAGTCGGTGATCGAGGCGCGCGAGGGCGAGCTGAACGCGTTCTGGGTGCGGGATCCCGCCGAGTCTCGCAAGGCGGCAGCGGCGAGCGAGACCCGTTGGGCGGCCGGGGAGCCGCTGGGGCCGATCGACGGTGTGCCGGTGACCCTCAAGGAGAACATCGCCCGCAGCGGCGTCCCGATGCCTTCGGGCAACGCGGGAGTGGAGCCGGTGGTGCCCGAGCGGGACGCGCCGATCACCGAACGGGTCCTGGAATCGGGCGGATCGGTCCTCGGCTCGACCGTCATGCCCGACTGGGGCATGCTCTCCTCCGGTGTCTCCAGCCGGCACGGCATCACGCGCAGCCCCTGGAACCCGGCCTGGACGACAGGCGGTTCGAGCTCCGGGGCGGGCGCGGCGGCCGCGGGCGGATACGGGCCGCTGCACGTCGGCTCGGACATCGGCGGCTCGATCCGGCTTCCGGGTACGTGGCTGGGCCTGGCCACCCTCAAGCCGAGTGACGGCCGAATCCCCCTGGACACACCGTACTTGGGGCGCGCGGCCGGCCCCATGGCGCGCACGGTCGCGGACCTGGCCCTGTTCATGCGGGTGCTGAGCAGGCCCGACCCGCGCGACTGGACGAGCCTGCCGCCGCAGGACATCGACTGGTCGCAGCAGCGGAGTGAGGTGCGGGGGCTGCGGGTCGGCCTGCACCTGGACGCGGGGTGCGGAGGGCCGCGCGATCCGGAGGTGGTGGAGGCGGTGCGCAGGGCGGCGGGTGTCTTCGAGTCGGCGGGCGCGACGGTCGAGGAGGTGCAGCCGTTCATGTCCCAGGAACTCCTGGACGACCTGGACCTGTTCTGGCGGGTGCGCTCCTGGAACGACCTCCGTGCGCTCTCCCCCGAGGCGGCGCTGCGAGTCCACCCGTACATCATGGGCTGGTGCCGCGAGGGCGCCGACGTACCCGGCACGCGGGTGCTCCGCTGCTACCAGCAGATCATGCGGATCCAGGCCCGGACGGTGGCGGCGACGCTCCCGTACGACATCGTGCTGTCGCCGGTGGCGCCCGTGTCGGCTTTCCCGGCCGAACAGCCGATGCCGTTCATGGAACCGGGCAGGACGATGTCGCACATCGGCTTCACGGCCCCGTACAACATGTCCGGTCAGCCCGCCGCGACGGTCAACTGCGCTTTCACGGACGACGGTCGGCCCATCGGCGTACAGATCTCGGGGCGCCGCTTCGACGACCTCGGCGTCCTCCAGACGGCGGCCTGGTACGAGCGGAACCGCCCGGCCGAGGCGGTGCCGCGCTGGCCCGACCAGGCCTCTCGGGGCAAGCAGGGGAAGACGCCGTGACGTCGGACGACGGGCCGCGGTTTCAGCAGGTGGCTCCGGTCCGGCTCTACCAGCGGATCGTCGAGCAGATCGAGCAGGCGATCGCATCCGGCGACCTGAAGCCGGGGCAACGCCTGCCGAGCGAACGCGAGTTGGTCAGCCAGTTCGGCGCGAGCCGCCCCACGGTACGGGAGGCGCTGCGCGTCCTGGAGAGCGGCGGCCTCATCCGCTCCCGGCACGGCGACCCGCACGGCCCGGAGATCCTGCCGTTCACGACAGCCGGACTGGCCAAGGAGATGACCCGCCTGGCCCGCGTCGAGCACATCTCGATGGCCGAGCTGATCTCCTTCCGCATGATCCTCGACGGCTCGGCCGGCCGGCTCGCGGCGCACCTGCGCACGGACGCCGAACTGTCCGCGATGGAGGAGACGGTGACGGCGATGACGCACGCCATCGACGCGGGCCACGAGGAGTTCAGCACGGCGGACGTGGCGTTCCACGAGGTGGTGGCGCGGGCCAGCCGCAACGCGCTGCTGGAGGTCTCCAACCAGGTCGTCCGCGGAGCGGTCCGCACCCTGATCGCCGACAAGGTCGCCCACGCGGACAACCGGGAGGCCCTGATGCGCACGTCGCTCCGCCACCACCAGGCGGTCCTGGAGGCCATCCGCATCCGCGACGGCCTGGCAGCGGCCCGCATCTCACGCCGAACGCTGTACGACTACTACGCGGGGTATGTGCCGGAGGAGGAACGGGGGCTGTTGCTGGCGCTGGTGGACGGGGAGGAGGGCTGATCACCGTGCCAGGGTGTGTCGCCGTCATCGGTGCGGGGGGGCCTTGAGGCCTGCGTGGGCCGGAATCCGTGCCGGCTGGGTGCGCGCGGTGCTCGTCGACGCCGGGGTGCCCGGCGAGGGCGTCATCAACTGGTCCTTCTCGTGGGTCAATGCCAGCAACAAGACCGTGACCAGGCCCTACTTCGACCTGAACGTCGCGGGCACGGCGGCCCACCGTGCGCCGGCGGGGATCGTCGGGCCGGACGGCCGGTGGCATCCCAGCGGGCACCTGCGCTGGGCGGACGACACCGACGCGCTCATCGACACAGGCCAGGACCCGGCCCGGCAGGCGCGGCAGGTCGTCCCCGGGCTGGGACCCGCCCGCATCGCACGGACACGTGTCGTCAACCGGCCCATCCCCGCCGACGGATTCCCCTCCGTAGGAGCCGTGCCGGACGTGCCGGGCTACTACGAGCCCGGGCGGTTCCCCGTGTGACGGAGGCGGTGGTGGGGCGACAGTTCGCCACGCCGTTCTCGGCGAAACGACCCTCGAACGACCCTGGTGCTCTGGTGTTTTCCCGGCCACAGATGGTCAGTGTAGGAAACGGAATGATCATCTGTTGCTCGGAGGAGAGGCTGCACCATGGACGCCTATGTCATGACGGCACGTCATGAGGACCTGAGGGCGGAGGTGCGGTCGTTCGCCGAGGAGAAGATCGCTCCCCGAATCGCGGACATGGAGGCCTCACGCGCCGTCGAGTTCGAGCTGGCGCGGCTCATCGCGCGGCAGGGCTGGATCGGCGTCACCGTCGACACGGAGTTCGGCGGCATGGGACTCGGGCACCTCGCGAAGACCATCGTCATCGAGGAACTGTCGCGCGTCAGCGGGGCCATGGGCGCGATGGCGCAGGCCTCCCAGCTGGGGGTCGCGAAGATCATCCACTTCGGGGACGACGCACAGCGGCGCACCTGGCTGCCTCGCATAGCCGCCGGCGACTGCCTCCCGACGATCGCGGTGACCGAGCCCGAGTCCGGCGGCCACGTCCTCGGCATGGAGTCCACCGCGTACCGGGACGGGGACGATTACGTCCTCAACGGGCGCAAGGTGTACGTCGGCAACAGTCATGTCGGTGATCTGCATGGCGTCGTGGCGCGGACCGCCGAGGGTTCGCGCGGGCTCTCCGCGTTCCTCGTGGAGTCCGACCGGCCCGGCTTCAGCGTCGCCCCGCACACCCCGGCGATGGGCCTGCACGGCTTCAGCTTCGGTGAGCTGCGCTTCGACAACTGCCGTGTCCCCGCGGCCAACCTCCTCAGCGGCGAGGGCCGCGGCCTGGACGTCGCGTACTCCTCCAGCATTCTCTACGGGCGCCCGAACCTCACCGCCGTGTCGCTCGGCATCCACCAGGCGATCGTCGAGGAGACGGTCCGCTTCCTCAACGAGCGCGAGCGGTACGGCAAACCGCTCAGCGCCCAGCCGAACGTGCGCCAGAAGCTCGGCGCGATGCAGTCGGGCCTGATGACCGCGCGGCTCCTCGCCTACAACGCCGCGCACCTGCTGGACAGTGGCGCGCCGTGCGACGCGGAGCTGATGAACGCCAAGTACGTGGGCGTGGAGTCGGCGATCACCGCGGGCCGCACCGCGATGGAGATCCACGCGGCTGCGGGACTGTTCCCCGACCGCCCGATCGAACGGTTCATGCGGGACGCCCTGCACATCTACTCCCCCGCCGGCACCTCCGACATCCAGGTGCTGCGCCTCGCCGAGGTCGCCCTCGGCACCTCCCGCAGCCGTTGGTCCGAGCAGCTCTCCCAGCCCGTCACCGTCACGGCGTAGCGCTACGGAAGCCGCTCACCCGCCCGCTCGTAGATGAGCCGCATCGCCTCGTCCCGTACCTGCTTGATGAGCTGAAGGCTGTTGTGGCCGCTGTCGAGGGGGCGGGGCTCCGTGCCGACCGCGCAGACCGTGCCCAGGACGAGGTCGGTGTGCGGGTCGATCAGCGGGGCACCGAGGTAGACGCGGATGCCCAGTTCGTCCACGACGGGGTTGCCGGCGAAGCGCGGCGCCGCGTAAACGTCGGGCAGCACCAGCGGCTTGCGGCGGGAGAGGACCTCGGGGCAGTAGCCGTGGTCGCGGGACATCACACGGCCGACCTCGCTGGCGGTGTGGTCCTGCGGCACCATGGTGTGCCGGGTCCCCTCGGGGGTGTGCAGGCCGACGAAGAACTGCTGGTCGGTGATGAGGTTGACCATCGCGTACGGGGTGTCGGCGGCGCCGGCCAGTTCCGTGGCGAGCCGGTCGAAGTGGGCGTCGGGTTCGCCGAGGCCGAGCTGCTTCAACCGCTCGGCGCGGGCCGCGAGTTCGGGGTCGGCGGCCGGGTTGTGGAAGCCGGTGAGGGCGTCGTAGGGCATGGTCGCTCCAGCTGGATCAACGGATCGCGGGCGTACGGTGGCGCCGGCTGAGGGTCAGTGCGTATTCGACGAGGGCGATGAGGACATGGCGGCCGGTGTCGGCGCGCCGGGCGTCGAAGAGGACGACGGGCACCTCCGGGTCGAGCTCCAGGGCGGTGCGGACCTCGGTGGACGTATAGCTGTGATGCGCGGTGTCGAACTCGTTGACGGCCACGATGAACGGCAGCCCGCGGTCCTCGAAGTACTCGATCGCGGCGAAGCTGTCGGCGATGCGGCGGGTGTCGACCATGACGACGGCCCCGATCGCGCCGAGCGCCAGGTCGTCCCACATGAACCAGAAGCGGTCCTGGCCCGGCGTGCCGAACAGCAGGATCTGCAGCTGCTGTTGCCACAGGGTGATGCGGCCGAAATCCATGCTGACCGTGGTGGTGGTCTTGTTCTCCACGCCGTCGAGCCGGTCGAGACCGGCGCTCGCGGAGGTGAGGACCGCCTCCGTGGTGAGCGGTTCGATCTCGCTGACGCCGCAGACCAGCGTGGTCTTGCCGACGCCGAACCCACCCGCCACGAGTATCTTCAGCGCGGTCAGCGGGATGTCAGAGGCTGCGTAGGCCGACAAGGACTGCCTCCAGAAGGTTGGGGTCGCCGCCGTCGGCGTCGCGGGGCGGGACGGTCGGGGCGAGGACATGGGAGTCGATGAGGTCGGACAGGATGACCTTGGTGACCTGAACGGGCAGCCGCAGCCGGGCCGCGAGCTCGGCGACGGAGCGTGGTTCGAGCCGGCACAGGGCCAGCACCTGGGCACCCTCCGGCTGCAGGAGCAGACCGGGGCGCTCCATGTCGACACGCAGGTGCGAGCCGAGGCCGAGCGGGTGGCCCGGGCGGGTGCGCCCGCCGGTCAGGGCGTAGGGGCGGGTGGTGGCCGTGTCCTCGGCGAGCCACGCGCTCCCCTCCGGGGTCGGGTCGCGGTCCACCGGTCACTGCGCCCAGTCGGGCGAGGGCGCCGGACTGAGACGGGTGGGGGTGCCGAGGTGTCCGCGTACGCTCCTGACGAGCATGGTGATCTCGTAGCCGACGACGCCGACCTCCGCCTCGCGCGCGGCGAGGACGCCGAGCACCCCGTTGAGCCCGGCCTTCGAGACGAACAGATAGCCTCCGGCGCACTCCACGATGACCTGTTCCACTCCGGCCATCGGCTGGTGGATGGTGCTGAGGCCGGTGCCGAGTGAGCACATTCCCGTGGCGATCGCGCTGAGCCGGTCCGCCGCGGCGTCGTCGAAGCCGTGCCGGTAGCGGGTGACTCCGTCGCTCGAGGCCAGCACTGCACCCAGGACGTGGGGCACTCGGGCCGAGAAGTCGGCGAGCAGCCAGTCGAGGTCCTCGGAAGGTGCCTGCGTGGTCATGTGTCAGTTCTCCTGGTGTTCGTCGGACCGTGGCGGCTGCGAGGCGTCGGGCCGGGATGCCTCCCGGCGCGCCGCCTGGACCCCGCCGCTGTAGCGGGCGAGGAGCCCGCCGTCGAGTTCGGTGTGCTGCTGCGGGAGTTCGCCCTCGGCGGCGCCGCCGTGCCGCAGCTCGGGCGCGAGGTGACTGGACCCACGTCGCGTCCGCTGGGTCAGGGGCGGGCGCTGGGCGGGGTCACCGCCGCCGCTCTGGGGGGCCGGTTGAGCCCTGTCAAGCCCCGCCGACGATTGAGCCCTATCAAGCCCCTCCGGCGATTGAGGAGCGGGGTCCGGGGCGGAGCCCCGAGGCGTGGGGCCGGGGCCCGGCGGCGGCATCGGGCCCGGCTGGGCCGTGGGCGCCGGCCCCGCGGTGGCGGCCGTCGGGATCCGGCCCGTGGCCGGGCCCGCGGGCACCCGCCGCGGCAAGGCCGCCGCGTGAGGCACCGCCCCGGCCTCCGCCTCATGCCACACCCCGGCCTCCCGCGGCTGCTCACCGTGCCGCTCCCCGGACCGCGCACCCGCCTGGACGACCGGCCCCACCGGCCCGACCGGCACGGCGTCCGGCAGCGGCGCCGCTGCCGCGGGAACGTGGGCGTCCTGGTGGGACGCGTACGCCGGGGCGGGCCCGGACGCATAGGCCGCCTGCTCGGCGGGGCCCGGCGCGGCAGTCCGGGCAGCCGGTGCCGCGGGTTCGGGCCGGGTGGGCCCGGAGGGCGCGGCGTCGTCCGCGGGCGTGTGCAGCACCGCGTGCGGCAGGATCACGATCGCCTGCGTACCCGCGTACATGTTGGCCTCGAGGCGAACCGTGAGGCCGCGCCTCGACGCGATCTTCGCGGCGACGAACAGCCCCGTGCGGCCGTCCTTGAGCTGCTGCTCGACGTCGTACTGCTCGGGGTGGGCGAGGAGTTCGTTCATCCGGCGCCGGTCCTCGTCCGACATGCCGAGACCCCGGTCCTCGACCTCGATCACCATGCCGGAGCCGGCCATCGCGGAACGGATCAGGACCTGACTGGTGGGCGGCGAGAACCGCGTGGCGTTCTCCGCGAGTTCGGCGATGAGGTGGATCGTCTCGACGGCGGCGTGTCCACGCACCTGCACACCGCCCGCCACGGGCATCACTCGGACCCGCGGGTACTGCTCGATCTCGGCGATGGACTGGCGCAGCACTGTCGCCAGCGGCACCGGGTGGCGGATCTCGCGCGGGACGGCGCCGCCGAGGACGGCGATGGACTCGACGGACCGCTGGATCCGGGTGATCAAGTGGTCGATGCCGAACAGGGTGTTGAGCAGTTCGGGGTCCTCCACGATGCGCTCGGCGTCGTCGAGGCTCTTGAGCGCGCGGACCACCAGTGTCTGCAGCCGGCGGGCGATGGTGGTGAACGCGTCGAGCTGGCGGCGCGTCGCGGCCTGCAGGACCGCGGAGTGCGTGGCGTGCAGCCCGTGGTGCAGCTCGTGTTCGAGCACGGCGAGCGGATGCGAGTCGATCATCCGCTCGGGCGCGGCGACGGGCAGCCCCGCGGGCTCGCCCCGCTGGATCCGCTCGGCCGCCCGCTGGATCCCGTCGATGCGCTCGCTCAGGGCGGCCCGCAGGCGGGCGGTCCGCTCGGCGACGCTCGCTTCCTGGGCGGCCTGCACGGTGTGCAGGGTGCGGGCGGTGGCGCGCGCCGCGCGCCAGGCGAAGCCGATGGCCGACCCGCAGAGCACGGTGGCTCCGGCGCCCGCGCCCCAGGCCACCGCGGCGGAGTCCGATCCGACACACGCCGCGTACGCGCCCGCCGCCGCGACGGTGACGGACGCGGTCGGGGCGACGGCGAGCAGGGTCAGGCGCTGCCGCAGCCCTTTCTCGGAGAGCAGCGTCGACGCGGGATTGCCGCGGTGCAGGCCGCGGCCGCCCACGGCGGCACCGTCCGCGGAGTAGTCAGGCATGGGGGTTCCTCGGTAGAGAAGCGAGCGGCGCACGGTGCATGTGGCGGACCACTAGGGCCTGTCGTTCGCCCGCACCTCGGAAAACAGCCGCGTCAAGATCTTGAACTACCCTGCGGCTTCAGGGGCGTTCGGGGCTACTTCAGCCCAGGGTCGTTTCAGGGTCGTTCCGGTTTCGGCCGGTGCGCCGCCTGGTGGGGCACTCCCGCCGAGCTTCCCCGCGAAGGCCAGCACCGCGTCGAGGGACGCGGTGTCGACGAGTCTGCTGCGGGGCCGCAGCAGCCCTCCGGTACCGAATGTCGCCAGCTCGCCGCAGCGCCGCGTCAGCCACTCCCAGTCCACGTCGAGGTGGCCGGCGAGCGAGCGCAGCCGGTCCTCGGGGCTCGCGCCGTGGGTCACCGCGCGGGCGCGGGCCCGGGCGAGCAGTTCCGTGCACGCGCGGACGTCGGCAAGGGAGTCGCTGGTGTCGACGTGCCAGATGCCGTGCTCCGCCATCCAGTTGGTGACGATCACCTTGTCGTCGGGGACCAGGACGAAGGCGTCGGTGCGCGCGAAGCCCGGGTCGGCGTAGACCCGCACCTCCAGGCCGTGCAGCTCCATCAGGGCCACGGCGAGCCACAGCAGGACGCGCTCATGGGGCCCGGCGTCCCGCAGGACTGCCTCCGGGATGTAGAGCGCCCGCTCGGAGGGTGCGGCCCCGGCGCCGTCCCGGATGGCGCTCAGGTACTCGGGCCAGCACGCGAAGAACAGCCAGGCCGCGGCATCCTCGGCGGAGGGCAGCGGCGTCCAGAACAGCGGCGGGGCGCTGGTGCCCGCGAGTTGGCGGGTGATGTGCCGGGCGCAGACGTGCATGCCGAGCCAGGCCGCGCTCACGTTGGTGAGTTCCGGCATCGCGGCGCGGGCCATGGCCGAGCGCCGCTGCTCCAGGAAGGGGCCGAGCCGCTGCTGCTCGGCGTGGAGCACGGCGTCGTCGGCCTGGAGGCTGTCGTCCAGATTGGTCATCGCCCACAGCAGCGCGTACGTGAGCTGGTCGACCCGGTAGGCGGACGGGATGGTGAGCATGTCGCCGCCGGTGACCAGGCTGCGCTTCGCGTACGCGGCGTCCAGGGCGTACGCGCTGCCCTGGGACTCGGCGAGGATGAGGGCGCGTCTGGTGGGCCGGATGAAGTGCCGGACGTGCGGCTGGTCCGCGGCGCCGATGATGACGAGTCCGGCATGCTCGTCCGCCTCGTAGATCTGCACGGGCAGTTGGGCGCCGTCGAACCGGTGCCTGCCGGTCAGGTGCCACAGCCCTTCGAGTCCTGAGGCCGCGTCGGGGAGTCTGAGCGAGGAGCCGCCGAACGCGTCGTCGAGCGCCCGCGCGGTGTCCCTGACCACCTCGGCGCCGGTACGCGGCCGGGGGCCGTCCCGCTCGTCGGCCGCCGGCCTCAACAGCGCCGCGACGTCGGCGCCGAGCCAGTGCTCAAGCACCGTCGCGGTGTCCGCGCGCGGCACCTGCTCGCCGCTGAGCCACCGCTTCCACGTCGCCTGCGACGCCGACACCGCGGCGAGTCCGGGGCGCCCCAGGTCCCGCGCGGCGGCCTCGGCCGCGCGCCCGAACTCCGCATCGAAGACCGCGTAGCCGTGGCAGCCGCGCTCCTCCAACAGCACTCGCAGCAACGTCCGCCGGGCCATCAGCGCCTCGCCCCCGCGTGGACGGCGCTCGTCCAGGGGACCCCTAACCCCCGTCGACCGGCCGGTATGTGACGGTGCGCATGCCGAAGGCATGTGCGGTTGCAGAGATCCATGGCTGTGATTATGTCGACGCCATGTGAGGCTTGGGGTATCAATTTGTGAAGATCGTTTGCAGACACTTCCCGAACGTGGAGCGTCCGGTGTCGAGTTGAGGTCAAAATGGCCAAGGCCGCGCGCAGCGGTGAAGACGACACCGGTCGCCTTGGTCTCGTCTTTCCCTACGAGGACGAGGAGCGTGTACGGGGCCGACGAGTACTGAGCCTGACCCGAACAGCACACCTAGGCCACCGTCCCCGCGCGCGCGACCGTGCCGTGGGCCCACCGGCTGGAGGCGAGTACGGCGAGGCCCACGACGCCCGCGCCGAGTGCCAGGACGAGCCACCACACACCATGCGCGGCAGCGGTGAAGTCGGCGCCGCCACGGTCGAGGTGCGGGCCGATGACAGCGCCGGCGACCGCGACGCCCAGAGTCGTCCCGGCCTGCCGTCCGGTGGAGGACAGCGCTCCTGCGAGGCCGGCCATCGAGCGCGGCATGCCGGAGATCGCCGAGTTGCTGATCGGCGGATTGACCGCTCCCATGAAGACACCGAACAGCAAGTGGACCGCGAGGACCGCCGGGAGCGGAGTGTCCGGGCCCAGCCCCAGCGACAGGCCACCGCCGAGGGCCAGCGCGCTCCCGGCGATCAGCAGCGGGAGCCGGGGGCCGCGCGTACCGACCATCCGCCCGATGCGCGGCGCCACCAGCAGCACCGGCACCCCGACCGGAAGCAGACACAGCCCGGCCGCGACCGGCGCGAGACCGCGGACGTCCTGGAGGTACTGGGTGGTGACGAACAGGAACGCGCCGAACCCGCACAGGGCCAGGACCGCTGTCGCGATGGCCGAGGTGAACGGCACGCTGCGGAACAAGCGCGGCTCCAACAGCGGTTCGCTGCACCGCAGTTCGTAGCCGATGAAGGCCGCGGTGCCGAGCACCGCGAGCGCGTACAGCCCGACCACCGGCGTCGAACTCCACCCCAGCGACCCGGATTCAATGATCGCGTAGACGACGGCGCCCAGGACCAGCACCATCAGCACCTGGCCGACGGGGTCGAAGCGGCGGGCCCGGACCGCGCGGGACTCGGGCACGAACAGCGCGGAGCAGACGATCGCCACGGCCACGACCGGGATGTTGATCCAGAAGACCGACCGCCAGCCGAAGGCATCGACCAGACCACCGCCGAGGATCGGGCCGAGCGCGAGCGCGAGCCCCGACATCGAGGCGAAGACCCCGATGGCGCGGGCCCGTTCGGCGGCTCCGGTGAAGGTGTTCGCGACGATCGCCATGGCCACCGGGTTGAGCATGGTGGCGCCGACGGCCTGCAGCATGCGCGCGGCGATCAGCCAGCCGATGCCCGGCGCGAGTCCGCACAGCAGCGAGCCGAGGCCGAACGCGCTCAGCCCGCACTGGAAGACCTTCCGGCGGCCGATCCGGTCGGCGGTGGATCCGGCCAGGACGAGGAAAGAGGCCAGCACCAGGGTGTATGCGTCGACCGTCCATTGCAGCCCGGACTCCGAGGCGTGCAGATCGCGACGCATGGCGGGGAGCGCGATGTTGACGATGGAGATGTCCATCACGACGACCACGATGCTGAGGCAGCAGATGGCCAGGACAAGGGACTTGTGGCGGGCGCTCGGGTCGCCGACCGCCGTGGGAGAGCGCAAGGAGGAACTCATGACCGCGACGCTAGAATTGAGAGCGTGCTCGAAATCAAGCCCGAATCCGCGTCCCGAGCCATTCCCGCAGAAGGCGCGACGATCGCCGAGGCGGCCCGCCGCACCGGGGTCAGCGTGCACACGTTGCGCTACTACGAGCGCGCGGGCCTGGTCGTCAGCCCCGTCGACCGCACCAGCACCGGCCGCCGCCGGTACCGGGAGCTCGATCTCAAGTGGATCGTCGTCTGCACCAAGCTGCGCGCCACCGGCATGCCCATCCGTGGCATCCGCGTCTACGCGGAACTGGTCGCCGCCGGTCCGGGCAACGAGGCGGAGCGTCTTGCGCTGCTCGAGGCCCATCGCGACGAGGTCCTGGACCGGTTGGCGCGGACCCGCGAGAACCTGAAGATGATCGACCACAAGATCGACGTCTACCGGGACAGCCTGGCCGCGGGCGAGGCCGACCAGCTGTGGGCACCGGTCGACCGCTCCCGGACGTGATCACCGCATGAACAGCCCCCCGTTGGCGTCCCAGCACGCCCCCGTCACCGTGTCCGCGTGCTCGGCGGAGAGCAGGACGACCATGTCGGCGATGAACTGCGGGCGGCCGAGACGGCCCACCGGGATCTGCGCCTCGACCCGGGCCAGTTGCTCCGGGTCCACGGTGCGCCGCACCACCGGCAGGTCCTGCGGGCCCGGCGAGACGGCGTTGACGGTGACGCCGCGCGGGCCGAGGTCCCGGGCGAACACCTTGGTGAGCGTGGCGACGCCGCCCTTCGCCGCCGCGTAGTGCGCGCCGGTCGCCGTGCCACCGTTCTGGCCCGCGAGCGAGCCGAGGTTGACGATGCGTCCGTAGCCGCGCTCGGCGAAGTACGAGCCGAAGACCTGGCAGCCGAAGAAGGTGCCGTGCAGGTTGGTCTCCACCACGGCGGCGAAGCTCTCCGGGGTGATGTCCATGAGTGACTCGACCTTGGAGTGCCCGGCGTTGTTCACGAGGACGTGCACCGCGCCCCAGCGTTCGACGAGCCGGTCGCGGGCACGGGTGAAGGCGTCCTTGTCGCGGACGTCGAGGGCGAGGCCGACGGCGTTCTCGCCGGTGGGGTCGAGTCCGGCCGCCGCCTTGGCCGCGGCCTCCTCGTCCAGGTCGGTCAGGGCGACCCGGTACCCGTGGTCGTAGAAGCGCGCGGCGATGGCGCCGCCGAGGCCGCCGGCCGCCCCGGTGACCAGGACCACGCGGTGCGCGTCGTCCTCCCAGCGCTCCCCCACGCCCTGCGGGCTCACTTCGTCACGTCCGGGAGCGGCCGGCCGACACGGGCCTCGATCTTCATGTAGCGCCACAGGCCGTACTCGCCGACCTGCACGGTACGGAAGAGGTTGCAGGCCGCGGCGACGGTCGGCTGGTCCACGACGTCGGCGAGGACATAGCTGGTCCAGGGCCAGGAGCCGGAGGGGCCGACCATGTGCTGGTCGTCGTCGATGGTGCCGATGACGTTGACGCCCGGCAGTTCGTGCAGCCGGCGCAGCATGCTGGTGAAGCCGTCCCAGACCGCCTTGCCCTGCCCGGTCGGCAGGTCGAAGAAGTTCTGGTTGACGCCGATGCAGAACAGGACCCGCAGGGGTGCCTGGGGGGACGTGGACATGTGGGTCACACCTTTCGTAAGGGTTCTCGTGTCGTACGGGTTCTCGTGAACAAAGGTCAGATGTAGCCGGGGAACGGGTCGACGCCCATGAGCACCGCCCCCGCCCCGTCGTACAGGCCCTCTTGGAGGAACGCGTGCTGCGGCACCACGGAGGCGTCCCGCAGATAGCGCTGCATCGGGCTGCCGTCCGCGATGGCCCGAATGCCGGCGAGTTGGTAGGCGGTGCGGGCGACGTCGAAGGAGTCCTGCGCGAGGGCCGTGGAGGCGAGCCGCAGCAGGCTCGCCTGGTGGGCGGTGGCCGGATCGCCGCTCAGCACGGTCTCCCACACCTCTTCGGTGATCTCGTAGAAGAACGCGCGGGCCGAGCGAAGGCGGGCCTCCGCGCGGCCCACCGCGATCCGGTACGCGGCACGGTCGGCCGCGACAGGGCCTCCGGTGTAACTGGCGCGCCCGCCCTCCGTGATGACCTGGTCGAGCGCGGCCCGTGCCACGCCGAGGCCGACGACGGCGAGGACCTGCGCCGCGTACGGCACGGCCGGGTAGCGGTAGAGCGGTTCGTCGACGGTCGGCTCGCCGCCGCGGACGAAGGTCCACTCCTCGGGTACGACGACGCCGTCGACGGCGAGGTCGTGGCTGCCGGTGCCGCGCATCCCGATGACGTCCCAGCTCTCGACGATCTCGACGTCCTCGGGACGCAGCACCGCGGTGCGCGGCCGGCCCGCCCGGTCCTCGCCCACCTTGATGCCGACGCCGAGGACGTCGGCGCCCTTGCAACCGCTCGCGAACTTCCAGCGGCCCGAGACCCGGTAGCCCCCGTCGACGGGTTCGGCGGGCTGTACGGGGAAGAGGCCGCCGGCGAAGGCGACATCGGGCCCGTCCGCGTACAGCCGCTCCTGGGTCTCCAGGGGCAGCGCCGCGAGATAGATCAGGGAGGAGCCGAAACTCGCGACCCAGCCGGCCGAGCCGTCGACCTGGGAGATCCTTTCGATCAGGCGGAGGAATTCGGCCGGCGGCAGCGGTTCGCCGCCGAAACGCCGGGGCGCGCTGGCGCGGTAGAGGCCCGCCTTCTTGAATTCGGCGATCACATCGCGGGGCACGTGGCGCACGCTCTCGAATTCGGCCCTGCGCGCTGCCACCACGTCCAGCACGTTGTCCAATGAATGCGTCATGCGTAATTCCCCTGCCTGACCGGCGAGTTGATCGCCCTCACTCGTTTCACCGACAAACCTAGGCGCGGCCGTCGTGCGCCAACAATTGGGAATGTGCAGGGACGTGTAGGGGATTTCCCTGATCGTTTACGCCGCCGTGCCCCGCAGCGGCAGCCTGAACCGGAAGACGGTGCCGCGCGGGGAGTTCGGGAACGCCTCGATCTCGCCGCCGTGGCGGGTGATGATGCGATGGCTCAGGGCGAGGCCGATGCCGTGGCCATTGCCCTTCGATGTGAACACCCCGTCGAAGATCCGCCCGTCCGAGGAGGCCGGAAGGCCGCCGCCGGTATCACGCACCTCGACCTCCGCGCAGTCGCCGTCCCTGCGGGTGGAGATGGTGACCTCCCCCGGTTCGTCGGGCCAACGCACCATTTCCTCAAGGGCGTTGAAGGCGAGGTTCATGACGACCTGTCCGATGAGTACTTTCTCGCAGCTGACGGGCAGGTCCTCCGGTCCCCGTTCCCAGCGCACGGCGACCTGGTGCGCCCTCGCCCGTACGTCGACGAAGTACGCGCAGTCGGCGACGATGTCGTTGACGTCGACGAACCGTTTCGCGTCCTCCAGGCGCACCACGTAGGCGCGCAGGCTCGACAGGATCGTGGTGGCGCGCTCCAGTTGGCGGGTGGCGTGGTCGAGGCCCCAGCGCAGCGAGCCGGGTTCGGGGGTGTCGTCGATGCGTCCGAGGGCGCCCGCGACGAAGTTGTGGGCGGCCGCGATGGGCTGGCTGACCTCGTGGGCGATGGCCATCGCCATGTCGCCCATGGCGTTGTAGCGGGCCAGGTGGTTGAGGTACATGGCGTCGCGCCGGTGTTCCTCCTCGGTGTGCACCGTGTCGGTGATGTCGTGGAAGAGGAGGAGCAGGCCCCGCAGGTCGTTCTCGATGTCGATGTACTGGCTGCGCGCCGCGAACCAGCGCTCGGGGCCGCCGCCGGTCTCGTCGGCGACCGCGAGGCGGTAGCGGGCGTCGGTGGGCCGGCCACCGCGTGAGGTGTCCTTCAGCACGCCGCGCAGGACGGCGCCGGAATCGGTGGCGAGGAACTCGGTGAAGTCGGTGCCGTGCAGGTCGTCGGGGTCCCGGTCGAGCAGGATGCCCGCCGATTCGCCCGCGAAGAGGATCCGGCCGTCGTCGTCGAGCACCACGATGCCCTCGTCGAGGTTGCGCAGGAACGCCTGGAGCCTGGCCTCTGTGCGGGTCAGGTCGCGGCGGGTGGCCTTCTCCTCGGCGATGTCGCGGAACTGCACCATGACGACGGGCCCGGTGGAGAGTTCCACACGCTTGGCGAGTGCCTCGCTGAGGATGTCGGTGCCGGCCTTCGACCGGTAGCACCACTCGATGCGGCTGCGGCCCTCGTCGGCGGCCCGTTGCAGCCAGGCGACGCCGATGTGCCGCGCGTACTGCGCCGCGTTGGAGCTCATGTCGGGGGCCTTGAGCGGCTTGAGCTCGTCGAGGGTGAAGCCGAACGCGGCGAGCGCGGCCGGGTTGGCCCACAGGATGTCCTTGGTGTGCGCGTCGTGCACCAGGACGCAGTGGTCGATGACCTCGAAGAGGCGGGCCAGGTCGGGGCAGGCGAGGTCGGCGGTGGCGGGCATCGGTGTGTCACACCTCCTCGGGGCGCAGGCCGCAGCGCATCATGTCGCCGATGAGCGCGCCGAGGGTGTCGGCGTCCGTCTTCTCGCGGATGCGCGCACGGTGTGCGTCGACCGTCTTCAGGCTGATGCCGAGCTGTCGCGCGATCACCTTGCTGGGGACGCCCTCGACGACCTGGCGCAGGATCTCGCGCTCGCGCGGGCTGAGGTGGGTGATCCGCTCGCGCAGGGAGCGCTGCTCGGCGCGGCGCGCGTAGCGCTCGCCCGCCACCCGCAGGGCCTTCTGCAGGATGTCGAGCAGCCGTTGGGGGTCGTAGGGCTTCTCCAGGAAGTCGACGGCTCCGGCCTGCAGGGCGCGCACCGACATGGGGATGTCGCCGTGCGCGGACACGAAGACGATGGGCAGCGCCGCACCCTGCGCGTTGAGGAGTTCCTGTACGTGGAATCCGCCGATGCCCGGCATGCGTACGTCGAGGACGAGGCAGGCCGGGCGGTCCGGGTCGAAGGCGTCGAGGAAGGCGTCGGCGTCGGTGAACCACTCCGTTTTGATGTGCACGGATTCCAGCAGCCAGGCCAGGGAGAGGCACAGTTGCTCGTCGTCGTCGAGCACGTAGACGAGGCCGGCCGCCGGTTCACCTGTCATGATTCCTCGCTTCCGGGAGGCGGCACGACGGGTGCCGCCGGATTCGGGCGGTGACACCGGGGTCGTACCCGCGGCGCGAGCGCACGATGTCACGACCGCGCACACCGTGGCCATGAGCACATGTCTCCGCCTCGCCGGGTCGCGTCGGTCCGGAGGCCGACGGCCGGCTTCACGCCCGGTTCGCGCCCGTCACGCGGTCAGTGACGTGGGGATCGAGTGGAACCGGCGGCGGAAGTAGACCAGCGCGCCCGCCCCGTCCTCCCCGACGAGCACCCGCTCGGCCTCGATGAACATCACGGTGTGCGAACCCTGCTCGGCGGTGCCGGTGACGCGCCCGACGACCGAGGCGGCGGAGCCCTTGAGCACCGGTACATCGGCGAGTGTGTGGTCCCATACGTCGCCGCAGGCCGCGAAGCGTTCCTCGGCGGGCACACCGCCCGCGAAGGCCTTGGCGACATCGGCGTGGTCGGGGCCGAGGACGTTGACGCAGACCCGCCCGTTCTGCGTGAACAGGTCGTGGCTGCGGCTGGACCGGTTGATGCAGACGAGCATGGTGGGCGGGTCGTCGGTGACGGAGCAGGCCGCGCTCACCGTGATGCCGGCGCGACCGCGCGGTCCGTCCGTGGTGACGATGTTGACGCCTGCGGAGAGGTTCGCCATCGCGTCACGGAACGATCGTTGGTTCGAGGTGAGTTGGCCCACCGCTGCCCTGCGTGTCACGGGTGTCATGGCTGCCACGGTAGGGCGGGGCTGGTGGCTCGCGGTATCCAGACTTCCTCCGCGGCGCTTAAGGATTTCCCCTATGCCGGGCGCGCCCGTTCCACATTGTCCGCCTCCGCCGACAGCCCACCGCCCGTCGGACATACTGCGCGAATGATGTCTCCGCTCCCCGCAGGGCTGACGCTCTGCCACGACCTGACCGCCACCGCGTGGGTGCGCGACGCGCTGCCGGACTTCGCGGCCGGCATGGTCGGCTCCCTGCTGCCCGCCGGATACGAGCGGTACGTACGCGTGCTGCATCCCGCGGAGGACGATGCGGATGCCGGCGACGGGCCGGGCGAGGGTACGTTGCCTGGCCCGCTGGCCGCGCCGTTGGCGTCGATCCTGGAAGGCCGCACGGCCACTCCGGACGACTGCTTCTTCGGGATCTGGGAAGGGTGCGGATACTTCGACGACGGCACCGTGACGGCCGTGCTCACCAGTGGGACGGGCACGTCATCGTGGCAGGTGCGGCCCGCCGTCGACATCGCGGACGCGCCGCGCCTCGAACTCCCCCACCGCGGGTACGCCGTGTTCCGGGGCCCGGTCGACTCGGTGACCGCCCTGGCGATGGCGGTCGCGGGTGAGGCCGGGGAGAGCGCCGACGTGGCCAACGCCCTCGTACCCGACCTGTGGTGGCCCGCCGACCGCTCCTGGTTCGTGCACGGCGACACCGATCTCACGGCGACGTGGATCGCCTGCTCCGCCACCGCGGCGGAGCAGGTCCTGGCACACCCGGCCCTGGAAGCGGTGGTGATGTCCCCGGACTCACCGGTGCTTCCCTGACGGCCGGTTGGCCGTCAGTCGGCGAGCGCGCCCATCGGGTCCCAGGCCGGCAGCACGATCGGCGGCTCGTCGAGGGCGGCGGAGAGCTCCGCCGGGAGTGCGGAGCGGCGGACGGCGACCTCGAAGACGTGCTCGCCGAACCACGAGTCGTTCATGGTCCAGAAGCCCTTGTCGGCCTTCTCCTCGCCCCAGCTGTTCTCGACCCGCCAGCGGCGCGGCACACCGTCCACGACGTCGACGCCGGTGAAGAGCATCGCGTGGGTCATCTGGGTCTCGTGGTGGAGCAGCCGGTCCGCCTTGTCGAGCTCGAACGCCGCGCCGTAGACGGCCTCGTAGTCGAAGAGTTCGGCGTCCCAGATGCCGAGGTCGGCGCGCATCTGCTGGGCGACGTCGCAGCCGAACCAGACCGGCTCGCCGGCCACGACGGCCTCCATGGTGAGGCGCTTGAGCAGGTCGATGTCCGCGTTGAGGTAGACCACGGGCGGGGCCTCGACG
This sequence comes from Streptomyces sp. NPDC102360, assembly GCF_044766085.1. Taxonomy (NCBI): domain Bacteria; kingdom Bacillati; phylum Actinomycetota; class Actinomycetes; order Kitasatosporales; family Streptomycetaceae; genus Streptomyces; species Streptomyces sp. NPDC102360. The sequence goes on along the minus strand of NZ_JBIWLG010000001.1, from coordinate 544,855 downwards.
ATGTTGCCCAGGTGCTCGACGGTGAAGGTGCGGCCGGCCGGACTCGACGCACGCGGATCGTGGACGAGGCAGACATATTCGTCGAGGGGTATCTGCACATACGCCTCGGCGAACTCGGTCGGTGTCATCCAGCCGTCGCGGTGGAACTCCTGCTCCTTGTCGCGCCACTGCCACAGGAACGTCTGCGGCGGCGTGCCGAGATGGATGCTGAGCACGCGGTGCACGGCGCCGAGCACCTCCGCCTTGCGGGCGCGCTGCGCCTCGACCCCCTCGGCCGCCGCCGCACGCAGATCGCGCGCACCTTGCCTCAGCAGGCTCATCAGGGCCCGGTTCATCGGCCCGGTCGCCGAGGAGCTCTCGGTCTCCGGCATCGCCGACTTGGGCAGCAGGCCGTGCTTGGCGACCAGCGCCACGAACATGTTCCACTGCCCGCCGTCGCTGATCGGGTCGCCGAGCAGGTGCGCCACCGTACGGTCGTCGACGTCGCGGTCGGAGGTGTCGATGACACTCTCGAGGAAGTGGTTCGCGCGCTCGAACTTGTCCCACCACAGCACGTAGTTCTGGGAGAACTCGAAGTCCTTCACACCGAGCTTCTCCGCGGCGCCGACGCGCAGCAGGTTGAGCCCGGCGAACATCCAACAGCGGCCACTGCGCTTCTGGTTGGTGACCTTCCAGTCGTCCAGGTGGTGCGATACGGAGTGGTCGATGGCGGTGACGATCCGCCGGTCCAGGGCGATATCGTCCACCGTCGTCTGCGTCACGGCGTTCTGCATCAGCCGGTTCGCGGGGCGGGCGGCGAACTCCTTCTCATAAGCCTCTAGTTGTGCCGGAGTGAGACTGCGGTCGCTGTCGGCCGGAGCGTCGGTGGGCTGAGAGGTGTGAGCGTGTCCGAGCGTCACGGTATCCGCTTCCCATTCTCGAATCGGCCCGTGCTCGCGCGGGGGCCTTGGCAGGTAAAAGGGGCAACGCGCTCTCACCGTCGCACGGCCGTTCTAGCCAGTCAACGGACTTGTGGCCATGCCCGTGTGTCCCACACTCATCCCTCGGCGTCCTGCGGATACCACCGCAGTTCGACGGTGTTCCCGTCCGGGTCCTTGACGTACACGGACTGCGCCTGACCGCGCGCTCCCCAGCGCGGCACCGGACCCTCCAGGACGTCGAACTCCCCGGAGTCGACGACCTCCTGCCAGTCCAGAGGGTCGACGACGAGACAGAAATGATCGACGTTGGATTCGACCCGCGCGGCGGCGAACAGATCGATCACCGTGCTGCCGTCGATCCGTACGGACGGGAACGGCACCTTCCCGGCCCGCCACTCCTCCACCCGCTCGGGCGCGAGCCCCAGGCGGCCGACGTAGAACTCCAGCGACTTGTCGACGTCGGCGACGTTCAGCACCAGGTGATCGAGAGCTTTGACTCGCATGATGACGGTCCCCGTCTGTGGTCGGTTGCACTGTCATGCCCTGCCTAGCCCAGCAACGGCCGGGCGGCAAGGGCTGTTCGGCGTCACCGGTCCTCCAGGACCGCCCGGATCTGTCGAGTCGTCGCCGCGGCGATGCCCGGTGATTCGTGAGCGTACGCGGTGTACGCGAGGAGGCCGCCGGTCAGGGCCCAGCCGCGGCCGCGGGCCCAGGTGTCGGTGTCCGCTCCGAGGGCGGTGCGGAAGAGGGCTCGGCCGGGCGGTGACATCAGCGAGTAGGCCATCATCAGGTCGGTGGCCGGATCGCCGAACGCCAGGCCGCTGAAGTCGATGACCGCGCTGAGGCGGCCGTCGACGGTGAGCAGGTTGCCGGTGTGGAAGTCGCCGTGGACCCATACCGGCGGCCGGTTCCAGGGCTCGGCGGCCAGGGCCGCGTCCCACACCGCGGTCATCGCCTCCGCGTCGAAGGCGTCCGCGGCCCGCGCGATCGCCGCGCGCGTGGCACCGTCGCGGTCGGACAGCGGCTGCGGGGGCGGGACCGCGGTCGTCCCCGGCGCGGGCCGGTGGACGCGGCCGAAGTCCCACAACGCGAGGAGGAAGTCGGCCAGCTGGCCCGCGGTGGCGGTGTCGTCGCCCAGCTTCTGCGTGGTCGCCGTCTCTCCGTCCAGCCAGCGGGAGACCGACCAGGGCCACGGGTAGCCGAAGCCGGGGCTGCCCTGCGCCACCGGGGCGGGCACCGCGAGCGGCAACCGCGCGGCGAGCCGGGGCAGCCAGGCGAACTCCTTGCCGAGCCCGCCGAGCGGTCCGGGGTGCCGGGGCAGCCGCACCGCGAGTTCGGGACCGAGCCGGTGGATGACGTGGTCCGAGCCGCCCGGTTCGACGCGCTCCAGCGGCAGGCCGGCCCACCGCGGGAACTGCGCGTCGACGAGCCTGCGGACCAGATCGGTGTCGATGGACGGACGCATCCCCACACCTTCGTGTCTCACGCCACCCACCGCACCCCGTTTTCCCCTGATACCCCTCACGAGGCCGCCCTAAATGTACGTACAGCTTGCGCCAGAACCCCTGCGCCCACTTGTACGCCAGCGCGCGCACGGCCTAGCCTAGATGTACGTACATTACGGATCGCGTGACCGGGAGGGTTTTCCTTGGCGATCAAGCAGCACCACCGGACGGTGATCGTGGGCGGCGGCTCCGCCGGCGTCTCGGTCGCGGCGCGGCTCCGGCGGGCCGGCGAGCGCGACGTCGCGGTCCTCGACCCGAGCGAGCGGCACTACTACCAGCCGCTGTGGACGCTGGTCGGTGGCGGACGGGCGCCGCTGAAGGAGAGTGTCCGGCCGCAGCGGTCCGTGATACCGAAGGGCGTCCGGTGGATCCGGCGTGCCGCGGTCGCCGTCGATCCCGAGGCCCAGGAGGTGAGCCTGGACGACGGCGGGGTCGTGCACTACGACCACCTCGTGGTCTGCGCCGGTATCCAGCTGGACTGGGACGGCGTGCCCGGCCTCGGCGCCGGACTGGGCCAGAACGGGCTCTCCAGCAATTACCTGCCGCACACCGCACCCGTGACCTGGCGTTTCATTCGCGAGACCCGCTCGGGCAGTGCCGTGTTCAGCATGCCGCCCGGAGCCATGAAGTGCGGCGGCGCCCCGCAGAAGATCGCCTACCTCGCCGCCGACCACTGGCGCCGGGAGGGCGTCCTCGGCCGGATGGACATCCACCTGGTGCTCCCGACGGACACCATCTTCGGTGTCCCGGAGTTCGCGCGGGTCCTGGAGGACGTGGCCCGCCGGTACGGCATCCACGTCCACTACGGCAGCGAGGTCACCGAGGTCCGTCCCGACGCCCGCGAGGTCGTCGTCAGCGACCTCGGTACGGGCGACAAGACCACCCTCCCGTACGACATGGCTCATCTCGTGCCGCCGCAGAGCGCCCCGGACTGGATCAAGCGGGGCCCGCTCGCGGACGCCGCGAACCCGGCCGGCTACGTCGAGATCGACAAGCACACGATGCGGCACGTCCGGTACCCCAACATCTGGGCCCTCGGCGACGCCGGCTCCTCGCCGAACTCCAAGACCGGCGCGGCCGTGCGCAAGCAGGCGCCCGTGGTCGTCGAGAACCTGCTCGCGACGGCGCACGGCCAGGAGCCGCTCTCCGTCTACAACGGCTACTCCTCGTGCCCGCTGACCACCGCCCGCAACAAGATGCTGCTCGCCGAGTTCGACTACAGCGGGCGGCCCGCTCCGTCGATCCCGCTGATCGACACGGTCCGCGAGCGCACCGACATGTGGTACCTCAAGCGGCGCGGTCTGCCGTTCCTGTACTGGAACCTCATGCTCCGCGGCCTCGCGTGACCCGCACGCCTCCCCTCTCCCAAGCACCTTCATGACTCTGGAGTCCGTCATGCCCCAGGAGCCCGTCACCCACGACGGCACCGGACCGCTGATATTCGTGCAGTTCTACCTCGACTGCCTCTCGCACGCCTCGTACCTCATCGGCGACCGCGGCACCAGCCGCGCCGTCGTGGTCGACCCCCAGCGTGATGTCAACGAGTACCTCGCCACCGCCGCACACCACGGCCTCACCATCGAGCGCGTCATCGAGACCCACGTCCACGCCGACTTCCTCTCCGGCCACCTGGAGCTGGCCGAGCGCACCGGCGCCCCCATCTCCTACGGCGCCGAAGCCGACGTCGACTTCGACACCGACCCCCTCGCCGACGGCCAACACCTCCCACTCGGGGAGGTCGACCTACAGATCCTGCACACACCGGGACACACCATGGAGTCGGTCTGCGTCGTCGTACGCGAGCACGCGGCCGACCCCGTCCCCTACGGGGTCCTCACCGGAGACACGCTGTTCATCGGCGATGTCGGACGGCCCGATCTCCTCAGCGCGCGCGGCCGCTCCGCCGAGGAGATGGCCCGCGCCCTCTACCGCTCCACCCGCGAGCGCCTGCTCACCCTCCCCGACGAGACGCGCGTCTTCCCGGCGCACGGGGCAGGATCGGCCTGCGGCAAGAACCTGTCGGCCGCGCTGAGTTGCACGCTCGGCACCCAGCGCGACACCAACTACGCGCTGGCCGACATGTCCGAGGACGCGTTCGTCGAGGTCGTGACATCCGGCCGGTCGGCGGCGCCCGCCTACTTCTCGTTCACGTCCGAGCGCAACCGCGAGGCCCGCCCGGTACTCGACGAGGACGCACCCGTCGCCGCCCTCACCCCGGACGCCGTACGGCAGGCCGTCGCCGGCGGCGCGAGCGTACTCGACACACGGGACCCTGACGCCTTCGCCGCCGCGCACCTGCCCGGCTCGGTCAACGTCCCGCTCGGCGGCCGGTTCGCCGAACTCTGTGGCGAGGTGCTCCCGGCCGGGGCCGACCTCGCCCTGTGCGGGGACCCCGCCACCGCGCGCGAGGCCCGCAACCGGCTCGCCCGCATCGGCTACGACCGGGTCGTCGGCGCCCTGCCCGCCGACGACCTGAGTGCCGAGAACGTGACGTCGATGCCGCGCGTGGAGGCGCAGGCCCTGGCCGCCCGCCTCGCCGACAACCCCAGGGCCTTCACCGTGCTGGACGTACGCGCCCCCGGCGAGATCCACGACACCGGCACGGTCCCCGGCGCCCGCACCATCCCGTTGCCCGAACTGGTCGCGCGAGTAGGCGAATTGACGCCACATCGGCAGCAGCCGCTCGTCGTGGTGTGCGCCGGCGGCAACCGCTCGTCCGTGGCCGCCTCCGTGCTCCGGGCCCGCGGCTTCGACGCCGACGACCTGCGCGGTGGCTTCGCCGGATGGCGCGGCCCGGTCGAGCACCCGGCCGGCGGGGGCGGCGTCCCCGCGTGAACCTCCTGGTCCTCGCCGTGGTCTGCGGCGCCGTCGTCGGCCTGGCGCTCGGCGGGCTCGGCGGCGGCGGTGGTGTGCTCGCGGTCCCGGCCCTCGTCTATCTCCTGGGCGTCGACCCCGCCGACGCGGGCACGACCAGCCTGCTCATCGTCACCGTCACCTCCGCCACCGCCCTCGCCCGCCACGCGGGCACCGGCACCGTGCGCTGGCGGACCGGCGTCCTGTTCGCCGCGGTCGGCGCGGTGCCCACCGTCGGGGCGTCGATGCTCGCGCACCGCCTGCCGCAGTCCCTGCTGACCGGCGCGTTCGCCGTCTTGGCCGCGGTGGCCGCCACGGCGATGCTGCGCGGCACCCGCGCCTGTGGTGACGCGGTGCCCCCGGACTCCGGACCGCCGGTGCAGGTGGCGGCGGCGCCCGCCCCCGGCCTCGTACAAATACGAGAGGCACGGCAGACGGCCACCACTCGGGCCGGGTCCCTGCGGACCGCCGGGGCAGGGGCCGGGCTCGGCGCCGTGACCGGGCTGCTGGGAGTGGGCGGCGGGTTCCTCGCCGTGCCGACCCTGGTGTCCGTGCTGCGCCTGCCGATGCGGGCGGCCGTCGGCACCAGCCTCGTCGTCACCCTCCTCAACTCGCTGGTGTCCCTCACCACGCGGCTGACGACCGAGGGTGTCTCCATCGACCCCGCCGTGCTCGGTCCCTTCGTCGGCGCCGCGATCCTCGGGGCGTGGGACGCCCGGCGGCTTGCGGCCAGGCTGTCGGGACCGGCCTTGCAGCGCGCGTTCGCGGTCCTGCTGCTCGCGACGGCGGCGTTCATGCTGGTGGACGCGTTCGTGTGAGCGGGGCCAGGGGTGCGACCGGTGGTGCGACCGGTGGTTTGCACCGTCTCCGTAAATCGACGAGCATGCATCCCGTGCCCACCAGCAGCTCGCAGTCCGGCCCTCGTCCGCTCACCCGGTCCAAGGGCAAGCCGCTGTGGTCCCAGCTCCGCGCCGACCTGTTGCGGCGCCTCGAGGACGGCGAGTTCCGGGACGTCTTCCCCGGCGAGCACGACCTCGTCGCCGAGTACCAGGTCAGCCGGCACACCGTCCGCGAGGCGCTGCGCACGCTGCGCGCGGAGGGGCTGGTGACGGCGCAGCGGGGCAGGGTGTCCCGGTTCGCGGCGAGCCGGCCGCTGGAGCAGAAGGTCGGCGAGGCGTACAGCCTCTTCCGCTCCGTCGAGGAAGTGGGCGCCGTCCAACGCAGCGTCGTTCGCCGCCTCGACCAGCGTGCCGACGGCGTCATCGCCGCCCGCCTCGGACTGGAGGAGTCCACTCCCCTCGTCCACCTCGAACGCCTGCGCCTCGCCGACGGGGAGCCGCTCGCCGTCGACCGCGTCTGGCTGCCCGCGGACGTCGCCCGCCCGCTCCTGTCCGTCGACTTCACGCACACCTCGCTCTACGACGAGCTGGAACGCCACTGCCGTACGCACATCAGCGGCGGGTGGGAGCGCATCCGGGCCGTCGTGCCCACGCGCGCGGAGCGCAAGCTGCTCGACTGCCCCGATTCCACGGCGCTGTTCGCGATCGACCGGCTCGGGCACGACGCGGCCCACCGCCAGGTCGAGTGGCGCCAGACCCTGGTCCGCGCGGACCGCTTCACCGTGGCCGCGGCGTTCTCCGCCGACGACGGTTACCGGCTGGGCGCACCGGTGCCCACGCCCTGACGGGCGTCCCGACCAAGCTTGCCGGGTGGGCATCGTCCGTCGATCCGCAGTCTGCGCCCTCATGCCGAAAAGTCGCCACCCCTCCGATGGGCCCACGCCACCGCGGGACATGCCCAGCGGCACCGGGTGGCTGCCGCACGGCTTCCACCTAGCCCCGCACACGCACGACCAGGGTCAGCTGGTCCACGCGGCCGCGGGAACACTGGCCACGACGACCGAGCGCGGCACATGGGTCGCACCGGCCCACCGTGTGACGTGGACGCCGCCCGGCTTCGCCCACTCCCACCGCTTCCACGGCCGCACGGACGCCCGCCTCCTGACCATCCCGGTCGACCTGTGCGAGCAAGTCGTCGCCCACCCAAGCGTGTTCGCCGTCGGCCCGCTGTTGCGCGAGGCCGTCCTGGCCCTGACCGACGAGCGGCCCGAGGCCCGCGACGACCGCCTGCGTGCCGCGGGCTCCTCGCGGAAACCGGTCCTATTCGACGTCGATGCCGAAGTCCTGGACCAGTTCCTCCAGGCCTCCCGCGTACCCCTTCCCGCCCAGGACGAAGTCCCAGTCCCCGCCCGGCCGGTGGCGGAAGGAGCCGAGGACGAGGGCGGTCTCGCCGGGGCGGCCGTCGGAGACTTCCAGGTGTGCCAGTTCGGCGAGGGCCGGGTCGAGCAGGCGGATGCGGGCCCGTGTGAACCCCGCGAGGTCGGCGTCCGGGTTGATTTCCGGGTCGATGGCGGCGACGAGCACCAGCCGGTCGGCCCGCTCCGGCAACTGGTCGAAGGCGACGCAGATCGCCGCCTTGTCCGGGGCTTCGGCCGGCAGGGCCCGGACCGAACCATCCGGTGTCCGCGGGTTGTTGTAGAAGACGAAGTGGGCGTCGCCGAGGACGCGCGATCCCTGGCAGACGAGTGCGCACACGTCCAGGGCGACCTCACCTTCCCAGGTCATGCCCAGGACGTTGTAGTCGTCGGGGAGGCCGGGGCCCCGCTCCGGCTCCGGCCGTGGCGCCGTGCCACGGCGGCCGCCGCCGTCGCCCAACTGCCCGCTCAGGCCGTGCCGATGAAGCAGGTCGACGAGTTCCGTGCCCGGAATCAGCTCCAGCGGCTTTCCGTTGGCGAACGCGTGGGAGCCCGGGCCGAAGCGCGAAGTGGTCACCAGGACACCCTTGTTGGCGCCGGCGTCCTGCACCGTCCCGTACAGGTCCCGTACGGCGGTGGGTGGCACCGTGTTGCGGTACCGCTTCACCTGGACGACGATGTCGCCGCCCCGGATCGGCGTCGGGTCCAGGGCCCTGACGTCCACTCCCCCGTCGTTCGAGCGCTGTGTGGTCACCGCCTGCATGCCCATGGCCTCGAAGAGCCGGGCGACCAGCGACTCGAACGCGATGGGATCCATCTCGTACAGGTCAGGTTCCGTGTCGTCACCATGGGCCACGACACGGCTGCCGACGTCCTGGGGCCGCCGGCTCGGCCGGACCACCGCGGCCTGGTCGGGGCGCGCGGAGAGCTGCCCGCGCAACGCGTCGACCAGGCAGCCGCAGGGGTCGACCTGCGCCAGGTGCAGGTCGCGGAACGCGGCGCGGGTGGCCAACACCGTTGCCAGGACGAGGTGTTCGGGCCGGCCCGTCGTCGGATCGTGGCCGTCGACGAACCCGTTCAGGGCCACCGACTCCAGGGCGCCCGACTCGTCGGCGGCGAAGAGTTCGTGCACCACCAGCAGCACGCACTGGGCGAGCACCTCCCGGTACAGCGCGCGGCGCTGCCCAACCGGGCGCGGGGTCTCCTTGTACTGGTCGGCACCGGCCATGTACCGCACGGCCTTGGCCTCCGGCACGACGTCGTGCGCGGGCAGCTCCCAGTCCAGGACGAGCTCGCGCGCCGTCGAGTCATACGCCGCCGTGACCTGACGCGGAAACCCCTCGGGCCAGGCCGACGAGGCGTAGAGGGCAGCCGAGAAGTACTCGACCACGGACTCGGGGTCGCGGCGCCGTACGCCGTCGGTCACCGCCTGGACCGACGCGTTGTGCCGCCGGATCTCCGACAGGAGCGCGTCACTGCGCTGCTGGTGCTCGCGCTGGTACGCGGCCAACTGCCGCTGCCGGTGCGCCTCCGCGGCCTGAGCGGCATGCCAGTCCCGTTCGAACCGTGCCCGCGCCTCGGCCTGGGCCTGGGCCCGCCGCCCCACGGTCCACCCGCCCTGTGCCTGGTACTGCTGCTGGCTCGGCAGCGGCGCCGGGTACGCCAGCGGCCCCGGAGCGAACGGCTGGACCTCCTCGGCGCGCAGCAAGGAGGACGCGCGGAACGCGGGCGCCCGGCAGCCCTCCGCGAGCAGCCCCTGCAACCTGGTGACCTGTGCCTCCAGCGCCTCCGTGCGGCGCCGCACCTCTGCCTGCTGGTACTCGCGCGCACTCTGCGCGGCCCGCCTCTGGTAGGCGCGCGCCTCCTGCGCCTCGTGCCTGCTGCGCCTGGCTTCGATCTCCCGCTGGCGTTGCTGCTGCCGCTGCATCTCGGCCCAGACGCCGACGGTTCCCCTCGTCCGACGACTCATCTGTGAGCGCCCCTCCCCCAAGTACCCCGGTTGTCCCCACAACCAGGTGTAGCCGCACCACTTTAGCGGGGCTCGGGCGGTGCGTCGGCCCTCGTCACTTCCGGGCCGGGCGGCGTACGGAACGCGGCCGGTACTCCACCACCGTCAGCGCCAACGACACATACCGCTCCACGAGTTCGCCGGGAGTCACCTCGCCGTCGGTCCGGTACCACTGGGCGATGGCGTTGCACATGGCGATCACCGCGCGGCGGGCGTCGTCGGGGTGGGGAGTCAGGAACACGCCGTCGGCGACGCCGCGTTCGATGACCTCGCGGAACTGTTGCGTGCCGCGCTCCTCGTTCTTGCGGTAGCGGGCCAGATGCTCGGGCTCCAGGCTGCGGCCCTCGGTCAGCACGATGCTGCTCTTGACCGGGTGCTCGATACGGAACTGGACCGTCGCGGTGACGAGGGCCTCCAGCTGCTCCGCGGGATCGTCGCCGGCCTCTTCGAGGGCGGTCCCGCACGCGCCGAAGTAGGCGTCGAGGCCCTCTTCGAGGATGGCGACGAGCAGGTCCTGCTTGCCTTTGTAGTAGTAGTACAGCGCGGAGAGGCTGACCCCGGCGCGCCCCGCGATGTCACGGATCGAGGTGGCCCCGTAGCCCTGCTCGGAGAACTCTTCGCGGGCCGCCTCGATGATGGCCTTGTGACCTGCGGGGCGAGTGGACACGATGCTCCGATCTGCTGGGCCGCTCAGTCCGCCCCGCCACTGAACATCCGTACAGCCGGCGACGGCGCCGTCATCGTAGCGCCGTGTGTCCTCATCACCGAGCCCGCAGCGGAACTCGTACGGCAGGGGCTCCCCCACTCCTCCCACGAGAGGCGGGGAAGCCCCGTGCCGAACGAACGTTAAGCCGCTGACGCCCGGTCCGACGGTCAGTCGGTGATCTCGATGTGGCCGTTCGCCGATTCGGCGCCGGCTGCCGCTTCGGCGGGCTTCGGGGCGGGCACCGCCGCGCCCTTCCCGCCGGTGATGTTCTTCAGCAACGCGGCGAGGTCGACACCGGTCGTGGAGTTCAGGAGTTCCACACCCTGCGCCACGTTGTCGGCGACCGTACGGGACAGCTGGCTCGCCCCGTCCGTGGAGATCACCGTCATCTTGTCGACGGCGCTCAGCGGTTCGGACGCCTTGGCGACGACCTGCGGCAGCACCTCGACCAGCATCTGCAGCACGGCCGCGTCGCCGTACTGCGCGAAGGCGTCGGCCTTCTTCTGCATGGCCTCGGCCTCGGCGGCGCCCTTCGCCCCGATCGCCGCGGCCTCGGACTCGCCCTCGATGCGGACCGCGTCCGCGAGCGCGGCACGGTGCGCCTTCTCGCCCTCACCGGTCAGGCGGGACCGCTGGGCGTCCGCCTCGGCCTGCTTGACCAGGCCGATCCGGCGGGCCTCGGCCTCCTGTTCGGCCTGGTAGCGGGCGGCGTCGGCGGGCTTGCGGACCTTGGTGTCCAACTCGCGGTCGGTCAGGGCCGCCTGACGCTGCGCCACCTTCTCCTGCTCGGTCAGGACCTCCTGCTGCCGGGCGGCGTCGGCGAGCGGGCCCGCCGCGTTCGCCTGCGCGGAGGCCTGGTCGGTCTCCGCCTTGATCTCGGCCTGCTTCAGCGCGAACGTGCGCTGCGCGATCGCGATCTCCTCCTCGGCCTTCAGCCGCGCCTGCTCGGCGGCGCGGCGCGCGACGGCCTCGGCGATGTCGGCCTCCTGCTTGGCACGGGCGGCCTCGGGCCGGCCCAGGTCCTCCAGGTAGGAGCCCTCGGTGGTGATGTCCTGGATCTGGAAGGCGTCCAGGACCAGACCCTGCCCGGACAGCGACGCCTCCGCCTCCTCGGCGACCTGCCCGGCGAACGCGGCCCGGTCGCGGATGACGTCCTCCACCGACATGCGTCCGACGATCGAGCGCAGCGCGCCGGACAGCACTTCCTGCGTGAAGCCGACGATGCCGTCCTGCTGCATCAGGAAGCGCTGGGCGGCGGCCCGGATCGAGTCCTCGGTACCGCCGACCTTGACGATCGCGACGCCTTCGAGGTGCGCCTTCACCCCGCGCAGGGTGACCGCGCCGCGCACCGCGACGGGGATGTGCCGCGAGGACAGGTCGAGGGTGAACTTCTGCTGCACGAACGGGACGACGAAGACGCCGCCGCCGACCACGACCTTCTGGCCGCTGTTGTCGGTGATGACGTGGCCGGTCTCCGGGTCGGTGGACTTCTTGCCGCGCCGCCCGGTGACGATGAACGCCTGGCTGGGCCCCGCGACCTTGTAGCGGGTGATGACGACGAGCGCCAGCAGGACCAGGAGTACGACGACTCCGGCCACGGCGATGGTGACAGGGCTCATGATGGCTTCCCCCTCTGCCCCCTCGCCTCCCGGCGAACGGCAGTCGGTTGGTGATGGTCAGTACGCGACGCGGTGACGTGTACGAGGGTGATGTGCACGAAGGTGACGTGCACGAAGGTGACGTTGTACGCAGGTGGTGTGTACACAGGTGGTGTGTACGCAGCAGTGGTCAGCGGTCGACGGTGCGGACCTCGACCGAGGTCGGCGACAGGATGTCCGCCACCCACACCTCGGCGCCGCGGGCGACCCCGATCGCGCTCTTCGCCGAGAACTTCGCCGGCTGGCCCGCGAGATGCAGCAGCACCTCGCCGTATCCGTCGACCGGAATCGCGGTGACGACGGTGCCCGCGCTGCCGACGAGGTCGTCGCCGCGGGGTGCCACCGCGGTCTGGTCCCGCATCAGCGCGCGGGTCAGCTTCCATGTCAGCCAGCCGGCGCCGCCCCCCGCGACGGCACCGATGGCGGTGGCGGGCCCTGCACCGAGGTCGGTGGTGCCGAGCACGATCGCGCCGCCGAACCCGAGCATCGACACGAAGCCCGCGATCACGGGCAGCGACAGCAGTCCGTCGAAGAGCCCGTCCAGGGCCCCGATCCCGTCGAAGAGACCCTCCAGCACCCCGTCGAGCACCAGGGACAGGACGAGCAGCACCACTCCCACGATGCCCAGGCCGAGAAACCACGTCATGTCACTGGCCTCCCCGGCTCTCCTGCTTCCGCGTGTTCCGCGTGCTGCCCCGAACGTTGTCATGGGCAACCACCTGAAGTACCTTCCGCATCCCGGCAATCTTTACGCGATTTTGATGCCTACTTGCGCATACGTTAAAAAGTCCGGGGAGCACGGGGAGCACCAGGCACCGCGATGGGAGCGATGGGGGTAGGCATGACGTCGCAGCAGGACGTCCCGGACGAGTATCTGGACGGGTACGTGCAGGCGGTCGCCGACGCCTCCGCCACCGGCCGCCGGCTGAACCGGGGCGAACTCGACGCACGCCGCGCGCTGGGCGAGCGCGCCGCGGAGGCCGGAATCGGGCTGCGCGCGCTGGTCGCCGCCCATCTCGCACGCACGCACACCGGCAACATCGGCACCAGGGTGACGGTCGACGCCGTCGTCGCGGCCGGCGCCCAGGCCATCGACGCGTTCGCCGAAGGCTACGAGCGCGCGCAGCGGCAGACCATGCGCCGGGAGGAAGCGGCGCGCCGCGAGTTCATCGACGACCTGCTCTACGGCCGCAGCGACCTGGGCAAACTGGCCGAGCGCGCCGAGCGTTTCGGGCTGCGGCTGTCCGGCGAGCACGCCATAGCGGTGGCCCGCGGCGACGCCGCGTACGAGGAGGGCGACACCGTCGCGCGCGAGATCGAACGCGCGGTGATCGGGCGCTTCGGCAACCGGAATATCCTGCTGACCACCAAGGAAGGGCGGCTCGTCTGCATCGCCCCCGGCGACCAGAGCGAGGTCCTCTCCTACTTCGCCAAGCAGGCGTACGCCGCCGCCGAAGGAAGCCAGGTCGCCATCGGCCGCCCGCAGTCGGGCCCCGGCGGTGTCGTGCAGTCCTACGAGGAGGCGCTGGGCGCACTCGACCTGGCCGCCCGGCTCGGCCTGGACACCCCGGTGCTGCGCTCGGCCGACCTCCTCGTCTACCCCGTCCTCACCCGCGACCGGCAGGCCATGACCGACCTGGTCCACAACACGCTGGGACCCCTGCGCCAGGCACGCGGCGGCGCCCAGCCGCTGCTCGACACGCTCATGGCGTACTTCGACGCCGGCTGCGTGTCGGCCGAGGCCGCCCGCCAACTGTCGCTCAGCGTACGGGCGTTCACGTATCGCCTCGCCCGTATCCACCAGCTCACGGGGATCGACCCGGCGGTCCCGGCCGACCGCTACACGCTCCAGACCGCGGTGATCGGCGCCCGCCTCATGGACTGGCCGGCGGACACCGCCACCGCCTGACGGCGCGTTCCACCGCCCCTCCTACCCCTTCACCCAGGGTGAGACCCCGAGCTTCCCGGTGGTCCCCAGGTCGAGGTGCGGGGTCACGGTGACCGGGGCGGCACCGGCCTTCGCACGGACCCGTACGTGGGGAACGTTCACCGCGGTGCCGGCTTGGGTGGTGTTGTGCCACGCCAGGGAGGCGCTCGCCGACTCGCCGGGCCTGAGCACGACCGGCCGGGGCGGCCCGTCGCGGCCGATGCCCGTGGCGATCCCACCGGTGCCGTCGAGGACCTTGATGCCGTCCACGCGCTTGAAGTCGTCGTCCAGGAGCTCCAGCAGCGGATATCCCTCGACGTTGTAGTCACGCTCCCCGCAGTTGGCGAGGTGCAGGCCCACCACGCGCAGCCCCATGGCCGCGTCACCTCGATCGACGCTGACCCGGATCCCCGAGGCGGGGCACGTGCCGGTCCCGGCGGGCGCCTCGTCCGCGGGAACCTTGGTGACTTCGAGGACCTTCGCCTGTGTGACCCGCGGCGCGGAGGGCTGCAGCTTCCCGGCTCGCACCGTGCCGCGTACGGTCTTCCCGGGCGGCACGTCGCGCACGGTCACGGTCCTGTTCTCCACGGCACCGGCGTCGCCGCTCATGAAGGTGATGACGACCGTATAGGTCAGCGACTCGGCGCTCTTGTTGGTGACCTCGAAGCCCGCGACGATCCCCGAGTCGACGGGAAGCCTGTCGGCGGACACGATCCAGCTGCGCGAGGGCGACGGCGAGGGAGAGGGCGACGCCGACGGCAGAGTCAGTGAGGTGATCCGCACGCCGTCCTTGCCGGGATCGACAACCTGCGTACGGGTCGACGGCACCGCGGACGAGCGGACTCCACCGGCCCCCACGTCTTCCGTCCCGCAGGCGCTGAGCAACAGCACGGTCGCGGCGGCAACTGACACAAGGCAGATGGGTCTTCGCATCCGGCCACTTCACCAGGCCCTGGACCGCCCACCTGTGGTGGAGGCCACAGTTCCGGCCACAGTCGAGTCACAAACGTGGTCGCCACCACTCCACGTGACGCCAGCCGCGCCATGGACGAGTCGACTGCCGGCGAGCGCCAGCGCTCTCATGAGGCGACCGACCGGGCCCGCGGGGTGTTGGCCGGCCAGGCGCGGCTGGAGAGTAACGCGGCAGCGCTGCCGACCTACCCGGACTCCACCCCCGGCCAGGCCGAGGCCATCGACCGCAAGGGTGCCGAAGTCCTCTTCCCGCGCCTGGCCGGCTGAGCCGAACGTCACGGCAACGCGACCCCGGAAATACGTCGTGGGGCCCGGGTGCCGTACGACACCCGGGCCCCGAGCCTTCAACACCATCTACCGGCTGACTGCACCGGCCTTCTTGTTCCGCCGGTCCGCCTGAGAGAGCGGAGAAGCGGGGATCGCGGTTGCGTGACCGGGGACCACCTTCCAATCCGGGGTCTGCGGTACCCGAGCGGCGTTCTTCCTCGCCCGGGCGATCCTGATGGCGTCTGCTCCTTACTTCATCGGGGTTACACGGATGTACTGCCGACTTCGCGGGCACTGCGTCATGCGATCCCTGGGGTCGCTCGGCCCGACAGTCAGTGAAGGGACCCACCACTTCCGGCCCCGCCGCTCCACTGCCGTTCCGTCATCCCGCTTGGCCTGCCGACACGGCAGTTCGTCTCTGCCGTGCCCACTTCGACTTTGTGGGTACGGGGAAAAACTAACGCCCGCACGCCTCCATGTCTACTCCCGCTACGGCAGATTTTCTCCACGCCTGGTGGTGGACCTTCTGCATCGCCTACACCCGGAAGAGTGTCACCCGGGATTGAGGACCGGCATCGCGGGCACAAGCCGAGCCTGGCGGCACGACCACCGATACAAGCGAGGTGCGAGCGCATGAGCGACACGACGACCACCCCCACACGGGCCCCCAGGCCTGCCGTCGTCCTGGAAGACGACAGCCCGGCCGGCGTCCCGCGCGCCCGTGGTGTTGCACGCGCCTTCGCCGCCAGCCTCGATCCGCCGCTGCCCGGCGAGACGGCGGAGAACCTCGTCCTGGTGGTCTCCGAACTTGCCACCAACGCCCTGCGTCACGGCGGCGGCCGCTACACCCTGCGCCTCAGCGCTTCCGCCGACGCGGTGAACATCGCCGTCAGCGACCTCAACCCGGCGCCCCCGCGAGAGCGGACCCCCGACCTCAACGACGGCACCGGCGGCTTCGGATGGCACATGGTCCGCCACCTCACCGACCATCTCACCACCCACCCCGGCCCCCGCAATGGGAAGACCATCCACGCCCGCCTCACCTGACGGCTCCCGGACAGAAGCGCGGAGACAGGCTGGTGACGGACTTTCAGGCCTTCTCCACCGCCCCGCCCACCACGAGCCCCTGATCGACGGCGCCCTCCTCCCGGGCCGGAACCAGCCCGGCAGCCGGCGACCAGCCGGCGGATCACCCCGCAGCCGAGTACGCCCGCCAGGCCGTCCCCGCGCCAGGCAGGCCGTGCCCGCGCCGGGCAGCCCCCAAGGTCACCCGATCCATGACAAGCAGGGCGGATGGAGGGCCGCGCCTCAGTGAGCCCTGGCCCACCACGCGAGGTGGATCAGAGCCCGACCGTGTCAACGAAGCCACCGGCCCGGCAGCGGCACACCCGACGACACGTGGTCAGCGCTGCGGTTGCCTCCGGCGAACCGCGGCGTCACTGGCGGTTGCCCGCTGGACCACATCATGGGCGGGGGCGTCCAGGGCCTCGCTGCCCGTCACGATTCGCGCGTGCAGGAGCAGGCGGGCCTGCACACCCTGTGGTGTCTCGATGCCTGCCATCAGGTCCATCGCGTAGCCGTCCTCAAGGGCCAGGAAGGAACGGGCGAGGTCCTCGGCGGGCGCGGCCAGTGTGAAGACTCCGTCGTCCGCGCCCCGCTGCAGCACCTCCCGGTACAGCGTGACCTGACGCGCGGCGAAGGTCCGCTGCTGCCGCTCGGACTCCTCTCCGCGCAAGGTCAGCGGGAACAGTTCGATCAGCAGCCGCGTGCTGAGCTCGGCCCGGCCGGGCCAGGGGACCCCGGAGCGGATGCAGGCGCGCAACTGGTCGACCGCATTCGACGCCGCGTCGATCTGCGCCTCGCGCAGCTCACAGAAGGTCTCCCGGCTGTGCTCCAGGACAGCGGCGAACACGGCCTGCAGGTCCGGGTAGTAGTAGAGCACCGCGGCCGGCGTCACCCCGGCCGCCGCGGCCACGTCCCGCAGCTTCGTCGCGGTGGCGCCGTGCTCCAGGATCGCCGCGGTGGCGGCATCGACGAGATGGGCACGGCGTTCGGCCTGGTTTTTGCGGCGGGGCATGGAGCACATGCTGGCACACGCGCCGCGCCCTCTCGGCAGCCTTCATGGACACCCGCTCGCACGTATCCATTGACCCCACCCATCCAGTTAATTAAATTTCATTTAACGAACCCGGAGTCCCGGGCCTCTCTCCCCCGTCCTCCTATGAAGCAGGTACGCCCTCATGAGCCGACACCTCCGCGTCGCCCTCGTCCAGACAGCCGCCGAGACCCTCGCCGACTTCGCCACCAACCTGCGCCGCCGCCAGAAGTCCCCCAGCGCCGCCGAACTCGTCGTGTACCCGGAGCTGCATCTGTGCTCGCCGGCCGACGACGCGTCGATGGACCTGGAGGCCTACTACGCGGCGTACGCCGAACCCCTTGACGGCCCGCGGGGCAAGGAACTGGCCGCCTTGGCACGCGAGTTGGGCGTCTGGCTGGTTCCCGGGACCGTCCTGGAACGAGCCGGGGACGGACGGGTCCACAACACGGCCGTGGTCTACAACCCGGAGGGCGAACTCGTCGCCCATTACCGGAAGATCTTCACCTGGCGCCCGTACGAGCCGATGGCACCGGGTCGCGACTTCGTCGTGTTCGACATGCCGGGTACCGGGCGCGTGGGCCTGTCCATCTGCTACGACGCGTGGTACCCGGAGGTCACCCGCCATCTCGCCTGGATGGGCGCCGAGCTGGTCCTCAACCTCGTCCAGACACCGACCTCGGGCCGCGCCCAGGAAATACCCCTCAACGTCGCCAACTCCATCGTCAACCAGGTCTGGACGGCCAGCGTCAACGGTGCGGCGCCGACCGCGCTGGGCCGGTCGCTGCTGGTCGACCCCGAGGGCGAGACCCGGGTGGCCGCGGTCGGCACGGAGGAAACGGTGTTGCTCAGCGTGGTCGACTTCGACCGGGTGCCGGCCGCCCGCATGCACGGCACGGGCGGAGACTCCTGGCCCTGGAACTATTTCGCTCCGGACGACACCCCGCTGGAGCTCCCGCTGTACAACGGCCGGATCGAGCCCACGAGTTGGCGCCCGGCAACCCCGCCCGAAACCCCGTCGGCGCTCCGAACCCGGCCCGCGCAGCAGCAGTCCCACGAGGACGCACAGGCGAGCCGGTGAGCGCCGCCACGCAAGGCTCGGGCAGCCCCGAACTCAAGGGGCACCTCTCCCTGGCCTCGGTCGTGACGTTCGGGGTCTCCTATATGGCGCCGAGCCTGGTGATTGTCCTGTTCGGGGTCGTGGCATCGGCCAGTTCCGGCACCGCACCCACCGCGTTCCTGCTGGCCACGGGCGCCATGTGTCTCACCGCGCTGAGCTACGCACGGATGGCCCGCCGCTACCCGGCGTCCGGCTCGGCCTATGTGTACGCGCGCCGTCAACTCGGTGCTCCGGTCGGCTTCTTGGTGGGGTGGGCGGTGCTGCTCGACTATCTCTTCCTGCCGATGATGGCCTGGCTGGTGCAGTCGGTGTACCTCAACGCCCAGTTCCCCGCGGTCCCCGTGTGGGTGTGGCTGATCGTCAACGCCGTACTCACCACCGTCGTCAACATCATCGGTCTCAACTTCACGGACCGACTGAACAAGGCCTTCACCGCGCTCGCGGTGCTCCTGGTCCTGCTCTTCGTCATCTACTGCCTGATCCACCTCGCCGGCCACCGCCCGGCCTCGTACTCCGCTCCGCTGTGGAACGACGGGACGACACTCGCGGGAGTCTCCGCGGCAGCCGCGGTGGCCGCGTACTCGTACCTCGGCTTCGACGCCGTCACCACTCTGGCCGAGGAGACCCGAGACCCGGCCCGCACGATTCCCCGGGCCGTCGTACTCGTCGTCGCGATCGGCGGACTCCTCTTCGCCGGCGTCGCCTACGTCATGCAACTGGTGCACCCCGGCGGCCAGTTCGCCAACCCCGACATCGCCGGGTACACCCTCTCCGTCCAGGTGGGCGGCCAGGCGTTCGCCGACTGGACGAACACCGCCACCATCATCGGAGGCTTCGCCTCAGGCGTGGCCGTACAACTCTCGACCAGCCGCCTGCTCTACACGATGGGCCGCGACGGAGTCCTGCCCCGCCGCGTCTTCGGCATCCTCAATCCACGCACCCACTCCCCTGTACGCGGCCTCCTCGTCACGGCAGCGATGGCCGCCGTCGGCCTGAACATCTCGCTCGCCACAGCCACCTCCTTCGTCAACTTCGGCGCCTTCCTGGCCTTCACCGCGGTGAACGCCTGCACCATCGCGTACTACATCCGCCATCGCCGGACGGAACCCGGCGTCGGAGCCCTTGGCTACCTCCTCATCCCCGCACTCGCCGCATGCGTGACGATCTAC
Organism: Streptomyces sp. NPDC102360; assembly: GCF_044766085.1. Taxonomy (NCBI): domain Bacteria; kingdom Bacillati; phylum Actinomycetota; class Actinomycetes; order Kitasatosporales; family Streptomycetaceae; genus Streptomyces; species Streptomyces sp. NPDC102360. The sequence continues at coordinate 525,401 of NZ_JBIWLG010000001.1, read as the reverse complement.
CTCCTCACTCAACTCAGCGGCACCGCCCTGACCATCGGAGTCTGCTGGCTGTGTGCCGGGCTCGGTTGGCTGGCCTGGATCACCCGAGGGTTCAGCCGGCCTACGCCAGAGGTGATCGCCGGGACGGAGGCCACTCCGCCGACAGCGGCACAGGAGCCGGCCGTGACCGAGTCCTGAAAGGTCCGCCCTCCCACTGCAGCCCGTTCAGCGGCGGAGTTTCTGGCCGACACCACAAGGACGAGCACCGCCAGTTGCCGAAGCGGGGCTGGTACGGCACCGACTCCGGCGCCGCCGCGCCCACCCCGCAGGCTCTCGCCCAGCAGCGCACCGCCGAAGCCGCCCAGGGAGCCGGCCGCGGTCCGCGCCGCGACGCCGCATCGTTCAGGCCGCAACGGGTGCCCAACAAGGCTCCTCCATCGATACTGGCGGAGAAGCCGCAGACGTCGACCAACACCACATGACGAGCCGTCAGCAAAGCCGGCATCGGGTCAGCACCAGCACCACCGAAGCCCACCGTCGACAGCCGTGGACCGCCAAGATCCAGAACCGACTACACCCGATCCGACCAGGCAAGACGCAGGTCATGGCACTACCTGCTAACGTCACCCGGAGGTACCAATGAAGATGTTGATCAACGTAGCCGAGTCGGTCGTCCCCGACGCCCTGCGCGGGATGGCCGCCGCCCACCCCGAGCTGAATGTGGACGTCGAGAACCGGGTGATCGTGCGCCGGGACGCGCCGGTGGCCGGGAAGGTGGCATTGGTGTCGGGGGGCGGGTCCGGGCACGAGCCGCTGCACGGTGGGTTCGTCGGACCCGGGATGCTCACCGCGGCCTGCCCCGGTGAGGTGTTCACCTCGCCCGTGCCGGATCAGATGGTGCGGGCCGCCGCCGCGGTGGACAGCGGCGCAGGTGTGCTGTTCATCGTGAAGAACTACACCGGTGACGTGCTGAACTTCGACATGGCCGCCGAGCTCGCCGAGGACGAGGGCGTCCAGGTCGCCAAGGTGCTCGTCAACGACGACGTCGCCGTCACCGACTCCCTCTACACCGCCGGGCGGCGCGGCACCGGGGCGACCCTGTTCGTGGAGAAGATCGCCGGTGCCGCCGCCGAGGAGGGGCAGCCGCTGGAGCGCGTCGAGGCGATCGCCCGGCAGGTCAATGAGAACGCGCGGAGTTTCGGCGTCGCGCTGAGCGCCTGCAGTACGCCGGCCAAGGGCGCGCCCACCTTCGATCTGCCGTCCGGCGAGCTGGAGTTGGGCATCGGCATCCACGGTGAGCCGGGCCGGGAGCGGCGCCCCATGATGACGTCCGGGGAGATCGCGGACTTCTCCGTGAACGCCGTACTTGAGGACCTGAACCCCAGCAGCCCCGTCCTTGTCCTGGTCAACGGGATGGGCGCCACGCCGCTGCTCGAGCTGTACGGCTTCAACGCCGAGGTGCAGCGGGTGCTCGAGGAGCGCGGCGTGCCGGTCGCCCGCACGCTCGTCGGGAACTACGTCACGGCGCTCGACATGTCCGGCGCCTCCGTCACGATCTGCCAGGCCGACGAGGAACTGCTGCGCCTGTGGGACGCGCCCGTCAGCACGGCGGGGCTTCGCTGGGGAATGTGACAGTTTTCGGGAATCCGTCACACCGTCCCACCACCACGTCAACGAACCTGAAACGCAAGGAGATCACGTGCTCGACGCCGACTTCTTCCGGCGCTGGCTGACGGCGACCGCCGCGGCCGTGGACCGCGAGGCCGACCGGCTCACCGAACTCGACTCGCCGATCGGCGACGCGGATCACGGCAGCAATCTGCAGCGCGGGTTCAACGCCGTGCGCGCCACCCTCGACAAGGACGCACCGGACACTCCGGGGGCCGTGCTCACCACGGCCGGACGACAGTTGATCTCGACGGTGGGCGGCGCTTCGGGGCCGCTGTACGGGACGCTGCTGCGCAAAACCGGCAAGGCGCTGGGCGACGCGGCCGAGGTCGGCGAGGCGGACTTCGCGCAGGCGCTGAAGGCCGGCGTCGACGCCGTCGCCGCGCTCGGCGGGGCGGCGCCCGGCGACAAGACGATGCTCGACGCCCTCGTACCCGCGGTGGAGGCGCTCGCCGACGGGGACTTCGCCGCGGCGCGGGCGGCGGCCGAGCACGGGGCCGAGGCCACCATCCCGCTCCAGGCCCACAAGGGGCGGGCGAGTTACCTCGGTGAGCGCAGCATCGGGCACAAGGATCCGGGCGCCACGTCGTCGGCGCTGCTGATCGCCGCGCTGGCCGAGACGGCGAACGCCGAGGCGGGGGCGGGCGCATGAGTACACCCGACAAGCCCGTCGGCATCGTGCTGGTCTCGCACAGCAAGGACGTCGCAGAGTCCGTGGCGCGGCTCGCGGCCGGGCTCTCCGGAGGCGGTGACACCGCGCCCGTCGCGGCGGCGGGCGGCACGGAGGACGGCGGCCTCGGCACCAGCTCCGAGCTGATCTCGGCGGCCGCCGCCGAGGTCGACCGGGGTGCGGGTGTCGCGATCCTCGTCGACCTCGGCAGCGCCGTGCTGACCGTGAAGGCGCTGCTGGCCGAGGGCGACGAACTCCCGGACGGCACACGCCTCGTGGACGCCCCCTTCGTGGAGGGCGCGATCGCCGCGGTCGTCACCGCCTCCACCGGGGCGGACCTGGACGCGGTCGCCGCGGCGGCCTCGGAGGCGTACACGTACCGGAAGGAATGAGGGAGCGGGGAGCGCCTCGCCGCCTCCCCCTCCTTCCCGCCTCACCGCCTCTCCGCCTCCCTCAACGAGCCTTTGGTTCAGACCTGTTGGCGCGCACCCCTTGAGGAGACCCCTCCTCTCGTGCCATACAGGTCTGTACCAATCCGCTCGAACGGAAGGCCCTCCGTGCGACGCCTCCCCCCACGCGCCCCGATCGCCCGCGCGGCCTGCACCGCCGCGCTCGTGCCCGCGCTCGCCTCCTGCGGTCTCCTCTCCGACAGTGCGAAGGCCGAGGGTCCCGCCCTCTCCGCGCCGGCCGGGGTCACCGCACAGGCCGGAAGCGCCACCTCCGTGCACGTCATGTGGAACCGGCCCGCGAGCACGGCGCAGGTCGAGGGGTACGAGGTGTACCGCGGCGCCAAGCGCGTGAAGCGGCTTCCCGCGCAGCGGCACATGGTCGACGTCACCGGGCTCTCCCCCACGTCACGTTACGTGTTCACGGTGCGCGCCCGCGGCACGGACGGTTCCCTGGGGCCCGCCAGTGCCCGGGTCACCGTCACCACCCCGGCCGCCGTCAAGGAGGACCGCGCGGCGCCGAGCCGGCCGGCCGGGCTGCGCGGGGAGGCGGACGGGAGCCGGGCCGTATCGCTGGTGTGGCGCAAGGCGACGGACGACCGGGGCGTCGCCTCGTACGACATCTACCAGGGCGCCGCGAAGATCCACAGCGTCGGCGGCAAGGAGACGCGGGCGCTGGTCACGGGGCTGCGGCCGGGTACCGCGTACGCGTTCAGCGTGCGGGCCAGGGACGCCGCCGACAACACCTCGGCCGCGAGCGGGACGCTGCGCCTGACGACCGCGCGGGGCAAGGGCGAGACGGGGTCCGGGACCGCCCCTTCGGGGTTCGAGGCGTCGGCGCGGCGCTCGAAGGGCGCGTACTACATCGACCTGGCGTGGACGCCACCGCGGACCGGCGGCGAGGTCCCGGCGTACCAGGTGTTCCTGGACGGCCGGGAAGCGACGACGGTGATGTGGGGCGAGAGCGCGCCGGCCGACTCGTCGACGTACAGCTTCTACATCGGCAAGAAGCCGCACGTGACACACCGGGTGAAGCTGCGCGCGCAGTTGCCGGACGGGACGTGGGGTGCCTTCTCGGCGGAGCGGAAGGTGACCACGGAGGACCGCTGAGGCTCAGTCGAGCTCCGTCAGGGTGCGCTCCAGCCAGTCCACCCAGAACCGTTCGAGATCGATGCCCGCGCGCAGTACCGCGTGCTGCAAACGGTCGGCCTCGCTGTTCTTCTCCGGCGGGAAGTCCCGCTTCTCGATGTCCTGGTACGTCGCCAACTGCTCGCGGTGCAGGGCGAGATGGCGCGTCAGGTCCTCGGCGATACCCTCCGTGCCGACCACCGCTGCCGAGCGCAGACGCAGCGGCAGCGGATCGCGCAGCGGCCTGGGGTCCTGCGGGGTGGCCGTCCAGCGGGCGAGTTCGGCGCGGCCCCGCGGCAGGACCTCGTACTCCTTCTTCTGGCCGCGGGCGGGTGCCTCGGCGGGGAGCACGAGGATCAGTCCCTCGCGTTCGAGTTTGCCGAGCTCCCGGTAGATCTGCTGATGCGTGGCCGACCAGAAGTAGCCGATGGACTTGTCGAACCTGCGGGTCAGTTCGAGGCCCGACGACGGCTTCTCCAGGAGCGCCGTGAGGATCGCGTGCGGGAGTGACATGTCGCCCAGAGTAAGAGTAGGTGGGGGCGGCCACGCGTCCGGCGGGCCCGGACACGTGACCACCCGGTCTCGGAGAGAGTCCTACAGAGCCGCCGCGACCTCGGTGCCCTGCTTGATGGCGCGCTTGGCGTCGAGCTCGGCCGCGAGGTCGGCGCCGCCGATCAGGTGCGGGGTACGTCCGGCGGCCACCAGGTCGTCGTACAGCGAGCGGTGGGGCTCCTGGCCCGCGCACAGGACGACGGTGTCGACAGGGATGAGGGACCGCTCGCCCTCGACGGTGACGTGCAGGCCCGCGTCGTCGATCAGGTCGTACGTGGCGCCCGCGACCATGGTGACGCCGCGGTGGCGCAGTTCGGTGCGGTGGATCCAGCCGGTCGTCTTGCCGAGGCCCGCGCCGACCTTGGTGGCCTTGCGCTGCACGAGGTGCACCTGGCGCGGCGGGGTGGGCCGCTCGGGCCTGGCGAGGCCGCCGCGGTCGGCGTAGTCCATGTCGACGCCCCACTGCCGGAAGTACGTGGCCGGGTCCAGGCTCGCCTTCTCGCCGCCGTCGGTGAGGTACTCGGCGACGTCGAAGCCGATGCCGCCGGCGCCGATGATCGCGACGCGGTCGCCGACGGGCGCCTGGCCGCGCAGGACGTCGAGGTAGCCGACGACCTTCGGGTGGTCGACGCCGTCGATGGCGGGGGTGCGCGGGGCGACGCCGGTGGCGACGACGACCTCGTCGTAGGAGCCGAGGTCGCCGGCCTCGACGCGGGTCTCCAACTTGACGTTCACGCCGTACAGTTCGAGCTGCGTGCGGAAGTAGCGCAGCGTCTCGTTGAACTCCTCCTTGCCGGGGACCTGGCGGGCGACGTTGAGCTGTCCGCCGATCTCGGCGGCGGCGTCGAAGAGGGTCACGTCGTGGCCGCGCTCGGCGGTGCTGACGGCGCAGGCGAGTCCGGCGGGGCCCGCGCCGACGACGGCGACGCGCTTCTTCAACCGGGTGGGGGTCAGCACCAGTTCGGTCTCGTGGCAGGCGCGCGGGTTCACCAGGCAGGAGGTGATCTGGAGGCTGAAGATGTGGTCCAGGCAGGCCTGGTTGCAGCCGATGCACGTGTTGATGGTGTCGGACCGCTCCGCGGCGGCCTTGTTCACGAACTCGGGGTCGGCGAGCATCGGGCGCGCCATGGAGACCATGTCGGCGGCGCCGTCGGCCAGCAACTCCTCCGCGAGTTCAGGGGTGTTGATGCGGTTGGTGGTCACCAGCGGGATGTTCACCTCGCCCATCACCTTCTTGGTGACGAAGGTGTACGCGCCGCGCGGCACGGACGTGGCGATGGTGGGGATGCGGGCCTCGTGCCAGCCGATGCCGGTGTTGATGATGGTGGCTCCGGCCGCCTCGATCTCCTTGGCGAGGTGCACGACCTCGTCGAGGGTCGAGCCGCCGGGGACCAGGTCCAGCATGGACAGCCGGTAGATGAGGATGAAGTCGGGGCCGACCCGCTCGCGCACGCGGCGCACGATCTCGACGGCGAACCGGATCCGGTTCTCGTAGGAGCCGCCCCAGCGGTCCTCGCGGTGGTTGGTGGCGGAGACGATGAACTCGTTGATGAGGTAGCCCTCGGAGCCCATGACCTCGACGCCGTCGTACCCGGCGGACTTGGCGAGCTCGGCGGCGCGCGCGTAGTCCTCGATGGTCCGCTCGACCTCGTCGTCGGTGAGGGCGCGCGGGACGTGGGCGCTGATCGGCGCCTGCACGGCGCTCGGCGCGACGAGGCCCGCGTGGTGCGCGTACCGGCCGAAGTGCAGGATCTGCATGGCGATCTTGCCGCCCGCAGCGTGCACGGCGTCGGTGACCTCGCGGTGCTGCGCGGCCTCCGCCTCGGATGTCATCTTGGCGCCGCCGTCGAAGGTGCAGCCCTCGGCGTTGGGCGCGATGCCTCCGGTGACCATGAGGCCGACGCCGCCGCGGGCACGGGTGGCGTAGAACTCGGCCATGCGCGCGAACCCGTTCGGCGCCTCCTCCAGGCCCACGTGCATCGAGCCCATCAGAACGCGGTTCGGCAGCGTCGTGAAGCCGAGGTCGAGCGGGGCGAGCAGGTGCGGATAGCGGCTCATGGGGCCCTCCGTGAGCGGTGAACGGTCGAGTCAGTTGTAGAGGACCCGCCCTATGTTTTGCAACAAGTTGCAAAAGAGATCCGCGCCACGTCCGACCGCCCCGGGGGCCGGGCTGGGTTGTAGAGTGCAACGAGCATCCCGAAAGGAACCGCCGTGGCACAGCAAGATCACGCGGCCGACCGCGAGGCGGCCGTGGAGACCATTCAGCGCGAGCTGACCTCGTTCGCCCGGCGCGCGCGGGCCACCGCCGCGCGGATGCACCCGGAGCTCTCGCTCGTCTCGTACTCGCTGCTCGCCCACCTCGACGAGCGGGGCGGCTGCCGTGCCACGGACCTGGCGGCGCACTACGCCCTCGACAAGTCGACCGTCAGCCGCCAGGTGGCCGCGCTGCAACGGGCCGGCCTCGTGGTCCGGCGCGTAGACCCCGACGACCACCGGGTCCAGGTCCTGCACCCGACCGAGGCCGGGGCCGACGTCCTGCGCCAGGTGACCGTCAACCGCCGCCAGATCTTCGGCGCCCGCCTGGCGGACTGGCCGGAGGAGGACCTGGAGCGGTTCGCGGACTACCTGGTGCGCTACAATCACGCGGCGCAGGAGGACCCCGGCGCGTAGGCCACTTCGCCTTACCGGGGCGCGCGCACCGTCCTGAAACGGGTCGTGTTGCGCAGGTGGAAGCCCAGGGACTCGTACAGGCGGATCGCGCTCTCGTTGCCCTCGCCGGTGTGCAGGAAGGGGGTCTCGCCGCGCTCCTGGACGACGGCCGCGACGGCCTTCACCAGGCGCCCCGCGAGGCCCTTGCCCCGGTGGTCCGGGTCGGTGCACACGGCGCTGACCTCGGTGTATCCGGGCAGGTGCAGGCGCTCCCCCGCCATGGCGATGAGCGCGCCGTCCTGGCGGATCCCCAGGTACGTGCCGAGCTCTATGGTGCGGGGCGTGAACGGGCCCGGCTGAGTGCGGGCCACCAAGTCGAGCATCTCCGGGACGTCGTCGGCGGTCAGCAGGACGGCCTCCGGGTCGGGACTCGCCTCGACCGCGTCACCGACCATGCGCACGCCCGCGTGGTCCACCGTCGTCTCCCAGCCCTCCGGCAGCTCGAAATCGGTACCGAGCAGCGGCAGTGTTCCGTCGGGGGCGGCGAAGGCGGCGAGGCCCGCCCAGTCCGAGGGGCTCGGCTCAGGGGGCAGCGCGGTCCACGGCGTGACGGCGGTGGGATAGCGCAGGGCGCGGCCGCTGCGCTCGGCGAAGTGCGCGTGCGGGCCGGTCAGCGCGGCGTACGCGGGGTGGTCGAGGGGGTGGAACCCACCGTCCTCGGCGTGCGGTGCGGCGGGGCCGGTGGCGCCCTCGTGCGGTGCGTACGGCTGCGTATGCGTCGGCGTCTGCGTCATCCGTCGGAACCTTCGAACCTTCTCCTGTGCCACTGCCGCACCATCCGTGCGATGCGGCCACAAGATCAGAACCGCCGGAAGGGCCGACACATTCCCTGACCCCGCGACGGACCCCACAGCGGACTCCACAGCGGACCCCGCACCATGCGCGCACGATCACGCTTGGCATCCTGGCGCGATGCCGTTCACGTCATTGAGTGATCACGTCAAGTCCCTCCTCGCCCCCGGAGAGCCGCTGCCGATCGTCGCGGCGGGCGACCCGGTGCTCCGCCGCCCCGCCGAGCCCTTCGACGGTCAGCTCCCGGACGAGTTGCTCGCCCGGCTGATCGCCGCGATGCGGGCCACCATGCACGCCGCACCCGGCGTGGGCCTGGCCGCGCCGCAGATCGGGGTGGGGCTGCGGCTCGCCGTCATCGAGGACGCGGCGGCCGTCAGCGAGGAGGTGCGGGCGGCGCGCGGGCGGGTGCCGCAGCCGTTCCGGGTCCTGATCAACCCGTCGTACGACGGCGTGGGATCGCGCCAAGTGGCGTTCTACGAAGGGTGCTTGAGCGTGCCGGGCTACCAGGCCGTCACCGCCCGGCACGAGCACGTGCGGCTGCGCGCCCTCGACGAGCAAGGGCACGCGGTGGACGAGGAGTTCACGGGCTGGCCCGCGCGGATCGTGCAGCACGAGACGGACCATCTGAACGGCACGCTCTATCTGGACCGTGCCGAGCTGCGGTCCCTGTCGTCCACGCAGAGCGCCGCGGCGGTGGAGCGCTGGGCGCAGCCGACGCCCCAACTCGCCGCGCGGGAGCTGGGGTTCGACCTCCCGGCGTCCGACTGAACGTGTCGTCCGACTGAGCGTCAGGACAGCGTCGGCATCTCGCCCTTGGCCGCCGTCACGTCGATGACGGAGAACGCGGCACCTTGGGGGTCCCCGACCGCCGCGCACCGGCCGAAGGGGGTGTCGAAGGGCCCGAAGTGCAGCTTGCCGCCCAGGCGTTGCACGGTGGAGACGGCGGCGTCGCAGTCATCGACGACGAAGTACACGTTGACGTACGACGGCACGTGCGGCGGGAAGTCGTCCGTCATCGCCATGCGGCCCATGGTCGGCTCGCCGTTCAGCTCCCAGACGTCGAAGTCGATCTGGTCGTCCTCCATCTTCTTCACGCCGTAGCCGAAGACGGCCGGGAAGAAGGAGTCGGTCTTCGCGGCGTTGCGGGTGTTGACCTCGGCCCAGCAGAACGCGCCGGGCTCGTTGACCTTCTCGAAGCCCTCGTGGGTGTCGGGCTGCCAGACACTGAAGACGACGCCGGCGGGGTCCTGGGCGGTGACCATCGTGCCGAACGAAGCGACCTGCATCGGGTCCATCATGAGGCTGCCGCCCGCGTCCTTGATCCGCTCGGCGACCGACCCGATGTCCGCGGTGGCGAGGTACAGATTCCAGGCGGGGTGCACACCCTCCGCGCCGGGCATCTGCGGCACGAGCGCCGCGACCCGCTTGCCGTCGGGCGTTTTCGCCTGCGTGTAGTTGCCGAACTCGGGGCTGCCCTCATCGTAGGTCCAGCCGAACAGCTCCGCGTAGAAGCTCTTCGCGGCCTCCACGTCGGGGAACATGGCGTCGGCCCAGACCGGCGCGCCTTCAGGACGAGCAGACATGAGCGACACCCTTCGGTCGGTCGCCGGGCACGACGCGGCCCGGCAGGCATGCGTCCACGCTAGGCGCGGCGGGCCTGCCGCGCGATCCGGTGGGGTCGGGCAATCGCTCCCGCTTACGCGGTTGAGGCGAGACGGTTCGTCTTGTTATAGTGACGGCATGGCTTTCCTTTACTTCTACGTCTGAGTCCGGCACGGCCGATGCCGCCGTTTCCGCTGCCCGTAGACCCTCCTTCGCATTCCAGGGAAGCCCCATGCGCTCACGCGCCCATGCCGCCGTGTCCACCGACGTGCCCACCACCCCTGCCACTGCTGTGGCGCAGCTGTCCGTCAAGGACGTCACCAAGTCCTACGACACCCGGACCGTCCTCGACCAGATCCGCTTCACCGTCCGTCCGGGCGAGAAGGCCGCCGTCATCGGCGAGAACGGCTCCGGCAAGTCGACCCTGCTGCGGCTGCTCGCCGCGGCCGAGGCGCCGGACTCCGGAGAGATCACCGTCGGCTTCCCCGGCGGCATCGGTCACCTCACCCAGACCCTCGACCTCGACGCGGACCGCACCGTGCAGGACGCCGTCGACCTCGCCCTCACCGAACTGCGCGCCATGGAACATCGGTTGCGGCGCGCGGAGGAGACCCTCGGCGCGGCCTCGGAGGTCGAACTCGCCGCCTACGGCGAGCTGTTGATCGCCTACGAGGAGCGCGGCGGATACGAGGCGGACGCCCGCGTGGACGCCGCGATGCACGGCCTCGGGCTCGCCCGGATCACCCGCGACCGGGTGCTCGGATCGCTGTCCGGCGGCGAGCAGTCCCGGCTCGCGCTCGCCTGTGTCCTGGCCGCCGCCCCCGAACTGCTCCTCCTCGACGAACCGACCAACCACCTCGACGCGGCGGCCGTGCGCTGGCTGGAGGAACACCTGCGCGCGCACCGCGGCACCGTCGTCGCGGTCACCCACGACCGCGGCTTCCTGGAGCGCATCGCCACCACGATCCTCGAAGTCGACCGGGACGCGCGCACGGTCCACCGGTACGGCGACGGCTGGGCCGGCTACCGCGCCGCGAAAGCCGCCGCCCGGCGCGGCGCGGAGCAGCGGTACACGGACTGGGTCGAGGAGGTGGCCCGCACGGAGGAACTGCTGGAGGCCGCGGGCAGGCGCCTCGCCGTCACCGGCGGCGACCCGAAACAGGGCTTCGGCAAGCACCGCCGCTCCAGCGAGGCCAAGCTCGGCGGCCAGGTGCGCTCCGCCCGCGAACGCCTGGGACAACTGCGCCGCAACCCGGTGCCGAAGCCCCCGGCACCACTGCGCTTCACGACGGCACTGTCTGCGACGGACGAACCCGCCGCCGTGCAAGGACCCCTCGCCGAGCTCGACGGCGTACGGGTCGGCGAACGGCTGCGCCTGGACGGGCTCCTCACGCTCACGCCCGGCGACCGGCTCCTGGTCACCGGCGAGAACGGCGCGGGCAAGACGACCCTCCTACGCGTCCTGGCTGGCGACCTGGAACCGGACGCGGGCACGGCCCGCCGCCCCGCCAGGATCGGCTACCTCGCGCAGGAACTGCCCGTCCACTCCACGCGGCTCCCGCTGCTCGCGGCGTTCGCCGCCGGACGCCCCGGAGCGCCGGACGAGTACGCCGAACAGCTTCTGACGCTCGGCCTGTTCCGCGAGGAGGACCTGCACGTACCGGTGGCCGCCCTGTCCGCGGGCCAGCAGCGGCGCCTGCAGATCGCCCGCCTGGTGACCCGCCCCGCGGACCTCCTCGTCCTCGACGAGCCGACCAACCACATCGCGCTCGACCTGGTCGAGGACCTCCAGGCGGCGCTCGCGACGTACCCGGGAGCGGTGGTCGTCGTGTCGCACGACCGCGATTTCCGCGCGAGCTTCGAAGGGGAGCGCCTCGAACTGCGCGCGGGCCGCCGCCACTGATCCACGCAGGGGCGGCCCCGCCACGCACACCCGTGCCGGAGCCGCCCCGGCCCTCCACCGGACGCCCCGTCTCCCCACCGAGGAACCCATGACCACCTTCCTGACACCACAACAGCGCGCGGGCCGCCGCTCCGCCGCCGTCGACGCGGCGGTCGCGGCCGGGCGTGAGCTCGGCCTGACCATCACGGACGCGGCGGTGCTGCACGACGTCTTCTCCGTCGTCGTCCACCTGGCACCCTCGCCGCCCGCGAACATCCTCACGCTCGTGCCGCAGCTGCCCGAGCTGACCGAGTACCTCGCGCCCGCTGTCGAGCATTGGCAGACGACGCCCTTCGCGGGCGGCGAGGACGACTGAGAGCGATACGGGGAACCCCGAGGCCCCCTGCCCGACCCCCTCAGCGGCGCGTGGCCACGACCAGCCTGCACCGCGGGCTGCCGTCGGGCCGCTCGCCGAGTTCGGGCAGCGCGCGCAGCGCCACGTCGAATCCGGCGCGGTCCAACTCCCGGCGCACGTCGCCGAGTCGGAACGGGCGGTAGTACATGACGAACGGGGGCCGCCACACCGCGTTGCGCACCCGCATCGCGCCGTCGAAGCCGAGCATCGCCCAGTAGCCCACCGAACCGGGGGCCGCGGGCGCGGGCAGCGGGAAGGCGAACTGCCCGCCGGTGCGCAGCACTTGGCACACTTCGGAGAACAGCCGGGGCCACTCACGCGGCAGGAAGTGCCCGAACGCCCCGAAGCTCACCACCAGATCGAAGACCTCACCGAAGGGCAGCGTGAGCGCGTCCGCGCGGACGCAGTGGGCCGTCGGCTCTCCGCGCCGCGCGACGTCCAGCATGCCGCCGCTGAAGTCCACGCCCACGGACCGCCCGACGCCCGCCTCGCGGAGCACGCGCAGGCCCGCGCCGGTGCCGCAGCACAGGTCGAGCCCGGTGGCATACGGGCCGAGTCCGGCGAGCGCGCGGCCCACCGAATCGAGCACGGCATCCGGGGTGCGGAACGGCGTGTGGTCGAATTTCGGCGCCAGCAGGTCGTACCCCCGCTCGACCGAGGAAAGCGCCTGAACGGCCAGCTCGCGGAGGGTGGGACCCTGATCGGTGAACATGGCGGATCAGCATAGGGCGCGCCGCCGCCGAAGTCGGGGCTTGCCGCGCGGCAGGGATCTGGTGGTACGGTCTTAGCGGTACATGTGCTCGCCCGTTTCGAGGCGCCGGTACCGAATCTCTCCTTTCAGCGCTTTCGGTCCGACGGTGTTCCCGTCGCCACACAGCGCACGTCATCCCTGGTCAGCGGCTTCTGGCGGGCTCTTCACCCGTTGCCGCACGCACCAGGTTTTCCCCGGCCGCGGGGCGCGCTCAGCCGCCCCTGCCACTCGCCGGATCCCCTCCCTTCCCTGCTCTTGTACGCCTGCCGCGTCCGCGGCCCGGCCCGCGAAAGGACCTGTGATCGCCATGACCACGGCCACCACCACAACCCGAGAAACCACCACACCCCAAGAACCCGTCCGCGCCGCCGGCGTCCTCGACATCGGCGGGAACGGGCACGGTTCCCTGCGGGCGACCGACCTGATCCCGACGTCGCACGACGTCCAGGTTCCCGCCCACCTCATCCGCCAACTCGGCCTGCGCAAGGGCGACTTCGTCGACGGGACATGCGGGAAGCCACGCTCCCTCGCGCACGTCGAGACCGTCGGCGGCGCGCCCGCGGAGACGGCCCGCCGCCGCCCGCACTTCGCCGATCTCACCCCGCTGCACCCCAGCGAACGGTTCCGTCTGGAGCACCCGGCCGCCGGGCTCGCCGGACGGGTCGTCGACCTGTTCACGCCCGTCGGCAAGGGGCAGCGCGGCCTGATCGTCGCGCCGCCGAAGACCGGCAAGACGGTGCTGCTGCAGCAGCTCGCCGCCGCGTTCGCCGCGAACCACCCCGAGGCGCACCTCATGGTGGTGCTCGTCGACGAGCGCCCCGAGGAGGTCACCGACATGCGCCGCTCCGTGCGCGGCGAGGTGTACGCCTCGACGTTCGACCAGCCGGCGAAGGCGCACATCGCGCTCGCCGAACTCGCGGTCGAGCGCGCCAAGCGGCTCACCGAGCAGGGCCGCGATGTAGTGATCCTCCTGGACTCCCTCACCCGGCTGTGCCGCGCGTACAACAACGCGGCCTCCACCAGCGGCCGCACCCTGTCGGGCGGTGTCGACGCCGCCGCGCTGCACGGCCCGAAGCGCTTCTTCGGCGCGGCCCGCGACGCCGAGGAGGCCGGGTCGCTGACCATCCTCGCCACCGCCCTCGTAGACACCGGCTCCCGCGCCGACGACTACTACTTCGAGGAGCTCAAGAGCACCGGAAACATGGAGCTGCGCCTGGACCGCGTCCTCGCGCAGCGCCGCGTCCACCCGGCCGTCGAGCTCACCCCGTCCGGCACCCGCCGCGAGGAACTCCTGCTCTCCGCCCCCGAGTTGACCGTCGTCCGCGGACTGCGGCGGGCCCTGCAGAGCCGGGACCCGGCCGCCTCCTACGAGGCCCTGCTCGACAAGCTGCGCCAGAGCCCGGACAACGCCACGTTCCTGCGCCAGGCGCAGTCGACCGTGCCCACCACCTGACCGCACCCCCGCATGCGTAATACTCGACGCATGAACGCGAGCATGACGCGCCGTGGAGGCGGCCGGGCGGTCACCATCCGGCGGGCCACCACCCAGGACGCCCGGCGCCTCACCCGCCTCGTGCGCGGCTCCAGCGCCTACCGGGACCCGTACGCCTCCATGGTCGCGGGCTACCGGGTGGGACCCGACTACGTAGAGGCGCACCACGTCTACGTAGCAGTGGATCAGGGCGACGAGCGAGTGCTCGGCTTCTACGCGCTGCTCACCGAGCCGCCGGAGCTGGACCTGATGTTCGTCGCGGACGAGGCGCAGGGCCGGGGCATCGGCCGGCTGCTCGTCGACCACATGCGGGCGCAGGCCCGAGCCGCGGGCCTCGACCACGTCCGCGTCGTCGCACACCCGCCCGCCGAGGGCTTCTACCGCTCCATGGGCGCGCACCGCACCGGCACGGTGCCCGCGCGCCCGCCGGCCGTCGCCTGGGACCGGCCCGAACTCGAATTCGCCATTCCTCCGGCCGTCTGAGGTCTTCCGCCCTTGCCCGCCACAGCGCACACTCGTGGGCGTCGGAATGCGGCAAGGAGGCCACATTGGGCAGCAGTCAGGCACGCGCCGAGGCGTTCGACGTGATCGTGGAGATCCCGCAGGGGTCCCGGAACAAATACGAGATGGACCACGATCTCGGCCGGATCCGGCTCGACCGGATGCTGTTCACGTCGACGCAGTACCCCGCGGACTACGGCTACATCGAGGGCACGCTCGGCGGCGACGGCGACCCCCTGGACGCGCTCGTCCTGACCGGCGACGCGACGTTCCCCGGCTGCGTCATCGAGTGCCGGGCGATCGGCATGTTCGTGATGAGCGACGAGAAGGGCCCGGACGAGAAGGTGCTGTGCGTGCCCGCGCACGACCCACGGCACGACGCGACCCGGGACATCGAGGACATCCCCGAGTTCGACCGCCTGGAGATCACCCACTTCTTCGAGGTCTACAAGGATCTGGAGCCGGGCAAGTCGGTCGACGGCTCCCACTGGGAGGGCCGGGAGAAGGCGTACGAGGAGATCGACCGGGCCCGTGAGCGCGCTTCCGGGTAGGTAGTAGGGTGGCCGGGCCGTGGTGCTCGGGAAGACCGGTGACGGCCCTTCAGGGGCCCATTCCGGAGCGGCCCTCGCCACTGTGATCGGGTTTCGGACAGCGCCGTCCGGAGCGCGCCGTTCCACCCTGTACGCCACTGGCGGCCGACGGCCGCCGGGAAGGCCGGAGCGGCGGGCACGCCCGTAAGCCAGGAGACCGGCCGCGGCATCTCACGAAGTGATCCACGAGGTGCTGGAGCGTGATCGACGCATGACCCTGCCCGGGAACTCCCAGAATTCCCCCATTTCCCCCTCCCCTGCCTTCCATTGGCGCCGCGAGGACACGCTGCGCACGGCCGGCCTGATCGCGGTGATCGCCGCGCTGCACGTCGTCGCGTTCGGCGTGCTGTTCCTGCTCGTCGTCCCCGAGCACTACGAAGTAGGCAACAAGGCCTTCGGTATCGGCCTCGGCATCACGGCGTACACGCTCGGCATGCGGCACGCCTTCGACGCCGACCACATCGCGGCCATCGACAACACCACCCGCAAGCTGATGGCGGACGGCAAGCGGCCCGTCTCCGTCGGCTTCTGGTTCGCCCTCGGCCACTCCAGCGTGGTGGTGGCCATGGCGGCGCTCGTCGCCGGAGGCGCGGCGCTCGCCGGCACCCTGCTGAACGACGACTCGCGCACCCACCAGGTGCTCGGCGTCGTCGGCACGACCGTCTCCGGCACGTTCCTGTACCTCATCGCGGCGCTCAACCTCGTCGCCCTGATGGGCATTTTGAAGGTCTTCAGGGCGATGCGCGCGGGCTCGTACGACGAGCGGAAGCTCGAGGAGCACCTGGACTCCCGCGGGTTCATGAACCGGATCCTCGGCCGCTTCACCAAGTCCATCACCCGGCCGGGACAGATGTTCCCGCTGGGCTTCCTCTTCGGGCTCGGCTTCGACACCGCGACCGAGGTGACGCTGATGGTGATGGCGGGCAGCGGCGCGGCGGCGGGCCTGCCGTGGTACGCGATCCTGTGCCTGCCGCTGCTGTTCGCCGCGGGCATGAGCCTGTTCGACACGCTCGACGGCACGTTCATGAACTTCGCCTACCAGTGGGCGTTCTCCAACCCGGTGCGCAAGGTGTTCTACAACCTCACCATCACCGGTCTGTCGATCGCGGTCGCGTTCTTCATCGGCACGATCGAGCTCGTCGGCGTCCTGCACGACAAGCTCGCCCTGTCCGACGCGGTCACCGGGTGGATCGCCGGTCTCGACCTCGACAACGTCGGGTACGTGATCGTGGGCCTGTTCGTGGCCGTGTGGGTGGCGGCGATCGCCTACTGGCGCCTGGCCAGGGTCGAGCAGCGGTGGTCGGCGCGGCTGGCCGACGGCGCGTAATTCGGTTGCCGGGGCGCGCGGCCCCCTGCTGCACTGACGGCAGCGGCAATCCCGCGCGCCCCTACCGTGAGGACCGATCCATGCGCACTGCAGACATGTTCCTTCAGAAGGCCCCTGCCCTCTCCCTCAAGGACATGACTGTCAGTGCACACAGTCAACTACCCGGTAATGAATTTCCCGGGCTTGCTGCTCGAGTCGTCACTGGCTGTGGCGAGGCTCGGCTGCGTCCAGAGCTCACGCGATGAGGGTGAGTTCAGGGGCCGTTGACTGGGCCCCGCAGACCCACGCCATCCAGCCTCTTTGGCGGATGTTGTGGGACGCGTTGACATCTGCGTGTTCAACGAAACCGCAGACCCGGCACGTGAATTCGGCCTGGGAGAGCCGATTGTGGCGTGCGGTGTGGTGGCAGTGGGAGCATTCCTGGCTGGTGTAGGCCGGATCGACGTACACGACCGGGACCCCGGCGCTGCGGGCCTTGTAGGCGATGAAGGCGCCGAGCTGGGCGAAGGGCCAGGTGTGGAGCGTGGTGCGTTGGGGCTTTCTCAGCCGTGCCCGCTCGCGGATGCCTGTCAGTTCTTCCAGGGCAATGCCGCGTGCGGTGCGTTCAGCCTCCGCCACGATCCGTTTGCTGATCTTGTGGTTGATGTCCTTGTTGCGCCGGGCCTCTTTCCCGGCGTGTTTCCTGGCCCGCCGCTTGGCGGACTTGGTGTTCTTCTTCTGCAGCGTGGACCGCAGTCGGCGATCGTTCGCGCGCTGACGGTTGACGCGGCGCCCCGAGTAGCGTTCGCCCTCGGAGGTGGTGGCGATGTCCACGATGCCCAGATCAACGCCGAGGAACTCTGCGGGGTGGGCGTTGAGGGCGGCCTCTTCGATCTCGCAGGTCGCGATCAGGAGCCACGTGCCGCCCTGGCGGACCAGGTCGGACTCGCCCCTGCGGTGCGCGGCCACGACAGCGAGCTGTTCGTCCTGCCCGGTGAACGCCACGCCCTTCATCCGGCCGGCCGTGGTCCAGATCGACACGGTGCGCGCGGCGTGCTGCCAGGACAGCATCCGGTCGTCGTAGGGCTGGGCGGCATCGTCCCGGAAGGTGACCGGTTTGCCCGAGGCGAGGGTGTGGCGCCTGGTTCCGGGGCGTCCGTAGCGTCCGGCGCGCAGGTTGGTGGCCAGGGTGGTGTAGGCGTCGCAGGTCTTCTTGATCGCGTGCTGGGCGGCCTGGGCGCCAAGGCCCCAACGCTGTCGGATCGCGGTGTAGGTGTGCTTGCGCAGGAGCAGCGGACGGCGTGCGTGCTGCTCGAAGGCGACCTCGGCGGCCCAGGTGGCCGCCTCGTTGCAGGCGTGCAGGGTCGCCTCAAGTGCCGCCGCCTGTACGGGCGTCGGCAGGAGTTTCACCCGCACCACCAGCTTCATGGCCGCGACCCTACGCACCCAAACGGACACGAGGGCGAGTTCCGTACATCCATCCCACGATCCGGCGACCAAGCGGCACTGTGTTCGACCACAAGCACGTGGCTGCGACGCTCCGCGTCGCGGTCACGGGATGCGATTCCTCCCATGCGTGAACGCCTGAGGTTCCGCGCAGGATCCCGCTGAATCTTGGCATTCTCGCGCACGTCGACGCCGGTAAGACCAGCCTGACCGAGCGGCCCCTGCACACGGCCGGGGTGATCGACGACCTAGGTCGACGGGCTGATCCCCGCGGCCCGGGTGCGCGCCCTGGAGCAGCAACTGCCGTCCCTCACCCGGGGCGAAGGCGTCCTGGAGGCCTCCTTCGACCACTACGCCCCGGTCCGCGCGGGCGTGCCGCGCCGCTCCCGCACGGACCACGACCCGCTGCACCGCAAGGAATACCTGCTGCGGGTGGTGCGCGGCGCCGGCGCCGCGTCCGCGCCGCACGGATGAATGCGAGCCGGCTGTTGAATCGGGGCCGTTCGGCCCACCGGGAGGGCCCCTTGGCCCCGTCCGCCGCGGGGCCGCGCGCTGAGATGCTGCGGTATCGAGCCTCCCGTGCCCTCGCCCTCCCGCCGCGGCGCGCGGTCGAGGCCGAGCCCGGGCCCGCTGTTCGCAGAAGGGGGAGCCGCGAATGGCGGGCCCGTCCGTACCACGCCCCACCCGTGCCACCGCCCAGGACGGGCCGCCCGGGCTTCGCACACGCGTCCGCCGCGCCGTTGTGGCAACTCGCGCGCAAAACGGCCCAATCGGAACGATAAAGTGGCTCGTCAACCCGCACGCGCCCGATCACTCAGGAGTGCCTACGTGTCCGTAGCCATCGACTCGTCCGACGCCGCCATCCCGTCCGGCGACGACGTTCCCGCGGAGCCCGTGCCCGCGCCGGCCGTCGCCCCTGACGCCGGCCCCGCCGCGCCCGCGAACGAGGAGACGGCCGAGCCCGGGGACACCGCGAACATGTGGACCCCGCCGACCACCGATACCCCGGACGCCACCGCCGCGGCCCCCGAAGGTGCGTCCGACAGCGCGTCCGACAGCCCGTCCGGCGACTTCTGGACGCCGCCCACGGAGGTCCCCTTCGCGGAGAGCTCCGAGGTCGATGCCGAGGCGGAGGCCGAGGACGACCCGGCCCCCGGCGACGTACCGGAGGCCATCACCCGCGACGCCCACGAGTTCGGCGTCTACGCCCGCACCGGCGGCTGGGCCTTCGCCCTGAAGGTGGCCCGCAGCGTGCGGCCCGGCGGGCAGTCCGCCGGGGAGTCCGTGAAGGTATCGGCCCGGAAGTTCGCCGAACTGGCCGACTGCTCCCCCGACCGCGTCATGCGGTTCTACAAGGCGTGGGACAGCGCGGCGGACGACGGCCTGGTCCCCCAGTTCGAGGCCCTCGAGCCCGGTACCGACGTCGAACTCCCGGACGCCGACGTCTGGTTGTCGTACTACGTGTCCCGCAACAGCGCGACCTCGGTGCGCGGTCAGGCGATCACCGCGGCCGCCGAGTCCGAGGGCATCCGCCCGACGAAGGCCCTGGAGGTCGCGGAGAACCCGACCGCGCTGCGTGCCGCGATCCTCGCCGACCCCGGCACCGCCGAGGCCGCCCGCAAGGCGCTGATGGACCGCCTCGACGAGGACCCGGTGCTGCGCACGGGCATGGCGCGCGACGTCGTGCGCACGGACGACCTGAAGAAGGCCGTCGCCGAGGAGACCAAGACCGGCGGCCAGCTCGAGTACGTACGCAGGATCGCGGAGGAGGGGCAGGTCAAGACCCCCGCGGGCCAGAAGATCGAGGCCTCCCCCGAGCTGCGCCAGGAGGCCGAGCGGCACCTGTCCCTCATCGACGAGCTGGACGAGGACGAGGAGGCGGGCGAGTGGGCCCGCGAGGCGTACGACACCGTGCGCACGCTCGTCGCCGAGACCGTCGAGAAGGACCCCGAACTGCGGGTGCAGGAGCGGCGCGCGAAGTTCTACAGCAGCCTGCAGAAGGCCACCAAGGCCTTCGAGGAGCTGACGTTCGACGACGTCGCCGCCGAGGAGATCGACGACATCGTCGAGGACGACATGCTGCAGCGCCTGGAGGAGCTGCAGTCGGCGATCGCGATGTGCATCACGGCGCTGCAGTCGGCGCAGAAGAAGGACTGACACGGCCAGTTCGGCCCCCACGATGCCACCGCGGTCGACCGCGGTGGCATCGTGGTTTCATGGCACACACTCCGCACACCCCGCACACCCCCAGGTCCACGGGCCGCCCTGCGCGCCAGAACGTGACGTTCGACAGCCAGGGCGGCACGGCCCACGGCTATCTGGCGCTGCCGGCCCCGGGGCACGGTCCCGGCGTCATCGTCATCCAGGAGTGGTGGGGCCTGACGGACCACATCGCCGACGTCGCCGACCGCCTCGCCGCCGAGGGCTTCGTGGCACTCGCCCCCGACCTGTACGGCGGGAACGTGGCGCACGACTCCCAGGAAGCGTTCGCCATGATGCGGGACCTGCCGGTGGAGCGCGGCGTGGAACTCCTGTCCGGCGCGGTCGACTGCCTGCTCGCCCTCCCCCAGGTCACGTCCGACACGGTCGGCGCGGTCGGCTTCTGCATGGGCGGCGGCTTCGTCCTGTACCTGGCCGCCGAGGACCAGCGGGTGAGCGCGGCCGTCCCGTTCTACGGCGTGATCCAGGGCGAGGTCCCGGACTTCTCCCGTCTCAAGGCACAGATCCTGGGCCACTACGCCGAGCGCGACGAGGCGATCCCCCAGGCCACCCTCGACGGCCTCCGCACCGCAATCACATCCCAGTCGGGCGTGACCCCCGACTTCCGCATCTACCCGGCCGACCACGCCTTCTTCAACGACGGCCGCCCAGAGACCTACGACGAGCAGGCCTCCCACGAGGCATGGACGTCAACGATCGAATTCCTGGCATCGAGCTTCTCGCAATCCTGAACTCGAACCGCTCTGGTGCCCACAATCAAGCCCCGCCGGCGATTGAGGCGCGGGGCCCGGGGCAACGCCCCAATCCTTCAAGCCCCGCCGGCGATTGAGGCGCGAGGTCCGGGGCAGCGCCCCGATCTTTCAAGCCCCTGCGGCGATTGAGCAGCGGGGCCCGGGGCAGCGCCCCGCGACGTGGGACCGGACGGCCTCAACCATCCGGCCCCGCCCCGCACCGTCTCACCAAATGCGCACCCGATCACCCGGCTCCACCCACAACCCGTCCCCGACCACCGTCGAAAACGCCTCATGGAACTCATCCAGATTCCGCACAATGTTCGCCCGGAACTCCGGCGGCGAATGCGGGTCGATCGTCAGATACTGCTGCTCCTGCTCCTGCCGCCGCTTCGTACGCCAGCAGTACGCCCAGTTCATGAACAGCCGCTGGGACCCGGTGAGTTCACCCTCCGTCGGCACAGGCGCACCGTCGAGCGCGATCTTGTACGCGGTGTGCCCGATGGTCAGCCCACCGAGGTCACCGATGTTCTCCCCCACGGTCAGTGACCCGTTGACGAACTCCCCCGGAAGGTTCCGCGGCGAGAACCCGTCGTACTGCTTGACGAGCGCCTTGGACTTGGCCTCGAAGGCGGTCTTGTCGTCGGCGGTCCACCAGTCGTTCAGGTTGCCCTGCCCGTCGTACTGCGCACCTTGGTCGTCGAACCCGTGCCCGATCTCGTGCCCGATGACCGCACCGATGCCGCCGTAGTTCTCCGCGGCGTCGGCTTCCGGCGAGAAGAACGGCTTCTGCAGGATGCCGGCCGGGAAGCAGATCTCGTTCGTACCCGGGTTGTAGTAGGCGTTCACGGTCTGCGGCAGCATGAACCACTCGTCGCGGTCGACCGGCGCGCCGATCTTCGCCATCTGCCGGTCGTGCTCGAAGGCATCGGCGGCGTAGGCATTGGCGAGCAGGTCATCAGCCACAACCGAAAGACCCGAGTAATCCCGGAACTCGTCCGGGTAGCCGATCTTCGGCCGGAACGTGCCGAGCTTGTCGTACGCCCGCTCCTTCGTCTCGTCCGTCATCCAGTCGAGGCGGGAGATGGACTGGCGGTACGCCTCCAGCAGGTTGGCCACCAGCTCGTCCATGAGCGCCTTGGAGCGCGGCGGGAAGTGCCGGGCCACGTACTCCTTGCCGACGGACTCGCCGATGGCGCCCTCGACGAAGGCGACGCCGCGCTTCCAGCGGGCGCGCAGCTCCGGGGTGCCGTTGAGCGTCTTGCCGTAGAACTCGAAGTTGACACGCACGAACGGCGTCGACAGGTACGGCGCGGCGGAACGCAGCACGCGCGCGAGCAGCCAGTCGCGCCACTGCTCGATGGGAACCTCGGTGAGAACCGCGGACAGATGCGTCAGATACGAGGGCTGGCGCACGCACGACTCGGCGAGGGTCTCGTCCTTGCCGCCGAGCCCGGTGACGTAGCCCCGCCAGTCGAACGCCGGGGCGAGCGCGGTGAGTTCGTCGAAGGTGGTGAGGTTGTACGTCTTCTGTACGTCGCGGGTCTCGGCGCGCTCCCAGTGGCCCTCGGCGAGCCGGGTCTCCAGGGCGAGGACGGTGCGCGCGGCGGCGGCCGGGTCGGTGTGCTCCCCGAGCGTGAACAGCTCGGTGAGGTACGCCTCGTACTTCTCGCGGATCTCGGCGAACTTCTCTTCGCGGTAGTACGACTCGTCGGGCAGACCGAGGCCGCCCTGGAGGATGTTGAAGAGGTAGCGGTCGGAGTTCCGGTCGTCGCTGTCGATGTAGGCACCGAACAGGCCGGAGCCGCCCTTGCGCTCGAAGCGGCCGAGGAAGCCGGCGAGCTGCCGCACGTCGTCGAGGCCCGCCACCTCGTCGATCAGCGGTCGCAGCGGGTCGAGCCCGCGGGCCTCGACGGCCTCCTCGTCCATGAACGACGCGTACAGGTCGGCGATCTTGCGCGCCTCGTCCGCGTCCAGGCTCGTGGGGCCGCCGGCCGCGATCTCCTGAATGATCTCCTTGACCCGCTGCTCGGCCACGTCCACGAGCTCCACGAAGGGGCCCCAGCTGGAGCGGTCGTCGGGGATGGGCTCGGTCGCCAGCCACTGGCCGTTGACATGCCCGAAGAGGTCGTCCTGCGGTCGGATCGCCGGGTCCATGCCCGGGCGTGCGTCATCCAGAGTGCTCATCGCTGCACCTTACCCAGGTCAGGGCGTAGGAAGAGCGTCAAATACGGCGCCTTCCGCGCAGCGAGAACAACACTGCCCCCGGACGGCACGGGCCGTCCGGGGGCAGTGTTCGCGCAGCGCTGATCCGGCTGGGATCAGGCGAGCGAGGCCAGCGCCTCGTTCAGGGTCTGCGACGGGCGCATGACCTTGTCGGCCTTGGACGGGACGGGCTGGAAGTAGCCGCCGATGTCGGCCGGGGAGCCCTGCACGGCGATCAGCTCGTCGACGATCTTCTGCTCGCCCGCGGCGAGCTTCTCCGCGAGCGGGCCGAAGGCCTTGGCCAGCTCCGCGTCCTCCGTCTGCTTGGCCAGCTCCTGGGCCCAGTACAGGGCGACGTAGAAGTGGCTGCCGCGGTTGTCGATGCCGCCGAGGCGACGGGTCGGCGACTTGTCCTCGTTGAGGAAGGTGCCGGTGGCGCGGTCCAGCGTCTCGCCGAGGACCTTCGCGCGAGCGTTGTCCGTGGTGGTGGCGAGGTGCTCGAAGGAGACGGCCAGCGCGAGGAACTCACCGAGGGAGTCCCAGCGCAGGTAGTTCTCCTTGACGAGCTGCTGGACGTGCTTCGGGGCGGAGCCGCCGGCGCCCGTCTCGAAGAGGCCGCCGCCGTTCATCAGCGGGACGACCGAGAGCATCTTGGCGCTGGTGCCCAGCTCCAGGATCGGGAAGAGGTCGGTCAGGTAGTCGCGCAGCACGTTGCCGGTGACCGAGATGGTGTTCAGGCCCTGGCGGATGCGCTCGACGGAGAGCTTGGTGGCGTCCTCCGGGTTGAGGATCCGGATGTCCAGGCCCTCGGGGCCGAACTCCGGCAGGTACTGCTCGACCTTCTTGATCAGCTGGGCGTCGTGGGCGCGGCCCTCGTCCAGCCAGAACACGGCCGGGTCACCGGTGGCGCGGGCGCGCGTGACGGCGAGCTTGACCCAGTCCTTGATCGGGGCGTCCTTGGTCTGGCAGGCGCGGAAGATGTCGCCCTCGGAGACCTGCTGCTCCAGGACGACGTCGCCGGCCTGGTTGACCACGCGGACGGTGCCGGTGGCCTTGATCTC
This sequence comes from Streptomyces sp. NPDC102360, assembly GCF_044766085.1. Taxonomy (NCBI): domain Bacteria; kingdom Bacillati; phylum Actinomycetota; class Actinomycetes; order Kitasatosporales; family Streptomycetaceae; genus Streptomyces; species Streptomyces sp. NPDC102360. The sequence continues at coordinate 501,255 of NZ_JBIWLG010000001.1, read as the reverse complement.
GAAGGTCTTGTCGTGGGAGCCGTACTCCTCGGCCTTCTGCGCCATGAGGCCGACGTTCGGGACGGTGCCCATGGTCGACGGGTCGAAGGCGCCGTTGGCGCGGCAGTCGTCGATGACGGCCTGGTAGACACCGGCGTACGAGGAGTCGGGGATCACCGCGAGGGTGTCCTGCTCCTGGTCGTCCTTGTTCCACATGTGGCCGGACGTGCGGATCATCGCCGGCATGGAGGCGTCGATGATGACGTCGGACGGGACGTGCAGGTTGGTGATGCCGCGGTGCGAGTCGACCATGGCCAGGTCGGGACCCGCGGCCAGCTCGGCGTCGAAGGACGCCTTGATCTCGGCGCCGTTGGCGAGCGTCTCGAGGCCCTTGTAGATGCCGCCGAGGCCGTCGTTCGGGGTCAGGCCCGCGGCGGCCAGGTCGGCGCCGAAGCGGGCGAAGGTCTCCGGGAAGAAGGCGCGCACGACGTGACCGAAGATGATCGGGTCGGAGACCTTCATCATGGTGGCCTTGAGGTGCGCGGAGAACAGCACGCCCTCTTCCTTGGCGCGGGCGATCTGCGCGGTCAGGAACTCGCGCAGCGGCGCGACGTGCAGCACGGAGGCGTCGACGACCTCGCCGGCGAGGACCGGTACGGACTCGCGCAGCACGGTGGTGGTGCCGTTGTCGGCGACGAGCTCGATCTTCAGCTTGTCGTCGGCCGGGATGACGGTGGACTTCTCGGTCGAGCGGAAGTCGTCCTGGCCCATGGTCGCGACGTTCGTCTTGGACTCGGCGGTCCAGGCGCCCATGCGGTGCGGGTGGGCCTTGGCGTAGTTCTTCACCGAGGCGGGGGCGCGGCGGTCGGAGTTGCCCTCGCGCAGGACCGGGTTGACGGCGGAGCCCTTGACCTTGTCGTAGCGGGCGCCGACCTCGCGCTCCTCGTCGGTCTTCGGCTCGTCCGGGTAGGCCGGGAGCGCGTAGCCGTGCTCGCGCAGCTCGGCGATCGCGGCCTTGAGCTGCGAGACCGAGGCCGAGATGTTCGGCAGCTTGATGATGTTGGCCTGCGGCGTCTTGGCCAGCTCGCCGAGCTCGGCGAGGGCGTCCGGGACGCGCTGCTCCTCGGTCAGGTACTCCGGGAACTGGGCGAGGATGCGCCCGGCCAGGGAGATGTCACGGGTCTCGACGCCGACACCGGCGGTGGACGCGTAGGCCTCGATGACCGGCAGGAAGGAGTACGTCGCGAGGGCCGGGGCCTCGTCTGTGTGCGTGTAAATAATGGTCGAGTCAGTCACCGGGTGCTCCGCTTCCACGTCTTCCACGTCGTCGTCTGCATCTTTCAGATTGCTCGACATCAAGATATCTCGTACCGGCCCCGGATTCGAAAGGGGTCCGCCCGCCAAGATCTTCGGGTGCGGCGGGAGCCACCGTCCCACCAGACGAACCGGTGGGCGAGCGTGAGGGTGCTCGCACGGTTCCGACCGATCAAGCCCCTGCGGCGATTGAGCAGCGGGGTCCGGGGCGGAGCCCCGATCTTTGACCCCGCTGCCGCACAACCCTCAAGCGGGGCTTGAGTCACCGCCGGTCCAGGCAAGCAACCTCTCCACCGGCCACGTGGTCACCACCCGCTCCGCAGGAACCCCGCACTCCTCGGCACGCGCACACCCGAAGAGCTGCCAATCGAGCTGCCCGGGCGCATGCGCATCCGTGTCGACGGCGAACAGCGTGCCCGCCGCCACGGCCTTGCGCAGCAGACGGCGAGGCGGATCGAGCCGCTCGGGCCGACTGTTGATCTCGACCGCGGTGCCGTTGGCCGCACACGCCGCGAACACCTCGTCGGCGTCGAACCGCGACTCGGGGCGCCCCTTGCCGGTGACCAGCCGGCCGGTGCAGTGGCCGAGGATGTCGGCGTGCGGGTCGCCGACGGCGGCCACCAGCCGGCGGGTCATCGCGGCGGCGTCCATCCGCAGCTTGGAATGCACCGACACGACAACCACATCCAGGCGGTCGAGCAGCTCGGGCTCCTGATCGAGCGACCCGTCGTCGAGGATGTCGCACTCGATGCCGGTGAGCAGGCGGAACGGCGCCCAGGCCGCGTTGAGTTCGGCCACCACGTCCAGTTGCTCCCGCAGCCGCTCCGGCGACAGCCCACGGGCCACCGTCAGGCGCGGCGAGTGGTCCGTGAGCACCGCCCACTCGTGACCGACGTCCTGGGCGGCACGGCCCATCTCCTCGATCGGGCTGCCGCCGTCCGACCAGTCGGAGTGCAGATGGCAGTCGCCGCGCAACAAGGACCGCAGCCGTACGCCCGCGTCACCCTCCAAGGGCACCGTGCGGGCGAGCTCGTCCTCCAGGTGCGTGAGGTAGTCGGGGACCTGCCCGGTGGCCGCCTGCCGGATCACCGCGGCGGTCTTCGGGCCGATGCCTTTGAGCGACTCCAGGGATCCGGCCTCGACGTGCCGCGCGACCTCGGCGTCCCCGAGGTCGGTGACCACATCCGCGGCGGTACGGAAGGCGCGCACCCGGTAGGTGGGCGCGCCCTCCCGTTCCAGCAGGAACGCGATCCGCTCCAGCGCCCGCACGGGCTCCATCGCCACCTCCGGCCACGCACCTACGCGTACGTCTCCAGCGTGCCGTACGACCTGGCGACCGGCATCCGTTGAACGCCGCGCGGGAGGCGCCTCAGAGTCGCTTGTCGATCACCTGCTGGGCCTGCGCCGGCAGCGCGCGCACCTGGTCAGCGGCGCCGCGCACGCTCTCGGTCACCTCGCGGGTCGCGCCACGCACCGAGCCGGCCGCATCGCGGGTCGCACCACGCACCGAGCCGGTCGCACCCCGCAGCGTACGAGTCGCGTCGCGCCGCGCCCGACGTGCGGACGAGCGTCCGGTCGCGGCGGCTCCACGGGCCCGGTAGGCGGCCGACGGCTTGCCATGGGTGTCGGCCGCCGTGATGAGCAGGCCGCCCATCAGGGACAGGTTCTTCAGGAACTGGGTGCGCTGCTGGGCGCGCTGTTCGGGATCCTCCTCCTTCCACCAGGCGTGACCGGCCAGCGTCGTCGGCACGAGCGTCCCGGCGAGAGCCAGCGCGGCGAGCCGCGGGACGACGCCTGCGGCGAGCAGCAGCCCGGCACCGATGTGCACGGCGCCGTTGATCCGGACCAGTTGCTCGGGATTCTCCGGCAGCCGGGGCACGCGGGAGGCGACGGGCACGGCCACCGGTTCCGCGGCGGGCGCCACGCGCTCAGGGGCACGGACGGTGGACAGCCCGCCGGCCACGAACGCGGAGGCGAGCATCGGACGAGCGCATTTCCTCAGTACAGCCATGCATCGCCGCGTTCCCCGACACAGCGCACTCAGTCCGGGTTCCCGGTGAAGTGTCCGGGCGACGCGGGGCACCCGGCGCACCGTGCCCTATGGCCGCCGTCCCGCGCGGCGCCCCGCCGCGTACGAAGCGGCGCCGACGGCGGTGACCCCGGCCCCGACGCCCATGGCCAGCATCTTCCGGCGGGCCACGGCGGTCCAGGCCGTCCGGGCCACGGTGGTGACCTGCCCGGTCGCCGCGGCGGCCGCCTGCCGGCCGGCCTTGGCCTCGGTCTTCTTGGCGGCGTCGCTCACGGGAGCGGTCGCCTTGTCGGCGCTGTCACGCGCCCGGGAAGCGGTCTCCCGCTTCGTCGTCTCGTTCTGCTGATCCGTTCCCTTGTTCGGTTCACTCATGGGATCCCGGTAGCCCTCCACGGTCATCACAAACCCGAACCGCTCCCCCAACTCGTAGTCGTGGGCCCGGCCTCAGGCACAGTTTCGTGGGCCCGGCCTCAGGCACAGTGATGGAGGAGGCCTCGATTTCCTGGTTTGCCGTCGGAGTCGGGGAGGAGCCGAGCGGCGACCTGACTGGCGAAGTCGGCGCCGGGCAGCGGGATCTCGAAGTCGTGGCGCAGGTACCCGACACCGACCGCGGTGGGCAGGTAGTTCATCAGCTGGGAGACCGCCGGACTTCGGTGGCGGGGGCTGGCCGCCAGGCAGCGCAGGAGACGGAGCATGGTGGTGATGGGTGCGCCGAGGAGCAAATGGTTGGCCGATGCCCGCTCTTCTTCGTCGTCGGTCCGCGCCGGGGAGACATCGGTCATCACGGGAGCGGCGATGTCATTGGTCTGGCGGAGCCACCACTGGGCGAGTTCGTCCTCGCCGGAGGCCAAGTGGTGGAGGTAGAGGCAATATGCGGCGGCGCCCTGCCCCGCGCCTGCGGCGTACTGCCACCAGAACCGGGCGCCGTCGTCGGTGTCGGTGAGCTGCAGGACACAGGCCAGCGCGAGTGCGCCTAGGGGTCCGGGCAAGTCGTCGGTGACGAAGTCGACTTGGGCGGGGGTGATCTGGGACAGGACGGTCTCGCACATGTCCCTCAGGTACCCGCCGGCCTCGTCCGCCGCTTCAGGGGCTTCGCCCGGTGCACCGGGGGCCGGCCGTGAGGCGGCGCGGGGTGTGCGCGGGGGGACGATGTCGGTCGGCACCCTGCGCTCGCGGGCCAACAGAGCACGGGACAGGATCGCCTGGATGGTGGTCTTGTGGTTGGTCACGTGGGGTTCCCTTCCGAGGAGTGCGGCGGACAGCACAGGATGCTGGCGAGGACCTGAATCGCGTAGCGCTCGTCGGAGCGGACGCCGGCCAGCGGAACGCCCAGCAGGCTGCTGACGGCTTCCTCGCTCAGGCCTCCCAGCGCGCGCAGCACCATCACGTCGAGTTGGGAGTCGGGCAGTCGGCTCATGGCGCGGAACAGGTCCTGGGTTTCGACGAGTTGGTCCGCGGCCTGCTGCGCGTGGTCCAGTCCGTTCAGCTCCCGCAGGACGAGAGTGTCGAAGGCGGAGTGCTCGAAGCGGGGGCGCCCGTCGAAGTGGGGGGTGCGCCGCATCACGGTGGTACGCAGCACGCTCCAGGCGTACCGCCGGATGTCGGCGCTGGACAGGGCCTTCGTCCAGGTCAGCCACAGCTGGTCGTAGGTGTCGTGGATCGCGGCCCTCCGCTCGGCGTCCGGCAGGAAGACACCGGCGTAGAAGTCGTATTGCGTCTCGGTCAGGTCGCGGAACGCCGAGTGGTCCAACGGTGGCAGGGGCTGCGTATCGGGTTCGGTCGTGTTCTCCTCGCGCCAGGGGGTGGTGGTCTTCAGACGGATCTCCGGGGCTGCCTGCCGCCACAGCCGGTACAGCGGTCCGGTCGGGATCGAGAGCTGGAGTGCCAAGGGTGCGAGCTGGTCCCAGCGGGGGTAGAGACGTCCGCTGAAGAGTTCGCTGATCTTCGACTTGGCCATGTGGAGTCGCGAGCTGAGCACGCTCATGGTCAGCGTCGAGTTCAGATAGGCCTCACGGGTCGGCTCCAGCCAGGCGCGATGGCCGGTGTCGCAGTCCTGGACTATGTCGCGCAGGGGTCGTCCGAGTCGTGCCTGCCGGGCTCCGGGAGACTCCTCGGGATCCATGGGCGGGTGGGCGGTCACGAGGTCTTGCCCTCCCCGCACTTGGGGACGGGCCGCGTCTCGGGCGCGTCGGCCGCGGGGGCGGCAGGCCGGCGTACGGCGTGAAGGATTTGCTGGACGGCCACGGCGAGCGCGGGAGCGAGCAGTGTCGCGATCGCCGCGGCCTGGCCCGCGACGATCATCGCCATGCTCGAGACGAGGATCGTCAACGCTGTTGCAGCGATGACGATCCCGATGTTCCGGTTCACTGGCAGGGTCCTTCCTGGGTGTTCGGCCTCCGGCGAGCAGTCGCGCTCCACCGGACTGCCAGCCCATCCGGAAGCTGGCAGGGTCCCGGTCGAACGGATGCCGAGTCCGTCCACCGGGAAGGTGAACCAGGTTTACTCGTACGGGAGTTGATCCGTCACGCGATAATGGATTCACGGAACAATGCCGAGCGACGGGAACATCCTGGGCCGCCGTGCGCAGAGCAGGCTTCAAACTCGGTCACAGACCGCTCGCACCTGACTGCTCCGTACTTGACGCATGATCAGTCGGTAACCAGAGCGGTGAATTGTTCCCTGTTCTCCTTGCATTCGCGTCCCGGACCCCCGTCAATGGAGAGCAGACACCTCGGTGTCGGCCTTCCATCCGGAAGGGCCCGCTCCCGTGCCGGAACTACCAGGGGGCGAGCGCACCGCTCCCGCCTGACTCCGCATACGAGCCGGGCGGGAGCAGGACGGCCTCACACGAGACATGGCCGACGGTAGCCGAATCAGGTGGCCGGCTCACTCCTCCACGGCCGTCCTTCTCCAGGCCGAACTGCCATGTGGAGGCGTTGGTTCTGGACCCCGGCAGCCCGGTACGCCAGGAACTGCCGGCCAGGTGAGTTCCTCGTGCGGTACATGGGCTGCGGGGACGACACAGGAACCCCCGCTTCGCCTCAACAACACAGCCGGTCAACCCAGTTCGACGTCACCCATCCAACCGGCGTTCGCTCGGGGTGGTGTCGAGCGGGGGCAAGGTCCATGAAGCCGACGGCTGACGGTTGCCCCCGCTTTGCCCCCGCTCTGAAATCCACCCACCGACAATCGCCCGTCGGCGGCTACTGGCTCGCCCTGCCCGCCGTAGCCGCCGACGCATCAGGCACCGCTGCCGAGCCCCCGGTCCTGACCTCGCTCAGGTCGCGCCCTCGGGTCTCCTTCAGGATCGCCACCGTGATCGTCGTGACCACTGCCGCAGCGGACACGTACATGGCGATCGGCGTGGAGGAGTCGAAGTCCTTCAGGAGTTCGACGGCGATGATCGGGGCGAGCGCGCCGGCGATGATCGAGGCGAGCTGGGAGCCCATCGAGGCCCCGGAGTAGCGGACCTTGGTGTCGAACATCTCCGAGATGAACGCGGCCTGCGGCCCGTACATCGCGCCGTGCAGCACCAGGCCCACGGTGACGGCGAGAGTGATCACCCCGAACGACTTCGAGTCCACGAGTCCGAAGAAGGCGAACGCCCACCCCGCCATGCCGACGGACCCGATCAGGGTCACGGGCCTGCGGCCGATCCGGTCCGACAGCGCGCCCCACAGCGGGATGGTGACGAAGTGGATGGCGGAGCCGATGAGGACGGCGTTCAGGGCGGTGCTCTTGGAGAGTTCCAGATGCGTGGTGACGTAGACCAGTACGAAGGAGGTGAGGACGTAGTACGAGATGTTCTCGCCGAAGCGGGTCCCGATGGCTCCGATGACACCACGCCAGTTCTTGCGGAAGACCTCCACGACCGGCGGCTTCTCCTCGACGCCCTGCGCCGCCGCGGCCTCCGCCCTGGCCTGGGCCTCCAGGAACACCGGGGACTCGCTGACCGAGACACGGATCCACAGGCCGATCATCACCAGCACACCGGAGAGGAGGAAGGGGATGCGCCAGCCCCAGGACTGGAACGCCTCTTCCGACTGGACCGCGGCCAGCAGTGCCAGGACACCCGTGGCGAGCAGGTTGCCTCCGGGGGCGCCGGACTGCGGCCAGGAGGCCCAGAAGCCGCGGTGTTTGTCCCCGCCGTGCTCGGAGACGAGGAGCACCGCGCCGCCCCACTCGCCGCCCAGGGCGAAGCCCTGGATGAGGCGCAGGAGTGTGAGCAGCACGGGTGCGCCGACACCTATCGACGCGTAGGTGGGCAGCAGGCCCATCGCGAAGGTGGCGCCGCCCATCATGAGCAGGCTGATCACCAGAAGCTTCTTGCGCCCGATCTTGTCGCCGAAATGGCCGAACACCACTCCGCCCAGCGGCCTGGCGGCGAACCCGATCGCGTAGGTGACGAAGGCGATCAGGGTGCCGACGAGCGGATCGCTGTTGGGGAAGAACAGCGTGTTGAACACCAGCGCCGCGGCCGAGCCGTAGAGAAAGAAGTCGTACCACTCGATGGTGGTGCCGATGAGGCTCGCGGCCACGATGCGGCCGATGCCGCCGGAACGGGCCGGCTCGGCCTTTCCTGCGGTCTGGGTGTCATTCATGAAGGTCACCAGTTTCACTTGCCGGGGACTTGGCGATCGGGACGGCGGACGGGGACGGTTTCACGTGCCGGGCTGAGCGGCGGGAGCGGGCGAGCGCGTCTGGTCGTGTACGCCTCACGGCCGGAAACTTAGGGTCGCCGCGCCCTTCCATCCATGTGTCGGCCCACTACACCGCGGGGCTTCGTAGTGGGTTCGGGGGCTACATGGCGTGGTCCACGCCGTGCGACTCCATCCCGGCTTCGCCCACTCGGCCGGGCTCTTGCCGGCCCCCGGTTCACTCAACTGCGCGAGTGGTGGGGTCCGTTGGCCTCGCCCACGGTCTCGGCCTCGGCCTCGGTCACGAGACGCCCGCCCCCCCTACCAGAGGGCTCCCAGAGGGCTCCACCCCCTACCGGGGTATCACTGCCGACTTGGCTCCCCAGTGTGACGCCCCGGCGCATACCGCCTACCTACCTTCTCCTCGTCACCACGGACGAGACAGAAGGAGACGGGTGGATGCGCCGCTTCAGGACATTGCTGACCACCGCTGTACTGGCCACTCTGGTGGTCGGCGGCACGGCCGGCTGGGCCTCGGCGGGCAGCGTGAGCGCGCCGAACGGGCCGGTTCAGGGCACGGCCGCCTGGCTGGCCGACGACACACTGGGCCGACAGCTGCCGGACCCGGCCACGGCCACCCCGTCCGAGGTGGCGGCCTTTTTCGCCGGTCTCACCGACGCTCAGCGGCAACGTCTGGTCGCGGGCGACCTGGAGCACGCCACCCACGTAGCGGTGATCGTCCCGGGTTCGGATGTCGACGCATCGAGGTTCGACCGGACGGCACAGCGGGCCGCCGACCTCCAGGCGAAGGCGGGCGACGACACGGCCGTCATCGCCTGGGCCGGCTACACGACCCCGTCCGGCGTGGGCCTTGACCAGGCGACGGGCCGCCTCGCCGATTCCGGCGCCGAGCGCCTGCCCCGTCTCACCGAGGGGCTCGACGCGACCGGGCTCCCCGACCCGGCCCTCTTCTGCCACAGCTACGGCTCGGTAGTCTGCGGCCTCGCCGCCCCCGACACCGACGCGAGCGACATCGTCGTCATGGGCTCGCCCGGCATGCGCGCCGATGACGTCACCGCACTCCGGACCGACGCCCATGTCTGGGCGGCGAAGTCCGCGCACGACTGGATCGACCGCGTCCCCAATGTCGAGGTCCTGGGCCTCAGCCACGGCGCGGACCCCACCTCGCCCGGCTTCGGGGCGACGGCCCTGCCCGCCGACGACGTACCGGCGCACGACGAGTACTTCGCCCCCGGCACCTCCACCCTGACCGCGTTCGCGGCGATAGCCGACGGAGAGCTCCGATGAAACCCCTGAAGATCCCCACGAAGCTGACGAATCTCACCGCCAAGATCGACGGGCGGACGCCCGCGCACCGCGACCGAGCCATCGACGGCCTGCGCGCACTGGCGCTGCTGGCCGTTCCGACCGGCCACTGGCTGCTCGGCGGCTTCACCCTCGACGCCGGCGGCGGCCTGCACAACGCCAGCCCGCTCACCTCGTTCGGCGGACTGGCCCCGGCCAGCTGGATCCTCCAGATGCTGGGCATCTTCTTCCTGGTCGGCGGCTACGCCTCGTTCCTCTCCTACCAGCGCCGCAAGGGCTCCGCCCGCCAGTGGATCACCGGCCGTCTCAAGCGCCTGGGCCGTCCGGTCCTCGGTGCCACGGCCGTGTGCGCGCTGCTGCTTCCAGTCCTGCATTACGGCTTCGGCGTCCCCACCTCCACGCTGCACACCGCGTCGACCCTGGTCGTCCAACCCCTGTGGTTCGTCGGCATCTACGCGGTGATCACTGCGCTCACGCCGTACTGCGTCCGCGCCTCCAAACGCCTGGGCTTCTGGGCCGCGGCCCCACTGCTCGGCTCGGTCGCCGTCGTCGACTTCCTGCGCTACGGGCCCTTCGGGGACTCCATGCCGTCCTGGCTGAGTCTGCTGAACCTCCTCCCGGGCTGGATGTTCGCCTACCAACTGGGTGTCTCCTGGGCGGACAAGCGGCTCGGACGCCGCGAGGCATGGCTGCTGCTCGCGGGCGGTACGGCGCTGTTCGCCACCCTGCTGCTCGCCTTCCACTACCCGGCGTCGATGGTGGGCGTGCCCGGTGAGGCCCGCACCAACTCCCATCCGCCGTCCCTGCTCGTCCTCGCACTCGCGGCCGCCCAGTCCGGCGCGGCGATCCTGCTGCGCGACAAGCTGGCGCGCTTGCTGAAGCGCCCGGCCCTGTGGGCCCCGGTGGTGGTCATCAACCTGTCGGCGATGACGATCCTGTGCTGGCACCAGACGGCAATGCTCGCCGCCGCGGTCCCCGCTTCCTACATCGGCGGGATACCCGGCCTGACCACCGCACCGGACACGGTCGGATGGGTCCTGGCCCGGCTGGCCTGGATGCCCCTCTTCGCGGGGCTGCTCGTGGCGATCGCCAGGTTCGCCCGGCCGTTGGAGGCCCCATGGAGCCACGCGGGCGTGGTCCGTCGGGCGGCGGCGAGCCTACTGGCGGCGGGATTCGGCTACTTCGCGCTGGCGGCGTGAACGAGGGCTCCGCACCACATCCGCATCGGCCCCGCCCATAGACCTCTGCACCCGGCAATGAACGAAGGGACGCTCATGACCACGACCCTGGCGCCACCGGTCCCCATCGGGAGGACCGCAGTCGGGGCCCTCGGCCTGCTGGCGGTCGCCACCGGCGCCCTGGAGTCGGTGGTGACACCGACGCTCCCGCTCCTGCAACGCGAGTTGGACATGAGTCCCTCCGAAGGAGCACTCCTCAGCATCGTGCTCCTCATCACCGGCGCGCTCATCACACCCGTTGCGGGCAAGTTCGGGGACCGCTTCGGCGGGAAGCGGGTCCTCACGCGGCTCATGGCCGTCGTCTCGGCCGGTGGCCTGGTGTCCGCCCTGGCACCGAACCTGCCCGTACTGCTGCTCGGCCAGGTACTGCAGGGCGCCATGGTGGGCGCGCTGCCCCTGTCGTTCATCGTGGTGCGCAAGCACCTCCCGGCGGGAGAGTCGAAGGTGGCCATCGGGGTGGTCAGCGGTCTGTTCGTCGGTGGCGGGATGGCGGGAACGCTGGTGGCCGGCCCTGTGGCCGAAGGCCTGTCCCGGCACTGGATGTTCGCGCTGCCGACGATCGCGGTCATGGGGTCCACCCTGCTGGTGAACCGACTGATGCCACATGATCCACCGGGACGGTCGGACGATGCCGGGATCGACTGGCCCGGCCTTCTTCTCCTGAGCGGGACGCTGGTCACGCTGATGCTCGTCCTCGCGACGGCGCCCGACATCGGCTCGCAGCCACTCGTGCTCGGCGCCCTCCTCGTGGTCCTGGCCGGGCTGGTGACCGGATGGACGGCGGTGGAGCGCCGAGCGCTCTCACCGATGGTGGATCTGCGCATGCTGTCCCGGCCCGCGGTGTGGAAGTCGTGCGTGCTGACGTTCGTGATCTGCGTAGGCACCTCGATGGCGGTCTATCTCGTGCCGCAGCTGTTCGCGGTACCCACCGACGCCTACGGATGCGGGGCCAGTGCCACCGAGATCGGCCTCTTCCTGTTGCCCGGCGCCGTGCTCGCCTCGCTGGCGGGGCCGATCGGTGGGATCGGTGCGCGGCGATGCGGCTCGCGTGTGGTGGTCACTGCCGGAGTCGTCATGATGGCCGCCGCGTTGTTCGCCCTGTCGGCCGTCCACACGGACATCTGGCACCTCGTCGTCGGCAAGGCCCTGATCGCCCTGGCCAACGGGCTGTGCGTCACGGCGATGGTGACAAGCACCGCCACTTCCGTCGATCAAGGTGACACCGGCATCGCCACCAGCCTGGTCCTGGTGACCCGCGTGATCGGCTTCGCCGTCGGTGCGCAGTTCGCAGGTGCGCTCCTCACCGCCCAGACCCCGTCCGGGTCGGATGTGCCGGCCGAATCGGCCTTCGTCACCGGTTTCGTCATCGCCGGTGCCGTCACAGCGCTGTCCCTCTTCGTCACACGCACCATGAGCAAAGGAGCCAAGGAATGACACGCACTGAAGAGCCGACCGGCACACGAGGCGCACCGAGGCGCACGGCCCTCGTCTCCGGGGCCAGCATCGCGGGCCCCGCCCTCGCGTTCTGGCTGAACCGCCACGGCTACTCCGTCACGGTGGTGGAGAAGGCGGCCGCGCTTCGAAGCGGCGGTTTCCCCATCGACGTGCGCGGCACCGCACTTGAGGTCGTCCGCAGGATGGGCATCCTGCCGCAACTGCGCGACGCTCACATCGACTTGCGCCGCCTGACCTTCCTCGAAGGAGACGGCACCCAGGTGGCCTCGGTCCACCCGCACCACGTCACCGGTGGTGTCGCGGGGCATGACCTGGAGGTGCGGCGCGGGGATCTGACCGACGCCCTCTACACAGCGGTCCGGGACGACGTGGAGTTCATGTTCAACGACTCCATCGCCACCCTCGACCAGTCGGACCACGGAGTCGACGTCACGTTCCACGGGGGCGGCAGGCGCACGTTCGACATGGTGTTCGGCGCGGACGGGATGCATTCGCGTACACGGGAGTTGCTCTTTGGCCCTGAGGAACAGTTCCAGCGGTACCTCGGCTACTGCTTCGCCGTGTTTCCCATGCGCAACACCTTCGGGCTCTCCCACGAGACCGTGATGTGGAACGCCCCGGGCAGAGCCGCGGCACTGTACGCCGCGGGGGACGACGACGAGGTGCACGCCTTCCTGAACTTCGCCCGGTCGACCCCACCGTTCGACGTCTCCAGGAACCCGATGGCCCAACGCGGCCTGGTCGCCAAGGTGTTCGCCGACGCCGGATGGCACGTCCCGGACATGCTGGCCGCCATGCGCGACGCGGACGATGTGTTCTTCGACACGGTCGGCCAGATCCACCTGCCCCGCTGGTCCAGCGGCAGGGTCGCCCTCCTCGGCGACGCCGCGTACGCGCCCTCTTTCCTCACCGGACAGGGCACCAGCCTCGCGCTGGTGGGCGCGTACATGCTCGCCCACTCCCTGGCGGACAACGACCACACCACGGGCTTCGACGCCTACGAGCACCACACCCGCGAGTTCGTGACCATGAACCAGGCGCTGGTCGGCAAGGGGGGCGCCACACTCTTCCCGACCACACCCCAGGCCCTGGAGCAGCGCAACGACAGACTGCGCAGTCTCACCACCATGCCGACCCCGGAGAGACGACCGGCCCATTCGGCCCTCACTCTGCCCGAATCGAGGCCCACGGTGTGAGCCACTGGTCCAACGACACCAACTGGCCGCGAGCTGCCGCAGACGGAGTCAGGCCATGTCCTGGGCAGCCAACCGGTGCAGGCGCAAAGCGAGTTGGATCTCCAGCGCGCGCTCCGGCGTCTGCCAGTCCTCGCCGAGGAGTCGGCCCACCCGCTCCAGGCGTTGCGCGACCGTGTTCACGTGCACGTGCAGCGCGTCCTTGGTGCGGGCCGGGCTCATGCCGGAAGCGAAGTAGGCGTCGAGGGTGCGCAGCAGATCGGTTCCTTTGCGCTCGTCGTAGGTGACGACCTCGCCGAGCGTGCGGGCGACGAAGCCGCCGATGTCCCGGCTGTCGGCGAGCAGCAGTCCGAGGAAGCCGAAGTCCTCGGCCGCCGCGCCCTGCCCCGTTCTGCCGAGCAGCCGCAACGCGTCGAGGCAGCGCTGCGCCTCGGCGTACGCGGCGGCCGCCGTCTCGACCAGCTCGGCGACCGGCGCCGAGGCGCCCACGGTGACGCTCTCGTGGATCGCTTCGGAGAGCCGGGCCGCGACCTGGGACGCCAGCTCCGACGCGGCGGTGGTGTGCGCCGGGAGCAACAGGACGGTTCCGCCGTCCCGTGCGGCGGCGAGGCCGTGCCGGGTCGCCGCGAGGTGGTTGCCCGCGGACCACAGGCGGCGGCGCGCGGCCGCCTCCTGTTCGGCGTCACCGGTGCTCTCCAAGCGGGCGGCGAGCACCACATGGGTCGCGGCGAGGTCGGCGTGCAGCCGCTCCGCTCTCTCGCGCAGCAGCCGCGGATCCCGGTCCCGTCCGTCCAGGAGGTCGTCCAACAGCTCGCCGCGCACCCGCTGTTCGGCCTCGGCCGCGGAGCGCCGGGCGAGCAGCAGCAGCGAGGTGACCATGGCGGCACGCTCCAGGGTGCGCTGGTCGACCGGGTCGAGGCCCGGGTGGCCGCGCAACACGAGGGCGCCGAGCAGCTCACCGCCTGCGGCGACGGCCGCGACCCAGTCGTCGCGGTGCCGCACCGCGTGCCCGTCGGCGCGGGACGCTTCGAGAGCGCGGCCGGGGGCCGCCTCCGCCTCGGTGAACTCCACGGTGCCGTCGAGGACTTGGGAGACGCCCGCGGCCACGTCGTGCACTCCGCCGCCGCGCAGCACCAGTTCGGCGAGCCGGTCGTGCACGTCGGACGCGCGCTCGATGACGCCGCTGCGGTCGCGGATGATCTCGTTGGCGCGTTCCAGCTCGTTCAGTGCCTGGCGGGTCTCGGTGAGCAGGTTGGCGGTGTCGATGGCCGCGGCGGCGAGCGCCCCGAACGATCCGAGGAGCGCGATCTCCTCACGCTCGAAGACCCGCGCGCGCCGGTCCGAGGCGAACAGCACCCCGATCACCTGCGCCCCCAGCATGAGCGGCACGCCCAGGATGGCGACGAGCCCCTCGTCCCCCACACCCGCGTCGATGCTGTGGGTGTGCTGGAAGCGCACGTCGTGCCCGTAGTCATCGGTGACGTAAGGCCGCGCGGTCTGCGCGACGAGGCCCCCGAGCCCCTCCCCCATGCCGAGGCGCAGCTGCTGGAAGCGCGCCGCCACCGAGCCCTCGGTGACGCGCATGTATGTGTCGCCCCTGACCGGGTCGTTCAGCGTCAGATAGGCGACGTCGGTGCCGAGCAGCGAGCGGGCCCGCTGGACGATGGCCTGCAGTACCGCGTCCAGGTCGCGCAGGCCCGCCAGATCGTGCGCGGTCTCGAACAGTGCGGACAGCTCCGCCTCGCGGCGCCGCCTGCCCTCCATCTCCGCGCGCACCCGCAGCGCGAGCGCCTTGGCCGCCTCGAGCGCCGCTATCCGCTCGCGCGTCGCGCCCTCGGCCCGGGCGAGCAGCACGGGCTGTTCGTAGGCATCGGCGGAGGCGCCCCTGGCGAGCAGCGCCAGGAACGGGGCCTGCGGGTCCTCGGTGGTCACCGGGCCGGAGGCGGCGGCCGAGTGCGATGGGTGGCGCGACATGCGGACAAGCATTACCTGTCGAGGCGTCGGGCCTGCCAGCCCTGTGGACAACTCGAGTCTTCACGAAATCGCGGTCACCCGTTCGAGGGGCAACATTACTCGTGAAACCCATCAACACCGGACAAATGAACCGGAGTTCAGTGCGCGGACCAGCCGCCGTCGAGGACGAGGGACGTGCCGGTCATGAACGAGGCCTGCGGCGTGCACAGATACGCGACGGCCTCGGCGACCTCGGAGGGTTCGATGAGTCGCTTGATCGCGCTGTCCTGCAGCATCACCTCGCCGATCACCCGCTCCTCGGGGATGCCGTGCGCGGCGGCCTGGTCGGCGACCTGCCGCTCGACAAGCGGCGTGCGCACATAGCCGGGGTTCACGCAGTTCGAGGTGACGCCGTGCGCCGCGCCTTCCAGCGCGGCCGTCTTCGACAGTCCCTCCAGCCCGTGCTTCGCGGCGACGTACGCGGACTTGTAGGCGGAGGCCCGCAGGCCGTGCACCGACGACACGTTCACGATGCGGCCCCAGCCCTGCCCGTACATGTGCGGCAGCGCGCCGCGCAGCAGCCGGAACGGGGCCTCCAGCATCACGGTAAGCACGGTGTGGAAGACCTCGGGCGGGAACTCCTCGATGGGCCGCACCAGTTGGATCCCGGCGTTGTTCACGAGGACGTCGGTGCCGGCGGCGGCCTCCTCCGCGGCGTCGAGGTCGGAGAGGTCCAGGACGTACGGCTCGACGCCGTCGGCCTCCCCAGCGAGTGTCTCGAGCCCCGCCGCGTCCCGGTCCACGGCTCTCACCTTGGCGCCCGCCGCGGCGAGACGCAGGGCGCAGGCCCGGCCGATGCCACTGGCGGCGCCGGTGACGAGTGCGGTGCGCCCGCCGAGATCCAGTCCGGGGGCGGCGGGTGCGGTCAGCGGGGTGTGCGGTGTCATGACTGGCACCCTAGGCAGCCGATCAGCGTCGCCCGATGTGGGCAGCACCCATACTTCAGCGCTCGGTCATGGTCTCGAACCATGTGGGTCCCTCCGACTGGGCCTGCTTGATCCGGAACAGCGAGAACTCCTCCAGCGGCGGCAGCGCGTCCAGGGCGAACCAGGCGACGTCGAGCGACTCGTCGTCGTTGACGCGCGCCTTGCCGCCGGTGGCCCGGCAGCGGAAGGCCGTGTCCATGAACTGGCACTGGTCGCCGTTGGGGTACGTGATCGGCTGCAGGGCCTGCACCAGCACGACCCGCTCGACGACGCATTCGACGCCGGTCTCCTCGAAGACCTCGCGCGCCGCGACGTCCGCGGGCTGCTCGCCCGGCTCGGGGATCCCGCCGATGATCGACCACTTGCCGGAGTCGGCGCGCCGCCCGAGCAGCACCCGGCCCTCGTCGTCGAAGACGATGGCACTGACCCCCGGCAGAAGCAGCAGCTGGTGGCCCGCGGTGGCCCGGATCGTACGGATGAATTCAGGAGTCGCCATGCCGGCGAGCCTACCTGTACGCCCCAACGAACCGGCAGGCCACAAGCCCCCTCAGACGTCCGAGCGACGCCTCGCGCGGGCCCGCACGACGGCCCAGCCGAGTCCTCCCACACCGATCGCGACGAGCAGCGCCTCGGGCCACGCACCCGCGCGCGTGGCGAGCGTCTGCGAGGTGCGCTTGGGGACGTCGGCGAGCAGGGTGGCGGGCTCGAACATGCCGGTCTGCTGCGCGATCGAGCCATCGGCCCGGATCACGGCGCTGACCCCGCTGGTGACCGGGACCATCACGGCCCGTCCGTGCTCGACGGCCCGCACCCGGTCCATGGCCAGCTGCTGGTAGGTCATCTGGCTGCGTTCGAACGTCGCGTTGTTGCTCGGCACGGAGAGGATCTGCGCGCCCTCACGGACCTGGTCGCGCACCGTGTCGTCGAACGCGGCCTCGTAGCAGGTGACGTTGCCGACCTTGGTGCCCGCCATGTCGAAGACGACGGGCTTCTTGCCGGGCACGAAGTTGCCCGCCCGGTCGACGTCCTTGCTGAAGATCCGGAAGAAGCTGCGGTACGGCATGTACTCGCCGAACGGCTGCAGGTGCCGCTTGTCGTAGACGGCTCCGGGGCCCGTCTTGGGGTCCCACTGGATGAGCCGGTTGCGGGGCGTGCCGTCCTGCGCGGTCACCACGGCGCCCACCGAGATGGGCGCCCCGACGGCCTGCGCGGCCTTGGTGATCTCGTCGTAGGCGTCCTGGTTGATGTACGGGTCGATGTCCGAGGAGTTCTCCGGCCACAGCACCAGGTCGGGGCGCTCCACCTGCCCCGACTTGATCTTCGCGGCGAGCTTCATGGTCTCGCGCACGTGGTAGTCGAGCACGGCCCGGCGCTGGGAATTGAAGTCGAGGCCCATCCGCGGCACGTTGCCCTGGATGAGCGCCACGCGCGCGGTACCGGCCTCGGCGGAAGTCGCCACCAGCGGCATGGCGAGCGCTCCGGCGACGACCGGAGCGACGGTGAACGCGGCCGCGACAGCGATGCCCTTGTCCTTCAGGAAGGACAGTCCCTTGAGGGGCGACGCGCCTTCGGACGACGCCCGGCGCACCTTCCCGACCCGCAGGGCGAGGGAGCCGAGCCCGAAGCCGCACAGGACCACAGCGAAGCCGAGCAGGGGCGTGCCGCCCAGCGAGGCGAGCGGCAGGAACACCCCACTGGGCTGCCCGAACGCGACCTTCCCCCACGGGAACCCATCGA
Source organism: Streptomyces sp. NPDC102360 (assembly GCF_044766085.1). Classification (NCBI taxonomy): domain Bacteria; kingdom Bacillati; phylum Actinomycetota; class Actinomycetes; order Kitasatosporales; family Streptomycetaceae; genus Streptomyces; species Streptomyces sp. NPDC102360. The sequence continues at coordinate 483,408 of NZ_JBIWLG010000001.1, read as the reverse complement.
ACGGGGCACGCGCGCGCAGCGCCTCGGACGCGATCCAGACGCCACTGGCCCACAGCGGCCACAGGGGAAGCCGCGACACGTAGGCGATGCCCATGCCGGCGAGCGAGACCAGCAGTGCCTCCGCGGCGGCGAGCGCCAGCCACGGCAGCGGCCCGACGTCGACGCCGGTCCAGGAGAGCAGCGGCACCAAGTAGGCGAGCCCGAACGCGAGGCCGAGTCCGAAGCCCGCCCTCAGCCGCCGCCCGTACACGGCCACGCCGAACAGCGCGAAGGAGATCGGCGCGAGCCACGGCAGCTCGCGCGGCGGAAAGCTCACGTACAGGAGCAGTCCGGCGATCACCGCGAGCGCGAGGGGCACGAACCGCCGCAGGTGGGAGCGGACCCTCGACTGCTCTGCGGGCTCGTCCGACGGGGCTACGGGAGGTGCGGTGGCGGTCACCCGGGGAGTGTACGGCGCGGCACTGTCACGCCGACATGCCGGTCGGCGCGCCCCGCGTCGGCCCGTGCGGCGAATCGTTCCTGTGCAACACCGGTCCGCCGCGGCCCGCCAGCAGTTAGCGTGTGGCCCGGTTCCCGACAGCGCGGCCGCGTCCGGCCGCGCGTGCGGGGTCCGGCTACGTCGGGGGGCGACGGGTGGATGCGACGGGGTGGACGACGGGTGCGGCGACGGACGGCACGCTGCGAGAGCGCCGCGGCGCCCCGGACGCCGTGGGGGTCGCGGTTCTCGGGTGCTGTGCGGCGTGGTCGCTGATCAGCGCGACCGCGCGCGCGGGCAGACCGGAAGGGATCCTTCTCGCGGTGCTCGCCGTGATCGCGGGGTACGCGTGCGGGCGCATCGGCGGGGCGCTCGTGCCGGTCGCCGCGTCCTGTGCGGTCGGGCTCGGCGGCCTGTGCCTCGCGCTCACCGCCCCGTACGCGGCCCCCGCGCCCGATGTCGTGACGCCGCTGGGACGGGTCGGCGCGACGGCGGCGCTGCTCGCCCTGTCGGCGGGGGCACTGTGCTGCGCGGCCTGGTCGGCGCGGAAGTCGGCGCTGCGGATCGTGCTGCACCTTCTGGCGGCGGGCAGCGTGGCGGTGGCCGCCGTCGTCGACTCGCCGGCCGGGGTGACGGTGTGCGCGGGCGTCGTCCTGTGCTCGCTCGCGGCGGCCCGCCTGCGCAGTCGGGCGCTCGGCCTGACAGGCCTCGGCCTCACGACGGCGGTGGTGGCCGGTCTCGGTGTGGCGCTCGCCAAGGGTGTCCTGCCGGCGGGGCCGACGGCCTCCCTGGAGACGTGGCTCTCGCACCGGCGGATCATGCTGTGGCACGACGCCGTGCACCTCGCCGAGGGGCATCCCGCCCTGGGCACGGGACCCGGGCGCTTCGAGGACCTCAGCCCGACGCTCGCGCAGTCCCCGCTCTCCGACGGCAAGCCGCACTCCGCCGTCCTCCAGATGGCGGCCGAGCAGGGGCTCATCGGCGTGCTGCTGCTCGCGACGGCCTACTGCTGGCTGCTGTACGTCCTGTGGCGTTCCGCGCGCTCGACGCAGGTGGTGCTGGCGGCGGGCGCCGCCCTGACCGCGGTGGCGGCGATGGCGACGGTGGGCAACGCGCTCAGCTTCACGACCGTGACGGCGGGCGTGGGCCTGCTCGCCGGGATCGCCACGGCGGAACCGTTCACGGACGGGCTGCCACACGACGACGAGGCCGCCCCGGAGGAATTCCGGGGCGGCCTCGACTGAGTGGGTCGGCCGGGTCCGGCTCCGTCGGCCGGAACCTCGGCTCAGACGGCCGGAACCTCGGCTCAGACGGCCGGGCCCGCGGCGGTCGGCTTCAGGCGGTCGCGGATGTGCCGCACCGCGCTCTCCGCGTCGTCCACGGTCACCGTGAACCTGCGGCCGTCGCCGAGGCGGAGTACCACGCCCTCGCCGCGCCGCACCACGATCGCCGTGCCGATCTCCGGGCGCCAGCGGTAGCCCCAGCCGCCCCACTGCCGGGGCGTGACGCGGGGCGCGACGTCCGCCTCCACCACATGGGCGAGCGGGATGCGACGGCGCGGCAGGCCCACGTGGCCGCAGCGCACTTCGAGATGGTCCTTGTCGACCTTCACCGCGACGTGCAGGAAGGCGAGGGTGCCGAACAGGATGAGCAGGCCCACGGCGATCAGGCCGACCACGGACATGGCCAGGGCGAGTATGCCGGTGGCCCAGGAGTTGTCCACGGCCAGCTCGATGCCCAGGGCCAGGCAGGCGAGCCCGCCGCAGGCCAGGAACCACTGCACACGGTTGTGTGCGCGGCCGGTCCAGATGTCGGTCGCGGGGGCGGAAGATCGTCGCCCTGCGTGCTCGTCGGGGGCGTGTTCCCTCATGGAATCGAGCCTACTCATGTTCCGCGGGTCCGGCACCGGCTTGCGCAGCCCTGTGGGCCAGGGCCTGTCGTTTGGGTCAGGCCCGAGGCCGGTGCGGTTGCTCAGCCCGCGTGGCTCAGTGCCTGGAGGTCGCGGCCTTCCACGTAGGCGAGTGCCTCCTTGGGCAGCGTGTCCTCCCGGCCGCCCAGCAGCACGGTGAGCCGGCCGCGCGCGTCGGACCCGGCCTGCGTGCTCTCGCCGATCCGGCGCAGCGCCTGTGCGGCGACGGCGCCCGCACTGCTGTGCAGGACAATGGGGTCTCCCCTGCTCGAACTCTGTTGAGAGCTTGGGGAAGGGTGCGCGTCGGGCTGCTGCACCGCAGCGCGGATACGCTCCGCGACCAGTTCGTAATGGGTGCAGCCCAGGACGACGGCCCTTACATCACGGGGTGTGAGGGCGGCAGCGGCCTCGATGGCCCGGTCGATGCCCTCCTCGTCGGCCCACTGCACCGCGTCGGCGAGGCCGGGGCAGGGCACCTCGGTGACCTGGGCGCCGCCCCCGAAGTCCCGGATCAGCGCCTGCTGGTAGGGGCTTCCGGTGGTCGCCGGGGTGGCCCAGATGGCGACCGGGCCGCCGCCCGCGGCGGCAGGCTTGATCGCGGGGACGGTGCCGATGACCGGGATGCCGGGCTCGAGCCGGGCGCGCACCGCGGGCAGCGCGTGCACGGAGGCGGTGTTGCAGGCGATGATCAGCGCGTCCGGGCCCTGTGCGGCGGCGGCCTCGGCGACGGCGAGCGCCCGCTCGGTCACATCCTCGGGGGTGCGCGGGCCCCAGGGCATGGTCTCCGGGGCGGAGGAGAGCACGAGGTCGGCGTCCGGGCGCAGGCGCCGTACCGCGGCGGCGGCCGCGAGCAGTCCGATTCCGGAGTCCATCAGCGCGATCTTCACCCGGAAACCATAGACGATGGGTCCGACAATGCCCGTGCCGGTGGGGCAGACTGCGGCGGATGGACGTCGTTGTGTGGATCACCGCGGCTTCGCTCGCCGCGTGGCTGTGGCTGCTGCTGTGCCAGGGTTTCTTCTGGCGTACGGACCTGCGCCTGCCACCGCGCACCGCACCTGAGAGCTGGCCGGATGTGTGCGTCGTGGTGCCGGCCCGCGACGAGGCGCAGGTGCTGCCCGACAGCCTGCCGTCGCTGCTCGCCCAGGACTATCCGGGGCGGGCGGAGATCTTCCTGGTGGACGACGGCAGCTCGGACGGCACGGGCGAGGTGGCGCGCACCCTCGCGGACCGGTTCGGCGGGCTTCCCCTGACGGTCGACTCACCGGGCGAGCCGCCCGCGGGCTGGACCGGGAAGCTGTGGGCGGTGCGGCACGGCATCGGCCTGGCACGCGCGCGTGGCCCCGAGTTCCTGCTGCTCACCGACGCCGACATCGCACATGAGCCGGACAGCCTGCGGGAGTTGGTGGCGGCGGCGCGCACGGGCGGCTTCGACCTGGTGTCGCAGATGGCACGGCTGCGGGTGGAGAGCGTGTGGGAGCGCCTCGTGGTGCCCGCGTTCGTGTACTTCTTCGCGCAGCTGTACCCGTTCCGTTGGATCGCGCGGCAGGGCGGGCGCACGGCCGCGGCGGCGGGCGGCTGCGTCCTGCTGCGCACCGAAGCGGCCGAGCGGGCGCGGATCCCGGACGCGATCCGGCAGGCGGTCATCGACGACGTGTCGCTCGCGCGGGCCGTGAAGCACTCGGGCGGGCGCATCTGGCTCGGCCTGGCCGAACGCGTCGACAGCGTGCGGCCGTATCCGCGGCTCGCGGACCTGTGGCGCATGGTGTCCCGCAGCGCCTACACACAGCTGCGGCACAACCCGCTGGTGCTGCTCGCCACGGTGCTGGGGCTCGCCCTGGTCTACCTGGTGCCGCCCGCGGCGCTGATCGCAGGCCTGGTCGCGGGCAGCGCGCCGACCGCGGTGCTCGGCGCGCTCGCCTGGGCGGTGATGGCGGGAACGTACATCCCCATGCTGCGCTACTACCGGCAGACGCTGTGGCTGGCGCCGCTGCTGCCGTTCACCGCGCTGCTGTACCTCCTGATGACGGTGGATTCCGCCGTGCAGCACTACAGGGGGCGGGGCGCGGCCTGGAAGGGGCGCACGTACGCCGCGCCCGATCGAGGGTGAACGCCTCGCCACGGCACGCTACTTGCGGCCCCGCGTCCAGTTCATGCCCCACCCGTAGGCGCGGTCCACGGTGCGCTGCGGGCTGACGCCCCGTTCCGGGACGAGATAGCGGGCCTCGCGCCGCACCGTCAGGTCGCCGCCGTCGTTCGTCAGCAGGGCCAGTGCGCACACCGTAGAGGGCACCGTGCACTCGTCCAGGGAGAAGTCGATCGGCGCTCCGTGTGCCGGTTGCAGCGTGACCGTCGCATGGAGGTCGGCGAAACTGCGCGCGCCTTCGTAGATGGTCACGAAGACGAGGATGCGGCGGAACGCGTCGGTGTGGTCGAGGTTGATGGTGAGGTTCTCGCCGGCGGTGAGGCCTCCGCTGCGGTCGTCGCCGTCGAGGTGGATGTACGGGGCCCGGCCCACCGCGCCGAAGGCGGTCCCGAGCGCCTGCACCACTCCCTTGCGCCCGTCGCTCAGTTCGTACAACGCGCACAGGTCGAGATCGAGGTCCCTGGCGCGCTTGCTCCCCCGGCCGCCGAACTGCTTGCGCGTCTCCCAGTTGAGGTTCACGCGCAGGGCGCCGGACGTGCCGCCCTGCTTCGCCAGGGAAACCGTGGGAGCGGCCTTCGTGAGCGTCACTTTGGTCAGCCGTACGGGCTCCGCGCGGGTGGGCGGCGCCGAAGGCGCGGCGGCGGGCGGCGCCGCCTTCGGCGGCTCGTCCACCGTGATGCCGTAGTCCGTCGCGAGGCCTGCCAGGCCGCTGTCGTAGCCCTGGCCCACGGCCCGGAACTTCCAGGCTCCCTGACGGCGGTACAGTTCGCCGAGGACGAAGGCCGTCTCCACCGTCGCGTCCGCGCTTTCGTAGCGGGCGAGTTCGGTTCCGTCCGCCGCGTCGACGACGCGGACGTACAGGCCCGGCACCTGTCCGAACGCCCCGCCGTCCGCGGACGCCGCGAGGACCACTCGCTCGATGGCGGGCTCCACGCGCGCGAGGTCGACGAAGAGGGTGTCCGTGACAACGCCCCCGCCGGTGGACCTGCCCTCGTGCCGGACCGCCCCGGAGGCGTGCGCCGGCTGGTTGTAGAACATGAAGTCCGCGTCGGAGCGGACCTTTCCGGCGGCGAGCAGGAGCGCCGAGGCGTCGACGTCGGGCACGCCGGGTCCTGAACGCCGGACCAATTCGACGCGTACGGCCGAAGCCCGCACCCCGACATTCGCCCCTTTAGCCATTGTCATGTCCGCCCCAAACGCCCGCCCTCGGCTTACCGGCCAACATATTCCCTGCGGCCTTCCGACCCCCAGAGGCTCGTTCGAAGATCACTGGCCAACCGCCGGTAACCCCCCGAAATCTTGGCCTCTACAGGAAAACTCCCCCGGGCGACGACCGTTTTCCCCAAGTTCGCTCGCATTGAGGACGCGCGGTCACACACGACACGCAAAAGAACCCTCTTATCGGTCTACCCCAACGACCACATCGTGGGCTTAACTTATGTGTCATGACCTCCCCCCGCTCCACATATGGCGGCGGTTACTACTCCGCGCCGTCCTTCCCGGACACTCCGATCTACGACTCACTCGTCGCGGAACGGGGTACTCCGCAGATCGCCCCGATCCGGGTTCCCTCCGCGTACGACAGCAACAGCCACCTGCCGGCGCTGCCCGCCGCGCTGCCCGCCCTGCCGTCGGCGCACTCCGCGCCCGCGCCGCAGTACGGCTATCCGCATCCGCAGGCTGCCCCGACGCAGGCGGCCCCGGCCGCGTACATCCCGCAGCAGGCGCACGCCCAGCGCGGCTATCCGGGCCCGCAGGCCCAGCAGCCGCAGCGTCCCGCGCCCGGCCAGGCGACCGGCTACGAGGCGATGCGCCCGGCCACGCCGCGTCCCGCCCCCGCGCCGTACGAGGATCCGTACAACCGCCAGCAGTACCGCGGTTACTGACCCGACACGGCCGGAGCGCCCCGGCCCACCCCCAGCAGCCACGGGCGATGTCCGTGGCTGCTGGCAGAATTACCGGCATGTCGCAGCCAGCACTCAGTTCGATCCATGTCCACCCGCTCAAGGCGGTTCGGGGGCACGCTCCGCGTGAGGCCGTCGTCGAGCCGTGGGGCCTGGCCGGGGACCGGCGCTGGGTGCTGGTGGGCGCGGACGGCAAGATCGTCACCCAACGGCCGCATCCACGCCTGGCCTTGGCCGCCGCCGAGCAGCTGCCCGGCGGCGGCGTTCGCCTGTCGGCCCCGGCGATGGACCCGCTGAGCGTCGAGGTGCCCGAGCCGCGGGAGACGACCACGATCGAGGTCTGGTCGGACAAGGTCGAGGCGGTCCCCGCCGACCGCGCGGCGCACGCGTGGTGGAGCGCGTACCTGGACACCGAGATACGCCTGATGCATCTGGACGACCCGGCGACCAGGCGCCCCATCGACCCCGCGTACGCGCGTCCGGGCGAGACGGTGAGCTTCGCCGACGGCTACCCGCTGCTCCTCACGACGCTCTCGTCCCTCGACGCCCTCAACTCGCTGATCGCTCAAGGTGACCACGCCGACGAGGGCCCGCTTCCGATGAACCGGTTCCGGCCGAATGTCGTCGTCTCCGGGACACCCCCGTGGGCGGAGGACGACTGGTCGCGCATCGCGATCGGCGACGTCGCCTTCCGCATCACCAAGAAGAGCGGCCGCTGCGTGGTCACGACGACGAACCAGCAGACCGCGGAGCGTGGCAAGGAGCCGCTGCGCACCCTGGCGCGGCACCGCCGCTTCGGTGACCAGCTGTGCTTCGGCACGAACCTGGTACCCGAATCGACCGGCACCATGCGTATCGGAGATCCCTTGAGCATCCTCGAATAACCGTCATCCGGTCGGGGAACCCGGCGCCGCGACATGCTCGTTGAGAGACAATGGCAGTGTCGGAAGCGCCGGTGGTCAGGGGCGAGCCGGGACCTGGATCGGGTGACGTCGCTCTCTCTTCTCCCCTCCGGCATGCGGGCGCTGCCGTTCGGGGTTAAGACAGACCCGGAAGGGGGTGCAGACCGTGCGAGCGTTGATCGGGCTCTGGCGTTGGCGCCACAATCCGGTGTGCCGTGGGACCGACCTGGCAGAGGCCTGGGTCGCCCTGATCGCACTGTTCCTCATCGTCGTCGCCGCACCGGTGGCCGGCGTCGTCGCGGGGTCCGTCTCGCGTGACGCTCTGTACCGCTCCGTGGAGGAGCAGCGCAGCATGCGCCACGAGGTGACGGCGACCGTGGTGCACAAGGTGGCACAGCCGCCGCTGGACCCCGACCCGGAGACCTCCACGGCGCGTGACGCGCACACGCGCGTGGTGGCGACCTGGAAGGCCCCGGACGGTTCCGCCCGCCAGGACCGCGTCGTCGCCGCCCTCAGCACCCCGCACCGCGGCGACAAGTTCACCGTGTGGACCGACGACCAGGGCCGCGCCGTCGGCCGCCCCCTCGACCGGCCCACCGCAGCCACGCACGCGGCGCTCGCCGGATTCGGCGCGGCCGTCGCCGTCACCGGCCTGGTGGAAGGCACCCGGCGCCTCGTCCTGTGGCGCATGATGCGCCGCCGGTACGCGCGTTGGGACAGCGCCTGGGACATCGCGGGACCCGACTGGGGCAGGACCGGCACGGGCAGCTGACCGCCACCCACAGGCTCGCCGCTCTGGTCAACTGCCGTGCTCCGCGCACGCTACGGTGGAGCCACCTTTAGGCAGGCAGAGCGCAGGAAGCAGCCAGGAACAGCGCCGCGCGAGGCGCGCACACTTCCTGCGTACGACGAGGTGGGGGCAGATCAGCGCCATGGCACAGGGCTCGGTCCAGGTGACGCACACCAGCACTTCGCGGTGGCGGCGCCGCACGGGTGAGTACGCGTCGCTGGCCGCCGCCCTGGAGGCGGCGACCGACGGCGACGTACTGACCGTGGCCCCCGGTACGTACCGGGAGAACCTGGTGCTGCGGCGGGCCGTGACGCTGCGCGGCCCCGAGGGCTCCCCCGGCTCCGTGCGGATCGCGCCGGCGGACGGCGTCCCCCTGACCGTACGGGCCTCCGCGACCGTGCGGGACATGCAGGTCGAAGGGCAGGACGCGGCGGCGCCCGCGCTGCTCGTCGAGGAGGGCGCTCCGGAGATCGTCGGCGTCCGCGTGGTGACCCGGTCCGCGGCCGGCGTCGAGGTCCGCGGCGGCGCCCGGCCCACGGTGCGGCAGTGCACCGTCGACAATCCCGGCGGCCTCGGCATCGCCGTCCTGGACGGCGGGGGCGGCGTGTTCGAGGAGTGCGAGGTCGTCGCCGCCGGACAGGCGGGCGTCGCGGTGCGCGGCGGCGCACATCCCCGGCTCGAGCGCTGCCGGGTGCACCACACGTCCGGTGCGGGCCTGTCCGCGACCGGCGAGCACTCCGGCCTGGAGGCCGTGGGCTGCGAGGTGTACGAGGTCAAGGGTTCCGGTGTGCAGATCACCGGGCGGGCCGCCGCGCACCTGACCGACTGCGATGTGCACCGCACGACGGGGGACGGCATAACGCTCGACACGGACGCGGTGCTCACCCTCGCCGACTGCCGCGTCCACGACGTCCCGGAGAACGCGATCGACCTGCGCTCCCGGTCCGTTCTCACGCTGACGCGTTCCACCGTGCGCCGGTTCGGGCGCAACGGCCTTTCGGTGTGGGACCCCGGCACGCGCGTGGACGCCAATCAGACCGAGATCCACGACAGTACAGGCGACTATCCGGCCGTCTGGGTCAGCGACGGCGCGACCGCCGTGCTCGACTCCTGCCGGGTGCACGACGTGCCGGACGCGCTGTTCGTGCTCGACCGCGGCTCGCGCGTGGACGTCGTCGACAGCGATCTCTCCCAAGTGCGCAACACGGCCGTGTCGGTGAGCGACGGGGCGACTGCCCAGCTCGACGACTGCCGCATCCGCGAGGCCGCGACGGGCGCCTGGTTCCGCGACCACGGCAGCGGCGGCACGCTCGCCAACTGCACGGTGGACACCACGCAGACCGGCGTGATCGTCACGAAGGGCGCGGACCCCACCATCGAGCGCTGCACGGTCACCTCGCCCGCCGAGGCCGGCTTCTACGTGTCCGCGGGCGGCCGGGGCAGCTTCCACGGCTGCCGGGTCGCGGACAGCGGCGGCTTCGGCTTCCACGTCATCGACGGCTGCCGTACGAGCCTCAAGAAGTGCCGTACGGAGCGGTGTTCGCGCGGCGGCTACGAGTTCTCCGAGGACGGGCCGCTGATCGAGGACTGCACGAGCGACGAGAGCGGCGGCGTGCGCCCCGGCGCCGCGGCGGCACCGCAGCCGGCCGTGCAGACCGCCACGCAGACCGTCGGCCTGCTCAGCGCCGTGCCCGATCAGCGGCCCGTGGCGGCGTCCCAGGAGCCCGCGCAGGAGTCCCGCACGTCCAAGCGCGTCCTCGGGGAACTCGACGCACTGGTGGGCCTGGAGAGCGTCAAGCGTGAGGTGCGCGCGCTCACCGACATGATCGAGGTGGGCCGCAAGCGCCAGGAGGCGGGCCTCAAGGCGGCCTCCGTGCGGCGGCACCTGGTGTTCACCGGCTCCCCCGGCACCGGCAAGACGACGGTGGCGCGCCTGTACGGCGAGATCCTCGCCTCGCTCGGCGTGCTCGGCCAGGGACACCTCGTAGAGGTGTCCCGTGTGGATCTGGTCGGCGAGCACATCGGCTCCACGGCGATCCGCACCCAGGAGGCCTTCCAGCGGGCCCACGGCGGCGTCCTGTTCATCGACGAGGCGTACGCCCTGTCCCCCGAGGACTCCGGGCGGGACTTCGGCCGCGAGGCGATCGACACGCTCGTGAAGCTGATGGAGGACCACCGCGACGAGGTCGTCGTGATCGTCGCCGGCTACACCGCGGAGATGGAGCGCTTCCTGTCCACCAACCCCGGTGTGGCCTCCCGCTTCTCACGGACCATCACGTTCTGCGACTACCAGCCCGAGGAATTGCTGCGCATCGTGGAGCAGCAGGCCGACGAGCACGAGTACCGGCTCGCCGACGGGACGCCGGAAGCACTGCTCAAGTACTTCACGGCGCTCCCGAAGGGACCCGCGTTCGGCAACGGCCGCACCGCGCGCCAGACGTTCGAGTCGATGGTGGAGCGGCACGCGGGCCGGGTCGCCCAGCTCGACGCCCTGGACACCGACGCCCTCACGCTGCTCTACCCGGAGGACCTGCCGGAGCTGCCCTAGGCCTGCCCCTGGTCTCCCTCCGGTCGCTGCTGCGGTACGCCCGGCTTGAGTCGGGCGAGCAGCCGGGCGCGCTCCTCGGCGAAGACCGGGTCGGCCTGGTAGTCGCCGTGGCCCAGGATCGGTGCGGGGAGCGGGTGTTCGGCGGTGCGCCCGTACGCGAGCGGGTCGAGGAGCGCCTTGTGGTCGACCTGCGGTCCGCACTCGCCCGGCAGGTTGATCGGCCCGCCGATGGGGTCGGTCTTGCGGTGCAGATTGCGCCAGCAGTCGACCTGGCGGTGCAGCGAGGCCAGCGCCTCGGGTCCGAACTGGGCCGGGAACCAGCGCCCGTACAGCCGCTCGAGCGGCGAGCCGTAGGTGAGCAGTCCGACGCGCTTCCTTACGGAGGGGTGCAGTTGCCAGGCGGCCGCCGCCGCGAGGACGCTGCCCTGTGAGTGCCCGGACAGGATGAGGCGGCCCCCGGTGGCCTGCGTCCACGTGGCCATGCGCCACGTCAGGTCGGGGACTGCGCGCTCGGCGTAGCACGGGGGCGCGAAAGGGTGCGCGGCGCGCGGCCAGAAGGTGCCCACGTCCCACAGGATGCCGATGGTGCGGCGTGCGGACGCGTCCTTGTAGGCGCGGCGTCCCCAGGTAACGAACAGTATGAAGCCCAGGCCGATCAGCCAGGAGCCGAGCGCCTGCGCGGAGTCCGCCGCCCCTTGCACCACTGCGTACGAGCCCTGGGCCGCACTGCCCGGCACCTTCCCGGTGGTCCAGGCGCCGACCACGGCGAGGACTCCGAGCAGCAGCGCCACCGAGGCGACGACGCCGATCATCACCGGCGCCTTGTCGGTGAGGGCGGCACGCGCGCGTGTACCCGCGATGCGTGCGGTCCGGGCCGCGTCCGGGGGCTCGGCGGTGGCGCCCGGCTTCTCGTCGAGGTGGTAGTCGGCCGCCACCTGGGCCGTCTCGCGCTTCTTGATACGGGCCGTACGCAGGGCGAGCGCTCCGCACAGGACGGCGAGCACGAGCAGCAGCGGCGGAATGACGGAGGCCTGCCAGGTGAGCAGTACCGGCGGGCCCTTGATGAGGCCGCTGGTGCCGTCCAGCCAGTCGGCCACGCGCTGCGCCACGCCACCGGACATGACGCCCCCGAGAGCGCACGCGAGCATCGCGGTGGCGGGGCCGCCGAGGCCGCGCAGCGCGGTGCGCGAGTCACGGGCCGTGCGGTAGATCGCGTGCGCGACGAAGGCCAGCGCGACCACCAACGCGCCCTGGACGAGGACGATGCCACCGAAGCTCGTGTCGCCGGGCAGCCGGCCGGAGGACTGCCAACCGGGGCGCGACCAGGCCGCGTACACCATGGTCACGACGAGCAGGGCCAGCGCCGCGTAGGGCAGGGCGCGCACCAGCGTGCGGTCCAGGGTGTCGTCGACCCGGCTCTCGCTGCGGCCGCGGTGCACGACGACGCCGATGACGGCGAGGGTGCCGAGGACCAGCGCGCCCACGATCGCCCAGCCCAGTGCGTCGAGCAGGGCCGGTCCCCCGGACGCCCGGTCGAAGCGGGCCGCGGACGTGCCGACGGCCGCCGCCACCGTGAGCAGCGCGGCCGCGGTGTGCGCCGAGCGCAGGCGGGACACCAGGCGCCGCCCGTACCAGAAGCCGGGCCTGCCGAGCGCGTTGTCGATCTCGCCGTCGGTGGGCTCGGGCATGTGCGGCAGCGGGCGCTGCGCCTCGTACGCGCTCCAGGTGCGGTGCGAGAGGTACCAGAGCAGGACCGCGAGGGCGCTCGGGACCAGCGAGGCGAGGGCGAGCCGGCGGCCGGGCTGGCTCCACCAGCCGCCGCCTCCCTGCGCATCGACAGAGAGGAATCCCAGCCACGCGCGCTGGTCGGCGCAGGCGGGCGTGCCCGCGCACTGCCAGGCCGTCAGGTCCAGGGCCACCTCGCACGCGGCGCCGACCAGCAGCACCGTAAGCGTGAGCGACAGGAGGCGGACGAGCAGGCCGTAGAGGCGTACGGTGCGGGACCTGCGGCGGGCGTTGGGGCGCATCCAGTGGGACAGGTTCACCACCATGAAGGGGAGCAGCAGCAGCCACAGCGCGCGTGATCCGTTGCCCGAGGTGAGGTTGCACCACACGTACGCCTCGGGGACGGGCTTGCCCCGGTAGTCGTCGGGACGCGCCTCCGCGTCGGCGTCCTCGCCGCGGCGGAAGACGGCCGCCGTCTCGTCGCCCGACACCCGCACGGGCTGCGGGTCGTCGAGCATCTCTTGAGGAGTGGTTCCGCCGACTCCGTGGACGAGGAGTTCCAGGGCGGTCTCGTCCGTGGACGGTGTCGCGGGTGGCGGCAGCGGCGGCTCCGCCGCGGTGCCGTTCCGTGGTTCGTGCTCGTGCGTCGTGCTCATGTGTCCCCCGTTTCTGAACACGACCAGGATCCCGGCCCGGCACCCCCTCGGGCACCCCTCGTCACGGAATCTCCCCGACGTACCCCGCCCCATTCACCCCATGTCGCCCCGTCGCGGCCCAGGTCGGCGCCGCGGGCGGTGGTCCCGGTGTCGGTGGCGCGTGCGAGGATGACGAGAAAGCGCTGGCCGGTACGGCGGTGGTGGCAGGCGGGACGAGCCGAAGGGATCCGACGGACGTGAGCGAGAATCAGAACCTCCTCGCCGAGCAGCGCCGCGCCCTGATCATCGACGAGGTCCGTCGGCGCGGCGGCGTCCGGGTCAACGAACTGACCAGGAAACTCGGCGTCTCCGACATGACGGTCAGGCGTGATCTGGACGCGCTGGCCCGGCAGGGCGTCGTCGAGAAGGTGCACGGCGGAGCGGTCCCGGTCGTCGAGGCCAGCACCCATGAGCCCGGTTTCGAGGCCAAGTCGGGCCTGGAGCTGACCGCCAAGGAGGACATCGCGCGCGCCGCGGCTCCGCTGGCCGCGCCGGGTACGGCGATCGCGCTCTCCGGTGGTACGACGACGTTCGCGCTGGCCCAGCAGCTGCTCGACGTACCGGACCTCACGGTGGTGACCAACTCGGTGCGGGTGGCCGATGTCTTCCACGCCTCGCAGCGCGGTGCGGCGTCCCGGCAGGGGGCGGCGACGGTGGTGCTGACCGGCGGTGTGCGCACGCCGTCGGACTCGCTGGTGGGTCCTGTCGCCGACCAGGCGATCGAGTCGCTCCACTTCGACGTGCTGTTCCTCGGGGTGCACGGGATAAGCCCGGAGGCCGGCCTGTCCACGCCGAACCTGGCGGAGGCGGAGACGAATCGGCGGCTCGTGCAGTCAGCGCGGCGGGTCGTCGTGGTGGCGGACCACACCAAGTGGGGGACGGTGGGGCTGAGTTCGTTCGCCTCGCTCGACCAGGTGGACACGTTGGTGACGGACGGCGGGTTGCCGGTCGAGGCACGGGCGGAGGTCGCCGAGCACATGCGGCTCGTGGTGGCAGGCGAGCCGGAAGCAGAGGCCGAGGCGGAGGACGGTACAGACATCTGACGGTGCGCCAGTTATGGTGGCCGGGACCGGTCACGTACACCTGGAGCGCGTCAACTCGGCCACGGGCGGCGCCCGTTGGGTCGAGCGCCGGGTCCGCCGATTCAACCGTTGGGGGCTGAACCTTCATGGCACGCCGTCTTCTCCCCGTCGACCTCGACTTCGTCGACAGTGCGCCGCTGCGGCTCGTGTTCGCCCGTGAGGTGTCGGCCTCCCCGGACGCCGTGTACCGGGCGCTCGCCGAGGATGTCGTCGGGTGGCCCCAGTGGTTCTCCGCGGTGACGCTGGCGCGGCCGTTGGACGGTGGGGCGCGGCGGGAGGTCCGGCTCAAGGGTGGGACGCGGTTTCTGGAGACGATCGTCGCCGCGGAGCCCGGTGAGGTCTACGCGTATCGCGTTGACGAGACGAATGTGCCGGGGCTTCGGGCGATGGTGGAGGAGTGGCGGGTCGAAGGGGTTCCCGGTGGGGGGTCTCGGGTGCGGTGGACGTTTGCGGTGGATGCGGGGGCCGCGGTGCGGGTGGGGATGAAGCTTGGGCGGGGCGGGTTGGGGAAGGCGTTTCGGGATGCGGTGGGGGCGCTTGACCGGAGGGTGGCTTCGGCGGCGGCGTGATGGTGCGGTCGACCGGGGTGGACGCCTCGGGGCTCTGCCCCGGACCCCGCTGGCTCTCGTCGAAAGTGCGGGGCTTGAAAGATCGGGGCTCTGCCCCGGACCCCGCGCCTCAATCGCCGCAGGGGCTTGAATTGCTCGGCCACTCTCCCGTTTCCAGCAAGCGCGTGATCGCCTCCGCGTACGGGGTGATGTCCAGGGACTGTTGCCGCAGCCAGTCGTCCGAGTAGTACTTGTCCAGGTAGCGGTCGCCCGGGTCGCAGAGGAGCGTCACCACGCTGCCCGTGCGGCCCTCCGCCACCATTTCCGCGACGATCTTGAGGGCGCTCCACAGGCCCGTACCCGTCGAGCCGCCCGCTCTGCGGCCGATGGCCGACTCCAGGGCGCGTACCGCCGCGACGCTCGCCGCGTCGGGGACCTTCATCATGCGGTCGATGGCGCCGGGCACGAAGCTCGGTTCCATGCGGGGACGGCCGATGCCCTCGATGCGGGAACCGCAGTCGCTCGTCGCGTCGGGGTTGTCGGTCGTCCAGCCCTCGAAGAAGCAGGAGTTCTCAGGGTCCGCGACGCAGATGCGGGTGTCGTGCTGCATGTAGTGGACGTAGCGGGCGAGCGTCGCGGAGGTGCCGCCGGTGCCCGCCGTGGCGACGATCCAGGCGGGCTCCGGGTAGCGCTCCAGCGCGAGTTGGCGATAGATCGACTCGGCGATGTTGTTGTTCCCGCGCCAGTCCGTGGCCCGCTCCGCGTACGTGAACTGGTCCATGTAGTGGCCGCCGGCGCGAGAGGCGAGGGCCGCGGACTCCGCGTACATCGTTCGCGAGTCGTCCACGAAGTGGCACTGGCCGCCGTGGAATTCGATCAGTCGGCACTTCTCGGCGCTGGTCGTACGCGGCATCACCGCGATGAAGGGGACGCCGATCAGCTTCGCGAAGTACGCCTCCGAGACCGCCGTCGAGCCGCTCGACGCCTCGATGACGGGGCGGCCGGGACGGATCCAGCCATTGCACAGGCCGTAGAGGAAGAGCGAGCGGGCCAGACGGTGCTTGAGGCTGCCCGTGGGGTGCGTCGACTCGTCCTTGAGGTAGAGGTCGATGCCCCACTGTTCGGGGAGCGGGAAGAGCAGCAGGTGGGTGTCGGCCGAGCGGTTGTTGTCCGCCTGCACCTTGCGTACCGCTTCTTTGAGCCACTCACGGTAGCCGGGGTCCGTGTGGTCGACGTCGAGCGTCGGCAGGGGGCCGGGCGCCGCGCCCTCGCCCGTGGGTCGGCCTTGTTCCGTGGTGCTCACCGCTTGGCTCCTTCTCGTCGTGTCCGACCGTCGTTCCGCGCGCCGGTCCGGAACGCCGACGGCAGCCGGACACCACGATCATAAGCACCTTGCGCACGCTTCTCACCTGCATAAATGCATCTTTGAGCCTCTCAAAGGAACGGCTGGGAGGGCGGCGGAACACGCGCCCGGGATGCCGGAGCATCCGGGAACGTACGTGCGAGGGGGCGCACACCGAAGGTGCCCCCAGTGCTTCACAGCGCGTCCACAAGTGCACTGGTGCTCCTGGCCAGGTGCGTGCAGACTGCACCGCAGACACGCACTCGAGGGGGCGAAACGGCATGGCGGAGCCTGAGTTCACGGCGACGGGCGTGCGCATCGGCCGGCGCCTGCGATCACTGACCCGGGCGGGACAGGTCCGGATCACGGGCGGCAGGCTGGAGTTGCTCACGAGCTACGGGAGCGAGATCGACAGCGCCCCGTTGGGTGAAGTCCGGGCGGGCAGGCCGTGGTTCGGCGCCGAGGACCGGGCGATGGCCGCCGTGGACGGGCGGCGCTATCTGCTGCGCCTCGGCGGACAGGGCGGCACCTCGGGACCGCCCGCGGCCCGGCGGTTCATCGAGGCCGTCCGCGCCGCCACCTCGCGCACCGGATAGCACCCCACCCCGCAGCGGACAGCCGGCGAAGTTGCACGCCCACGCCTCCTGAGTAACGCTGGTCACACATCACTACTCAGGGTTTACCGGCGATAACGCTGCGAACCAGCCCGCCGGACACGGAGCGGGCAGTCCTGTCACAGCGCAGTCGCACCGCTCGATCCGTTTTCGTCTTCTTCCGGACTCAATTTCGGGGAGTCGTAGCCGTGATCAGCCAGCCGAACAGGCATTGCACGGTGGAGCTCCAAGCCCTGCCGTCGCGGATAGGTCAGGTCCGCAGAATCGTATCGGCGCAGTTGCGCTACTGGCATCTCGATCCGTTGATCGAGATGGCCGCGCTCTGCGTCACCGAGCTTCTGACCAACGTCCACCGGCACGCCGAGCCGGACAAACTCTGCACCGTGGAGATCGAGCTGCTCAGCGGCACGCTCACCGTCTCGGTGCACGACCACGACCCGAGGCTCCCCGAGGTACGGGACGCCGACCCCCTCGCCACCTGCGGCCGCGGACTCGCGATGATCGCCGCGGTGAGCGAGAGCTGGGGCGTACGGGCGCAGGGCGAGGGCGGCAAGGTCGTCTGGTTCGCCCTGCCGGCCCCCGCCCCGGCGATGGCCATCGCGCCGTACCCGGTGTACGCGACGCATCCCGCGCACCGCACGGACACGCACGAGCTCACGGTGTCCCCGCATGCTCCCGCCCGGTCGGCCGTCGCAGGCTGACCGGGCGGTGATCACCAAAGGTACGTCGCTCACTCGGTAGCTCACTCGGTGGCGATGGCCCGCAGTACGTCCAGGCGTGCCGCCCTGCGGGCAGGGCGCAGGCCCGCGAGGGCGCCGGCGGCGAGCCCGACGAGCGCCACGACCGCCAGCCGGCCCGGCGGCAGCGCGAACGCGAAGGCGCTGTCGCTCGCCCCGTCGGACGCCTTCACCAGCACCCAGCCGAGGAATCCGCCGAGCACCAGCCCGCCGGCCGTGCCGAACGCGGCGACCAGCACCGACTCCCAGCGGACCATCGCCCGCAGCTGCCCGCGGGTCTGACCGACGGCGCGCAACAGGCCCAGCTCACGGGTCCGTTCGTGCACGGCGAGCGTGAGGGTGTTGGCGATGCCGAGCAGCGCGATCACGACGGCCAGGGCCAGCAGCGCGTAGACGAGCGTGAGCATCATGTCGATGCCGGACGCCGAGGACTGCGCGTACGCGTCACGGGTCTGCACATCCGGATTGCCGTACGCCGCCGCGACCTTCTCGACCGCCTTCGTGCCGTCGGCCGTGGAGACGCCGTCCTTGAAGGTGACGGAGACCAGCCTGTCGGCGTCCTGCGTACGGTGCGGTGCCCATGCCTCGCGAGAGATCACGTAGTCGCCCGCGAGCTCGGACTGTCCGTAGACGGCGCGGACCGTGAAGGGTTTCTTCTCGCCGTCGGTGAAGGCGAGGCGTGCCGTGTCGCCGACGGCGAGGTGCTGCTGGTCGGCCTCGGCTCGGGTGATCGCGATGCCGTTCTTCCCGAGACCGTTCATCGAGCCGGTGACCGTACCGAGGTCGAAGGCGTTCGCGAGGGCGGCCGGGTCGGTGACGGTGAGGGCGCGGCCCTTGCCTTCGACGTCGGCGACGCCGCTGCCGAGGCCGACCGCCGTGGCCACCTCGGGCCGCTCGGCGATCGCGGGCGCCAGCTTCGGGCTGAGACCGCTGCCGCCCGCGCCGAACGACGGGGTGGAGACGGCGACGTCGCCCGCGAAGGAACGGTTCACGGTCTGGTCCATGGTCGCCTTCAGCGAGGCCCCGAAGACGGTGAACAGGGAGACGACCGCGACACCGATCATGAGGGCGCTCGCCGTGGCGGCGGTGCGCTTCGGGCTGCGCAGCGCGTTGCGCCTCGCGAGCCCGCCGGTGACACCGCGCAGCCGGTCGAGCGGCGCGCCCAGGGCCCGTACCGCGGACGTGGACGCGACAGGGCCGAGCACGATGAACGAGGCGAGGGCCAGCACGGCGCCGACGCCCGCGAGGGTGATCGACGGGGACACCAGGACGCCTACGAGGGTCGCCGCGATCGCGGCCGCGCCCAGCACACCACCGAGGACGGCGCGGCGCCGCGAGGCACCGGAGTCGTCGACGGCGCTCTCGCGCAGGGCGGCCAGCGGCGCGGTGCGCCCGGCGCGCAGGGCAGGCAGCAGGGCCGAGCCGACGCACACCACGATGCCGACGGCCAGCGGCAGCAGCATGGAGAGCGGGCTGATCACCAACTCGCCCTCCGGGAAAGGGAATCCGATGGCGGGGAACAGTGCGTGGAGCCCGGCCGCGATGCCGATGCCGCCCGCGAGCCCGGCGGCCGAGGCCACCACGGCGACCGCGGTCGCCTCCACCAGGGTCGCCGCCGCGATCTGTCGCCGGGCCGCACCGAGCGCCCTCAACAGGGCGTTCTCGCGGGCGCGTTGGGCCACGACGATGGCGAAGGTGTTGTGGATGGAGAAGGTCGCCACGAGCAGCGCGACGCCGGAGAACACGAGCAGGAAGGTGGTGAACAGGGTGAGGAACTGGCCGGAGATCATGTCGGTGTTCTCCTGCGCCGACTCCTCACCGGTGATCGCCTCAACTCCCTTGGGGAGTCGGCCACTCAGGGAGTCGACGAGCTCCTGCTGGCCGACTCCGGGTCCGGCCCGCACCTGAATGGTGGACGCCTCCCCCGGCTTCGGGGTGAGGTACTTCTCGGCGTCGGCTCGAGTCATGCCGGTGAAGGTGGTCTGCGCCATGCCGTCCTCACCGCCGAAGGTGGCCAGGCCCACGATGGTGACCTTCACCGGGTCGGGCGTGCGCAGCGTGGTCGTGTCACCGACCTTGAGGTCACCCAACTTCGCGGCGCCGCGGTTGACGACGACCTCGCCACTGTGCCGCGGCGCGTGCCCCTCGGCCAGCCGGTACGCGTTGAGCTTCGGGTCCTCGATCCAGTTTCCGGCGAGGGTGGGCGGGCCCTGGCCGCCAATGGGTTTGCCGTGGGCGTCGACGAGCTGGCCCGCGCCCTGGATGTTCGGCGCCGCCGCGGCGACGCCCGGCACCTTCGCCAGATCGTCGGCGAGCGAGGCGTCCACCGGGCGGCGGGTGCCCTGGCTCTCGCCGGGGGTGGTGATCACGCTGCCGGAGCGCACGACGGCGTCGGTGCCGCTGCTGGCGCCCGCGAACATCGAGTCGAAGCTCGCGCGCAGGGTGTCACCCATGACGAGCGTGCCGGCGAGGAACGCGACGCCGAGCAGAACCGCGCCGAACGTTCCGGCGAAGCGCCGCTTGTGGGCGCGCAGCGAGGTGCGGCTGAGGCGTACGGAGGCGTTCATGACGAGCCACCGCCTTCGGTGGGAGGAGGGCCGTCGAAGGCCTTCATCCGGTCGAGGACCCGGTCCGCGGTGGGCCGTTCCATGCGGTCGACGAGGCGGCCGTCCGCGAGGAAGACGACCTCGTCGGCGTGGGCGGCGGCGACCGGGTCGTGGGTGACCATGACGACCGTGCGCGAGGCCTGGCGGGCCGCGTCGCCGAGGAGGCGGAGCACCTCGCCGCCGGATCGGGAGTCGAGGTTTCCGGTGGGCTCGTCGGCGAAGACGACATCGGGCCGGCCCGCGAACGCCCGTGCCACGGCGACGCGTTGCTGCTGCCCGCCGGAGAGTTCGGCGGGCCGGTGGTGCAGCCTGTCGCGCAGCCCGACGACATCAACGAGCGCGTCGAGCCACTCGCGGTCGGGGCGCTCGCCCGCCAGGTCGATCGGCAGGGTGATGTTCTCGGCGACGTTCAGTGTCGGTACGAGGTTGAACGCCTGGAACACGAAGCCGATGCGGTCGCGCCGCAGCAGGGTGAGGCGTCGGTCGTCGAGGGAGCCGAGGTCGGTGTCACCTATGTACGCGGCCCCCTCGGTGAGGGTGTCGAGACCTGCCGCGCAGTGCATCAGGGTCGACTTTCCGGAGCCGGACGGGCCCATGATCGCGGTGAACCGTCCGGCGCGGAAGCCGACGCTCACGCCGTCCAGGGCGCGGACGGCGGTGTCCCCGGAGCCGTACACCTTGACGGCGTTGTCGACGCGCGCCGCGAGGGTGGTGGGGGTGAGCGTCGTGGCGGTGCTCATGACGCGCCGCCCTTGCCGGCCTTGCGGTCGGTGCCGGTGCCTGTGCCGTAGTGGCCGAACTCCTCGTTCAGTACGGTCAGTCGGCGCCAGTACTCGTCCTCGTCGATCTCACCGGCGGCGAAGCGCCGGCCGAGCACGGCGATCGGCGAGTTCTCGTCGAGGCGGGGGCGAGGGGCGCCGGGGCCGGGGCCCCACGGTCCGCGCCGGCCGCGCCAGACGGTGCGGCGCAGCAGGGTGACGACGCCGACGATGACAGCCGCCCAGATCAGCGGGAAGAACAGGATCCACGGGCCGGGGCCGTTGCCGGGTCCGAATTCCGCGAGGGTCTGCATCCGACTCATCTCCTCTTGTTCCGGTGGCGCCGGGCCGGTGTGCCGGGCGTCCACGTGTGGTGATGACTCGAGCGTCCCGCCGGGAGGGGGTCCGGGTCGTCGTACGGCCAGCGGCACTGTGCGTACCTCCGCGGGAGTACGTGAGCGGTGTGGGACTGCTCCTGGGCGCCCGGCCGACCCTGATGTGTGTCAGGGGCCGGGTCGGGGGCGACTCCGGGGCGGCCCCCATGGCGCGCCGGCACCGCCCGGCTGGAGGATCAGATCGTGACGACTCCGAGACGAGACACCTTCAGCCGCCGGTTCGTGTTCAGCGGCCTCGGCCACCGGCTCGCACCCTTGGTGTGGACCACCGTGGTCGTGGCCATGATGGCGGCGCTGCTGGCCCCTCGGGACACCGACCCGGAGCTCAGCCAACTGTCCCTCACCGTCAGCGACTTCGCGGCGCTTGACCGCGGTGGGCCGATCGAGACCGCCATGGCCTCGCTCGGCGTGGTCTCGCTGCTGCTCCTGGTGGTGGCGAGGAGGCGGCTCGCGGCGATGCGCGGGCTGCCGTCCGTGCTGCTGGCCGTCTGGGGTGCGGGCCTGGTGCTCGCGGCCGTGGTACCGACGGACCCGCTCACCACGCAGCTGACCGGTTCCGCATATGTGCACCGCTACGCGTCCGTCGCGGCGTTCGCGGCGCTGCCGGCGGGGGGTCTTGTGCTGGCGGGACGGCTCGGCTCCGCGGCGGGGCGTACGGCGCGGTGGTTGCGTGTGCCGGCCCTGCTCGCGGTGGCCGGGGCCGGGGTGATGGCGTATTCGGCGGGGCCGGGGGGCCGGGAGCTGATCGGGCTTGTGGAGCGGGTGATGCTCGGGTGCGAGGTCGTCATGCTGGGCGTGCTCGGCCGGTACGTTCAGGGCATGGTGCCGGACAGGAGTGGACTTGAGGGCGGGCCTCAGACGATGCAGCCGATGCATCCGACACAGGCGACGCAGGCGACGCATTGAATCTGTAACTACTGGTATGTACGGTTGATGTCATGGCGACCACTCAGGATCGACTGATCGAGACCACTCGCGAGCTCCTGTGGGAGCGCGGTTACGTGGGCACCAGCCCGAAGGCGATCCTGCAGCGCGCGGGTGTCGGCCAAGGCAGCATGTACCACCACTTCACCGGGAAGCAGGACCTGGCGCTCGCCGCGATCCGGCGCACCGGGGACGAGATGCGGACCGCGGTCGACCGGCTGCTCGACGGCGGCGGTTCGGCGCCCGAGCGGATAGCGGCGTATCTGCTCCGCGAGCGTGATGTGCTGCGCGGCTGCCCCGTCGGGCGGCTGACGATGGACCCGGACGTGATCACCAGCGACGAGCTGCGGGCACCGGTCGACGAGACGATCGCGTACGTCGAGAGCCGGATCGCCGATGTGGTCCAAGAGGGCGTGGACAGCGGCGAGTTGGCGGCCCACCTGGTGCCGCGCGAGATCGCGGCGGCGGTCGTGGCGACGGTTCAGGGCGGCTACGTACTGGCACGGGCATCGGGCGACACGGCGGCATTCGACGCGGGGGTGCGCGGCCTGCTCGCACTCCTGGTCACGCCCTCGACGACTTCCCCGGCCTCGGCGCCAAGGCGTACCTGATGCGGGTACGCGGCGTGGACGGCTCACCGGTGAACCAGTACGCCCCGTTCTACCTGTGGAGCACGTCGGCCGGTATGAACGCCTCCCCCTGGGGCCCCGGATTCCAGGGCATCGTCGCCGACTTCGGGCGTCCCTTCGTCCAGAACAGCGTCCAAGGCGACCTGGAGCCGGTCCAGTTGGGCGTGGTCGACGCGCACGACCACGCCTTCTTCCGCAGCCCCGCGCTGCCGGGCCAGGAACTGGACGACGCCGAACGCGCACGCCAGGAGCTGGAGGCGTACGCGGCCGTGGGCGGCGGCGCCGTGGTGCAGTGGACGCCGTACGGCCTGGGCCGGCAGGCCGGGGAGCTGCCCACACTCGCCGAGTCGACCGGAGTGCGCATCGTGGCGGCGACCGGCATGCACCAACTCGCCCACTACTCCGAGGCGTTGGTGTCGGCACGACGCGCCGACCTCGCCGAGGTCTTCGTACGCGAGCTCACCGACGGCATCGGCGACAGCGGCGTATGCGCCGGCCTGATCAAGGTCGCCGGCGGCTTCCACGCGCTCGACTCGCACGCCCGCTGGACAATGACGGCCGCGGCCGAGGCGCATCACGCGACCGGCGCCCCGATCGCCGTCCACCTGGAGCTGGGCACAGGCGCGCTGGACGTACTCGACCTGCTGTGCGAGGAGTTGGAGGTGCCCGCCCACCGTGTCATCCTCGGCCACCTCAACCGCTCCCCCGACTTCGTCACCCAGCGGGAGGCCGCGGACTCCGGTGCGTATCTGGCCTTCGACGGCCCCTCGCGGGCCAACCACGCCACGGACTGGCGAATGCCGGACGCCCTCGCGGCACTGGCCGACGCGGGCCACGCGGACCGACTCCTGCTCGGCGGCGACACCACGGCCTCCGGCGCCCGCTCGGTGAACGGCGGCCCCGGCATGCCGTACCTCCTGCGCCGGATCCGCCCGCGCCTCGAAGCGGTGCTGGGCGAGGGGGCGGTGGAACGCATCCTGGTGGACAATCCGGCACAGGCGTTCTCGGTCGAGTGGCGATGATTCGAATGGATGAGGGGTGCGCG
Organism: Streptomyces sp. NPDC102360; assembly: GCF_044766085.1. Lineage (NCBI taxonomy): Bacteria > Bacillati > Actinomycetota > Actinomycetes > Kitasatosporales > Streptomycetaceae > Streptomyces > Streptomyces sp. NPDC102360. The sequence goes on along the minus strand of NZ_JBIWLG010000001.1, from coordinate 459,634 downwards.
ATGGTCACGGGCGTTCTGGTCGGTGAAAGCCTGCGCGCGGGCTGCGAGTTGAGCGGCGTACCGCTCACGCTGACCAGGTTGCGACGAGTGAGCGGAGCCGGCGTCACTCCCGGCCAGCCGGCCGAGTGGACCCTGCTCGACTTCGAGGCCACGGACCAGGACGCCGCGCCCTTGGCGGACGCGCTTTCGTATTGCCTGTCCCCGGAAGGCGGCTGGTACGCGGACTTCCGCAGCGACACCGACGTCTACGTCGTCTTCGCCGGGCACGTGTGTCACTACCCGCGCGGGGAAACGGCGGGGCGCGAGGCCGCGCAAGCGTATGCGCGGTCCGTCGGGGTGCCGGAGGAGCAGATCGACTGGGGCGAGTGAAAGCGGGCCGCGCCACGTATTGCACTGGTCGATCCAAAACCGATAGCGTTCCCGTATGGCCCGACCGAGGATGTTCGACGAGGAGCGGGCCCTGGACGCGGCGATGCACGCCTTCTGGGAGAACGGCTATGAGGCCACCTCCACCCAGGACCTGTGCACGGCCACCGGTCTGGGGCGCAGCAGTATCTACAACACGTTCGCCAGCAAGCACGACCTGTTCACGCGCTCGCTGACTCGTTACATCGAGCGGATGACGGCGGACCAGATGGAGATTCTGGAGGATGCGGAGCAGGCGCCGATCGACCGGATCCGGGCCTTGTTCGCGAGGACCGTCGACACCGAGGCCGGGACCCGCAAGGGCGGCCACAGTCGCGGCTGCCTCACGGTGAACACGACCGTGGAGTTCGCGGGGCGCGATCCCCAGGCGGCGCGCCTGGTCGAGCGGGATCTGGCCATTCGGCTCGCCGCCCTGCGGTCCGTGATCACGGCCGGGCAGACCGACGGTTCGATCACCTCGAAACGGCCACCGGAGGAACTGGCGCGCTTCCTCAACACCGTGATCGGCGGGATGCGTGTCGCCGGGCAAGGGGGCGCCGACCGCGCCACCCTCGAGGCAACGGCGAACATCGCCCTGGACGCCCTCACCGGCTGACCCGCACCCCCACTCCCGCACCACGACCCATGCCACTCCCACCCTCAGCCATGCCCCACTTTTGTACTGATCCATCCAAAACTAGCGTTCCTCGAAGGGACACCCATGCCACGCGCCGTATACGTCCTGGCCCTCGGCATTTTCGCCATGGTCACCAGCGAGTTCGTCGTCGCCGGTCTGATGCCGCAGATGGCGGACGGTCTTGCCGCGACGATCCCGCAGATCGGGTATCTCATCACCGCCTTCGCCACGGCCATGGCAGTCGGCGGGCCGTTCCTGACGGTCACCCTGCTGAAGGTGGCTCAGAAGGCGGCCCTGATGGTGTTGTTCGCCGTGTTCCTCGCGGGCAACGTGCTGGCCGCGACAGCGTCGACGTACGCGGTGATGCTGGGGGCGAGGATCGTCACCGGAGTCGCCTCGCAGGCCTTCTTCGGTATCGGTCTCGCGATGTGTGCGCAGCTCACCCGGCCCGAGGTGCGCGGCCGTGCCGTCTCCGTGGCACTGAACGGGCTGATGCTCGGCACGCTGCTCGGGCTCCCGCTGGCCACGTTCGTCGGCGACCGGTTCGGCTGGCGCGCCGCGTTCTGGGTGATCTCGGGGATCACGGTGCTCGCCGCGGCGGCGACGCTCGTCGGGGTGCCGGATGTGCCGAAGAGCGGGGGAGCCGGTCAACTGCGGGCGGAATTCGGGGTGTTCCGTTCGGCGCGGCTGTGGTTCACGCTGTCGACCAGCACGCTTGTGATCGGCGCGACGTTCGCCGCGTTCAGCTACCTGGGCCCGATCCTGACCGAGATCTCCGGGTTCGGCGCGGGCACCGTACCGCTCCTGCTGGTCGCCTACGGAGCCGCGACCGTCATCGGCAACACGGTGACGGGACGGCTCGCCGACCGGCACACCCTGACCGTGCTGCTGGCCGGGCTCGTCCTCAACTCCCTTTTCCTCCTGGGGTTCGCGCTGTTCGCGCACGTGAGTGCCGCGGCCGTGGTGTGCATGCTGGGCATCGGCCTGGTCGGTGTCACCATGAACCCGGCGATGGTGGTGCGCGTGCAGCGCAAGGGGAACGCGGGGGCGCTGGTGAACACCGTGCACTCCTCGTTCATCACGCTCGGCATCGTCATCGCCACGTCCGTGGGCGGTGTCGTCATCGACGCGTACGGGCTGCGGGCGCCGCTGTGGGTCGGCTTGGCGCTCGCCCTCGCCGGCATCGCCTCGCTCGTACCGGACCTGATGGCGCGCGGCAACAAGGCGGCGGGGCAGCGGGATCCGGTCATGGAGCCGGTCGGCGTCACCCCCCGCTGAGCGCCCCCAGCGGATCGTCCAGGACCGGTTGCCAGGCCAGTTCCGCCGCGCCCACCAGGCTGTTGTGGCTCAGTGTCGAGGCCAGGATCGGGACGCTGCCGCTGCGGCCCCACAGGCTGCGGTCCGCCACCACGGCGCGCAGGCGCTCGGGGTCGGCGTCGAGGAGGGTGCGGTGGAGGCCGCCGAGGACGATGCGGTCCGGGTTGAGGATGTTGACCAGGCCGGCGAGGCCGAGGCCCAGGCGGTCGATCAGCGCCTCGGTCGCCGCGCGGACGGCCGGGTCGTCCTTCGCCTCGGCCAGCAGGTCGCGGGCCTGGGAGAGGAGCGAGCCGCCGGGGTCGGGGGTGCGGCCCGCGGCGGTGAGGAAGGCGAGCGGGTCGGCCTCGACGTCCAGGCAGCCGCGGCTCCCGCAGTGGCAGGGGCGGCCCTCGGGGTTCACGGTGAGGTGGCCGACCTCGAGGGCGAGGCCCGAACTGCCGGTGTGGAGGTGGCCGTCGAGGACCAGGGCGCCGCCGACTCCCCTGTGGCCGGTCGCCACCAGCAGCAGGTCGCGTGCCCCGCGTCCCGCGCCGTGGCGGTGCTCGGCGAGCGCGCCCAGGTTGACGTCGTTGGCCGCGAACGCCGGGATGTCCAGCCCCGCTTCCCGTACGCAGTCGGTGAAGATCTGCCGCACCGGCGCGCCCACCGGCCAGGCCAGGTGGAGGGGGTTGAGGGCCGTGCCGTCGGGTTCGGCGACCGCGGAGGGGACGGCGAGGCCCGCGCCCACGCAGCGTCGTCCCGTGGAATCGAGGAGCCGGACGCCCGCCTCCACCACCGAACGCAGGACGTCCGCCGGGTCCGGGTCGATGATCTCGCAGCCCGGCGTGGTGGCGACGATGCCGCCGCCGAGGCCGACGAGCGCCGCCCGGTAGCCGTCGGAGTGGACCTGCGCGGCGAGGGCCACCGGTCCTTCGTCGGCCACCGAAAGGCGGTGCGAGGGGCGGCCCTGGGAACCGGACGCCGCGCTGGGCTTCGCGTCGATGCGGATGAGGCCGAGCGCCTCAAGCTCCGCGGCGACGGCGCCCGCGGTCGCGCGGGTCACACCGAGCTCGGCGGTCAGCACGGCGCGGGTGGGGGCCCGCCCGGTGTGGACGAGTTCGAGCGCGGGACCGAGCGCGCTGCGCCCCCGCTCCAGACGTGGTGGCCGCCCCGCCGTATCGCCCGCCGTGTGGCCCCCGGTCCCGGAGGCCGCCTTGCCGCCGCCCATCAGCAACTCCTCGCCCTGATCACGCTCAGGAATGGTAGCCGGTGAACGCCCCCTGGCCGATCCGTGCGCCCCCTCACGACAACCCGCTGACCCGCAACGTGATGTTGAGCCGCCCGCCCAGGCCGAGTCCGGGCGGCGCCGTCCCCGGCTCGGTCCTCGGCACCCCGTGGTACGCGAACCGCGCGTCGCCGCCGAACACGAACAGGTCCCCGCTGCGCAGCTCGACGTCCGTGTACGGCTTCGTACGTGTCTCGGTGTTGCCGAACCGGAAGACGCAGGTGTCACCGAGGCTGAGGGACACGACCGGCGCCGCCGACTTCTCGTCGCGGTCCTTGTGCATGCCCATGTGGGCGTCGGTGTCGTAATAGTTGATCAGGGCGATGTCGTACGGGTCGCGCTCGCACGACTCACCGTATGCGGCGGCGACGGCCCGTCGGCCGAGCGCCTCCAGCTCCCGCGGCATGGGCTTCACCGTCTCACCATCGCCGTCGACCGCGGTGCGCGCGTACCCGTACGGGAACCAGTGCCAGCCGAGGCCGAACTGCCGCACGCTCATCCGGCCCCCGCCCGGCAGCCGCACATCGCGCAGGCCGGCGGGCGGGCGCGACCACGTCCGGCACAGCTCGACCAGGTGGCGCTGCTCCCGCTCGTCGAGCCAGTCGGGGACATGGACGGCGCCGGGGGCGATCTCCGTGCGGTCGCGGGCGAACAGCTCGTTCATGGTTCCAGTGTTCCCGATGACTCCGCGGCTGTTCCCGATGGCACGGCGGCCGGGATGTCCCTCAGTACGGCCGGAGCTTCCCCTTCTCCGCCGCCTTGTCAGGTCGCGCGGCCGTGTCCTTCGGGTACGAGATGTGGTCCGGGTCGCCGTCGGACGTGTAGCGGGCGAGCTTCCCCGCGGCCAGCTGGTCGAGCCAGTGTTCGGAGCTGTAGTTCGCGTCCTTGCCCTTGGCGGGGGCCGAGCGGACGCGCGGGATGGCGGCCGGGTCGAAGGAGTCCGCGTACGGCGAGGGGGCCGGGTTCGCGCCGACGAGGTAGACGCCCCGGTTCTTGTACGCCGTGCCGGAGGCGCTGCCGGTCAGGGCGAGGTCGGCGGGCTCGGGCTGGATGCCGTACGGGAGGGCGAGGGAGCGGACGTCCGTGCCGGGGACGTCGCGCTCGATGGAGCGCTGCCCCTCGGCGATCTGGGCGCGCGCCTTGCCGGTGCCGCTCTGCGCGAGGTTGGCGTGGTCGAGGGTGTGATTGCCGATCTCGAAGCCGTTCTTGTTCAGCCAGGTCAGGGCCTTCTTCTGCCCGGTGGCGGCGAAGGCGTCGCCGTTCACGAACAAGGTGGCGCGGGCCTTGAAGCGCGGGTGCTCGCGGGCGACGGCGCGCAGGACGCCGACCGCGCAGTCGTCGGTGGGTTCGCCGTCGGCGCCGAGGCGGAGCTGGCTGTCGGTGGAGTCGTCGAAGGTGAGGACGACCGGGTGGGCGCCGGCCGGGATGTCGATCTTCCCCGTCTCGTACGCGTCCGCGGTCACGGGCACGTACCCCTCGCGCACAAGGCGTTCCAGTTCGGTGCGCAGTTCCTTGGGTGTCCGGTCGTACGCGCTCTTCGGGTGCTCGAGGATCTGGTGGTACATGAGCACCGGCACGGCGCCCAGCTCGTTGGCGTGCACCTTGTCCGGCGCCGGAGGTTTGGCCGGTTTCGCTGCCCCGGAAGGGTGTCCGGACGTCGGGGAACGGGAAGCCTGCCGGTCACCGGCGGGCTCCGGAGTCTTTCCCCCCTCATCCGGCGCAGCGCTCCCGGTACCGCCACAGGAGACCGCGGCCGCCCCAAGGACCAGAGCAGCTACGGCAGTTGTGCCGATCCGGAGAAGACGGTGAACACGAAGAAGACGGTGAACACGAAGAGCACGAGGAACGCGAAGAACGCGCAGAACACGAAGGTGACGCAGTAGACCACGACGCACGAGACCTCCTGGAGGATCTGCTGATGCGGCTCGACTGGAAGAACTGGCTCCGCTCCCCCACCTCCCCCACATCCGGTTCCGCTTCCGACCCCGGCGCCAGTGCTTCCCCGGCGGGCTTCCCACGCCGAAGGCCCGTCATCCTCGTCTGCGTACTGCTCGCACTGGTTCTCGCCATAGGCGGCACACTCTCGCTACGCGCCGCACACGGAACCACTCTGAACCTCGTCGGCCTCCCGAACGACGGCAAGCTGGGCGCGCAGGTGCTGCGCGCGGGAGAGTTCGAGGTGACCGGCGCCGAGGGCGACGAACTCAAGGGCACCAAGGTCACTCTCGACGGCAAGCCGCTGCGGACGCGGGCCGCGCACGACAGCGCAGGCAGCCTCTCCGTCGGCCTGGGCGACCTCAAGGACGGCACGCACGAACTGCGTGTCGTCCAGCCCGGTTCGTGGCCCACCGGCGACACCGAGGTCGTCCGAAAACTGACGGTGGACACCGAGGCACCCCGCCTCAAGGTGGCCGACACCAAGGCCGAGGGCTTCCAGCGGCCCGTCACGGTCAAGGGGACGGCGGCCGGCGCGCGGAAGATATCCGTCGCAGGGCACACGGCGAAGCCCGCGAAGGACGGCGCCTTCGCCGTCCGGCTCCCCCGCCCACCGGGACGTACGACGGTCACCGCGACCGACGCCGCGGGCAACACCGCCCGCCACGAGGCCGAACTCACCGTGCACCGGCCACTGTTGAAGGCCGTGCACGTCAGCGCCCAGGGCTGGGCCTCCGACGCGCTGCGGGGGCCGGTCATGAAGATGCTGAAGCAGAAGAAGATCAACGCGGTGCAGCTCGACATCAAGGACGAGCTCGGTGAGATCGGCTACGCCTCGAAGGTGCCCCTCGCCAAGAGCATCGGCGCCGCCAAGGGGTACTACGACGCGAAGAAGGCCATCAAGGAGATCCACGCCGCGGGCGGCACGGTCGTCGGCCGCATCGTCGCCTTCCGCGATCCGATCCTCGCCACCAAGTCGTGGAAATCCGGCCACCGCGACCGTGTGGTGCGGACTCCGGGCGGGGGTGCCTACAACGGCGGCAGCTACGGCCAGTTGTCGTTCACGAACTTCGCGAACAAGGAGGTCAGGAAGTACAACATCGATCTGGCCGCGGAGGCCGCGAAGCTGGGCTTCGACGACATCCTCTACGACTACATCCGCCGCCCCGACGGCCCGATGAGCAAGATGTCCTTCCCCGGCCTCGGTGACACCACGCCCGAGCGGTCCGTCGCCGACGTCGTCGGCGAGACCCGTGCCGCCGTCCGCAAGCACAACGCGTTCCTCGGTGTCTCGGTGTTCGGCATCGCCGTCGACCGGCCGAAGGAGATCGCCCAGGACGTCGGCCTGCTCGCGCAGGAGGCCGACTACATCGCGCCGATGATCTACCCCTCGCACTGGGCCGAGGGCGAATACGGCGTCTCCGACCCCAACTCCCACCCGTACCCGATCACCAAGCGCTCCCTCGCCGCCTTCGCGAAGAAGACCCGGCACACCGACGCGCAGATCGTCCCCTGGATCCAGGACTTCTCCCTCGGCGTCTCCTACGGCGACAAGGAGGTCCGCGCCCAACTCGACGCGGCCCGCTCCGACGGGATCAAGGGCTTCCTGCTGTGGAACCCGGGGGTTCAGTACCACGCGGGGGCGTTGGACTGAGGCTTCAGCTCCACTCCCCAGAGAGTTCGGCCCCACCCCCCGGACTTCACTATCCTGAAGAATTTCATCATGACCCTTGTCGTGGGCCTCGGCGTGCAGTTGAATCGTCGGTGAACAAGCCCGACCGACAAGGCAGGTACGTGCATGAGTGAGCTCAAGCCCGATGTGGACGCCCTCGTCGCCACCGTGGGACTTCAGGTCAGGGAGGCCCGCAAGCAGGCGGGACTCACTCTGGACGCGCTCAGCAAGTCGGCCGGTGTCAGCGTCGGCCTCATCAGTCAGGTCGAGCGGGGCAAGGGCAACCCGTCCTTCGCCACGCTCGCCCAGATCGCGCACGGCCTGGACATCCCCATCGGCCGCCTCTTCCACCTGGCGGACCAGGTCTCGCCCGTGGTGCGCCACGACGAGCGGCGGGTCCTCGACTTCCACGGCGCCGCCGAACTGACCGGCGCCCGCTACGAGTTGCTCACGCCGACCCTGAGCGGAGCGCTCGAGTCGATCTGGGTGGAGACCGAGCCGGGGCACGACACGAGCGACACCCCGTTCCGGCACAACGGCGAGGAGTTCGGCATCGTGCTGAGCGGGGTCAAGGACGTCTATCTCGACGGCGTCCGGCACCGCCTGTACCCCGGTGACTCCATCACGTACTCCAGCAGTGTGCCGCACTGGTACGCCAACCCCGGTGACGAGCCGGCCAGTTCGGTCTGGGTGATCACGCCGCCCACCTGGTGAGCCGCACCCCTCATCGAGCCCGACCCCTGGTGAGCCGCACCCCTTCTCACGCCTGACAACTGAAGACACCCCACCGGGCGCGCCCAGCACGGCGCGCGCCCGTCATCCGCGCACGCCCGATCCTCGACCAGCGAGGTGCCTGATGGCATCGCTTTTGCAGAGATCCCCCGCCCGTGTGCCGGTCTCCACCCGTCGTGCCCTGCTCGCCCTCGGCGGCGGCAACGCCGTCGAGTGGTACGACTGGATGGTCTACGGCCTGCTCGCCTCCTCCATAGGCCCGCAGTTCTTCCCCTCCTCCAATCCCCTGTCCTCCACGATGTCCGCGCTCGCCGTCTTCGCCGTCGGTTTCGCGGCGCGCCCGCTCGGCGCCGTCGTCTTCGGCCGGATCGCCGACCGGGCGGGACGCAAGTCGGTGATGCTCTTCTCGATCGGCTCGATGGTGGCGACCAGCCTGGTCATCACCGTGACACCCACCCATGCCGCGATCGGTACCTGGGCGGGCGTGATCCTGCTCCTGAGCCGGATCGTGCAAGGTGTCTCCACCGGCATCGAGGCCCCGCTCAACTCCACGTACGCCGTGGAACTCGCCCCCGAAGGACACACCGCGCGCTTCGGCGCGATCATGGGTGTGTACGTCCAAGTGGGCATCGTGGGCGCCTCGTTGGTGTGCTTCGGCGTCAGCTCCGTGATGAGCCAGGAGGCACTCGACTCCTGGGGCTGGCGCATCCCCTTCGCCATCGGCGCGCTCGCCGGAGGTGTCTTCCTGTGGCTGCGCAGGGCGCTCCCGGAGACGCTGGAGAGCACCGCGGACACCGCCGAGGAAGCGCCGTCCGGCGGTCCCTGGGCCGAGCTCGCCCGCCGCAAACTCGCCCTGCTCACCATCGTGTTCGTCGTCGCCGGCGCCCAGGCCATCAACTACACGTGGACGACGGGGCTGCCCAACCTGGCCCGCACCACCCACCACGAGGACAGCTCCTCCGTCTTCGCGATCACCACGCTCTCGGGTGTCCTCGTCGGGTGTCTGTATCCGCTGGTGGGCCGGATCGCCGACCGCTCGCGGATCTCCCGTACGTTCTGGATCTCACGGCTCGCCACGGCCGCGCTCGTCTTCATCGTCCTCGTGTACCAGGGCCGCGGACTCACCGGGTTCACCGTGGTGATGCTGGTCGGCGCCCCCGTCCTCGCGTTCACGATGGGCCTGTACAACACGGTCGCCGCCACGCTCATGCCCATGCACTGCCGGGTCACCGGCGTCGGGATCGGCTACGCCGTCGGCGTCGCGGGCTTCGGCGGCACCGCCCCGTACGTCCTGCTCTGGTTCCAGGACCACGGCGCGGCCGCCGCGTTCCCCGTGTACGTGGCCGTCCTGTGCCTGATCAGTGTGCTGCTGTACCGGCTCGCCTTCGCCCGCGGCGCGGTCCGCGCCGGCGACTGACCGCGGCCACCACCCTCAACGTAAGGACATCGCTGTGCCTGTAGTTCCCCCTGCCCTGACCGGCGAGCGCATCGCGCTCGAAGCGGTCGAGGCTCCCGTCGTCCAGCGCTCCGACGTCGTCGTCGTGGGCGGCGGACCCGCCGGTGTCAGCGCCGCCGTCGCCGCCGCGCGGACCGGCGCGAGTGTCACACTGCTCGAACGCTACGCGGCGCTCGGCGGCCTCGCCTCCGGCGGCATGGTCCTGGTGCTCGACGACATGATCAACGGCTCCGAGATCACCGTGACCGGCGTCGTCGACGAGTACGTGGAGCGCATGGCCAAGCTCGGCCTCGCCGTCTACCCGCCCGTCGAGGACCGCTACTCCTCGCCCGAGATGTGGGCCAAGTGGGGCCGCTGGGGCTCCTTCGACTTCCACCAGCACACCAACCCCAAGCCCATCTGCTACGCGGTCGCCTTCGACCCGGACGGCTGGAAGCGGGTCTCCAACGACCTGGTGCGCGAGAGCGGCGTCAACCTGCGCCTGCACAGCTGGTTCTCCCGGCCGATCGTCCAGGACGGCGCGCTCAAGGGCGTCGTCTGCGAGACCAAGCAGGGACCGCAGGCGGTCATGGGCGATGTCGTCGTCGACACCACCGGGGACATCGACGTCGCCGCCCGCTCGGGCGCCGCGCACACCAGCGCCGGTTACCTCACCACGCTCGTCTTCCGGCTCGGCGGCATCGACACCGACGCCGCCGAACGCTACGAGCAGGAGCACCCGCGCGAGGTCCGCGCCCTCAACCGCAAGATCAAGCGGATGCTGGGCGGCGCCTGGGAGCTGTGGTGGCTCAAAACCCCGATCCCCGGCGTGGTGTGGTGCAACTGCCCCCACATGACCGGCTTCGACGGCACCGACCCCGCCTCCCTCACCGAGGCCGAGTTCGAGGCGCGGGACCGGATCGCGAACGCCCTCGACACCATCCGCCAGGACCTGCCCGGCTTCGAGAAGGCGTATCTGCTGGACGTCGCCGAGCAGATGGGCGTACGGCAGACCCGCCTGCTCGAAGGCGAGTACGTGATGACGAAGGACGACGTCACCACGCGGCAGCACTTCACCGACTCGGTGGCCCGCGGGCGCGACTACTACTACCCGTACCGCTCGCTGCTGCCGCGCGGCATCGACCAGTTGATCGTGGCGGGCCGGCACTATTCGGCCACCCCCGAGGCGCAGCGCATGTCCCGTGAGATCCCGCCGTGCATGGCGATGGGGCAGGCGGCGGGGATCGCCGCGGCCACCGCCGTCGAGCAGGGCGTTCTCGTACGCGATGTGGAACCGGCCGTGATCCAGCGCCGGATGCGCGACCAGGGGGCCGACCCCGGCGACGTACCCGCCGAGAACGCCACGACCGCACAGCCTCTTGAGGAGTCCCTCGTATGACTGCCGCTCAGCCCTTGACGGGTGTCACCGTCCTCGACTTCACGCAGGTCTTCATGGGCCCGTCGGCGACCCAGCTCCTCGGCGACTACGGCGCCGACGTCATCAAGGTCGAGCGCCCGGGGACCGGAGACATCTCCCGCACGTCCATCCCGGACGAGGCCGGACTCGACAACCCGATCTTCCTGTCGATCAACCGGAACAAGCGCAGCATCGCCATCGACACCCGTACGACCGAAGGACTGGCAGCAGTACGGGAGTTGGCCCGCACCGCCGACGTCGTCGTGTCCAACTTCCGCGCGGGGGTGATGGAACGCCTCGGCCTCGGCTACGAGGACCTGAAGGCCCTGAACCCGCGCGTGATCTGGGCGTGCGGCACCGGCTTCGGCAGCTCGGGGCCGTACGCACACAAGGGCGGTCAGGACGCCGTCGCGCAGGCCTACAGCGGGGTGATGTGGCGCAGGCCCGCCGACGACGACCCGGTCGGCCTGTACGCCACCACGCTGTGCGACTACACGACGGGCATGCACCTGCTCCAGGGCATCCTGCTCGCGCTGCTGCACCGCGACCGCACGGGAGAGGGGCAGCGGGTCGAGGTGTCGATGTACGACTCGATGCTGCACATGCAGATGCAGGAGGCCTGCCAGCAGCTCAACAGGGGCGACGAGATCAACTGGGCGGCCATGCCGCTGACCGGCGTCTTTCCGACCACGGACGGCGCCGTCATCTTCGTCGGCGGCTTCCGGGACAACGCGCTGCACCACATCAGCATCGCCCTGGAACTGGACGAGGACCTGTCGCTCCGTCCCGAACTCGCCACGCTCGACCAGCAGTTCGCGGCGCGGCCCGAGCTCCAGGAGATCTTCCGCGCGGCGGTCGCGGGACGCTCCACCGAGTACTGGGTCAAGCGCCTGGAGGAGCAGGACATCCTGTGCGCACCGGTGCGCAGCCTCGCCGACGCGCTCGCCGACGAGCAGACCGCCGTCAACGAGATGATCGTCGAGATGCGGCACCCGGTGGCCGGCACGGTCCGCGCGCTGAACGCACCGATCAAGCTCTCGGCGGCCGAGGCGACGGTGCGGCGGGTGCCGCCCCGGCTCGGGGAGCACGGGGACGAGATCCTGACGCAGCTCGGATACGACGCCCAGCGGATCGCGTCGCTGCGGGAGCAGGGAGTGCTGCGATGAGCGACGACACGACACCTCCCGTGGACGAGATCCGCTTCGAGCGGGACCGGGACGGCCATGTCGCCCGCGTCACCATCGACCGCCCCGCCGTCCTCAACGCCCTGGATGCCAAAGCGACTTCTCGACTGAACGACATCTGGTCCGAGATCGAGTCCGACCACGCGATCCGCGCCGTGGTCGTCACCGGCGGCGGCCGCCGCGCCTTCTGCACCGGCGCCGACATGTCCGCCGACGCGACCCCCAAGACAGGCCTCGAATACTGGGCCGACCTCGACCCGAACGGCTTCGGCGGCCTCGGCCTGCGCACCACGCTCGACATCCCCGTCATCGCCCGCGTCAACGGCTACGCGCTCGGCGGCGGCATGGAGATGGTCCTCGGCTGCGACATCGTCATCGCGTCCGAGCACGCGCAGTTCGGCCTCACCGAGCCCCGCGTGGGCCGCATCCCGCTCGACGGCGGCGTGTTCCAGCTCCTGCACCGGCTGCCGCACACCCAGGCGATGGGCCTGCTGCTGACCGGGCGGCGCGCACCGGCCGCCGAGCTGCACCGGATGGGCCTGGTCAACGAGGTCGCGGCGGAGGACGAGTTTGACGCGACGGTCGAGCGGTGGGTGGACGACGTGCTCGCCTGCGCGCCGACGTCCCTGCGCGCCATCAAGCAGATGGTTCAGCGCGCGGGCCATCTGCCGCCCCGCGAGGCGCATGCGATGCGGCTGCCCGCGCTCACCGCCGCCCTCGACAGCGAGGACGGACAGGAAGGTGTCCGCGCCTTCCGCGAAAAGCGCAGGCCGCAGTGGCCGGGCCGCTGACACACCACCCCACGTACGACAAGGAGCGCTCGACATGACACATCACCTCGCGCCCGGCGTCTGGGGTGTGGTGGCCACCCCGTTCGCCGGTCCTTCGCTCGACGTCGACGAGGTCTCGCTGGCCCGTCTCGTGCGCCACTACGCGGACATCGGCACGAGCGGCCTCACCGTGCTCGGCGTCTTCGGCGAGGCCGCCCGGCTCGACGCCGCCGAACGCCGCCGGGTCCTCGACACGGTGGCCGCCGCGGTGGACCTGCCGCTCGTGGTCGGTGTCACCGCACTGTCCACGGCGCCCGCCGTGGAGGAGGCCGAGCAGATCCGCGCGGCGCTCGGCGACCGGCTCGCCGCGCTCATGGTGCAGGTCAACTCGCCGCGCCCCGAGGTGGCCGGCGAGCACCTTCAGGCCGTCCACAAGGCGACGGGCGCACCGATCGTGGTGCAGGACTACCCGGTGAGCAGCGGCGTGCGGATCACGACACCCGATCTCATCGCCCTCGTACGGGAGTTGCCCTCGGCGGCCGCCGTCAAGGCGGAGGCGCCGCCCACGCCCGCCGCCGTCGCCGCGCTGACCGAGGCGCTCGACGTGCCGGTCTTCGGCGGGCTCGGCGGCCTCGGCCTGCTCGACGAACTCGCGGCGGGCGCGGCCGGCGCGATGACCGGATTCTCCTGCCCCGAGGGCCTGTTGGCCTGCGTCAAGGCATATCGCGACGGCGGCTACGAGGCGGCCCGCGCGGCCTACCTGCCGAATCTGCCGCTCGTGAACTTCGAGGCGCAGGCGGGCATCGGCCTGGCCATCCGCAAAGAGGCGATACGTCGCCGGGGCATGATCGAGGCGTCCGGTGTGCGGCCGCCCGCGCCTACGATGCCCGCGGCGCTCCGCGCACAGCTGGACCGCCATCTGGCGGCCACACCAGGGGCGTTGGCCCCGGGGTTGGACGTCCGATGACGAGGGCCGTGATGCGGGGTCCGGGCACGGTCGACACCGCGCCGACCGTGCCCGGCCCCGGACACGACACAGCACAACGCCCGCACGGCGTTCACCGTGCGAGCCGGCTGACGGAGGTGCGCTGAATGGACTTCGGAATCAAGGGACGCGTCGCGCTGGTCGCCGCCTCCACCGGTGGTCTCGGCCGCGCGGTCGCCGAGGCGCTGGCCGCCGAGGGTGCCCGGGTCGTGGTGAGCGGGCGGCGGGGTGAGCGGGCGGCCGAGGTCGCCGCCGGGCTGCCGGAGGCGGTCGGGGTCGCCGTGGATCTGCGGACGCCCGACGGACCCCGGCAGCTCGTCGACGCGGCGCACGAGGCGTACGGGGCGCCGGACATCGTGGTGCTCAACGGTCCTGGCCCGCCGCCGGGCACCGCCGCGGACACCAGCGGCGACGCGTACGCGGCCGCCTTCGACACCCTCTTCCTGGCCCAACAGCGGCTCGTGGAACTGACGTTGCCCGCCATGCGCGCGAAGGGCTGGGGGCGGGTGCTCGCGGTCGGCTCCAGCGGGATCGCCGCGCCGCTGCCCGGACTCGCCGCGTCGAACGCCGGACGGGCCGCGCTCGCCGCCCACCTCAAGACCCTCGCGGCAGAGGTGGCGGCGGACGGGGTGACGGTGAACCTGCTGCTGCCGGGGCGCATCGGCACCGCGCGGGTGGCGGAGCTGGACACGGCCAAGGCCGCGCGGCTCGGGAGCACCCCCGAGGACGTCGCGGCGCGGTCACGGGCCACGATCCCGGCGGGCCGCTACGGGGAACCCCACGAGTTCGGCGCGGCAGCCGCGTTCCTGTGCTCGGCGCCTGCCGCGTACATCACGGGGACGGCGCTGCGCGTCGACGGCGGGCTGGTGCGCGGCCTGTGAAAGCAGGCCGGCTCAGCCGGTGTGCGCCTCCCGCGACGCTCGGATAGTGGGGCGGTGGCCGCGTTCCGGCACACGTACCGCAGGCACCGCGGCGGGCGCGGAAGGACGGGTACTGCCCCGGGGCCGACCCCGAACCGACGGCGTCGGCCCTCTCAGCCCCGCACCACCCCGATGAGTTCGCTGACCGTGCGCACCATCGCCTCGCGCGCCACCTTGAGGTACTTGCGGGAGTCGACCGCTTCCGGGTGTGCGGTGAGGAACTCGCGAATGGCCGCGGTCATCGCGATGTTCAGGGCGGTACCCACGTTGACCTTGGCGATGCCACCGCGGACGGCCGCCGCCAGTTCGTCGTCGGGCACGCCGGACGAGCCGTGCAGCACCAGCGGCACGTCGAGGCCGTCCGCGAGCCGCTTCAGCAGGTCGTGGTCGAGCATGGCGGTGCGCGTGGTCATCGCGTGCGAGGAGCCGACCGCGACGGCGAGCGCGTCCACGCCCGTGTCGGTGACGTAGGCGCGGGCCTCGCCGGGGTCGGTGCGGGCGCCGGGCGCGTGCGCGTCCAGGGGCGGCTCGCCCGCCTTGCCGCCGACCTGGCCCAACTCGGCCTCCACCCACAGCCCGCCCGCGTGCCCCCAGTCGGCGGCGGCGCGGGTCGCGGCGAGGTTCTCGTCGTAGGGCAGGCGCGCGGCGTCGTACATCACCGAACCGAACCCGGCGTCCGCGGCCTGCCGCAACAGTTCGTCGCTCTGTACGTGGTCCAGGTGCAGGCCGACGTCGACGCGCGCCCCCTCGGCCGCCGCGACCGCGGCGCGGGCAAGCGGCAGGAGGCGGCCGTAGCGGTAGCGGACGGCGTTCTCGCTGATCTGGAGGATGACGGGGGCGTCGGCGGACTCGGCGCCCGCGACGACGGCCTCGATGTGTTCCAGGGTGATCACGTTGAACGCGGCCACGGCGCCGCGCCGGGCCGCCGCCGCGCCCACGAGGGTCCCTGTTGCTGCGAGGGGCACTGCCCCTCCCTTCTCAAGAGCCTTGCGGGACGGGTCAGTTGGCGTCGAGGATCACCGAGCGGGTGAGGTGGCGCGGGCGGTCCGGGTCGAGCTCCCTGCGGGCCGCGACGGCGACCGCGAGGCGCTGGGCGCGGACGAGTTCGGCCAGCGGGTCGAGGCGGCCCTCGACCCAGAGCCCGCCGGTCGCGGCGACCTGCTCGGCGAGCCCATCGGGCGCCTCGCCGAGCATCCACGTCGCGGTGCCGGAGGTGGTGATGCTGATGGGGCCGTGGCGGTACTCCATCGCCGGGTAGGCCTCGGTCCACGACAGGGACGCCTCGCGCATCTTCAGCGCCGCCTCGTTGGCGAGGGCGACCGTCCAGCCGCGGCCGAGGAAGGTGAACTGCTCGCACTCCACGAGGCCTTCGGGCAGCGGTTCGGCGAGCGCCGTGCGCGCGTCGGCGACCGCCTGCTCGGGGTGCAGGCCCAGGTGTGCGCGCAGGAGCGTGAGGGCGGTGGTGGCGAAGCGGGTCTGGACGACCGACTGCTCGTCGGCGAAGTCGAGGACGACCAGGTCGTCGGCGGCGTCCGCGATCGGGGTGGCCGGGTCGCCGGTGATCGCCGTGGTGCGGGACCTGCCCCGGTGGGCGGCGAGGAGGTCGAGGACCTCGGTGGTGGTGCCGGACCGGGTCAGCGCGATCACGTGGTCGTAGGAGCGGCCGGCCGGGAACTCCGATGCCGCGAACGCGTCGGTCTCACCCTGGCCCGCCTGCTCGCGCAGCGCGGCGGCGGCCTGCGCCATGAACCACGAGGTGCCGCAGCCGACGATCGCCACCCGCTCCCCCGCGGCGGGCAGCGCCGCCTTGTGCCGGGTGGCGAGCCCCGCGGCCCGCGTCCAGCACTCCGGCTGGCTGTTCAGTTCGTTCTCGACGTGGCTCTGCTTCTGGGTGTCGCTCATGCCGTGCCCCCACTCCGCGATTGGTCACGCCTCTGGGGGCGCGCTCACTGATTGCGTGTTCCTGCAAGATATAGCCAACTTTCGCGCACAATCAAGCATTCGTGCGCATGCCAGTTAAGGTCGTGCCCGTCGGACGAATCTGAACCGAACCCGAACCGAACGACGAGTTGGAGCCGCCGATGTCCCGCGACGCCCGCTGGAAGTCCCTCCTGGAACTGCTCGTCGAGCGCGGGCGCCTGGACGTGGAGGACGCGGCGAGCGAGCTCGGCGTCTCGGCCGCGACCATCCGCCGCGACTTCGACGGGCTCGCCGAGCAGCAGATGCTGGTGCGCACCCGCGGCGGCGCCGTCGTGCACGGCGTCAGCTACGAACTCCCACTGCGCTACAAGTCCGCGCTCGGCGCCGCCGAGAAGCAGCGCATCGCCAAGGCCGTCGCCGAACTCCTCACCCCGGGCGAGGCGGTCGGACTCACCGGCGGCACGACCACGACGGAGGTGGCGCGGGCGCTCGCCGTCCGGCCCGATCTCGCGTCCGGGACGCCCGCGCTGACGATCGTCACGAACGCGCTCAACATCGCCAACGAGCTTGCGGTGCGGCCCCAGTTCAAGATCGTGCTCACCGGTGGGGTCGCGCGCCCGCAGTCGTACGAGTTGATCGGCCCGCTCGCCGACGGAGTGCTCGGCCAGGTCACGCTCGACACGGCGGTGCTCGGCGTCGTCGGCCTCGATGTCACGCACGGCGCGTCCGCGCACGACGAGGCGGAGGCGGCGATCAACCGGATGCTGTGCGAGCGGGCGGAGCGGGTGGTGGTCGCGGCCGACTCCAGCAAGCTGGGCCACCGGGCCTTCGCGCGGATCTGCGACGTGACGCAGGTGGACATCCTCGTCACGGACACGGCGGCGGACAAGGCGACTCTGGGACGGTTCGAGGAGGCGGGGGTGCGGGTGCTCACCGTGTGACCGGGGTGCGAGTGCCCACCGTGTGACCTACACACACCTGCGGGCAACCCCTTGTTCGGCCACGGAGTCGCGCTCTAACCTGACTTTGTGTCGCTACTAAACAAACTCGGGTCCGTCAGCGCCGACGACCCCCGCGCCGCGTCCCTTGCCCGGCTGCGCCTGGCCATCACCGCGTTCTTCGCGCTCGACGGCTTCGTCTTCGCGGGCTGGGTGGTGCGCATCCCCGCCGTGAAGGAGCAGACCGGGGCGTCCGCGAGCGAGCTGGGCCTCGCGCTGCTCGGTGTATCGGCCGGCGCTGTCATCACGATGATGCTGACCGGACGGCTGTGCCGGCGCTTCGGCTCGCACGCGGTGACCGTCGCGTGCGGCGTGCTGCTCCCGCTGACCGTGATCCTGCCGCCCCTCACGCACTCGCCCCTCGCGCTCGGCCTCGTCCTGCTGGCGTTCGGGGCGGCGTACGGCGGCATCAACGTGGCGATGAACAGCGCCGCCGTCGACCTGGTCGGCGCCCTCGGCAGGCCGATCATGCCGAGCTTCCACGCCGCGTTCAGCCTCGGCGGGATGGTCGGCTCGGGCCTCGGCGGCCTGGTCGCGGCGCACCTGACACCCACCAAGCACCTGATGGCGATCGCGGCGCTCGGCCTGATCGTCACCGCGTGCGCCGCCCCGACGCTGCTGCGCCACCCGGCGCCGGTCCCCGCGGACCGCACGCCCCGGAACGGCGGACGCGAGCCGGTCCGCATCGACGGCCGCACCCGTCTCCTCGTCCTGGTCTTCGGCCTCATCGCGCTGTGCACGGCGTACGGCGAGGGGGCGCTGGCCGACTGGAGCGCGCTGCACATGGAGCAGGACCTGCACGCCCACCCGGGCATCGCGGCGGCCAGCTACTCGTGCTTCGCGTTCGCCATGACGATCGGCCGGCTCACCGGCACGACCCTGCTCGAACGGCTCGGCAGGACCCGGACGCTGGTGGCCGGCGGACTGACCGGCGCGTTCGGCATGCTGCTCGGCTCGCTGGCGCCCACGGTGTGGCTCGCGCTGATCGGCTTCGCGATCACCGGGATCGGCCTCGCGAACCTCTTCCCCGTCGCGATCGAACGGGCCGGGGCGCTCGCCGGGCCCACGGGCGTCGCGGCCGCGTCCACGCTCGGCTACGGCGGCATGCTGCTCGGCCCGCCCGCGATCGGCTTCATGGCGGACTGGTTCTCGCTGTCCGCGGCCCTGACGAGCGTGGCGCTGCTCGCCGCCGTCGCCGCCACGATCGGCTTCGCGACACGGCACGTGGCGACGAACTGAATCAATCGGCTTGCATGGGTGCGCACTTCGGGCGGCAGACTCAGCCCATGCAGATTGCCGAACACATTCGAATGGTCGACGAAGAGGGCCGGTTGCTGGCCGCGGCCGCCACGGAGGCGGGCGTCGACGCCAAGGTGTCGACGTGCCCCGGCTGGCAGGTGCGCGATCTTCTACGCCACCAGGGTGCGGTGCACCGCTGGGCGACGTCGTACGTGGCGGAGGGGCTCCAGAAGCCGCACGGCATGGAGGACCGCTCCGACCTGGACGGCGCCGACCTGCTCGACTGGTACCGCGACGGCCACCGGCAGCTCGTCGACACCCTCACGAACGCTCGGCCCGACGTGGAATGCTGGGCCTTCCTCCCGGCCCCCTCACCGCTGGCGTTCTGGGCGCGCCGCCAGGCGCACGAGACGACGGTGCACCGCGTGGACGCGCAGTCGGCCCAGGCGCGGATCGGCGGCGAGGAACCCACCAGCATCACCCCGGAGTTCGCGGCCGACGGCATCGACGAGCTGCTCACCGGTTTCCATGCCCGGACGCGCAGCCGGGTCCGCTCGGACGTGCCCCGGACCCTGCGCGTACGGGCCACCGACGCCGGCCCCGACGCCGTATGGACGGTGCGCATCACGCAGGATCCCCCGGCCACCGAGCGCGGCGCCTCGGGCGAGGCGGAGTGCGAACTGGCCGGTCCAGCGGCGCGCTTGTACCTGGCGCTGTGGAACCGGCTGCCGTTCCCGGACGTGCGCGGCGACGCCACACTCGCCGCGCTCTGGCGGGAGAACTCAGGGGTCTGACCTCACCGGCTCGGCTGGTGCGGTACTGCCCCGTCGTGGCGGGTGCGATGCTGCGCCAGCCGTCCGACGACCGCGGCGGCCGCGCCCAGCACGAGGGCGATGCCGCCACCGACGACGCCGTTCCCGGTACCGGGTCCGCCGTCGGCGAGGGCCAGATTCAGGACGCCGATCACCACGGCCATCAGGCCGGCGGCCTGCGCCGTGACGGCGTACCTACGGTCGGCACGGGCCAACGCCAGGCCTGCGACGATCACTCCGATGAGTCCGATCAGCGCGGCGGACGTGGCCCACACGCGGTCGGCGGTGAGCGTGGTGGAGTCGACCTCGGCCGCCTGAGCCGAGACCAGCGCGGACTGTACGGACAGCAGACCTGACATGGCGGTTCTCCTTCGCCTTGTGTGCGTTCGCCTTGGGTGCGTTCACCTTCGGTGCGTTCGCCTTCGGTACGTTCGCCTTCGGTACGTTCGCCTTCGGTACGTCCCGAGTTGACGCTTCGAGCATGTCGCCGGGGCGCGGCGGCCGTCGTCCAGCAGCCGCGGACTCTTCGGACTGCGCCCGGCGCCGCAGTTGACTACCGCGGGCGCGGTAGTCCCCCGGCCGCTGCCGCCACTGCGGTAGTCCGCCGATCATCCGTACGCAGGGTCCGCGCAGGGCCTCCCGCGGCTAGATTGCGCGCATGGGCACCGAACGGCTCGCTGTACGGGCGGGCGTCAGGGACGCAGTGATCGCCGTCGGCGTCGCGGCGATGCTGCTCGCCGCCGCGCTCTCCGGCGACCGTCCCGACACGCCACTCGAACTCGTGGGCTGCGCCCTGCTGTTGGTCGGCGGTCTGGCGCTCTTCGCCCGCCGCCGGGCCCCGGTCGCCGTCCTCGCGGTGACCGGCCTGTGCGCGGTCGGGTATCAGGCGACCGGCGTCGACGTACCGGTCGTGGCCTATCTGTTCGCGGTGTACGCCGCGGTGCGCGAGGGCCACCGCACGAGCACGGCGGTGGCGTCCGTGGCCGTCCTGGCGACCCTCCCCTTCGCCTATCTGGTGTCCCCGCACGGCACTTCGGTGGGAGACGCGTTCACACACTCGCGCGGCGCCCTCGAACTGGGCTGGCTCGTCGCCGCCGCCGCCGCGGGGGAAGCGCTGCGGCAGGCCGAGCGGCGGGCGGACGAGGCGGAGCGCACGCGAGAGGAGACCGCGCTGCGGCGTGCCGACGAGGAACGGCTGCGCATCGCGCGCGAGTTGCACGATTCGCTGACCCACCAAATCTCGATCGTGAAGCTGCAGGCCGAGGTCGCCGTGCACGTGGCGCACAAGCGCGGCGACCGGGTGCCGGAACCTCTCCTGGCGATCCAGGAGGCGGGCCGCGAGGCGAGCCGGGAGCTGCGGGCGACCCTGGAAGCGCTGCGGGACGACGACACCCGCCCGCCGCACACCCTCGACGACGTACCGGAGTTGGTGAAGCGGGCCGGTACCGGCGGCCTGGAGACGAGGCTGACGACGGAGGGCCGCCCGCGCGATGTGCCGGCCGCCGTCCAGCGCACCGCCTACCGCATCGTCCAGGAGGCACTGACGAACGTCGCCCGGCACGCCGCCGCCCGCACCGCCGAGGTCACCGTCGACCACCGCCCGGACGCCCTCGTCCTGCGCGTCGACGACGACGGCCTGGCCTCACCGGACGCCGCCCCGCTGCCCGGCATCGGCCTGCTCGGCATGCACGAACGCGTCACCGCGCTCGGTGGCACCCTGCGGGCGGAGCCGCGCGCCGAGGGCGGTTTCCGGGTCCTGGCCGAACTTCCCGTGGAGCGCACACCATGAGCGGCACGCACACCACAGGCGGGGAGCACACCATAGGCGGGGAGCACACTATGACCGAGGCTCCGGGTACGATCCGCGTCCTCCTCGTCGACGACCAGCCGCTCATCCGCAGCGGGTTCCGCGCGCTCCTCGACCTGGAGGACGACATCGAGGTGGTGGCCGAGGCCGCCGACGGCGAGCAGGGGCTGGCGCTCACCCGGCGGCATCTTCCCGACATCGTGCTCATCGACATCCGGATGCCGGTCGTCGACGGCATCGAGGCGACCCGCCGCATCGCCGCGGACCCGGCGCTCGACCAGGTGCACGTCGTCGTCCTGACCAACTACGGCCTGGACGAGTACGTCTTCGACGCGCTGCGGGCCGGCGCCGCGGGCTTCCTGGTGAAGGACATCGTGCCGCAGGACCTCCTGCACGCGGTGCGGGTCGCGGCGCGCGGCGACGCGCTGCTCGCGCCGTCGATCACCCGCAAGCTGATCGACAGGTACGTCACCCAGCCCCCGCATCCGGGCCTGGCGAAGGGCCTCGAGGAGCTGACGAACCGTGAGCGGGAGGCGGTCGTCCTGGTCGCCCACGGGCTCCCCAACGACCAGGTCGCCGAGCGTATGGTGATCACGCCGCTGACCGCGAAGACGCACATCAACCGGGCCATGTCCAAGCTCCGCGCCCGCGACCGCGCCCACCTCGTGGTGCTCGCCTACGAATCCGGCCTGGTGGCCCCGCGGGGTCCCGCGTGACCTGGTGCCTGTCGTGTGGATCAGGCCGGGCTCAGCCCAGCCACCCCGGCCGCACAAGGCCCGACTCGTAGGCGCGGACGACCAGTTGGGCGCGGTCGCGGGCGCCCAGCTTCACCATCGTGCGGCTCACATGGGTCTTCGCGGTGAGCGGGCTGACGACGAGGCGACGGGCGATCTCCTCGTTGGACAGGCCGATGCCGACGAGCGCCATCACCTCCCGCTCCCGCTCGGTCAGTTCGGCGAGCGGGGCCGCGGCCTCCGGCTCCTTCGAGCGCGCCGCGAACTCGGCGATCAGGCGCCGGGTGACACCCGGCGAGAGGAGCGCGTCGCCGTGCACGACGGCCCGTACGGCGCGCAGCAGTTCGTCCGGCTCGGTGTCCTTGACCAGGAACCCGGAGGCCCCGGAGCGGATCGCCTCGAAGACGTACTCGTCGAGTTCGAAAGTGGTGAGCATGACCACCTTCACCGCCTCC
Organism: Streptomyces sp. NPDC102360; assembly: GCF_044766085.1. NCBI lineage: Bacteria > Bacillati > Actinomycetota > Actinomycetes > Kitasatosporales > Streptomycetaceae > Streptomyces > Streptomyces sp. NPDC102360. The sequence goes on along the minus strand of NZ_JBIWLG010000001.1, from coordinate 436,996 downwards.
AGGTCCGCGTCCTCGCCGATCCGGCGGGTCGCCGCGAGGCCGTCGAGCAGCGGCATGCGGATGTCCATGAGCACGACGTCGGGGCGCAGTTCGCGCACCAGGCGCACCGCCTCCTCGCCGTCCGCGGCCTCGCCCGCGACCTCGATGTCGTCCTGCGCGTCGAGCAGCGCCCTGAACCCCGCGCGGACGAGCGACTGGTCGTCGGCGAGCAGTACGCGGATCACTCCGGGGCCTCCTGAGGCGTGGTGGTGAAGGGCAGGCGGGCGACGACGCGGAAGCCTCCGTCGGCGCGCGGGCCCGCCTCGATCGTGCCACCGAGGGCGGCGGCGCGCTCGCGCATTCCGGCGAGCCCGTTGCCGCTGCCGCCCGCCTCGACGCGGGTCGCGGGCCCGTCGTCGTCGACGGTGAGCGTCATGGCGGCGTCCCCGTACGACAGTTGTACGCGCGCGTGGCGTGAGCCCGAGTGCCGTACGACGTTGGTGAGCGCTTCCTGCACGATGCGGAACGCTGCGAGGTCGGCGCCCGGCGGCAGCGCGGCCCGCGCCCCCTCGGTGCTGACGTCGACGGTGAGGCCCGCGCCCGCGGCCTGGTCGACGAGTTCCGGGAGGCGGTCGAGGCCGGGTGCGGGTGCGCGGGGCGCGTCGCCGGGGGTCCGGAGGGTGTCGAGAACCTGCCGCACCTCGCCCAGCGCCTCCTTGCTCGCGCTCTTGATGGTGGTCAGCGCGGTACGTGCCTGTTCCGGGTCGGTGTCGAGCAGGGCGAGACCGACGCCCGCCTGCACGTTGATCACGGAGATGGAGTGGGCGAGCACGTCGTGCAGTTCGCGGGCGATGCGCAGGCGTTCCTCGTCGGCCCGCCGCCTGGCCGCCTTCTCCCGCTCCACGCGCGCGTGCTGCCACTGTTCGCGCCGCACGCGCGCCAGTTCGGCGATCGCCATCACCGCGAGCACCCAGGCCGCGACGATGCCCTCCTCGCCCCATCCGGCGGGCCCGTCGCCGGGCGGCGGCAGATACGCGTACAGCCAGTGCCCGATGAGCAGATGCCCCGCCCAGAGCACCCCGGCGGCCGCCCACGCCGCCCACCGGCGCCCCGCGACGATCGCGGAGAAGCACGCGAGGGCCACGAGCAGGAACACGGGGCCGTACGGATACCCGGCGCCCAGGTACACGGTCACGCACGCCGCCGTCCCGAACGCGACAAGCACGGGATACCGCCGGCGCCACAGCAGCAGGGCGCCGCCGGCCAGCATCAGCAGCCGCGCGAAGACGTCCAGGTCGGCGCGCTCGCCCGCCTGCCCGTGCGCGGCGAAGTTCGTCCCCACGAGCACGAACGCGGTGACGAGCAGCGTGGACCGCCACGGCCACGCCCCGTCCCCCGTACCGGGGCCGCTCCCCCACCGGGCGCGCAGCCACGGTGGGCCGTCCCACTGCGGGGGCGGCCCACCGTCTCGTACGCGCTGCTCGTCCATGCCGCCACGCTAAGCGCCGGGGGCCGCGTCGGGCGTCCGCCGTGCGAGGTGATCACGCGTACTTCCCGAGGAGTACGGCTACGCGTCCGCTGCAGTAGGGCTACGCGTCCGGCGGAGTACGGCTACGCGGCGAGCCCGACATCACGGGCCAGCCGCTCCACGGCGTGCGCGAAGAATCCGGAGCGGTCCTCGACGACCCGGTTGAACTGGCCGAACAGCTCGAAACCGATGAGCCCGAAGAGCTGCGCCCACGCGGCGACGAGCGCGGTCACCGTCTCCGGCGGCAGATCCGGCGCGAGGTCCGCGGCCAGCCGCTCGGCCTCGGGCCGCAGCGCGTCGGAGAGCGGGGGCGGCGTCACCGCACCGCCCTGGTGCGCGTCCCGGACGATCCCGATGAGCAGCTGTCCGACGCGGGCGGCGGCCCGGACGGTGCTGTCCGGAGCCGTGTACCCGGGCACGGGCGACCCGTAGATGAGGGCGTACTCGTGCGGGTACGCCAGCGCCCAGTCCCGCGCCGCCCCGCACACCGCGCCCCAGCGCTCGGTGGCCGAGGACGTCCGCACGAAGCCGACGTCGGCGCGCTCGGCGGCCGCGCCGATGGCGTCGTACGCGTCGATGATGAGCGCGGTCAGCAGGTCGTCGCGGCTGGGGAAGTAGCGGTAAAGGGCCGAGGAGACCATACCGAGTTCACGGGCCACGGCGCGCAGCGAGAGCTTGGCCGCGCCGTCCTCGGCGAGCTGTCTGCGCGCCTCGTCCTTGATGGCGGCGGTGACCTCCTGCCGGGCGCGGGCGCGGGCTCCTTGGGCGGCACTTTTGGTTCGTGGGGGTGTGCTGCGGCTCGTACTCATGGTCCGAGTGTTCCACGGATACGGAGCGGTGCACACATTTCGGTGCGCCGCTCAAATAAGAGAGCACCGCTCTTGCTTTGGATCACCGGACCGGTGCACACTGCTCTCAAGCGAGAGCACCGCTCACACTTTCCTGGAGGACCTCATGTCCGCGTCCGCGCACGTCCAGAAGCCCGGCTGGTTCACCGTGAACGTCATGAACCGGGCCGTGGCGTGGCTGACCCGCCGGGGCCTCAGCGTCTGGGGATCCCGCGTCCTCGCCGTCCGGGGCCGCAAGAGCGGTGAGTGGCGCACCACGCCCGTCAACCTCATGACGGTCGATGGCGAGCAGTACCTCGTCGCCCCGCGCGGCCACGTCCAGTGGACCCACAACATGCGGGCCGCGGGCGGCGGCGAACTGCGCCTGGGCAAGCGGGCCGACGCCTTCACCGCGGCCGAGGTCGGGGACGACGACAAGCCGGCCCTGCTGCGCGCCTACCTCAAGCGCTGGAAGGCGGAGGTCGGCGTGTTCTTCAACGGGGTGGGCCCCGACTCCCCCGAGGCCGAGCTGCGCCGCATCGCGCCGGACCACCCCGTCTTCCGCATCACGTTCAAATGACCTGCAGCGGCCGGGCGACCCTCAGCAGCCGGGCGACCCTCAGCGGTCGAGTGCCCCTCAGCGGTCGAGCCGCGACAGCGCCCGCCCCGCCATCGGGTGCGTCCGCACGAGCTCGCCCAGGGTGGACGAGCCCCGCGTGATCCTCGCGAACGCGTTCCACGCGGGGCGCACCGAGGTGAGCGCCGCGTGCAGCAGCCCCGGCTTGCGCTCGAAGAGCGCCAGCATGCTCTTGCCGACGGCCATTTCGACGCCGAGCCCGGCCTTGACGGCGAACGCGTAGTTCAGCGCCTGGCGCCGCGCGTCCACCGCATCGCGCGCCTCGGAGACGCGCACCGCCCACTCCCCCGCGAGCCGCCCCGAACGCAGCGCGAACGAGATGCCCTCCCGGGTCCACGGCTCCAGGAGCCCCGCCGCGTCCCCGCACACCAGGACGCGGCCGCGCGAGAGCGGCGAGTCGTCGGCCCGGCAGCGCGTCAGATGCCCGGACGAGATCGACGGCTCGAAGCCGGCGAGTCCGAGCCGCGCGATGAAGTCCTCCAAGTACCGCTTGGTGGCGGCGCCTTCGCCCTTCGCGGAGATCACGCCCACGGTGAGCGTGTCCCCCTTCGGGAACACCCACCCGTAACTGCCGGGAATCGGCCCCCAGTCGATGAGGACCCGCCCCTGCCAGTCATCGGCGACGCTCTGGGGGACGGGGATCTCCGCCTCGAGGCCGAGGTCGACCTGGTCCATCTCCACGCCGACATGCGCCCCGATCCGGCTCGCGCTGCCGTCGGCGCCGACCACGGCCCGCGCCAGGATCGTCTCGCCGTCCTGAAGGCCGACCGCGACGGTGCGCCGGTCGGGCACCGCGCTGCCGTGCTGCTCGACGCTGGTCACCGTGACACCGGTGCGCAGCTCGGCACCCGCCTTCTGCGCGTGCTCGACGAGCTGGGCGTCGAACTCGGACCGGTTGATGAGCCCGAACAGCATCTTCTTGGAACGCCTGGTGCGGGTGTACCGGCCGTTCAGGGAGAACGTCACCGCGTTGATGCGGTCCTTGAACGGCAGCACGAAGCCGGGCGGCAGCGCGTCCCGCGAAGGGCCGATGATGCCGCCGCCGCACGTCTTGTAGCGGGGCAGTTCGGCTTTCTCCAGGAGCAGCACCCGACGCCCCGCGCTCGCGGCCGCGTGCGCGGCGGAGGCGCCGGCCGGGCCCGCGCCCACCACGACGACGTCCCACACGCTCCCGGAGGGCCCGCCGTCGCCCGTGTCGTTGCCGTCCGTGCCGTCCGTCGCCGGATTCTCGCTGCTCACGATGGTCTGCTGCTCCCGTTTCGGCCATCTTGGAATGCCTGCCGCACCTGTCCCAGGCATCCTACGGCGGGCCGTGCGCGAGCCCTCTGTGGGAGGATCTTCCGCACACCCTGCACAACGTCGCACCTACGAGGAGCGTGCCCATGTCGCCGCATCCGATTGCCGAGACCGTCGCCTCGCTCATGCCGAAGGCCAAGGCGGAGCTGACCGAACTGGTCGCTTTCAAGTCGGTGGCGGACTTCGAGCAGTACCCGAGGAGCGAGAGCGAGGGCGCCGCCAACTGGGTCGCCGACGCGCTGCGCACCGAGGGTTTCCAGGATGTGGCACTGCTCGACACCCCGGACGGCACGCAGTCGGTGTACGGATTCCTGCCAGGACCCGAGGGCGCGCCGACGGTGCTGCTGTACGCGCACTACGACGTGCAGCCGACGCTGGACGAGGCGGCGTGGGTGACGCCCCCGTTCGAGCTGACGGAGCGCGCGGACGGCCGCTGGTACGGGCGCGGCTCGGCCGACTGCAAGGGCGGCGTACTCCTTCACCTGCTGGCGATCCGCGCACTGAAGGCGAACGGCGGGGTCCCCGTCAACGTCAAGGTGATCGCGGAGGGTTCCGAGGAGCAGGGCACGGGCGGCCTGGAGCGCTACGCCGAGCAGCACCCCGAACTGCTCACCGCCGACACGATCGTCATCGGCGACGCCGGCAACTTCCGTGTCGGCCTGCCCACCGCGACGGCGACCCTGCGCGGCATGACGCTGGTCCGCGTTCAGGTCGACACCCTCGAAGGCAACCTGCACTCCGGCCAGTTCGGCGGCGCCGCCCCGGACGCGCTCGCCGCCCTGGTCCGCGTCCTGGACTCGCTGCGCGCCGAGGACGGTTCGACGACCATCGACGGCCTGGACTCCGCCGAGTCCTGGGACGGCCTCCAGTACGACGAGGAATCCTTCCGCTCCGACGCCAAGGTGCTCGACGGTGTCGGCCTGATCGGCTCCGGCACGGTCGCCGACCGCATCTGGGCGCGCCCCGCCGTCACCGTCCTCGGCATCGACAGCCCACCGGTCGTCGGCGCGACGCCGTCCGTGCAGGCGGGCGCCCGCGCGCTGATCAGCCTGCGCGTCCCGCCGGGCGCCGACGCCTCGGAGGCCACGAAGCTCCTCATGGCGCACATCGAGGCGCACACCCCGTGGGGCGCCAAGGTCCTGGTCGAACAGGTCGGGCAGGGCCAGCCGTTCCGCGCGAACACCGCGAGCCCCGCGTACGCGGCACTGGCCGACGCCATGCAGCAGGCGTACGACGGCCAGGAGATGCAGTACGCGGGCCAGGGCGGCTCGATCCCGCTGTGCAACACGCTCGCCTCGCTCTACCCGGAGGCGGAGATCCTCCTCATCGGCCTCAGCGAGCCGGAGGCCCGGATCCACGCGGTCAACGAGTCGGTGTCCCCCGAGGAGCTGGAGCGCCTCTCGGTGGCGGAGGCCCTCTTCCTACAGAAGTACGCCGCCGCCAACTGACCTCGCACCACCCGTCTCTGCCCTGAGCCAAGTCGTACGCGGCTCGGGGCACGGGCCTCGTACGGTCGCGGCATGGACACCACCGACGCGTATCCGATCACCGGGACCATCGACGTCACGCCCCGGCTCCGGATGCTCCGGTTCGCCGTCGGGCAGGCCTACCTCTGGCGCGACGCGGCCGGGTTGACGCTCATCGACGCGGGTGCGGCCGGCGCCGCACACCCCATCGCCGAGGCCGTACGCGCGTGGGGGCACGAGCCCGGCGACGTACGGCGGATCGTGCTCACGCACTTCCACGAGGACCACGCGGGCGGGGCCGGGGAGTTCGCGCGGCTGAGCGGGGCCGAAGTGTTCGCGCACCGTCTCGACGCGCCGTATGTGCGCGGCGAGGCGGCGGGGCCCGGTCCGGTGTACGAGGACTGGGAGCGCCCCCTCCATGCCCAGGCGCTGTCCCAGCTCCCGCCGCCTCCGGCCGGCCCTGTGCTCCCTTACTACGTAAGGGAGTTGGACGACGGTGACGTGCTCGACTTCGGCGACGGGGCGCACGTGGTCGCGGCGCCCGGACACACCGAGGGGTCGATCGCGCTCCATCTCCCCCACCACGGCGTGCTGTTCACCGGCGACGCGATCGCGGTGTCACCACTGGACGGGCAGGTGATGCTCGGCGTGTTCAACCTCGACAAGGAGCGGGCGATCGCCTCCTACCGGCGGCTCGCTGCACTCGACAGCGATGTGGCCTGCTTCGGGCACGGCGATCCGGTGGTGGGCCGGGCGGGCGCGGCGCTGCGGGCGGCGGTGGCGCACGCTCACCCCACTGGCACCCCTGCCTCCAAGTAGTGGGCAGCGCCGCGTTCGCGCGCTCTGAGGGCCCAGCGCAGTCGCTCGAAACGCACGGGGGGCAGCAGCGCGGACGCCTCGCTCTCCGTCACGAACCGCCACGCGCGCAGCTCGGGGCCCGGCAGCAGCACTTCGCGCGCCCGCGAGCCCGCGAGCCGGCCGCCGTCGAAGAGGAGGCGCAGGCCGCCGTAGCCGGGCGGCGCGGGCGCCTCCCAGTCGACGACCAACAGCCGTGGCACGTCGTCGAGTTGGATCCCCGTCTCCTCCGCCACCTCACGCACCCCCGCGCGCGCGGGAGCCTCGCCGGCCTCGACGACCCCGCCAGGGAACTCCCAGCCGGGCTTGTACGTGGGGTCGACGAGCAGCACCCGGTCCTCGTCGTCGAAGAGCAGCACGCCCGCGGCCACGGTCTCGGCGGTGGGCTCGGGCGTCTGCACGATGTCGCAGGACGGCGCGTCCCCGGTGCGCAGGGCGGCGGCGATCCGCACGGCGGTCTCGTACGGGGACAGGGCGCCGCTGTCGACGGGGTAGGCGTCGGCGGCGAGCCAGCCGTCGAGTGCGGCCCGGTAGGGCTCGATGTCGGCAGGGGCCTCGCCAGCGGGGTCACGGGCGCGCAGGATCGTTTCCCCAGGAGCAAGGAGCACATGGCACACAGGAATCCGCCGGGCCGCGAGCCCACCGAAGACCTCGTCGCGGTACTCCTGGCGCAGCAGCCCCATCGGCACCACGAGGACGCCGCCCAGCTCGGCGAGGAGCGCCGCGGCGGTGTCGACGACGAGGCGCCGCCAGATCGGCAGGTCCTGATGGTCACTCACCTCGGCGAGACGCTTGGCGGGCAGCAGCCGCTCGAGCTCGCCTTCGATCACTTCGGGGTCGAAGAGTGTGCAGTCGGGGAGCAGGTCGATCAACTCCCGCGCCGCGGTGGTCTTTCCCGCGCGGGACGCCCCGTTGATCCAGACGATCACGGTTCCCCCTCATCCATCGGCCCCCTGTGGCTTGCCCGCAACACCCTGTCACGGAAACCAGCCGCTGATGAGGGGATCGATGTACACGCCAGCGACCTCACGGCCGACCGTGGGGCCCGCCGTACGCAGAGCCCGCCCACCGCCCAGGGAAGTCGCGGCAGGCAGGCTCTGCGTACCAGGCGGTCGCACGCCATGACACCGCCCGTGCGACTCCGGAGTATCGGGGGGAGCCCCGGAGTCGCGCACGGGAGACCCGCAGGACGGATGGCGCCCACCGCTGCCCGGCGGTCGACGACCGGCCCTGATCATGACCTCCCGCACTTTCTCCGAGACAGTCAAGCGCGCCCCGAGGACGGGCGACACCGTGTGCGCGCGGCCGGTGACGGTGCGGAGTTCACACGGGGGGTGCACGAAACACACGGGCAGCATCTCTAGCGCAAAAACCCTGGACGTCAAGCGATTTCGGGCCTATTCACCCCTTCAAGTGACGTAAGCCGCTTGTGAATCGTTACGCCACCACAGCGAGGGAAGCCTGCCACTAGCGTGATCGCCCAGGCACCCCGGACCCCGGTGGCCTCGTTCCGCCCGCCCGGTACCGCCTTCAGACCCGGCCGGGCACGTGACCCGGGGGGCCAGATGTTACAGAGTGGGCAACAGGACGGCGCTTTCAGCGCCTTCGGAACCATCGAGATCACGTCCGCATCCGAGGACGACGTACCCTCGCCCCGCCTGCGCACCGTCGGTGACTGCGTCGTGGTCGAACTCACAGGTGATATCGACATCCTGACGTTCCACCGGCTCTCTCCGCTGCTCAACTCGCTGGCCGCCGGGCCCTACCGCGTGGTGATCGTCGACCTGACCGCCAGCACGTTCTTCGACTGCTCCGGCCTCAGGCTGCTGGAGAGCGCCGCGCACAGGGCCCGCGAGCACGACGGCCGCGTCACCGTGGTCTGCCGCCACCGCCTCACCCTCCGCCTCATCGCACTGGGCGGCCTGACCGGGCTGCTGGCGCCGACCTGGACGGTGGGCGAGGCCCTGAGCCGGGACCGGCAACCGCCCGGATAGGGCCTGATCCACACGACAGGCCCCAGCGGACGACGGTGCGCCCGCCGGTGCCTCAAACCGCCTGCCGGCGCACCCCGTTCACGCCCGGGCCCACGCGCAGCGCCGCTGCCGCAGCGCCCACGAGACCGGCGTCCGTGCCGGTCGACGCCGGGGCCACCGTGAGGCCCTGCACGAACGACAGCGTGGCGTAGTCGCGCAGCGCGTGGCGCAGCGGCGTGAACAGGACGTCGCCGGACTTCGCCACGCCGCCGCCGATCACCGCGATGTCGATCTCCACGAGCGTCGCCGTCGCCGCGATTCCGGCCGCCAGCGCCTGCGCCGCGCGCTCGAAGGAGGCGGTCGCCACCGGGTCACCGGCGCGGGCCGCCCGCGCCACGGCGGCGGCGGTGGCGTCGCCGTCGGTCCCCGGCCGCCAGCCCTCGGCGAGGGCGCGGCGGGCGATGTTGGGACCGCTGGCGATGCGCTCGACGCAGCCGCGCGCGCCGCACGGGCACGGGTCGCCGTCGAGGTCGACGCTGATGTGGCCGATGTGCCCGGCGTTGCCTGTCGGGCCGGGGTGCAGCTCGCCGCCCAGGATCAGGCCGCCGCCGACACCGGTCGACACGACCATGCACAGCGCGTTGTCATGGCCCTGGGCCGCGCCCTGCCAGTGCTCGGCGGCCGTGATCGCCACGCCGTCGCCGATCAGCTCGACGGGCAGCTCGCCCGTCACCGCGCGAACCCGGTCGACCAGCGGAAACCCGCGCCAGCCCGGCACGTTGACCGGACTGACCGTGCCCCGCGAGCGGTCCACGGGTCCGGCGCTGCCGATGCCCACGGCGCGTACCCGCGGCCACAGGTCGGAGGCCGTCAGCTCGCCGAGCACCTCCTCCACCGCGCCCATCACCGTCTCGCCGTCCTCCTGCGCGAGGGTCGGCCGCTGCGCTCGCAGGAGGAGGCGGCCCCGGTCGTCCACAAGGGCACCGGCGATCTTGGTGCCGCCGATGTCGAGCGCGGCGACGAGGTCCATGTGCATCAGTGTCTGTTCCCCCGGAACGGCAGGTCGGATGGGCGGCTGCGGTCGGCAACCGATCAGTGGTGGACAGTCTCTCCCGCATCTGACAACGTTGTCCAGGCCCTATGCTCGACGCCACACGCCGGGACGACAGGACAGGACAGCGCACAGTGGACCGTACCGCCCGCCGCACCGAGAACCGCTACGGCAACCGACCGACGATGAAGGACGTCGCCGCGCGGGCCGGGGTCGGCCTGAAGACGGTCTCCCGCGTCGTCAACGCGGAGCCGGGTGTCACCGAGGACACCGAGCGCCGCGTACAGGAGGCGATCGCCGCACTCGGCTTCCGGCGCAACGACAGCGCGCGCGTCCTGCGCAAGGGGCGTACGGCGAGCATCGGACTCGTCCTGGAGGATCTGGCCGACCCGTTCTACGGGCCGCTCAGCCGCGCCGTCGAAGAGGTCGCGCGGGCGCACGGGGCGCTGCTCATCAACGGGTCGAGCGCCGAGGACCCGGAGCGGGAGCAGGAGTTGGTGCTCGCGCTGTGCGCGCGGCGCGTGGACGGCCTCGTCGTGATCCCCGCGGGCATCGACCACCAGTACCTGGCGCCGGAGATCGCGGCCGGTGTCGCGACCGTCTTCGTGGACCGGCCGGCCGGGAAGATCGACGCGGACGTGGTGCTGTCCGACAACTTCGGTGGCGCGCGCGACGGCGTCGCCCACCTCATCGCCCAGGGGCACCGCCGGATCGGCTTCATCGGTGACCAGCCCCGTATCCACACGGCGGTCGAGCGTGTGCGCGGGTACCGGGCCGCCATGGAGGATGCCGGGCTCGCCGTCGCCGACCGGTGGGTCTCGCTCGGTGCCACCGAACCCGAGCGGGTGCGGCGCGCGGCCGAGGACATGCTCACGGGGCCCGATCCGGTCACGGCGATCTTCTCGGGCAACAACCGTGTGACCGTCACCGCGATCCGCGTCCTGGCCGAGCGCGAGCGGCCCGTCGCCCTCGTGGGCTTCGACGACATCGAGCTGGGCGACCTGCTGAAGCCGGGCGTGACGGTGGTGTCGCAGGACGCGGCGCAGCTGGGCCGCACGGCGGCGGACCGTCTCTTCCTGCAACTGGACGGGGCGGCGCTGCCGCCCGAGCGGATAGAGCTGACGACACGTCTGATCCAGCGCGGCTCGGGCGAACTGCCGCCGGCGGACTGAGCGGGGACGGGCCGGGGCGGCTCAGTGCCGGTGCGGCCCCATCAAGCCCCTGCGGCGATTGAGCAGGCGGCGCCGTGGTTGACGCCTCGGGGCTCCGCCCCGGACCCCGCTGCTCAATCGCCGCAGGGGCTTTATATGGCTGCACCGGGCTTGAAGTGGGCTCTTCTTACTGGGCCGAAGCTGTTTACTGCGCCGAAGCCGTCAGGTCCCCCCGGCGCGGGGCCGAGTAGGACTCCAGGTCGGTGCGGGTGAGGCCGGAGCGGCGGGCGACCTCGGCGACGTCGAGGGCGCCGCAGTCGAGGCCGCGCAGCAGGTAACCGGCGAGGGCCTTCGCGGTGGCGGGCTCGTCGGCGATGTCGCCCTCGGCCTGGTTGGCGTAGGCGGACAGGCGCGCGGCGGCGGCCTCGAAGCCCTCGCGGTAGAAGGCGAAGACGGCGGCGTAGCGCGTCGGGATGTGGCCCGGGTGCATGTCCCAGCCCTGGTAGTAGGCGCGGGCGAGGGCGCGCCGGGTGAGGCCGAAGTGCAGGCGCCACGCGTCGTGGACCTTGGCGGTGGAACCGACGGGCAGCACGTTCGTCGAGCCGTCGGAGACGCGAACTCCCGTACCGGCGGCGGCGACCTGCATGACCGCCTTCGCGTAGTCGGCGGCCGGGTGGTCGCTGGCCTGGTACGCGGCGGAGACACCGAGGCAGGCGCTGTAGTCGAAGGTGCCGTAGTGGAGGCCGGTCGCGCGGCCCTCCGCCGCCTCGATCATGCGGGCCACCGTGGCGGTGCCGTCGCCGCCGAGGATCGACTGGCTGGTCTCGATCTGGATCTCGAAGCCGATCCGGCCGGCCTCGAGCCCGTGCTGCTTCTCGAACGCCTCCAGGATCCGCACCATGGCGGTGACCTGCTCCGGGTACGTCACCTTGGGCAGGGTGAGCACGAGCCCCTCAGGCAGGCCGCCGTGCTCCATGAGGCCGGTGAGGAAGATGTCGAGGGTGCGGATGGCGCGTTCACGGACCGCCTCCTCCATGCACTTCATGCGGATGCCCATGTACGGGGCGGCCGTGCCGTTGGCGTACGCCTCGGCGATGACGCGGGCGGCGCGGGCGGCGGTCTCGTCCTCGTCGGCGTCGGAGGCGGGCCGGTAGCCGTCCTCGAAGTCGACCCGCAGGTCCTCCACCGGTTCACGCTCCAGCTTCGCGCGTACGCGGGTGTAGACCGGCTCGGCGAGCTCCTCGCTCAGGCCGAGTACGGCGGCGAAGGAGGCGGCGTCCGGGGCGTGCTCGTCGAGCTGCGCGAGCGCCTTGTCGCCCCAGGTGCGGATGGTCTCGGCGTCGAAGGCGTCACCGGGGACGTAGACCGTGTGAACGGGCTGACGGGTGCCGGGGTCTCCCGGGTAGCGGCGGGCGAGTTCCGCGTCGACCGGGGCGAGTGAGGCGCTGATGCTCTCGCTGACCGCGCCCGCGAGGCTCGTCGACACCTTCTCCTGCTGACCCATTCGTGCACTCTCCATATGCTCGATGTTTCCACTTCACGGAATCAACAATCCGTATAGCGAAGTTAACCGTCGGCGTGATCGGCGTCAATGGGTCACTTTCGTCGCCCCTCACCTCGTCCCGTCACGCGGACGGGGCCGCGCGGTGCGAACACACCACGCGGCCCCGTCGGCAACCTTGACCAGGCGAATCGTCTCAGCCCTTGCGGGTCTTGACCTCTTCGGTGAGGGCGGGGACGACGTCGAAGAGGTCGCCGACGACGCCGTAGTCGACGAGGTCGAAGATCGGCGCCTCGGCGTCCTTGTTGATCGCGACGATCGTCTTGGACGTCTGCATGCCCGCGCGGTGCTGGATCGCACCCGAGATGCCGGAGGCGATGTACAGCTGCGGGGAGACGGACTTGCCGGTCTGGCCGACCTGGTTGGAGTGCGGGTACCAGCCCGCGTCCACGGCGGCACGCGAGGCGCCCACGGCCGCGCCCAGGGAGTCGGCGAGCGCCTCGATGACCGAGAAGTTCTCGGCGCCGTTGACGCCGCGGCCACCGGAGACCACGATCGCGGCCTCGGTCAGGTCCGGGCGGCCCGTCGCCTCACGCGGGGTACGCGAGGTGACCTTCGTGCCGGTCGCCTGCGCGGAGAAGGCGACGTTCAGGGCCTCGACGGTGCCGGCGGCCGGGGCGGCCTCCACCGGGGCGGAGTTGGGCTTGACGGTGATCACCGGCGTGCCCGACGTGACCGTCGACTTGGTGGTGTACGAGGCGGCGAACACCGACTGCGTGGCCACCGGGGCGCCGTCGCCGGCCTCCAGGTCGACCGCGTCGGTGATGATGCCCGACTTGATGCGCAGCGCCAGACGCGCGGCGATCTCCTTGCCCTCCGCGGAGGACGGCACCAGCACGGCCGCCGGGGACACCGCCGCGTAGGCGGCCTGCAGCGCGTCCACCTTCGGCACGACCAGGTAGTCGGCGTACTCGGCGGCCTCGTGGGTCAGCACCTTCACGGCGCCGTGCTCGGCCAGCGCGGCGGCCGTGTCACCGGCGCCGTTGCCCAGCGCGACGGCGACCGGGTCACCGATCCGGCGGGCCAGCGTGAGCAGCTCCAGGGTGGGCTTGCGGACGGCACCGTCCACGTGGTCGACAAAGACCAGAACTTCAGCCATGGGACTTCAATCTCCTGCAATCACAAAGAACTTGGGCGACGGAATGGGTGGGCGGGAAGCTCAGATGAACTTCTGGCCCGCGAGGTACTCAGCGAGCTGCTTGCCGCCCTCGCCCTCGTCCTTGACGATCGTGCCCGCGGTGCGCGCCGGACGCTCATCCGCCGAGGCGACCTTCGTCCACGCACCCTCCAGACCCACCTGCCCGGCCTCGAGGTCCAGGTCGTCCAGGTCCCACGCCTCGACCGGCTTCTTCTTCGCCGCCATGATCCCCTTGAACGAGGGGTAGCGCGCCTCACCGGACTGGTCCGTCACCGAGACGACGGCCGGGAGCGAAGCCTCCAGCTGCTCGGAGGCGGTGTCACCGTCACGGCGACCGGTCACCTTGCCGTCGGCGACCGCGACCTCGGACAGCAGCGTCACCTGCGGCACACCCAGACGCTCGGCAACCAGCGCCGGCACGATGCCGGCGGTGCCGTCCGTGGACGCCATGCCCGAGACCACCAGGTCGTAGCCGGCCTTCTCGATCGCCTTCGCCAACACCAGCGAGGTGCCGATCGCGTCCGTGCCGTGCAGGTCGTCGTCCTCCACGTGGATGGCCTTGTCCGCGCCCATCGACAGCGCCTTGCGCAGCGCGTCCTTGGCGTCCTCCGGGCCCACCGTCAACACGGTGATCTCCACGTCGTCATCGGAGTTCTCCGAGATCTGCAGCGCCTGCTCCACCGCGTACTCGTCCAGCTCCGACAGCAGACCATCGACATCGTCACGGTCCAACGTCAGGTCATCGGCGAAACCCCGGTCGCCCGTGGCGTCCGGCACGTACTTCACGGTGACAACGATCCTCAAGCTCACGCCGGCTCTCCTACTGCAATCGTCTTTATCTGGGCGGCTGTCTTGCTGCCAGCTGTACTGGCCACACGCCTAGCTGTACTGCTACGGCTGAAAACGCCTTCTCGCAGGCAGCATATGCGCCTTGTGCGGACTCTTCCGGTCGGGGCGGCCCGCGCTCCGAATAGAAGGTTACTCGCCAGTACACCCAGGTTATGCCCACTGAGCAAGCGCTTTGAACTGTGACCTTGCCAACGCTGTGTAATCGCGCGGCACAGGAACTCTCAGTCGCGCAGGCCGTTGAAGCGGCCCTGGTGGTACAGGAGCGGACGGCCGGCGCCCGCCGGGTCGCCGCAGACCGCTTCCGCGAGCACGATCTGGTGGTCCCCCGCGGGCACCCGTGCGATGACCTTGCAGACGAGCCAGGCGAGCACACCGTCGAGTATCGGTACGCCCTCGGGCCCCTCGAACCAGCGGGTGGACGCGCCGAAGCGGTCGGCGCCGCTCTTCGCGAACGTCGCCGCGAGATCGGCCTGGTGCTCGCCGAGTATGTGCACGCCGACGTGTTCGGCCTCGGCGACGGTGGGCCAGCTCGACGAGCCGAGACCGATGCCGAACGAGACGACCGGGGGTCGCGCGGAGACGGAGGCGAGGGAGGTGGCGGTGAAGCCGACGGGAGCCGCACCGGGAGCGGTGACCACCGCCACACCTGCCGCGTACTGTCGGAAGACGGAGCGGAACAGGTCGGGGGTCGCTGCCTGGGCAGTGCGCAGGTCGGGCGTGGCCGTCATGGAATTGTCCTTCTGGCAGGAGGGTTCGAGCGGGGGGCCGTGGTTGCGTCAGACACGCGGACAGCGGGCGCTCGAACAGCGAGCCAGGTCCACGTGGACCCGCTCGACGAGAAGGAGTTCCGGAGGCATAAGGTCACTCTGACGATACGTGGCGCATGCAGTCAAGTGCGTTCCGTCATCTGGGAAATGCGTCACGCACCCCTCTCCCCCAGCCCACTCCCCTCCGCACCCCGGCGCCTCACACGGCTTCGCCCAGCGCCGCGATGACGTCCGCCTTGCGCGGCTGTCCCGACGCCCGGCGCACCTCGCGTCCGCGCGCGTCCAGGACGAGCACGGTCGGGGTCTTGATGATGCCCACGTCGCGCACGAGATCGAGGCGGTCCTCGGCGTCGATCTCCACGTGGGAGACGCCCGGCACCATCGCGGCGACCTCATCGAGCACCCTGCGGGTGGCCCTGCAGGGTGCGCAGAACGCGCTGGAGAACTGGACGAGCGTCGCCCGCTCCCCCAGCTCCTCGCCCAACTGCCCGGCGTTCCACGTCTGTTCGCCAACCGTCACCCTGCTCCTCCTCCATTTCGCCGCATTCCGTGCAGCGATTTCCGGCCGTTCGCGTATTCCCGGCACGTGACCAGGATCTCGTACGGTGCTGGAACCAGGACTGGCCACCCGGCCGTTGATGGGGCACCATCTGCGCAAGCCGGAAAACCTACGGCCGCGTAACTTACTGAAGGGCCAACCCCCTCCATGGCAGAGCTCGTCTACCCTCCGGTCATCGGCGCCGCCCGCACGATGTTCAAGGCGCTCGACCTGAAGATCGACTGCAAAGGCTCGGAGAACATTCCGCGTACCGGCGGAGCGGTCCTGGTCAGCAACCACATCAGCTACCTGGACTTCATCTTCGACGGCCTGGCGGCCCTGCCGCAGAAGCGTCTCGTCCGCTTCATGGCCAAGGAGTCGGTCTTCCGGCACAAGATCTCCGGCCCGCTGATGCGCGGCATGAAGCACATCCCGGTGGACCGCTCCCAGGGCGAGCACGCGTACCAGCACGCGCTGCGGTCGCTGCGCGCGGGCGAGATCATCGGTGTCTTCCCGGAGGCGACGATCTCGGAGTCGTTCACGCTCAAGAGCTTCAAGACGGGCGCCGTGCGCATGGCCCAGGAGGCCGGCGTACCGCTGATCCCGATGGCGCTGTGGGGCACGCAGCGGCTGTGGACCAAGGGGCGTCCGCGCAACTTCAAGCGGCAGCACATCCCGATCACGGTCCGCGTCGGTGAGGCCATGGAGGCGCCGAGCGACCAGTACGCAGGAGCGATCACGCGTCGGCTGCGCACGCGCATGCAGGAGCTGCTCGAGGCCGCGCAGCGCGCCTATCCGGTGCGCCCCAAGGGCCCGGACGACACGTGGTGGATGCCGGCGCACCTGGGCGGCACCGCCCCGACCCCGGAAGAGGTCAAGGCCGCAGAGGCCGGCTGAGTCACACCGGGAGCGCGTCCGGAAGGCTCTCCCACAGGTACGGGCGGTCCGGCGCGCCGCGCAGCGCGTCGAGCACCGCCGGGTGCGGCGTGTCGTGGAGCGCCGGATAGTCCGCCTCTCCCGCTTCCGGGTCGGGTATCCACGCCAACCTCTCCCCGTCCAGGGAGAATTGGGCATTGACACCCGGTTTGTTCCCCCGACAGTCCTGCCGGTGCCACGCCCCGCGCAGCCGCACGGCCACCAGCCCGTGCACGCACCAGCCCGCACCCGCGTCGTGCGTCAGCCGCTGATAGCAGAGCGCGGTCGGGATGTCCTCGGCGCGCAGCAGCGCCGCCAGTGCGTGCGCCTTCGCGTGGCAGATACCGGTGCCCTTCTCCAGGACGTCCGACGCCCGCCAGGTGACACGCGGGTCCCCGCTGTCCGCGGAGTGCGGAATGGCGTCCCGTACGAACTCGTAGGCCGCCTGGGCGTATACATATGAATCGGCGACATCGCGCGCGAGGCGCGCCGCCGTCTCTCGTACGAGCGGATGATGGTGGTCGATGACGTCGTCGGCCGCCAAGTACGCGGACAGGTCCGGGTTCTGCTGGATCAGCTGCATGGCACGCGAGCATAGAAATGCGACCACTCGTAAGTCAATACATTTACGAGCGATCGCATATCTATGCGTCATGCTGGTGGGGGCGGCTACCGTGCCATCTCTTCCTTGAGGGCCGCCACGAAGGAGTCGATGTCCTCCTCGCGCGTGTCGAAGGCGCACATCCAGCGCACGTCACCGGCCGCCTCGTCCCAGAAGTAGAAGCGGTACTTCTTCATCAGACGCTCGGAGACGTCGTGCGGGAGGCGGGCGAAGACGCCGTTGGCCTGCACCGGGTAGAGGATCTCGACACCGTCGACGGCGCGGGCACCCTCGGCGAGGCGCTGGGCCATCTCGTTCGCGTGCCGCGCGTTGCGCAGCCACAGGTCCTTGGCGAACAGCGCCTCCAACTGCACCGAGATGAAGCGCATCTTGGAGTGCAGCTGCATGGACAGCTTGCGCAGGTGCTTCATGTGGCGCACCGCGTCCTGGTTGAGGACGACGACGGCCTCGCCGAACAGTGCGCCGTTCTTGGTGCCGCCGAGCGACAGAATGTCGACGCCGACCGCGTTCGTGAACGTCCGCATGGGGACGTCCAGGGACGCGGCGGCGTTGGATATCCGGGAGCCGTCGAGGTGCACCGTCATGCCGTGCCCGTGGGCGTGCTCGCAGATCGCGCGGATCTCGTCGGGCGTGTACAGCGTGCCCAGTTCGGTGGACTGGGTGATCGAGACGACCTGCGGCATCGCCCGGTGCTCGTCGTCCCAGCCGTAGGCCTGCTGGTCGATCAGCTCGGGGGTGAGCTTGCCGTCCGGGGTCGGCACGGTGAGCAGCTTCAGGCCGCCCATCCGCTCGGGGGCGCCGCCCTCGTCCACGTGGATGTGCGCGGACTCGGCGCAGATCACCGCGCCCCAGCGGTCGGTGACCGCCTGGAGCGCGACGACGTTGGCGCCCGTGCCGTTGAACACCGGGAATGCCTCGGCGGTCGGGCCGAAGTGGCTGCGGATGACCGTCTGGAGATGGTCCGTGTACTCGTCCCCGCCGTACGCGACCTGGTGCCCGCCGTTGGCGAGGGCGAGTGCCGCCATCACTTCGGGATGGCCTCCCGCGTAGTTGTCGCTGGCGAACCCCTGCGTGGTGGGGTCGTGGTGCCGGTGGGCATCGGTCCTCTGCACCGGGTTGGGGGGATTCACGGCTTCTCGGTCAGCCACAGACGGGTCCCGTTCAGTTCGGCGGCGGGCCGCTCCCAGACGCCGGAGATGGCCTCGGCCAGCTCCGTGACGTCCGTGAAGCCCGCGAACTTCGCGTTGGGGCGTTCGGCGCGCATCGCGTCGTGCACCAGCGCCTTGACCACCAGGATCGCAGCAGCCTGCTGCGGTCCCGCCTCGCCCCCCGCCTTGCGGAAGGAGTCGCCGAGCGCGAGCGTCCAGGCCTCGGCCGCGGCCTTGGAGGCGGCGTACGCGGCGTTGCCCGCGGTCGGCTTGGAGGCGCCCGCTGCGCTGATGAGCAGGTAGCGGCCGCGGTCGCTGCGGGACAGGCCCTCGTAGAACGCGAGGGACGTGTGCTGCACCGTGCGGATCAGGAGCTTTTCGAGCAGGTCCCAGTCGGCGAGGTCAGTGTCGGCGAAGGTGGCGCCGCCGCGCCAGCCGCCCACGAGGTGCACGAGGCCGTCGATCCGGCCGAAGTCCTTCTCGATGCGACCTGCCCAGTCGCGGGTGGCGTGCAGGTCGAGCAGGTCGACGTTGTCGCCGATGACCGTGGCGCCGCCGTGCGCGTAGCGCGCCTCGTCGACGGCCGTCACCAGGCGCTCCGCGTCCGCGTCGGCCCCGATCACGGTGGCGCCGGCTTCCGCGAGGCGCTTGAGGGTGGCCTGGCCCGCCGGGCCACCTGCTCCCGCGACCGCGATCACCGCACCGTCCAGCGTGTCCCTGGTCCCGTTGGTGTCGGTCATGTCAGTCGCCTCCTGCTGCTCTCCGCCGTGGCTCACGCGGCCACCTTCTCGACGCTCTCCGCGGTGATCCCCTTCGTAGAAGCGATCACCTTCTTCAGCTTCTTCGAAAGCGCCTCATAAAACATGCTGAGCGGAAACTCGTCGGGAAGCACCTCGTCCACGAGTTTGCGCGGCGGCAGGGACGTGTCCAGGGCGTCGGGACCCTTCGCCCAGGTGGAGCCCGGGTGCGGGGACAGGTACGTGGACACCAGGTCGTACGCGGCGAACCAGTGCACCAGCTTCGGGCGGTCGATGCCCTCGCGGTACAGCTGCTCGATCTCGCCGCACAGCTGGTTGGTCACCTCGGGGGCGCGCTGCCAGTCGATGTGCAGCTTGTTGTCCGTCCAGCGCACCACGTCGTGCTTGTGCAGGTACGCGAAGAGCAGCTGGCCGCCCAGGCCGTCGTAGTTCTTGACACGGTCGCCGGTGACCGGGAAGCGGAACATCCGGTCGAAGAGCACGGCGTACTGCACGTCGCGCGCCTGCGGGACGCCGTCGGCCTCCAGCTTCACGGCCTCCTTGAAAGCGGTGAGGTCGCAGCGCAGCTCCTCGAGGCCGTACATCCAGAACGGCTGGCGCTGCTTGATCATGAACGGGTCGAAGGGCAGGTCGCCGTGGCTGTGCGTGCGGTCGTGGACCATGTCCCAGAGCACGAACGCCTGCTGGCAGCGGTCCTGGTCGGCGACCATCTCCTCGATGTCCGCGGGCAGTTCGACGCCGAGGATGTCGACGGCGGCCTCGGTGACGCGACGGAAGCGGGCCGCTTCGCGGTCGCAGAAGATGCCGCCCCAGGAGAAGCGCTCGGGCGCCTCGCGCACGGCGATCGTCTCCGGGAAGAGCACCGCCGAGTTCGTGTCGTAACCGGAGGTGAAGTCCTCGAAAGTGATGCCGCAGAACAGCGGGTTGTCGTAACGGGTCGCCTCCAGCTCGGCGAGCCACTGCGGCCACACCATCTTCAGGACGACGGCTTCCAGGTTGCGGTCCGGGTTCCCGTTCTGCGTGTACATCGCGAAGAGCACCAGGTGCTGGAGGCCGTCCCGGCGCTGGGCCGCGGGCTGGAAGGCGAGCAGCGAGTCCAGGAAGTCAGGGACCTCGAAGCCGCCCTGCGCCCAGCGGCGCAGGTCGCGCACGAGCGCCTCGTGGTACGCGGCGTCGTGCGGCAGCAGCGGCGCGAGCTCCTCGACCGCCGCTACGACACGGCTCAGGATCCGCTCGGCGTCGGCCTTCGCCGGGGCGCCTTCGGCCTCGAAGTCGATCGAACCGTCCTTGCTCTGCAGCGGCCTGAACTCCTCCACGGCGTCCTTGAGCAAGGGCCAGGCCGGGTGTTCTACCACCCTGGGTCCGACCATCTGGACCGGAGAGGCCGGAGAAACCGTCTCCCCCGCGCCAGCCTGCACAAGAATTTCCGTCATGTCCCAACCTCCACGGGAGAACCTCGCGTAAGAACACCGTATGCGCGCGAGGTTCCCGACCACAAGGGGGGTCTCGGGAAATTATCCTGCGCTACCCCCTAGATCACCGCTGTTTTTCCTGTGACGGGCGGTAGTGACGATCGCCTCTGCCGCGCCGGCCAGCGCCTGCCGGGAGTCGTCGAGCAGTTCGGGAAACCCGAAGAATCCGTGGAACATCCGCGGGAAGTGGTCCTCCGTGACCGCGACGCCCGCGTCGCGCAGCGCCTTCCCGTACGCCCGGCCCTCGTCGCACAGCGGATCGCAGCCGGCGGTGACGATGTGCGCGGCGGGAAGCCCGGCGAGGTCCTCGGCGAGGAGCGGCGATACGTGGGGGTGGGCGGGGTCGCCGTCCGCGCCCAGGTACTGCTCGCGGAACCAGCCGCAGTGGGCGGCGGTGAGGAAGTAGCCCTCGGCGTTGGCAGCAAAGGATCCGGACTTCTGGCGGGCGTCGGTGGCCGGGTAGACGAGGACCTGGCGGGCGATGTCGGGGCCGTCCTCGTCACGCGCGATCTGCGCGACGACTGCGGCGAGGTTGCCGCCCGCGCTGTCGCCCGCCACGGTCAACGCGCCCGGATCGGCGCCCAGTTCGCGCGCATGGTCGGCGGTCCAGCACACGGCGGCGTACGCGTCCTCGACGGCGGCGGGGAACGGGGCATCGGGCGCGAGCCGGTAGTCGACCGACACGACGACGGCGCCCGCGTCCCTGCACAGGGCGCGGGCGGTGTGGTCGTGGCTGTCGAGGTCGCAGATGACCCAGCCGCCGCCGTGGAAGAAGACGACGACGGGGCGGGGTTCCGGCGCCGCGTCCGCCTCCGGCCGGTACACGCGCACGGGGATCGCGGGCGCGCCCGGCGGCCCGGGTATCTCGCGGTCCTCGACGGCCCCCACCACGGGCGCGGGGAACGGCGGCTCCGGGGCGGCGGCGAGGATCCTGCGGGCCTCGGCGGCATCGGTGACGGTGCCGCCGAGGTCGGGGAAGGCGGCGGCGATGGCGTCGACGAGGGGGCGGGCCTCGGGGGCGAGGCGGTCGAGCGGGTCGGGGGTCATGGGCGGCTCCTTGGTTCGGCGGGGGTCGGCGGGTGGGTGCTCGGTTGCGGTCGGCCGGGGGTGACGTCACGGGGCTCTGCCCCGGACCCCGCGCCTCAATCGCCGGCGGGGCTTTGATTTGTCGATCGGCGGCGGGCCTGAATGGCCCATCACGGGAGAGACTGATTGGCCAATTGCCGACGGGGCTTGAACGGTCAATCGCCGGAGGGGCCCGGCTCGTTGCGGAAGTGCGGGATCACCTTCTCGCCCCACTGGCGCAGCGTCTCCATGCACGCCTCCTGCGGCACCGTGCCCATCTGGATGAGGCACATGATTTCGTCGGCGCCCGCGTCGCGGAGGCGTTCGACGTAGGCGATGGCGTCGTCGGCGGTGCCGTACGCGTGGTCGGCGTTGAATGTGGCCGTGGCGGTGGGGCGGACGGGGATGTGGTGCTCGTGGAGGCGGGCGACGACCTGCTCGGCGGCCCGGCGCATCTCCTCCGCCTCGTCCGCGCCCTCCACGACGGCCTCGTCGGGGATGCCCGCGCCGCCGTACCAGTGCCCGATGGACTGCGCGAAGAAACGCTGGCCGCGGATGCCGATGCTGCGGGCCGTCTCCCGGTCGTCGAGCACGATCGTCGGGCAGAGCACGGAGAAGTGGTCGTTGACGACGGAGGAGACATGGCGCTCCGGGGTGCGGGCCGCGCGCGCCGCGTCGTAGGCGCCGCGCATGTCGGCGATCGCCTCCGGGCCCGCGAACCCCATCACCAGGGCGCCGACGCCGAGTTCGGCGGCCTGGCGCAGCGTCTCCGTGCGGCTGCACGCGAGGAAGAGCGGCGGGTGCGGGGTCTGGGCAGGTCGGGGCAGGATCGGGTGCGGGTCGATGTCGAGGAGCGGCCCGTGGTGTTCCAGCTCGTCCTTCTCCCACGCCTTCCCGATGATCCGCAGCGCCTCCTCGACCTCCTGCGTGGTCCGCTCCTTGTCGACCCCGCACAGCGACGTCTCCTGCGTGGTGCCGCCGCGCCCGGCCCCGAGGTCGAGCCGCCCACCGGACAACAGGTCGAGCATCGCGGCGCGCTCGGCCACGCGCGCGGGGTGGTTGAAGTTGAACGGCATGCACACCACGCCGTGCCCGACGCGGATGCGGGAGGTGCGGGCCGCGACCCAGGTCAGGAAGATCTCCGGCGCGGACATGTGCGCGTACCACTTGAGGGAGTGGTGCTCGACCGCCCAGATCCGGTCGAAGCCCATCTCCTCGGCGAACACGGCCTGTTCGACGCTGTCGCGCAGCAGCTGGTGCTCGCGTTCGACGGTGGGGTCGGCGAGCTGGGCCTCGAAGATGACGCTGAACTTCACGGTGCCTCCCGGACATGGAGCTGCCATATGACTAATAGCTATATGACGTGCCGTCAGAGATGGGAAGAGGCACGACGCTCCCCACCGACGATCCGGGCACGCTCTACGCTTCCCCGGTAACCCCCTAGCCCCAGGAGCCACTCGTGTTCGACCCCGCGCCCGCACCCTCGTACCCGTACGACGGGACCCCCGAGCCGCACCCGCAACTCGCGCCCGTCCTCGGGCTCCTCGGCTCCTGGAGCGGCCGGGGCCGCGGCGAATACCCCACCCTGGACGGCGACTTCACCTACGCACAGGAGGTCACGTTCAGCCACGACGGCAGGCCCTTCCTGCGGTACGAGGCACGGGCCTGGCTGATCGACGCCGACGACGCCCCCGTGCGGCCCGCCGCGCGCGAGAGCGGCTGGTGGCGGATCCAGCCCGAGGGCCGCATCGAGGCGCTGATCACCCAGCCCACCGGCATCGCGGAGATCATGGTCGGCGCCGTCACCGACGGCACGGTCGAGCTCGCCTCGCACCACGTGGCCCTCAGTCCGACGGCCAAGCAGGTCGACAGCTCGAAAAGGCGTTACACATTCGCTGATTCCGTCACACTTTCTTTCACCCACGACATGGCGGCCGTCGGCCGACCCTCGCAGCACCATCTCTCGGCACAGCTGCGGCGCACGGCCGGTTCGGACCCCTTGCGTCCGTGACCTCCGCTGACTTCAATGCGGAGCCATGCCGACCACTCAGCTGCCGCCGACCGCCTGGGCCGTGCTCGGGCTGCTGTCCTTCCCGCCCGGCGAGCGGACCGGGTACGAGCTGAAGAAGTGGGCGGACGCGTCACTGCGCTTCTTCTACGGCTCCCCCGCCTTCAGCCAGATCTACGCCGAACTGCGCAGGCTGGAGCGGCTCGGCTACGCCACGTCCAGGCGCTCGGGCCCGGAGGAGCCGCGCACCAAGCGCACGTACGCCATCACGCGCGCGGGCCGGGACGCGCTCGCCGCCTGGGCGGCCGGCGACCGGGACACGGCCGCCGTGTCGCTGCGGCACCCGGTGCTGCTGCGCGTATGGCTGGGGCATCTCGCCGCCCCGGGGCGGCTGCGCACCCTGGTCGAGGAGCATGTGGCGCGCACCGAGGGCGAGTTGAAGGAGGTGCGGGACGCGGCCGCGCGGGCCGAGGGCGTGGAGGCGTGGGCGCACCCGCAGATCGCGCTGCGCTGGAGCGAGCGGCACCTCGCGGCCGAAGTCGAGCTGGCGCGGGGCATGTTGGCGGACCTGGACGCGCTGCCCGCCGTCCCCGAAGTCAACGCCGACGGGGACGCGCCCACCACCGGGTGAGCGAACTCGCGCCGAGGGTGACCCGCCCGGTAGGACGGGCCGGACCCCTGCCCGTACCGCTCGGAGGCGCATCCGCCATGAGTACCCGTGCCGTCCTCGTCGCCGCCGTGATCACTGGACTGATCCTCGGAGTCGTGGGAGCCAGAACCCACGACTCCGCTCCTTCTCGCAGGCACGGTTCCCTCGCGCAGACGGCCCGTTAGTGTACGAGTCTGTCGCGTCCGCGCGGCAGTACCGAGCCGCAGTCGACGGAGGCGAGACGACCTTGAACTTCCTCACCATCGGACATCGCGGAGCCATGGGTGTCGAACCCGAGAACACCCTGAGGTCCTTCGTCGCCGCCGAGCGCGGAGGACTCGACATCATCGAACTCGACCTGCACCTGAGCAAGGACGGCGCGCTCGTCGTCATGCACGATGCCGACGTCGGGCGGACCACGGACGGTCAGGGGCCGATCGCCGAGAAGACGCTCGCCGAGATCCGCGGCCTCGACGCCGGGCGCGGCGAGCGCGTGCCGGTCTTCGAGGAGGTGCTCGACGCGGTCGGCTCCCCGCTGCAGGCGGAGATCAAGGACACGGCGGCGGCGCGGGCGCTCGCCGATGTGATGCTCCGCCGCGACCTGGTGCACCGGGTCGAGGTGATCTCGTTCCACGACGAGGCGATCGCCGAGATCGCCCGGCTCGTACCGGGCGTACGCACGGCGCTCGTCGCCAGCCGCTACGGCACCGGCGTCGTCGAGCGGGCCGTCACCGCGGGGGCCACGACGCTGGTGCTCAACATCCGGCGGCTCACACAGGAGGTCGTCGAGCACGCCCGCAAGGCCGACCTGCGGATCATCGGCTGGGTCGTGAACACCCAGGACGATCTGCGGCTCGTACGGGCGCTCGGCCTCGACGGCGCGACCACGGACTACCCGGAGATCAAGCGGACCGGCCGCTTCACGGCGTAACGGTCAGCCCAGCGGCTTGACGAGCAGCTCGAACCTGAGGTCGTCGCGCTGCGGGATGCCGAAGCGCTCATCGCCGTACGGGAACGGGCTGAACCGTCCCGTGCGGCGGTAACCGCGGCGCTCGTACCAGGCGATGAGTTCCTCGCGGGCGTCGATCACCGTCATGTGCATCTCGCTGACGCCCCACGTCTCGCGGGCCCGGCCCTCGGCCTCCGCGATGATCGCCTTGCCGAGGCCGGCGCCCTGCTGGGCGGGGCTGACCGCGAACATCCCGAAGTAGGCGTGCTCCCCGCGGTGCTCCAGCTGGCAGCAGGCGACGACCGCGCCGTCCCGCTCCACCGTGAGCAGCCGGCTGTCGGGGTCCTCGATGACCTCGAGCACCCCCTGCGGGTCCGTCCGCTGCCCTTCCAGGATGTCCGCCTCCGTGGTCCAGCCGGTGCGGCTTGAGTCCCCTCGGTAGGCCGACTCGATGAGGGCGACGAGTACGTCGACGTCCGCGGGCCCGGCGTCACGGAAGACGAGGTCGACGGTGGTCATGTGAGGGCCTCCAGGGTGAGGGGCGACGAGCGTGCGGGGCGCCGTCGAGATTAACGCGACGGCACTACGCTGCGTCGGCATGGTTCACGTACTGAGCAGCAGGGTCCTGATCCGGCCGACCGATCCCGAGCGTTCGCGGGCGTTCTACGGGGAGGCGCTGGGCCTCGCGGTCTACCGGGAGTTCGGCACCGGGCCCGAGCGGGGCACCGTGTACTTCCTCGGCGGCGGGTACCTGGAGGTCGCGGGCCGCTCCGCGGAGCCTCCGGTGCCGAGCCTCAAGCTGTGGATGCAGGTGGCGGACGTGCACGCGGCGCACGCGGAGCTGGCCGAGCGGGGCGTCACGGTGGTCCGGGAGCCGGTCAAGGAGCCGTGGGGCCTGATCGAAATGTGGATCACGGACCCGGACGGCCACGAGATCGTCCTCGTCGAGGTGCCGCAGGAGCATCCGATCCGGTACCGGCCGGGGATCTGAGCCCTGGACACCCTCCTGCGCCCTCCTCGCTCGAACGGCCTAGGCCGGGGCGCCCTGCGCAGGTGGTCGTCCTGGCGCGGTGGGGCGCGGACGGGGTGTCCCATACCGTCCGTACGGTCTCCCGATCGCGTGCGGGGGCCCGGCCCGGGACGCAGGATGGCGGGAGTTCGGGATTCGGGCGTGCCGAATCCGGATACGCAGGGACCAACGACGTCTCACCGGTCGCACGCAGCCCACCCCAGGAGAGATCCGACATGACCACTCCGCGGAACACCAGCGCTTCCCGTACGCCGTCCGTCCCCAGGATCCTGATCATCGGCGCGGGATTCGCCGGGATGGAGTGCGCGCACAAGCTGGAGAAGGAGCTCAAGCCCGGAGAGGCGGTGCTGCGGCTCATCAGCCCCACCGCGCACCAGCTGTATCTGCCACTGCTTCCGCACGTCGCCTCCGGCGTGCTCACACCGCAGTCCGTGGCCGTGCCGCTGCGCAGGATGCTGCGGCGCACCCAGATCGTGCCGGGCGGCGCGATCGGCGTGGACCCGCAGGCGAAGGCCGTCGTCGTACGGAAGATAAACGGCGAGGTCAGCGTCGAACACTACGACTACCTGGTGCTCACGCCGGGCAGCGTGACGCGCCAGTTCGACATCCCGGGCCTGGACAAGTACGCGGTCGGCGTGAAGACGCTCGCCGAGGCGGCCTGGATCCGCGACCACGTGATCACGCAGCTGGACCTGGCGGCGGCCAGCTCCGACCCGGCCGAGCGCGAGGCGCGGCTGCAGTTCGTGGTGGTCGGCGGCGGCTACGCCGGCACGGAGACGGCCGCGTATCTGCAGCGCCTGACGACCGCGGCGGTCAAGCGCTATCCCGGACTCGACCCGAAGCTCATCAAGTGGCACCTGGTCGACGTGGCGCCCAAACTCATGCCGGAGCTGGGCGAGCGGCTCGGTGACAAGGCGATGGACATCCTGGAACGGCGCGGGCTGCACGTCTCGCTCGGGGTGTCGGTGGCGAGCGTCACCGAGGACACGGTGACGCTCACCGACGGGCGCGAACTGCCCTGCCACACGCTGATCTGGACGGCCGGCGTCGCGCCCAGCCCGCTCGTCGCGACCCTCGGCTCCGAGACCAACCGCGGGCGGCTCGTGGTGACGCCCGAGCTGACCGTGCCCGGACTCGACGGGGTCTTCGCGCTCGGCGACGCGGCCGCGGTGCCCGACATCGTCAAGGGCGGCGACGCGATGTGCCCGCCGACCGCGCAGCACGCGATGCGGCAGGGCTGGGCGGCGGCCCGCAACATCCTCGCCTCGGTGCGCGGCAAGCCGCTGGCGCCCTACCGCCACAAGGACCTCGGCCTCGTCGTCGACCTGGGCGGCATCCAGGCCGTGTCGAAGCCGTTGGGCATCCAACTGACGGGCCTGCCCGCCCAGGTCGTGGCGCGCGGCTACCACATCGGCGCGCTGCGCACCCTGACGGCGCGGTTCCGCACGGCGGCCAACTGGGCCCTCAATGCGGTCGCCGGCGACGACTTCGTCCGCACCGGCTTCCAGCGGAACCGCCCCGCGACGCTCAGGGACTTCGAGATGACCGACGCGTATCTCTCGGCCGAGGAACTGCAAGAGGTGATCGCGGCGCGGGTCGACGGCCGCTCGATGACCCCGGAGAAGCCGGAGCTTCCCCTCACCTGACGTCACTGGGCGCACGCTCCCACCCCTGCTGTCTTCCGGGCAGCCCCGAGATCGGGGCTGCCCGCCTTCTGTCTGTCCCGGCGACGTGAGCAACTCACCGTCAGCGTTCAGGAGTTGCTCACGGCACACCATCCTTTCGAGTACTGACGCCGAAGCCGGGGCGGGCGTCAGGACCGAGCCGGAATCCACGTAACCAGCACCTCCGCCCGACCTTCGCCCCTGACCTGGCCAATTGACCGCCCGGCGACGTGCAATCGCGAGCCCCAAGAGCACATAGGCTCCCCGCTCGCCCAGTTCGGGCGACCAAGAAACGGCCTGGGGGAGATCGATGACGGGGTACGCCGTCGAGCCAGAAGTGCTGCGTTCCGCAGCCAAGAGGATCCGCGACGCGGTGAACGGGGCTGACAAGGTCCACCTCGACGAACTCTCCGAGGAGACAACCGACTTCGGCCACTCCGGCGCCGAGGTGGCGTTCGACGCATTGATGGCCACGTGGAACCAGGCGTTGACCAAGACACTCAAGGACGCGGGTGAGGAAGCCGCCGACAAACTGGCCGACACCGCGCTCGCGTACGAACGCCAGGAGCAGCTCGTCCACGGATCGTTCGTGGCTCAGCAAGGACAGGTGGGCAGGTGACAGCCAGGCTGGGCGAGACCTGCGACCCGAAGGCGCTCATCCCCGGCGACCCGTTCCAGCTGTACGGATCCGTCGGTCAACTGACCGATAGGGCCGACGCGGTTGAGGCCATCGGTGACGACCTGCACTCCGTGCGCACGCCCGGGTGGAACGGCGACGCCGGCGACGCGTTCTGGGACGACTTCTCCCCGCAGAAGAGCAAGTGGTACCGCGGCGCCGACTCGTTGCGGAAGGCATCGTCCGCTCTTCAGGACTACGCCGGCGTGCTCAAGTGGGGGCAGGAGCAGGCCGCGGAGGCCGTGGCCCTGTACGACGCCGGTGACGAGAGCGGCGCCGAGGACAAGCTCGAATCCGCGCGCAGTCAGGTCGAGTCGGCGGGCGACACGGCGAAGAAGCGGTTCGAGAAGGTCGGCGGTTCGGACTCCGACTCTCCTGCGTGGCTGTACTGGGCATCGCAGGACGCGCAGTCCCCGCTCGGGCAGTCCGCGCTGTCGTTCTGGGAGCCGAAGCCGTTCGAGCACAATCCATGGCTGCTGCCAGGCCAGGTCACACCGCCCGAGGGCGGGGAGGAGGAGAAGGGCAAGTACTACAGAGGCTGGGGCAACAACCAGGACCAGGAGGTCACAGAGGATCGGCGCGACAAGGCCCTCGGGCTCAGCGTGGGCCTCGCGTCGGCCTCCGGCGACGCCAAGGTGTGGGGCGCGGAGGCTTCGGGGTACGGCAGTGCCCTCGGCGGAGACGTGTCCGGACGGGCGAGCTTCGACACGCTCGGCGTGGAGGGCGGTGCCGGGCTCGGGGTCGAGGACGGCAGGGCTCAGGCTCAGGCGTCGGGGAAGGCGTACTTGGCGCAGGGTTCGGCCGAGGGCAAGTACGAGGCCGGCGTGTTCGAGACGTCGGGCAAGGTCGCGGGATTCGCCGGCGCCGAGGCGAACGCCGCCGTGTCCGCCGGCAAGGACGGCGTCCACGCCGGCGCCGAGGCTTTCGCCGGGGGCAAGGCGACCGCGGAGGGACATGCCTCCGTCGCGGGTGTCGGCGTCGGCGGCACCGCTGAGGCCTGGCTGGGCATCGGGGCCGAGGCGCACGCCGATGCCGGAATGGAGAACGGCAAGTTGGTCATCGGCGCCGACGTCGGCGCGGCGATCGGCTTCGGCGGGCAGCTCGGCGGACAGGTCGAGATCGATCCCGGGCAGGTGGCCGACACTCTGGGAGACGCCGGGAGTGCTGCCAAGGACTGGACCTCGGACAAGGCCGACGCGCTCGGTTCCGTCTTCGGCTGAGTCGCCGGTGCGCGTCCGCCCTCCGACATCGGTCACGGCTTCGGCCGTCATCCACGCGAACCGCTACGAATTGTGCACGTGCACGTCAAGGAGTTGATTCACCATGCCGGAGACCCTTCCGGTACCGCTGACCTGTGAGGTCCCACCGGGCTGGCAGTCGGCCCCGCCCGAGGAGGTAGGGGCTCCGCACGCCGCGTTCGTCGCCCTCCACCTCGCCTCGCGGGGCTCGGGGTTCATCCCGAACATCACCCTCTCGGGCCGCCCCCGCGAAACCGCCGTCGACCTGCACGAACTCGCCGACGAGTCCCTGCAGCGGCTGCGGGACACGGTGGGGCGTGTCGAGCTCGTCAAGCGCACCGACGTGGGACCGGGGTTCGCGCAGGGGCTCGCGGGCGCGGCCGGCGTCGTGCAGAACCTGCGGGTGTACGCGCATCAGAACGGCCGTCCCGTGCAGTTGTGCCAGAGCCAGGTTCTGCTGCTCGTCGAAGACATAAACCGGCCGGGCCGCTATGCCGAGTTCGAGATCGCGCTGACGGCACGGGCCGACCAACTGGACGAAGTCCTGGACGACTTCCAGGACTTCCTCCACACCGTGCGCCCGGCGGATCCCGCAGCGGAGTCAGGACCCGAGGCCGGCGGGGCGCCGGCTCCGGGCGAAGGGGGAGCGTGACATGGGTGAAGTGATCGCTTTCCTCGTATTCGTTGTGCCCATCCTGGTGGTCTTCCACGTCGTGACCGCACTGTGGCAACGGTGGCGCCGCAACAGGGAGTTGGGCAAGTACGCGGAGCTCACCTCGCGACTGGGGTGGCAACTCGTCAAGGAGGTCAACAACGGCGAAGCCGATCGGTTCCTGGACGACGCGCCGTTCCCGGTCGGCTCCCGAAAAGGAGTCACGTTCGAGGACTACTGTCACGGGCGCTACCGCGGGCGCGATGCGGCGTCGGTCGAGGGGCGCGTCGTCACCACCTCCATGGCCCACGGCGGCATGGGCGACGGCTCCAGTGACGACAGCAGCAGCTCGACGTACGCCGTGTGGGCGGTCCAACTTCCGCACTCCGTTGGCGCGTTCATGGTGCAGCGCACCGGGATGCTGCGGCGGGCGTTCGGGGCGGGCGACGATGCGCGCATCGGGCACCCGGCCTTCGACGAGCGGTTCACCGTGCGAACGTTGCAGCCGTCCGTCGCCGCCGCCGCGCTGAACGGGCCGCTCGCCGAGTTCCTGCTCAACGACCCGCGGGCCGCGAAGTATCCACTGCGGTTCACCGAGACGGAACTGATCAGCTGGGACAAGGACGAGCAGTCGCCGCAGGAGATCGAGCCGGCGCTGGAGTTCCTGAGCGACGTCGCCGATCTGGTGGCTACTCAACAGCCGGTCGGTGCGAGGCAGTTGGGCCAACAGGCCGAAGATGGTGCCGCGGGGCCCGCGTGGGGCCCGCAGGGTGTCAGTGGCGCCCAGGTCACGGACCCTGGTGGCAGCGACGCGGCCGCCGCCGAGGAGCTGATCGCGCTGGTGCAGCAGCAGCTCGCGTACTCCGGTGCGCCGTACCGGGTCGAGCCCAAGCAGTCGTGGTTCGACATCGTGCCGGACCTGGCGGATCCCCGCTGGCCGGGGTGCGACGAGGCGCGGGTGTGGCACGTGACGCCGGACGGCGGCAAGCGCAGGTTCAAGGTCTCCTACGACGGTCATCCGCTCGGCCCTGACGGGGGCATGGGCCCCAGGTCCCGGAGCGGACAGGCTGATTGGAAGACGTTCGAGCGCGTGCCGAAGGCCGGGGCCGCCGCGCTGGACCCGAGCCCGCACAACCACGACTTCGGCGTCGCCGTCGTAGCGCAGGTCGGCGCCAAGGCAGGGTGGAGCGGGCCGGGCAAGGGCAATGTCTGGCTCGGGTACGTCGTGTTCGGCGTCATCGCCGTGAGCGTGCTCGGCGCGATCGCGGCAGGCCTTGCCGTGCTGCTGGGCGCGGCGCACTGACGGACCGCATCCGGTTCGGGCCGCTTCCGGGAGTCGTCGCACCACACGTGAACGACCGGCGGTGGCCCGCGGTACGTTTCCGGTCAGTCGGCCGACGGGCCCTGCGTCAGCAGATCCCGCGCGTACGTGTAGCTCGGCGAGGGCACCGGGCCGGCCAGGAGGGGGTCGGCGGTGTCCGTCATCCAGTCGACGAGTCGGCCGCGCAGCTCCTCCAGCGTGTCGCGGTGCTCCGGGGAGTCGGCGAGGTTGACCGCCTCCCACGGGTCGTCGCGCAGGTCGTAGAGCTCGAACTTGGCGGCGGGCCATCCCAGCTGTCCGGCGTGCGGGGTGCAGCGGGGACGCCAGGACTGCGTCGCGGCGGCGGTGTGGGCGAGCGCGTGGTCCAGGTTGACGATGAGCTTGTAGCGATCGGTGCGGACGCAGCGGCGGGGATCGTAGTAGTTGTGGTACGTCAACTCGCCGAAGACGGCGTCCCGTTGCGCCGGTCCCCCACTGCCGGACAGGGCGCCCGCGAGGCTGTGCCCATGGAGGTGCGCCGGCGGTTCGACGCCGGTCGCCGCCAGCAGCGTGGGGACGACGTCGACATTGCTGACGAGCTCGTCGACGACACGCCCTCCGCTCCAGCCGAGGCCGGGGGCCCGCAGGATCAGGGCGGTCTCAAGCCCGGGGTCGTACAGCGTGCACTTGGCGCGCGGCAGCGCCAGACCGTGGTCGGTGGTGAACACGGTCACGGTGTTCTCGGCCAGGCCGAGTTCGTCGAGGCGGGCCAGCACCCGGCCCACGGCCGCGTCCATGTACGCCACCGCGCCCTGCAGTTCGGCGATCTCCTCGCGGGCGCCCGCGTCGTCGCGGAGGTAGCCGGGGACGGTGTGGCCCAGGGAATCGTCCGGCTCCATGTGGTCGCCGGTGAAGCCCATGGTGACGCCGTCGAAGGTGCGGCTCGGCAGGCGGTGCGGTTCGAGGAAGCCGACCTGGAGGTAGAAGGGGCGCTCGGGGGCGGCGGCGCGCTCCGTGAGCGCCTCGATCGCCCGGTCGGCGACGAGTTCGGCCCGCTGCTCGATCAGCGCCTCCCCCAGCGTGTCGACGCTGTCGAAGCCGAGGCGCTCGGCCACTTCGGCGTCCGGACGGACCCGGGACTCGTGGTGGATGCCGATCAGGTCGGTGCGGTACCCGGCGGCCCGCAGCAGCTCGGCGAGGTGGCGCTCCCCCTCGTACAGGTCCCAGCGGTGGTGGGTCAGGCCCATGACACCGGTGCTGTGCGGGTAGCGCCCGGTGAACAGCGCGGCCCGCGAGGGGCTGCACTGCGGCGCCGTGCAGAAGGCGTTGGCCAGCCGCACCCCGTCCGCGGCCAGCGCGTCGAGCGCGGGCGTACGTACCGTGGGCACGCCGTAGCAGCCCAGGAAGCGGCCCAGGTCGTGGGCGTGCAGCAGCAGAACATTCGGCCGCGAGGACGTCGACACGGCTTCCCCTCTTGTCTCGGTGGCTCGATAGCTCGGTGTCTCGCTGTCCCGGTGGCTCGACAGCTCAGCGGCTCAGTGGCTCGGTGTCTCGGTGGCTCGACAGCTCAGTGGCTCAATGACTCGACGGCTCGACGGCCCGACGGCCCGACGGCTCGACGGCTCGACGGCTCGACGGTTCCGAACAGGGAGCCTCCCCGCGCCATATGCGCGGGGAGGCTCCCCGTCTCACTTCGCGGCCGTGCGCAGCCTCTCGTACTCCTCGCGCGGCAGCGGCCTCGCGTCGGGGCTGCCGAGCTGGTCGAGCGGGACACGGTAGGTCTCCGGGGACTTCCACGTCGCGATGGAGGCGATGACCGTGATGACGAGGCACAGCGTGCCGATGGTGAGCGGGACGTTCGAGGAGCCGGGCGGCGCCACCATCGTGAAGATCGTCGGCAGGAAGGCGATGATCGCCAGGCCGATGTTCTGCGAGAGCGCGAAGCCGGTGACGCGGCGGTGGGCCGGGAACAGTTCCTGGAAGAAGCAGGCGAACGTGGCGTTCCAGGCCTGGTAGGCCACACCCCAGGACAGCATCGCGAGCACGAAGGTCAGCGGCACGTTGTTGGCGCCGACCGCCCACAGGTACGGGTAGCAGAGCGCGCCCGCCACCAGACCACCGCCGATCATGATGGGGCGGCGGCCGAAGCGATCGGAGAGGCGGCCGAAGACCGGGACGACGAAGAAGCCGGCCACGTTCGCGGCGATCTGGATCCACAGGTAGACGGTCGTGCTCATGCCGACGCCGTAGCCGGACTGCGTCGCGTAGGCGCCGCCGAACACCGAGACCGTGACGCCGATGACGTTGACGAGGGTCATGCAGACCGCGCGGAGGATCTCCCGCCAGTTCTCCCTGAACGCCTCCACGAGCGGCACCTTGTGGGCCTGCGGGGAGCTCTCCTGCTGCTTCTCGAAGGTCCTTGACTCCTCGACGCGTCGCCGGATGATGTAGCCGGCGACCACGACGACCGCGCTGAGCAGGAACGGGATGCGCCAGCCCCAGGACTTGAAGGCCTCGTCGGACAGCAGCATCGACATGGGCAGGAAGATCGCGGCGCCGAGGATCTGCCCGACGACGGTCCCGTGCAGGGCGAAGCTCGCGAGGAAACCGCGCCTGCCGTGCGGAGCGTGCTCGATGATCATCGCGCTGGCCCCGCTCAACTCCCCCGCCACGGCGAAGCCCTGCACGAGGCGGACGAGGGTGAGCAGGATCGGGGCGGCGATGCCGACCTGTCCGTAGGTGGGCAGCAGGGCCACCGCGAAGGTGGAGACGCCCATCAGGAACATGGCCAGGACGAGGACGTTCTTGCGGCCCTTCTTGTCTCCCCAGTGGCCGAGCACGGCGGCGCCGATGGGGCGCGCGACATAGCCCACGGCATAGGTCCCCAGGGACGCGAGTACGGCGATGGTCGCGTTGCCCTCCGGGAAGAAGATCCCCGGGAAGACAAGCGCTGCGGCCTGGGCGTAGATGAACCAGTCGTAGTACTCGAGTGCACCGCCGACCCAGCCGCTCGCCGCGGCCTTCCGCCACATCGCCCGCCCGGCGGCGGACGCCTCCGCGGTACGCGACTCCTTTGACGCGGTCACGCTCATAGCTCTCCTCGCAACAGAAAGCGCTTGCTCGACGCACGGAGGCGGTCGAACTTGAAACGCTCCATTGATAGCGGCTCGCCTGCGGCGGTGGTCCGGCCGGATGCCGTGACGCACGGCCCATGCTCGGCAACGGCAGACGGTCGCACCGAGCGACCGTGACCCGCAGGTGAGGTACATACGAACCCGACGCGAACGCCCCTGTCAATGGATTCCAGGGGCTTTCCGCGGTGTGGACGAGAAGTGACTGATACGTTTCAAACCGTGGGCGCCCCATCGCTCCCCGGCCGGGGCGGAGCCTCGAGGTCCCGCCCTGAAGTGCCCAACTCCCCGAAACCCCGGCACCCCTTGTCCGGACCCGCACCCCCCGCTTAGGGTCGACGCAACGGAAAGCGCTTTCCCCCCTCCGACAGCCCTCCGCGAGGAACCCGCATGCCAAGCCCCGCCCGCCAGGGATCCCGTCTGCGTGCCGCCGTCGTCGGCACCGGCGCGATCGTCACCGGCAGCCATCTGCCCACCCTCACCTCCCTGCGCGACCGCGTCGAACTCGTCGCCGCCGTCGACGTGGACCAGGCCCGCCTCGACGGATTCCGCGCCCGGGCCGCCGAGGCCGGGTTCGCGGACGTCTCCGTGCACACCGACCTGACCGCGATGCTCGAAGAGGCGCGGCCCGACCTCGTCCTCATCGGCACCCCGCCGGTGTTCCACCGCGAACAGACCGTCGCGGCCCTCAAGTCCGGCGCCTGGGTGCTGTGCGAGAAGCCGCTCACCCTCTCCCTCGCCGAGTACGACGAGATCGCCGCCGCCGAGGAGGCCAGCAGCGCCTACGCGTCCGTCGTCTTCCAGCACCGCTACGGCTCGGGCGCCGTGCACGCCCGCTCGCTGCTGACCGAGGGCGCGCTCGGCCGCCCGCTCGTCGCCCACTGCCAGACGACCTGGTACCGCGACACCGCGTACTACGAGGTGCCGTGGCGCGGCAAGTGGGCCAGCGAGGGCGGCGGCCCCGTGATGGGCCACGGCATCCACCAGTACGACCTGATGCTGCACCTGCTCGGCGAGTGGACCGAGATCCGGGCGATGGCGGCTCGCCTGGTGCACGACACGGAGAGCGAGGACGTGTCGACCGCGCTCGTCCGCTTCAAGGACGGCGCCCTCGGTACGGTCGTCAACTCCGTGCTCTCGCCCGACGAGGCGAGCCGCATCCGCATCGACTGCGAGAAGGCCACCGTCGAGCTGACCCACCTGTACGGGCACGGCAACGACGACTGGCGCTACACCCCTGCCCCCGGCGCCGAGCAGCCGCCCGCGCCCACCGCCGACGTACCCAGCTCGCACACCGCGCAGCTGACCGCGCTGCTCGACGCGTACGACGCCGGCGTCCGCCCGCCCGGCAGCGGCCAGAGCGCCCGCAGCACGCTGGAGTTCGCCGCCGCGCTGTACAAGTCGGCGTTCACCGGTGCCACGGTCGCGGCCGGCGAGATCGGCCCTGGCGACCCGTTCTACGCCGCGATGCACGGAGACCACCCGGATTGGAGCCCCAAGCAGTGAGCAGCGCAGAGAACTCGCTCGAGGTCACCCACACCCACGGCGACCGCATCACGGTGCGCTCCGCCGCGACCGGCACCGACCTCTTCTCCTACGTGTACAAGCCGGACCCGGACGCCTTCGAGGCCCGCAAGCCGTACGTGCATCCGCTGCGCACCCTGGCCGGCAACCTGGTCTCGGGCTACCGGCCCAACGACCACCGCTGGCACAAGGGCCTCCAGATGACGGCCAGCCACCTCTCCGGGCAGAACTTCTGGGGCGGCAACTGCTATGTCCACGGCGAGGGTTACCTCCCGCTGCACGACAGGATCGGGTCGATGCGGCACGACGGCTTCGACGCCGTGGACGTGAGCGACGACGAGCTGAGCATCGCCGAGCGGCTCACCTGGATCGAGAACGGCGGCGACGAGTGGGCCCGTGAACGGCGCGGCGTGCGGGTGCACTCCGTGGATCCGGAGTCCGGTTCGTACGCCGTCGACTGGTCGATCGAGCTGACGAACACCCGCGCCGACGGCGAGGCCCTGCGCTTCGGCTCGCCGACCACGGCGGGGCGCGAGATGGCCGGCTACACGGGCCTGCAGTGGCGCGGACCGCGCGACTTCACGGGCGGCAAGGTCTTCGGGCCCCAAGGGGACGCCTCCGACCGAGAGTTGATGGGGACGCAGGGTCCGTGGGTGGCGTTCACCGGGGAGCACGACGACGTCGACGCGCACTCCACGCTCGTGTTCGAGCACGCTCCGGAGAACGCCGACTCGATCCACGCCTCGCACTGGTTCGTGCGCTCGGAGCCGATTCCGACGGTCGCGTTCTCCTGGGCGTTCTTCGAGGAGTTCGCGCTGCCGGCGGGCGAGACGTTCCGCTACCGGTACCGGGTGGTCGTCGCCGACGGCGCCTGGGACACGGAGCGGGTGGCAGGACGTCTGAAGGAGCTGGCGTGGTGAGCCCGGACGCCTCGGGCCTCGACCGGCCGCTGCCCGGCGGGATCGGCCTCTCGCACATCTCCGCGTACGACTGGCAGGCGGCGGACGGCGTCTGCGGCGGCAGCCCGCATCTGCACCTGGTGTGCACCGAGGCGTACGTCGTGACGGGCGGGCGCGGCGCGGTGCAGACGCTGAGCCCGGACGGCTACCGGGACACGCCCCTGGAGGCCGGTTCGCTCGCCTGGTTCGAGCCCGGCACGGTGCACCGCATGGTGCAGGGCGAGGAGCTGCGGATCACCGTCCTGATGCAGAACAGCGGGCTGCCGGAGGCGGGCGACGCGGTGTTCACGTTCCCGCCGGAGTACCTGGCCGACCCGGAGAAGTACGCGGCCGCGGCGGCGCTTCCCGGCCCGGCGGGCCCCGAGGCGGAGGCGGCCGCGCGCCGCCGCCGGGACCTCGCGGTCGAGGGCTACCTGCCGCTGCGCGAGGCCCTCTCCGCGGGCGACGCGGAACCGCTGCGCGCGTTCCAGCGGGCGGCCGCCGCGCTGGTCCGCCCGCGCGTCGCGGCCTGGCGCGAGCTGTGGCGCACCGGCGCCCTGGCCACGGCCGAGCGCACGGGCGCCCAGCTCGACGCCTTGGAAAAGGGCGACGCCGACGGATACCTGTCCGCGTCGACCATGCACACCGCCACGCCGACCCGCCACGGAGGTCTTGGCATGTGCGGTCGGCGCGAGGAGTACGGCATCGAGGGGGCGACGGTGCCGCGCTGAGGCCTGATGAGAGGGGGTCCGTCGTCCTGGACGACGGGCCCCCTCTCATCAGGTTCCTGACCTACTGCGGCCCGCTCCCAAGGCGTCCCTCCAGCTGGAGCAGCAACTCCCCAAGCAGCCCGCTCAGTTGCGCGTCCTTCCCTTCGCCCAGACCCGAAAGGACCGCCCCCTCGTACGCGAGTTGACTCGGCAGGATCTCGTCGACGAGAGCCCGGCCCTCGTCCGTCAGGCTCAGGTGGGAGACGCGGCGGTCGCGGGTGTCGCCGCGGCGGGAGACGAGGCCGCGTTCCTGGAGCTGCTTGAGCCGCTTGGTGACAGCGGCGCCGGAGGCGAAGGTCTCGCGGGCGAGGTCGCCGGGGGTGAGTTCGCGGCCGGTCCTGCGCAATGTGCCGAGCAGGTCGAACTCGGCCCTGGTCAGGCCCGCGTGCCGCAGCGGGGCGTCCTCGGCCTGCTGGAGCAGCGCGGCGCACCGGTTGATGCGCCCGATGATCTCCATGGGGCCGGTGTCGATGTCGGGGCGTACGGCCTGCCACTGCCGTACGACCGACGACACGATGTCGAGCGGCGCCGTTGCCGCCGCGCCTTGCTGCGTGCTCATGCCTGCCTGACCGGACCTTCCTCATGGGCCGAACGTTGTGCGTGCGCCACTATCCGCTACCGCTGGGCGCCCGCACCACTCGGGGAGGCGGCGACGCCCGCCTCGGCCGCCTGCCGGCGCACCGTGGCCGCGAGCGTACGGTGCCCGGACCGCTCGGCGGCGAGCACCCGCTCCTCGGGCAGGGCGCGCTGCCACCACTCGCCGGCCGCGGCGTCGGCGGCGGCGCGCAGTTCGACGAGGGCCGCGGCGAGGCCGCGGCGGGCCGTCTCCAGCGCGGCATGGCCGGGGGCGGGCAGCGCGAGAGCGCGCTCGGCGGTCTCGCGGGCGGTGTCGCTGCCGGCGAGTGCCTGCTCGATGCCGTCGGTGGCGCGCCGGTTGGTGACGGCGATGGCCGCGACGATGCCGAGTACGGCGCCGACGAGGGTGTCGACGATGCGGTCGCCGATCAGCTCGCCGGGCTCCTGGTAGCGGGCGAACTCGGTGACCAGGAGCGCCATCGGCGTCACGCACAGGCTGCCCAGCCAGTAGTTGCGGGCCATGAACGCCTCGGCGCCGAAAGCGCAGGCGAGGCAGAGCACGACGAGGGCGAGCCGGCTGGCGTGGGCGAGCGGGACGATCGCGGCGAAGACGAGCACGCCCGCGACGTTGCCGACGACGCGCTGTACGCCGCGGTTCCAGGACAGCGTGAGGTTGGCCTGGTAGATCGAGGCGGCGGTGACCAGGGCCCAGTAGGGGCGGCCGACGCCGATGGCGAGCGAACCGTATCCGGCGAGGGCGCAGCCGACGAAGGTACGCAGGACGATGGGCAGCAGCGGCGAGCCGGGGCCGATCCGCCGCCACAACGAGGGCTTCCCGCCCGCGAGCTCCGCCTCGATGCCGAGGAGTTCGTCGTCCATACCGGCGATGCGGGCGGGGCGCGGCACCGAGCCCGCGCCGCGCAGGCCGCCCGCCCAGGCGCGCAGCCGGTCCGCGTCGGCATCAGCGGGCGCCGCGATGGCGACCTCGGCGCGCAGCACGAGCCGCTCCAGCGCGCGCCGTGCCTCGGTGCGCGCCCCGGTGGCGAGCAGCGACTGCCACGCGGCGTGCACGGCCGCGGCCGCGGCACCACGAGCGGGCGCGTGCTCGGGCCGCTCGACGTACGCGGCGGCGGCGTTCAGCGCGCGGGCGGTGGCGCGGCGCTCGGGCCCGTGGGGCCGGACGACGGCGGGGGCCATGCCCACGATCCAGGAGACGGCGCCGGCGGCCAGCGTCAGCGCGAGATGACCCGGCACCTGCCCGAGGGTCTGCGGCGCGAACAGCATCGCGGAGCTGATGAACGTGAAGATGAGGTTGCCGGGGGGCCCGATCCGGGTGGCGTCGCACAGGCCCTTCTGCGCGGCGGCGAGCAACGCGCCGACGGCGACGAGGACGGCCGCGGACGAGGTGAGCGAGGCGGAGACCATGGCGACCGCGATGCTCGCGAACATCCCGGCGACCACCCACGCGAGGGCACGCGCGCGTGCCGCGTACGGGAGGTTGTGCCCGTACAGGGCGCACAAGCTGCCCGCCATCGTGTACATGGCGAGGTCGAGCCGGCCGAGGGCGAGCAGCGTCACGTTCGGTATCGCGGTGGCGACGACCACGCTGGTCGCGGGCTTGAGCCAGACGTCCGACGGCTTGTTGAGGCGCAGCACTCCGGCGAGCGGGAG
This sequence comes from Streptomyces sp. NPDC102360, assembly GCF_044766085.1. Lineage (NCBI taxonomy): Bacteria > Bacillati > Actinomycetota > Actinomycetes > Kitasatosporales > Streptomycetaceae > Streptomyces > Streptomyces sp. NPDC102360. The sequence goes on along the minus strand of NZ_JBIWLG010000001.1, from coordinate 396,624 downwards.
GCGGTGGACGGCGGGGGTGCGAGGTGTCGGTGGTGTGCTGCTCATAAGAAAACTTTAGCAGGTGTTTTACCCGTAAACGATATCCAGTGATCGGATGCACAACGGTTGCGCCACCTCACCCGCGCGACCACCCGTGCTCCCCTGCGCCGCCATACGCCCCTGCCCGCCCGGGCATCTCCCTGACGGACACCGACGACGAGACGGACACGATGGGGGAACCGGTGCACGGACCGCTCTCGGCCGCCTGGCTGCTGGTCGCACTGTGCGCGGCGACCGGCGCGTACTGCCTGCTGCGCCTGCGCAGCGACGTCGAGGAGCAGCGCCGCACGGCCGGCGGCGAGGCCCTGATGGGGTTCGGGATGGCGCTGATGGCGGTCCCGGCGGCGGTGCTCACGCCACCGCACTGGGTGTGGCTGCTGTACGCGGCCGTGTTCGGGGCAGCCGCCCTCCACGCCCTGTGGGCCTCCCGGACAGGCACCCATCACCTGCATCACCTGGTGGGCACGTTCGCCATGGCGTACATGGCGGTGGCGATGGCCGTCCGCCCGGCGGCCCACGCACACCACGGCGGCGCGGGCGCCCCGGCCCTCACCGGCGCCCTCCTCCTCTACTTCACGGTCTACGTCCTGTGGTCGGGCGCCCGCCTCGTTCCGGCCACGGCGGCCACGACGGCGACCGGTCCAGCGGTCGGCGCCGCAGGCTGGGGCGACCGCCCGGAGCTGGCACGGGCGTGCCGGCTCTCGATGGGAATCGGGATGCTCGCGATGCTGCTGACCATGTAGCGGGCCGGTGCCGCCGACGACGTAGCGGGCCGATCAACGAAACCGTGGCGTGCGTCACTTGACGCGCCAGGCCATACCCGTGGGTAGCGCTCGCCTCATAGGCTGACGGACATGACCGTCCCCGTAGCACTGTTGCTGCTCGGCGCCCTTGCCGCCCTGGTCGCGCCGAGACTGCTCGCGCGCGCGGACTGGACGGAGCGGGAGCCGATCGTCGCGCTGTGGGCGTGGCAGTGCGTGGTGGCGGGTGTGCTGTTGTGCTGCGCCCTGTCGATGACGTTGAGCGCGGCGGCCGCCTGGGGCGCCGTGCGCGGTCATGTGTTCGCGGGGGCGCCGCACGGAGTCGTGGACGCGTACGCGCTGCGTGCCGCGGGACCGTGGGCGGCGACCGTCGCCGTGACGCTCGCCCTGGGCGGGGCGTGGACGGCGGCGATGCTGGTGCGCGAGGTGCGCAACGCACGGGCTCGGCGGCGCGCGAGGCGGGCCGAACTCCTGGAGCGCGCCCCGCTGTTGCCCGGCGAGCAGCCGGGCCCCGACCGCCTCGTCATCCTGGAGGGCAAGCGCCCCGACGCCTGGTGGATGTCGGGCACGACGCCCCAACTGATCATCACCACAGCCGCGTTGCAGCGCCTGAAGGGCCGCCAACTGGACGCGGTGCTCGCGCACGAGATGGGTCACGCGCGGTGGCGGCACGACTGGCTGCTGCACTGTTCGGGCGCGCTGGCCTCCGGTTTTCCGCAGGTACCGGTCTTCGCCTCGTTCCGCAACGAGATGCACCGACTGGTCGAACTGGCGGCGGACGACGTCGCCTCGCGCCGCTTCGGGCGCATGAGCATCGCGCTCGCCCTGGTCGAACTCAACGAGGATCGCGGAGTGTTCGGCCCCTGCCCGACGCCGCACGCGCAGGTCCCGCAGCGCGTGCACCGGCTGCTCGCGCCGCCCTCGCGTCTGACGCCGGCACACCGGCTGCGCCTCACGGCGGCCGCGGCGCTGGTCCCGCTCGTCCCCCTCCTGGTCACCTTCGTCCCCGCCCTGCGGGCGCTGGGGTAGCACCACGCCGCACCGCCCACCGGGATGGCCCGCGCGGCGCCCGATGAGCGAGGATCGTCCCCATGCACCCGGTACGGCTCGACTCCCCGCCCCGACGCACCCGACCCGTCCTCGCGCTCACCGCCACCGCACTGGCCCTGCCCTCCGTCCTTCTGCTCGTCCTGGTGGCGTTCCGGTGGAGCCCGCTGATGGACCTCGACCGGGACGTCGCGCGCTCGCTGCACGGCCGGGCCCTCGCCGACCCCGGCATCACGCGCGTCAACCGCGTCCTGACCGACTGGGTGTGGGACCCCTGGACGATGCGGCTCCTGTGCGCGGTGATCGTGCTGCTCCTCGTACGGCGCTTGCGGGACTGGCTGCTCGCGGGCTGGGTGGCGGCCACCTGCCTGGTCGGCACGCTGCTGCAACAGGGCCTGAAGGCGGCCGTCGACCGGCCGCGCCCCGTGTGGCGCGAACCGGTGGACTCGGCGCACTACGCCGCGTTCCCCTCGGGGCACGCGATGACGGCGACCGTGGTGTGCGCGCTCGTCCTGTGGCTGCTGCGGCGGTACGGGGCCGGGCGCACGCTGTGGCGCTGCGCACTCACGCTCGCCGTGGTGTCGGTGCTCGGCGTCGGACTGACCCGGCTGTGGCTGGGGGTGCACTGGCCGTCGGACGTGCTGGCCGGCTGGCTGCTCGGAGCGCTGACGGTGGTCGTGTCCACGGCCGCGTACGGGAAGTGGGTCGCTCCCAACGCCCGTGCTTGACCATCGCGTTCGGCAGGTCGGAGGATCGACGGCATGACGATCAAAGCCGTGCTGTTCGACTTCTCCGGGACGCTGTTCCGCATCGAATCCACTGAATCCTGGCTGCGCGCCGTACTCGACGAGAACGACATCGAGCTGCCGGCCGAGGAGTTCACGCGGGCGGCCAGGGGCCTGGAGGCGGCGGGGGCGCTGCCGGGTGGCAGCACGCATCAGATGAACGTCCCCGACCATCTCGCCGAGCTCGTCGCCGTCCGCGACGTGGACGCCACGAGGCACCGCGCCGCGTACACGGGCCTGGCCCGCGAGGTCCCGCTGCCCGCCGAGCGGCTCTACGACGCCCTGTACGACCGGCACATGACGCCCGCCGCCTGGCAGCCCTACCCGGACGCCCGTGAGGTGCTCGCCGGTCTGCGCGAGCGCGGTGTCCCGGTGGCCGTGATCAGCAACATCGGCTGGGATCCGCGCCCCGTCTTCGCCGGGCACGGACTCGACGGGTTCGTCGACGCGTACGTCCTGTCGTACCGGCACGGCGTGACGAAGCCGGACCCGCGGCTGTTCGCCGCCGCCTGCGAGGAGTTGGGCGTGGCGCCCGGTGACGCGCTGATGGTGGGCGACGACCGGCACGCGGACGGCGGGGCAGCCGAGCTGGGCTGCGCGGTGCACTTCGTGGACCATCTGCCGGCCGACGCCCGGCCGGACGGGCTGCGGCCCGTGCTCGGCCTGATCTGAGCCGCCTTCACCTGAAGCGGCGACACCTGACGAACCCGCACATGACGCGGCTGCATTTGGACGATCCCCCGCGTCGCCCAAATGCAGCCGACCCTCCCGCGCACACCGCGCCCAACAGGCCGGTGGCCGGGAAGCGCTGAGTATAGTTGGCTCTGAGCCAGTCAACGCAGGAGTCAAGAATGTCCCCCCGCAGCGCATCGGTCAATGAGGAGTTGCGCCGACGTTCCCGCGAACGGCTCCTGCAGGCGACGTTGGAGCTCGTCGGGGAGCGCGGGTACGACGCGACGACGCTCGGCGACATCGCGGACCGCGCCCGCTCGGCGCGCGGTCTGGTCTCGTACTACTTCCCGGGCAAGCGGCAGTTGCTGCAGTCCGCCGTGCACCGGCTGATGCACCGGACGCTGGAGGAGGCCCTGGAGCGCGAGCCCGGGACGGAGCGCGGGAACGAGCGGCTGGCCCGCGCGATCGACGCGATCCTCGGCCTCGCCCGCGACCAACCCGTCCTCATGCGCACGCACATGGCGGGGATCCTGCAGGCCGAGGGCTTCGTGCAGTGCCCGGAGCAGCAGCGGCTCGCGGCGCTGCTGCGCGACACTGTCGTACGGCACGGGACGCTCGATGTCGACACCGACTATCCGATGCTGCGCGCCGTGCTGATGGGCGCCGTGTTCTCGATGCTCGTGCCCGGTGTGCCGATGCGGCTCGCCCCGATGCGTGCCGAGCTGTTCCGCCGCTACGACCTGGAGTGGCAGTGGGGTTTCCCGCCGGACGACGAGGATGACGCGTCGTCCGACGGGAGCCCCGCTCACGGCAGACCGGCCGATTTCTCGCGGTACTTCGAACCGCTGTCACCGGCCGTCAATGGTGAGCGGGCCGGTCAGCCGAAGTAGTCCGGCTGCGTCTGGACGTTGAGCTCGCTCAGACGGATCTTGGAGGCCGGGTCGGTCCTGGCATCCTTGATCTTCAGGACGTCGAAGCCCTTCGCGATGTCGTTCGAGTAGACGTACCCGTTGTAGTAGTACGCCGACCAGGATCCGCCGGTCGTCATCTTGTCCGTGGTGAGCGGGCCGCGCTCGAAGTAGCCGATCTCCTTGGGCTTCGCGGAGTCCGTGAAGTCCCAGACGGAGACGCCGCCCTGGTACCAGGCCTGCACCATGAGGTCCTTGCCCTTTACCGGGATCAGCGAGCCGTTGTGCGCGACACAGTTCTCGGTGTCGGCCTGGTGGCGCGGGATCTTGAAGTAGCTCTTGAAGACGAGCTTGCGCTTGTCACCCTTGCCGGTGATGTCGTAGATGCCGTCGGCGCCACGGTCCGGGCCGATCTCCGCGTTGCAGGTGGCCGCGCCACCGCCGCCCAACTCATCGGTGAAGACGACCTTGTTGGCCTTCTGGTTGAAGGTCGCCGAGTGCCAGAAGGCGAAGTTGACGTTGTCCTGGACCTGGTCGATGACCTTTGGGTTCTCCGGGTCCGCGATGGAGAACAGGATGCCGTCGCCCATGCAGGCGCCCGCCGCGAGGTCCTTGGAGGGCAGGACCGTGATGTCGTGGCAGCCGGTGGTCTTGGAGACACCCGGGTTGGTCGGCGCGCCGGGGTTGCCGCCACCGTCCGCCCCGTCACCGGGGAAGAGCACTGGGAAGTTCACCACGGCCGCCTTCTGCGGCGCCTTGCGGGGCACCTTGATGACGGAGATGCCGTCGTGCGGCGGCTGGCAGTCGGGGAACGTCGCGCTGGGCGAGTACGAGGAGACGTACACGTAGACGTTCTTCTTCTCCGGCACCAGGGTGTGCGTGTGCGAGCCGCACGAGGTCTCGACGGCGGAGACGTACTTCGGGTTCGCCTTGTCGCTGATGTCGAAGACCTTCATGCCCTCCCAGGACGACTTCTCGGTCGCCGGCTGGGTGGTGGAGGCACAGGAGTCGTCGCTGCGGGAGCTGTCCGTGGAGAGGAACAGCAGGTTCCCGGAGACGGAGACGTCGTTCTGGGAGCCGGGACACAGCACCTGGGCGACCGTCTTCGGCGCCTTCGGGTTGCTGATGTCGAAGACGCGGAAGCCGTCGTAGTTCCCGGCGAAGGCGTACTTGCCCTGGAAGGCGAGGTCCGAGTTGGTGCCGGGCAGCGCATCCTTGGGGATGTTGGTGACGTGCTGGATGTTGTCCGAGTGGACGATCTCGTCCTGGCCGGGTATGTCGCCGGCGGATATCGCCTTCTCGACCTCGGCCTCGGCGCTCTTCGAAACGCTCTTGGGCGCCGACGACTTGTCGCCCGGGTCGGGCGTCGCCGAGACGGGGCCCGCGGCGAGCAGCGCCGCGAGGAGTCCGGCCGCCGCGGTGGCAACTCCCAGGCGTCTGCGCCGTGTTCGGGGGGAGTACAGGGTCACTGTTGTCTCCTTGGGTGACGGTGACTTCGCTCGTACGTGAACGATTCACGGATCTCCCGAGTATCGTCTTCCTCATGCACAGATCAATAGCTGGCAACGCAATCGTCATGAAAGTTGCTGCCGCCGCGCTGGCGGCGGTGTCGGCGCTGGCATTGACCGGGTGCGACTCGGGGGGTTCGGACGGCGCGGGCAAGTCCAACTCCCGGGTGTCCGACGGCCCTTCGGTCATCGCTCCGGGCAAGCCCGGCGACGCGGCCGAGACCTTGTCGGCCAAGGACGCGAAGCAGCGCGGATCGGACGACACCCCGAACTCCGCGGACGTCAGCTACGCACAGATGATGATCCCGCACCACGAGCAGGCCCTGAAGATGACCGAACTGGCCCCGAAACAGGCCGAGTCGGAGCAGGTCAAGCGGCTCGCCGAGCGGATCACCGCCGCCCAGGGGCCGGAGATCGAGACGATGCGCGGCTGGCTCCAGAAGTACGGCCGCGACACCGCGCCCGAGGGCCACCACGCGCACGACGCGATGCCGGGGATGGCGACGGAGTCCCAGCTGAAGAAGTTGAGGGCGGCCAAGGGCAAGGCGTTCGACGAGCTGTTCCTGAAGCTGATGATCACGCATCACCAGGGGGCCGTGACGATGGCCACGGAGGTCAAGAGCGGCGGAAACAACGTCCAGGTGGAAGAGATGGCCGACGATGTGATCGCGCAGCAGACCAGCGAGGTCGAGCGGATGCGCGACATGTCCTGAGCGCCGCCGCGCCCCCTCCCCCACCGCGCCTCCCGGTGTCATGCTGAGACACATCAGCACCCCGGCGGAGGGAGCCTCCCGTGCCGCACATCGCCGTCGTCGGCTCGGGCCCGAGCGGGGTCTACACCGCGCAGGGCCTCGTACGACAGGACCGCGTTCCGGACATCCGCGTCGATGTGCTCGACCGGCTCCCCTGCCCGTACGGCCTCGTGCGCTACGGCGTCGCCCCGGACCACGAGAAGATCAAATCCCTGCAGAGCAATCTGCGCGCGGTCCTGGAGGACGAACGGGTCCGCTTCCTCGGCGGGGTGGAGATCGGCCCCGCCCTGCCGCCCGCCAAGCTCCTGGAGCTGTACGACGCGGTGGTGTACTGCGTGGGCGCGGCGGCCGACCGGCGGCTCGGGGTGCCGGGCGAGGACCTGCCGGGCAGTTGGTCGGCGACCGACTTCGTGGCCTGGTACAGCGCCCACCCGGACGCGGTCGACGGCGGCTTCGTGCGGGGCGTACGCACGGCCGTCGCCATCGGCGTGGGCAATGTGTCGGTGGACGTGACCCGGATACTGGCCCGCGGCGCCGCCGAACTCCTGCCCACCGACATGCCCCGCGCCGCACTCGACACCCTCGCCGCGAGCGAGGTCCGCGACGTGCACATGGTGGGTCGGCGCGGCCCCTCGCAGGCCCGCTTCACCACGAAGGAGTTGCGCGAGCTGGGCAGCCTCCCGGACACCCAAGTGCTGGTCGACGAGCGTGAGTTGGCGCAAGACCCGGCGTACACCGACCCGTCGGCGCTGCCCGCCGCACTGCGGCGCAACATCGAGGTGTTGCGCGGCTGGGCCGCCGAGCCACCACGGGGCACACGGCGCCGGATCCATCTGCGGTTCTACCTGCGGCCCACCGAGGTGCTCGCGGGCGACGACGGCCGGGTGGCCGGGGTCCGCTTCGAGCGGACGCGACCCGACGGGCACGGGGGCGTGACCGGCACGGGCGGCTTCGAGGAGATCGGCGCGGAGCTGGTGCTGCGGTCGGTGGGCTATCGCGGGGTGCCGCTGGAGGGCCTGCCGTTCGACGAAAGCAGCGGCACGGTGCCGCATGAGGCGGGGCGGGTGCTGCGGGACGCACGGGTGGCGCCGGGCGAGTACGTCGCCGGGTGGATCAAGCGCGGCCCGACCGGCGTGATCGGCACCAACCGGCCCTGCGCCAAGGAGACCGTCACGTCACTCCTGGACGATGCCACGGCCGTCGTAGGCACCGCGCGGGACCCGCTGAGCGGTCTGATCGCGGCCGGGGCGCGGCCCGTGCGGTGGGACGGGTGGCGGGCGATCGAGCGGGCCGAGGCGGAGTTGGGGCGGGGGCTGGGGCGGGGCTCGGTGAAGATCCCCGACTGGGAGGGCCTGTTGGGCGCGGCGCGGGATTCGTAGCCACGGCCCGCCGCCTCGTCCAGCACCCATCGGCCTCGTCGACCACCCATCGGCCTCGTTCAGCTCCCGTCGAGCCGGCCCTCCTGCCGGGCAGCCGCGTCGAGGACGGTGTCGAGAAGGCCGGGGAAGAGCCCGTCCAGGTCGGCCCTGCGCAGGCCGTTGAGCTTGGCGGTCCCCCGGTAGACCTGCTCGATCACCCCGGCCTCACGCAGCACGCGGAAGTGGTGCGTGGTGGTCGACTTACTGACGGGCAGATCGAAGGCCGAACAGGACAGCTCGGCCTCCGCCGAGGCCGCCATCTCCCGGACGACGGCCATGCGCATCGGATCGGACAGCGCGTGCAGCACCGTTTCGAGCCGGATCTCCGCGCGGTCGGGGTGCGCGAGCGTACGACCGCCGGTAGCGGTCCCGGTGTGCGGTGCTGCGGCCGTCATGGACGACTCCCCTTCGCGGTGCGGGTGGCTGGACGCGTGCGGTGCGTCACGGTCATTGTACGAGAACCATCGTAGTTTGACATCCGCCGTACTACGGTGGCTATCGTACTAGCGAGGTCCTCGTCGCCATCCACGAGGCAATTCCGCGATCCACACCGAATGGAGTCCGCCGTGAGCGCACTGTTCGAGCCCTACACCCTGCGGTCCCTGACCATCCCCAACCGCGTGTGGATGCCGCCGATGTGCCAGTACAGCGCGGCTCCCGAGGGTCCGCTCACCGGTGCGCCGAACGACTGGCACTTCCAGCACTACGGGGCGCGCGCCGCGGGCGGCACCGGCCTGATCATCGTCGAGGCGACGGCCGTCTCCCCCGAGGGCCGGATCTCCCCGCAGGACCTCGGCATCTGGAACGACACCCAGGTCGAGGCCTTCCGCCGGATCACGTCGTTCCTGAAGTCGCAGAACACGGTGCCGGGCGTCCAGCTCGGTCACGCCGGCCGCAAGGCCTCGACCGACCGGCCCTGGAAGGGCGGCGCGCCGGTCGGCCCGGACGCGTACGGCTGGGAGGCCGTCGCCCCGAGTGCGGTGCCCTTCGACGAGCAGCACCCGGTCCCGGCCGAGCTGTCGGTCGACGGCATCAAGGAGATCGTCCAGCAGTTCGTCGACGCCACCCGCCGCTCCCTGGACGCCGGTTTCCAGGTCATCGAGCTGCACGGCGCGCACGGCTACCTCATCGGCGAGTTCCTCTCCCCGCACTCCAACAAGCGCACGGACGAGTACGGCGGCTCCTACGAGAACCGCACCCGTTTCGCGCTTGAGGTCGTGGACGCGGTCCGCGAGGTGTGGCCCGAGGAGCTGCCGCTGCTCTTCCGCATCTCCGCGACCGACTGGCTGGACGGCGAGGAGGGCTGGACCGGCGACGACACCGTCCGGTTCGCCACCGAGCTGAAGGCCCACGGCGTGGACCTGATCGACGTGTCGACCGGCGGCAACGCGGCGGGCGTCCGCATCCCGGTCGGCCCCGGTTACCAGGTCCCCTTCGCGGCCCGCGTCCGTAACGAGGCCGGGGTGCCGGCCGCCGCGGTCGGCCTCATCACCGAGGTCGAGCAGGCCGAGAAGATCCTCGCCAACGGTGAGGCGGACGCGGTCCTCCTCGGCCGCGAGCTCCTTCGCGACCCGTCCTTCGCCCGCCACGCGGCGCGCGAGCTGGGCGCGGAGAGCCACGTGCCGGACCAGTACCACCGCTCCGTCTGAGCGGGCAGCCGTACGCCCCCGTGGTCCGCCGACCACGGGGGCGTACGCGTGTCAGTGGCCGGCCACCACGCCGGACAGCTCGTTGGTGCCCTTCGGCAGCTTCACGGACGTGAGCTTCTTGCCGGTGTCCAGGTCGATGGCGTGCAGGGCCTTCTCCCCTGGCTCGGAGACGTACGCCGTGTGGTCGCGGACGAACAGCGTGGGCCGGGGCTGCTGCCAGTCCAGGGGTTCCCGCCACTCCCCCACGGCCTCGATCTTCTTCTCGATCTTTCCGGTGTCCGGGTCGATGACGTGGATCCTTCCGTCGGTGCCCAGGACCAGCGCCTCGCCCTCGGGCCCGCGTGCCAGTGAGCGGAACGAGTAGCTGGTGCCGAGGTCGACGAGGCGGAGCTTCTTCTTCTCCGTGTCGACGAGGGAGACGCGCGTGGGGCGTTCCAGCTCGGCCTCCTCGTCGGTCTTGTAGTCGCCGAGGAGGACCGGGGAGGCGTCGCTGCCGGCCTGGTTGCCGATGCGGCCGTAGTCGTCCGGGGCGTCGACCTTGGTGAACTCGCCGTCCTTGTAGACGAGGATGCCGTCCTCGCAGCCGACTCCGACCGCCTCGCCCTTGGCCGCGGCCTCGCCGTGCACGCCGGGGCACTTCTCGTTGCGCGCGATCTCCTTGTTGTCCTTGTCGAGGACGAGCACGCCGGTGCGCGTCTCCTTGTCGCCCAGCGTGCTGAGGAGTTCGCCGTTCTCCAGCTCGATGGCCACGCCGTGGTGTGCCTCGGCCGAGGTGTAGTTCCGGCCCTTGGGCTTCTTGCCGCTGCCCAGGTCGGCGGGGTCGAAGACGTTGACCTCGCCGGTGCCGTCGGTGAAGAGGACCGTCTTGCCCGCGTGTCGGACGACGTGGCCCGGCTCGGAGCCCTTGTACGTGATGCCGGTGAAGCGCTGTCCGGCGGCGTCCAGGACGCGGAAGCCGCTGTCGGTGGAGACGACGACGTGGTCCTTGTCCCCGGCGGGGTTGAGGCGGTTGAAGCCGGGCAGATCGATCGTCCTGGCGAGCTTGAGGCTCTTGCCGTCGAGTATGTAGAGGCCGCCGTCAAAGCCGGCGACCAACGGGTCCTTGATCGTGGCGGCGGGTGTGGCGCGTCCGGCCTTGTTCTTGGACGCACCGGTCGTCTCGTTCTCGCTTCCGCAGGCGGTCAGCACCGTGGCGAAGGCCAGGGCGCAGGCCGTCCCCCCGAGGGCTCTCCTGCGGGTTGTCGGGGTCGTGTTCACTTGTGTTCTTCCTTCCCTGTCGAACGTTCTGAGGTCAGCGGGCCGTCAGGCCCTTGGTCATCGCGGTCGTGTTGGCGCGCATCATCCGCAGGTACGTGTCCGCGCCCTCGCCCTTGGCCGTCAGGGACTCGGAGTACAGCTTCACGACCTGGACCCCGCCACCCATCTCCTTGCGCAACACCTCGGCGAGGCGGGCGGGTTGGGAGGAGTCGGCGAACACGGTGCGGACACCGGCCCGTTCCATGGCCTGTGTGAGGGAGCGCAGGTCGGAGGAGCTGGGCGAGGCGAGGGTGGTGCCGCTGGGGACGACGGCGCCGACGACGCGGAGGTCGAAGCGGTCGGCGAGGTAGCCGAAGACGTGGTGGTTGGTGACGATCGCGCGCCGGTCGCCGGGAACGCGGCCGAAGGACTTCTCCATCCAGCTGCCGAGCTTGCCCAACTCCTTGTCGTAGCGGTCGGCTTGGGCGCGCACCGCGCTGTCGTCGACGCCGTCGACGTGCTCGACGACCTGGTCGGCGATGAGCCCCGCCGCCTTGCGCATACGGTCCGGGTCGGTCCAGAAGTGCGGGTCGGCCTGGCCGTCCCCGGCGTCGTCGCCGGTGTGGAAGGTGAGCGGGTCGACGGCTTTGCCGACCTCGAAGGTGGCGACGCCGGACTCGCGGGCGGCCTCCACGTGGCGCAGCACGTTCTCCTCCAGGCCGAGACCGTTGTGGACGACCAGATCGGCCCGTTCCAGGTCTGCGGCCTGCCGAGCCGAGAGACCAAAGGAGTGCGGGTCGGCGTTGGGCTTCATGAGGACGGTGACGTCGGCCTGGTCACCTGCTATCTCGCGGGTGACGTCGCCGAGGATGTTGGTGGTGACGACGATCCTCGGCCGCTCGCTGTCGGTGGTGCAGGCGGTGGCGGTGGCGGCGGCCGCCAGGGTCAGCAGTCCGATCAGCAGGCTGCGCAACCGTGCCGTTCCCACCCGTACGCGCTTCTTCGCCTCGTCCGCGCTCATCGGCCGGTCTCCGCCATCAGCACGGGTGCGACGTCGAGGTCGAAGGAGCGGGCGATACGCAGGTCGTCGTTGTAGTCGACCTCGAACACCCGCTTGCCGTCAGGGTCGTTGACGTAGGCGCGGTTGCGGTCGACCTCGACGACGGGGGCCTTTTGGGGGTGCGGTTTCCCCGTCAGGAGCTTCTTGGTGCGGGCGATTTCCTTCCCCGTACCGATGTCGTAGCCGTGCAGCCTGCCGTCGGCCTCCAGGACCAGCAACGGCGCGCCCTCCCCCGCGGAGTTGGCGGCGACGACGGTCCCGGTCCCCACCCGCGTCCAGGCGCGCTCGCCGACGTCGAGGACCCATACGGCGTCGTCTCCTGCCCGCGCGGTCAGGGTGTCGCTGCCGGGGCGCTGCCGGAACTCGGCGGCCCGTTCGGCCTCCGGCACGTCCTTGTCGTAGGGGATGGGCTCGGCGGTGAACTTCCCGTCCTCCTCGCGTACGAGCAGGGCCCCGTCGGCGCAGCCGAACACGACGCCGCGGCGGGTGACGGCGTCGCCCTTCGGGCTCTCACATTCGGCGTCCGGCGTGGTGACGCGCTTGCCCTTGCGGTCGAGGACGGTGAGCTTCGCGGTGTCGCCCTTGCCGGTGAGGGCCAGCAGGTGCTCCTCGTACGGGACGACGGCGCCGGTGGCCGTGCCGGGCAGCGTCCCGGTGCGCGCGATGTCGCCCGTGTCGAGCTTGCCGCGGTCGTACAGGACGGTCCGTCCGCCGTCGTCGGTCACGGCGGTGACGGCGGCGTCACCGCGCACCAACGCGCCTTCTCCTACGGGCAGTTCTCCTACGTCGCGGATGGCCGCCCGGTAGTAGTGGACATGGTCGCCGTGGTCCACGGTCCAGGAGCCGCCGTCGAGGACGTGCGTGGTTCCGGAGGTGTGGAGGTAGCCGAAGCGGCCGTCCGTGGCGAGGTGGGCGGCGCCTGTGACCTTGTCCGTCTTCGTCACCTTGCCGGTGATGAGGTCGAGGACGCGGGTGCTTCCGGTGTCGGGGTCGTTGAGGAGCAGCCGGGACTGCTGCTCGGCGCCCTCCTTCGCGCCCTCTACGTAGCCGTGCGGGGTGGTGGACGGTGAACTCGACGCCGATTTCGGGTCGTTGTCCTCCTGCGTCGCGCAGCCCGCGGCAAGCAGGGCGGTGAGCACCAGCGGGACCGGGGTCCACTTCGCGGCGTTGGTTCGGGCGGTCACGACATTGCCTCCGACTTGCTTCGGTCGACTTCGAGTACGGGAGCGGGCGCGGCGCTGTCGGTGCCACGGCTCGTACGGCGGTGGCGGACGCCGGAAGCGAGGTGGGAGAGGAAGAAGAGACTCACCGCGAGCGCCGAGACGGTGGCCCCGGCCGCGGTGCCGAGGTGCCACGACAGGAGCAGCCCGCCGAAGGTGGCGGCGGCGCCGAGGAGGGCTGCGCCCACCATGACCCCGCGCACGCTCCGCGCCCAGGGCAGGGCGGCCGCGGGCGGCGCGATCAGCAGGCCGAGGACGAGCAGCGTGCCCACGATGTGGAACGAGGCGACGATCGCGAGCCCCAGCAGCCCGAGCAGTACGGCGTGCGCGAGCCGCGGGCGCAGGCCCAGCGTCTGGGCCTTGCGGGCGTCGAAGGTCAGGGCGAGGAAGGCCCGGTGACCGAGGAACGAGACGAGCAGCGCCACGCCCAGGGCCACCCCCAGTACGGCGAGGTCCTGTCCGCGCACCGCGAGCACATCGCCGAAGAGGAATCCGGTCAGATCCACCGCGAAGGACTGCGAGCGCGACACGATGATCACGCCGAGCGACAGCATGCCGACGAACAGCAGTCCGATCCCGGTGTCCCGGGACAGCCGCCGGGCCCTGCCGAGAGCGGTCACCCCCGCCGTCATCACCGCCGCGCTCACGAACGCGCCCAGCATCAGGTTGCCGCCGAACAGCGCGGCCAACGCGACACCGGGCAGCAGTCCGTGGGACATCGCGTCCCCGAGGAAGGCCATCCCCCTGAGTACGACCCAGGTCCCGGCCAGCGCGCATATCGCGGACACCAGGATTCCGCCCCACAGGGCGCGCTGCACAAAGGCCACCTCGAACGGGGCCGTCAACCACTCCATGCGAGGACAGTACAATGAAAACCATGTTCAACAAACCGGCCGTCATTCCGGCCCCACGACAGGACCGGACCACGCGCGTCCGTGTCGACCAGCTCAGCGCCGGCTACCCCGGCCGCACTGTCCTCCATCAACTGAGCTGCGACATAAGGGAGTTGGCCAACGTCGCGCTCGTCGGCCCGAACGGCAGCGGGAAGTCCACGCTGCTCGGTGTGGTGGCCGGTGTGATCCGTCCTACATCGGGAGAGGTGCGGCACCGCGGGGAACGGCGGCCGGCCTTCGTGCCGCAGCGCGGGGCCGTCGGGGACACGCTCCCCCTGACTGTGCGTCAGACGGTGGAGATGGGGCGCTGGGGCGGGCTCGGGTCCTGGCGCAGGCCGTCGCGGCGGGACCGGGCCGCCGTCGAGGCCGCGCTCGACCGGCTCGGCATCGGCGGCCTCGCCGGGCGCCAGCTGGGCGAGCTGTCGGGCGGGCAGCGGCAGCGCACACTGGTCGCGCAGGGCCTTGCCCAGGAGTCCGACCTGCTGCTCCTCGACGAACCGACCACGGGACTCGACCCGGACGCCCGCGGCCGGATCGGGGCGCTGCTCACGGAGCTCGCGGGCGAGGGGGTGACCGTCGTGCAGGCGACCCACGACCTGGAGGCCGCGCGCGCGGCGGACGTCTGCCTGCTGCTGCGTGACGGACACCTCGTCGGACAGGGCACGCCCGACGAGGTGCTCACCGAGTCGGCACTCGCCCGGATCTGGCAGCCGGCCTGACCTCGGGCGCGCGGTTCACCGGGCCGGGCGGCTCACCGGGCCGGGCGGTTCACCGGGACGCACGGTCCACTGGAGCCTCTCGGCTCACCGCTCCCGGTCGGCCCCGCCCACGTGTTCGGTCGGCCCGCCGAAGGGGAGGACCAGGGTCCGGCTCGCCATCAGCCAACGGCCTTCCAGCTTGCGGAAGGTGTCCTCGTAGTGGCCGATGTTCGCGGGCGGCCGGGCCGGGACGATCGTGTCGCCGGTGTAGCCGTCGACCCGGTAGGTGGCGAAGTACGTGGTGGCCGTGGCGGTGTCCGGTGAGTCGACGGTGACCAGGATGTTCGTGCACATCCGCCGGGAGAGGCGGTCGGCCGGGCGGCCGGCGAAGTAGGCGCGCAGGGCTTGTCTGCCCTCGATCCTGCGGTTGTCGTAGGGCCATTCCCAGACGCCGTCGGGGGTGAAGAGTTCGCAGACCGTGCCAGGGTCCCCGAGGTCGAGGCGGCGCACGTGTTCCAGGATCAGTCGCTCGCAGGCGCGTTCCGCCAGGAGGCGTTCCAGTGGGCCGAGTTCGTCCGTCGCGTTCTCCTCGATCATGCGCCAGTCCTATCAAGTGGGGCCGTGCGCCTACGAGTTCTTTTCGACGCGGCGTCGCGTCGCGTCGTCCGCCGGCAGGAACGTCTCCAGGTGCAGCCCCTCCAGGGCGGCGTCGGCGGGCGTGGTGAGCTGCGCGGAGGTGCTGAAGAAACGCAGCGGTCCGGCGTCCGGCACGGTGAGTTCCAGGGTGAGGACGGGGCTGCCGGTGAGGGCGGTGCGGGGCACGGTGGCGAGGTGTCGCGCGGTCTCCTCGGCCAGCGCGAAGTGGCGCGGGTCATGAGTGCGTTCGGCGCGGTGGACCAGTTGGTGGTGCAGGTGGGAGGCCCACTCCGTGAAGTTGCGGATCCGCGGGGCGAGGCCCTCTTCGTGCACGCACAGCCGGATGACGTTGACCGGGGGTTCGAGGAGCCGGGGCGCACACCCTTCGAGCAGCGTGGCCACGCCCTCGTTGGCGTCGACGACGTCCCAGTAGGTGTCCAACAGCAGTGCCGGGTAGGGCATATGGGCGTCGAGGAGTCCCCGCAGCCCGTCCATGACGACCGCGAGCGAGGCGTCCTCAAGGTCCCGGTCCCGGTAGTGCGGCGCGTAGCCGCCCGCGAGGAGCAGCTGGTTGCGGGCGCGCAGCGGGACGTCGAGGTGGTCGGCCAGGTGCAGGATCATCTCAGGGGTCGGGTGCGCCCTGCCGGTCTCCACGCGGCTGAGGTGCCGGGTGGAGACCGCGGAGCGGTTGGACAGCTCCTGCTGGCTGAAGCGGCGCCGTTCGCGCCAGCCACGCAGCAGCGGGCCCACGGTGCGGTCGGCCGCCGGGGCGGTGGAGTCCACGAGGGTGCTCATGGCGGGCAGCGTAATCGCGGCCCGGCGTACTCCTCATGACCTCACAGGTCATGGAGGTCCGGCCGCGGTCCGCCCACAGTGGTGACACCGAAACACACCGACACACCCCGATCCACTGGAGGTTCCACCATGACCGCACACCACGCCGTCGACGCCTACCTCGCCACCTGGAACGCGCAGGCTGAGCAGCGTACGAAGCTCATCGCCGAGCACTGGGCGTCCGACGCCACGTACACCGACCCGCTGGCCGAGGTCGCCGGGCACGCCGCGCTCGACGCGCTGATCGACGGCGTGCACCAGCAGTTCCCCGGCTGCGTGTTCACGCCGGTCGGCGAAGTGGACGCACACCACCGGCAGTTGCGGTTCCAGTGGGGCCTCGGACCCGAGGGCGCCGAGCCGCTGGCGATCGGATTCGACGTCCTGGTCCTGGACGACGAGGGCCGGATCCAGGACGTCAGGGGCTTCCTCGACAAGGTGCCGACGGCCTGACAGGACCCGCACGCCGCATGGGCGCTCCCGGATCCGCTACGACTCCGTGTCCGCGGTCGGAGCGCCCTGTGCGTCCCCCGGGTTCACGACCCGCGCGAGGAACGAACGGGTGCGCTCGTGGCGGGGGTTGGCAAGCACCTCGTGCGGGCTGCCCTCCTCGACGACCACGCCGCCGTCCATGAACACGACGCGGTCCGCGACCTCGCGGGCGAAGCCCATCTCGTGGGTGACGACCAGCATCGTCATGCCCTCGTCGGCGAGCGAGCGCATCACACCGAGCACATCGCCGACGAGTTCCGGGTCGAGCGCGCTGGTCGGCTCGTCGAACAGCATCAGCTCGGGCCCCATCGACAGGGCGCGGGCGATCGCCACACGCTGCTGCTGGCCGCCGGAGAGCTGGGACGGGTAGGCGGTCTCCTTGTCGGCGAGGCCGACGCGTTCGAGGTTCGCGCGACCCGTGCGCTCCGCCTCGGCCCGGTCGCGCCCGAGGACCCGGCGCTGCGCGATGGTGAGGTTCTCCAGGACGTTGAGGTGCGGGAAGAGGTTGAACTGCTGGAAGACCATGCCGATCCGGCGGCGTACGCGGTCGATGTCGAGGTCCGGGTCGGTGAGGTCGGCGCCTGCCACCACCACCCGCCCGGACGTGGGCTCTTCCAGCAGGTTGGTGCAGCGCAGCAGAGTGGACTTGCCCGATCCGGAGGGGCCGATGACGCACACCACCTCGCCCTGCGCGACGGTGAAGTCCACCCCGCGCAGCACCTCCAGGTCGCCGAAGGACTTGTGCAGTCCCTGGATCTCGATGGCCGCGGTCATGGCTGTGTCCTCGTCCCCGTGCGTGCTGTCGGTTTCCTTCGTCATACCGCGGCTCACCTGGCCTTCGCGTGCCGCGCTTCGAGGCGGCGCACC
This sequence comes from Streptomyces sp. NPDC102360, assembly GCF_044766085.1. Taxonomy (NCBI): domain Bacteria; kingdom Bacillati; phylum Actinomycetota; class Actinomycetes; order Kitasatosporales; family Streptomycetaceae; genus Streptomyces; species Streptomyces sp. NPDC102360. The sequence goes on along the minus strand of NZ_JBIWLG010000001.1, from coordinate 379,152 downwards.
AGATAGCCCAGGGGGACGGTGACGAGCAGATAGCACAGGCCCGCGACGAAGATGGGCGTGCTGTTGGCGGTCTCGCCGGCCAGGTCCCGGCCGAACTTGGTGAGTTCGCGGGTCTCCAGGGAGACACCGAGGAAGAGGACCAGCGAGGAGTCCTTGAACAGCAGGACGAGTTCGTTGGTGAGCGGCGGCACGATGATACGGAAGGCCTGCGGGATGACGATCGAGCGCATCGCCAGGGTCCGTGACATGCCGAGCGTGCGGGCGGCCTCCATCTGGCCGCGCGGCACGGCCTGGATGCCGGCCCTGATCGTCTCGGCCATGTACGCGGCGGCGACCAGGCCGAGCGCGATGGCCACCTGCCCGTAGACGCCGCCGGGCAGGGCGGTGCCGGGGAAGGCGAGCGGCACGCCGACGCCGATGAAGATGAAGATCAGCAGAGCGGGCAGGCCGCGGAAGATCTCGATGTAGATGGAGGCGAGCCACCGGTAGGGGGCCACCGACGACAGCCGCATCAGGGCGATGACCAATCCGAGCACGAGACCGACGACGAACCCGGTGAGGGTGTAGATCACCGTGTTGACCAGCGCGGTCGTGATCAGGTCGGGGAACATCCGCTTGGCCACGGACGGTTCGAGGAACTGGTGCTGGAGCTGTCCCCAGTCGGCGAGCGTCGCGGCGAGCAGCACCGCGACGACGAGGACCGCGTACTGGACGGCGCGCGTCACCTTGCGCCTGCGGCGCGGCGACATGCGCTTGCGCGGTGCGGCGTCGCCCGGTGAACCCCCGTCCACCGACGGGGTCTTGACGGTGCTCACTTCGCGGCCCCGTCCTTCGGCATCGGGCCGATCCACTTCTCGTAGAGCTTCTTGTACGTGCCGTCCTTCTTCGCCTGTCCGATCGCCTCGTTGACCGCGGCGAGCAGCTTCGGGTTGCCGCCCTTCTTCACGGCGAAGCCGTACTCCTCGCCGGTGGGGACGGTGGCGAGGAGGGTGAACTTGTCCTTGATCGCGGAGTCCTTCAGCCAGTTCTGGACGACCGGGTAGTCCTGGATGAGGACGTCGACCTGGCCGGTGCGCAGCCCGTTCAGCTCGGCGTCGGAGCTCTCGAAGGACTGCGAGTCAACACCCTTCTTGTGGGCCAGGTCCTCGCCGGTGGTCGCTGCCTGGGAGCCCAGCTTCAGCTTGCCGCCCTTGATGTCGTCGAGGCTCTTCGCGTCGACTCCCTTGCGGGCGAGCAGCGCCTGGTCCGCGTCGAAGTACGGGTCGGAGAAGTCGAGGTTCTGCTTGCGCTCGGGGGTGATGGTCATGCCCGCGGCGGCGACGTCGCACAGGCCCGCGTTGAGGTCGGCCCCGGTCTTGATGGTCTCGAAGGACTTGTCGATGATGTCCTGCTCGACCTTGAGCTTCTTCGCCACAAGGTCCATCAGGGACACGTCGAAGCCGACGACCTTGCCGTTCTTCTCCGACTGGAAGGGCGCGTACGGCAGGTGCGTGCAGGTGGTCAGCTTGCCCTTGTGGACCAGCTTCACCCCGCCCGCGGTCGTCGTGACGTCGTCACTCTTGCTGCACGAGGTCGTCAGGACCACGAGAGCGGCAGCGACGGCGAGCGGGACACAGCGGCGGGCGAGGCGTGCGGTTGAAGTCACGGGGCTTCCCTGGGACATGGAGGGCGGACGAGGCGCGGCACAGGTGGCCGAGAGCACGTCGGTCCGGGCTACGGAACCGGCACTGACCTCGGAAAACATAAGGTCCGGACACACTGACGCACGGGCGCGGCAAGGTCTACATCACATTTCTTTGCCCACCCCAAGAAACGCTTTCCGATCTTGACTTGCGCGGTGAACTCCATAGCTTGTAGGCATGTTTGACTCGCGGCACATCCAGACGTTCGCCGAGGTCGTGCGCACGGGCTCCTACGCGGCGACGGCGCGGGACCTCGGGTACACGCAGCCCGCCATCAGCCAGCAGATGAAGGCGCTCGAACGCGCCGCGGGCACGCCGCTGTTCGTCCGGGCGGGGCGCGGTCTGCGGCTCACGGACGCCGGGCAGGTGCTGGCCCGGCACGCCACGGGCATCCTCAGCTCCATCGAGACGGCGCACGGCCGGCTGAGGGCGATCACGCGCCTGGAGTCGGGGCGTGTCCGCGTCTGCGCGTTCCCCGCCGCGAACGCCACCCTGCTCCCGGCGACCGTCGCCCGCGTCGCCGCGGCCCACCCCGGCATCCGCGTCGAGCTGCTGGAGGAGGAGCCGCCCGACTCGCTGCGCGCGCTGCGCGAGGGGCGATGCGATCTGGCGCTCGCCTTCTCACCGGGGCATGCCGGGGACACCGCGGGCCACGACAGTGAGGAGGGGCTGGTCGAGACGCCGCTGCTCGACGATCCGCTGATGGCGCTGCTCCCGGCCGGCCACGCCCTCTCCGGGTGCCGCCGCGTGGAGCTGAAGCAGCTGGAGCGGGAGCGTTGGATAGCCGGATGCCGGCGGTGTCGTGGCCACTTCGTCGCCGCCTGCGCGGACGCGGGCTTCGCCCCGGACATCGCCTTCACCACCGACGACAGCCTCGCGGTGCGGGGCCTGGTGGCCGCGGGGGCGGGCGTCGCGCTGGTGCCCGGCATGACGCTGCCGCTCCTGCGGCACCCCGAGGTCGTGGCCCGCCCGCTCGACCTCGCGGGCGGCCGTCGTGTCTCCGCCTTCGTCCTCGAAGGACACGAGACGGCGCCGGTCAACACGCTGCTGCTGCGGACGCTGAGCGAGGCGGCGGCGGGCATGGAACCGGCCTCTGTTGACGACTCGGCGTGAGGCTTGCTGTGCGGGCCATCCGAGCTGTGGACATCCGAGCTGTGGACAGTGGGTTCACCGGTGTGAGCTCATCTGACAAGGTGTGGCGCTGGACGATCAGTTCAGTCTGCACCCACCATGCCGAGGAGTCGTCGCGATGAGCCGCCGCACGTCCAGACAACGTGTCGCCACCCTGTCCGCCCTGGTGTGTCTGCTGGGTCTGACCGCCGCCGCGCCCGCGGCGCCGTCGGCCACCCAGCAGTCCGCCAAGAAGCAGCCGACGAGCCTGCTCGACTCGGTCCCCACGTCGGGTGTGCTGCGCGTGTGCACGACCGGGGACTACAAGCCGTTCACGTACAAGGACCCGAAGGACGGTTCGTACAGCGGCATCGACATCGACATGGCGAAGGACCTGGCCAAGAGCCTGGATGCCAAGGCCAAGTGGGTCGACACCACGTGGGCCGGCCTGTCGGGCGACCTGGCCGCCGGGAAGTGCGACGTCGCCGTCGGCGGTGTCTCGATCACGCTGCCGCGCGCCCGCCAGGTGTACTTCAGCGAGCCGACCCGTGAGGACGGCAAGACGCCGATCGTGCGCTGCGCGGACAAGGACAAGTACCAGACGCTCAAGGACATCGACCAGGCGGGAACGACGGTCGTCGTCAACCCCGGTGGCACGAACGAGCAGTTCGCCCGGGCGCATCTCCAGAACGCCACCATCAAGGTCCACCCGGACAACCGCACGATCTTCGACGAGATCGTGGCGGGCCGGGCGGACGTGATGATGACGGATGCGAGCGAGACGCTCTACCAGTCCAAGCTCCACCCCGAGCTGTGCTCGATCCACCCCGACAAGCCGTTCTCGTTCGCGGAGAAGGCGTACGCGACGCCGCGCGGCGACCACGACTTCCACAGTTACGTCGACCAGTTCGTGCACCTGGCGACGCACGACGGCACGTACAAGAAGTACGAGGCGCAGTGGCTGAGTTGAGCCCTACAGGAGGGTGGGCGTGAGGTCGGGGCCGCCCCCGGTCTCGTGCGCGTCCTCGTCGAACGGGTACAGCGGGCGTTCCACCCGGTGGTGTCCCAGGCGCAGCAGGTCCTGGTCGACGCCGCCGGGGGTGAGCGCGAGCAGCCAGTCCGCGGCCATGTCGTGCAGCTCCGGCTCCAGGTAGCCGATCTTGACGACGACCACGTCGTACGTCCGCGGGTCGATGCCGAGGCCGACCTCGGCCGGGCCCGTGAAGTCGGCGAGCGTGTGGAACGGCTTGCGGCGCTCGACGAGGATCACCGTGAGGCCGCCGACGCGGACGGCCGCCGTGTCGACACCGCGGCCGTAGGCCCCGCCCGCCGCACCGTCCTTCTGGTCGGCCGCGCGCTGCAACGCCTCGACGGTGCCGGTGAGTTCGTGAGGACCGCCGTGGTTCGCGTCGACCTTGCCACCGACGGAGAGCGTGACCTCGGCGCCCACACCGGCCTCGAAGCAGGCGGCCACGGCGGCCGGGTCGGTGATGCCCGGGTGCACGGCCGTGACCTTCCCCGTGCGGATGGCGTCGTTCTCAAGCAGCTTGCCCAGCATGTACGCGAGGTCGCCGGCGCCGCCCGCGGTCGGGTTGTCGCCGGAGTCGCTGATGAGGAACGGCCGCTGGTCGGAGGCGACGGCCTTCTCGATGCACTCCTCGGCGCTGCCGGTCGGGCCGACGAAGAGGAAGTCCTTGCGGGCGTCCCAGTAGCGGCGGGCCAGCGACTCGGCTTCCTGCGCGGCGAGTTCGGCGTTCTCGCCGGTGACCACGATGGCCGCCTTGCAGCGCGGTTCGTCGGCCCAGGCGTAGCCGACCCACATCGCCGCGTCGAGGATGCCGTCCTTCTGCTCGATGTCGGCGAGCGAGGAGTAGAGGGACTTGGCGGGCTCCAGGCGGGTGCTGGTCTTCTCGCCGGGCAGGAGGACCGGGACCTGGACCCAGGCCCTGTGAGGCCGGACGCCCTCGCGCAGGCAGTGCACGAGGTTGCGGGCGGCGCGTTCGCGGGTGTCCCAGGCGTCCTCGTGCGGAGCGAGGCGGTGCGCGGTGAGCAGGTCGATGGGCTCGGCGAAGCGGCGCGAGACATTGCCGTGCAGGTCCATGCCCGTGGAGATCATGGGCCGGTCGCCTTCGGGCGTGCCGTTGTGGTCGAGCGCCGCGCGGACCGACTCGGTCAGGTCGCCCTCGGCGTCGGTGAGGCCGATGACGCTCATGGCGCCGTGGATGTCGTAGACGAGACCGTCGAGCGGGCCCGCCTCCCGTATCCGGGTGACGAGTTCGTTCTTGAGGATCAGGTACGACTCGGCCTCGACCGGTCCGCCGGGCAGCGAGGTCGCGTGCAGCAGCGGCACCCACTCGACCGTCCCGGCGAGGTCGGAGTCGGGCCGCGTCCACGTATAGCGGTCGAGGAGGTCCTGGCCGCGCGTCTGCCGGAAGTCCTCGGTGGTGGACCGGTGCGGGCAGAACGTGGACGACTCGATACCGATGCCGCCGATACCGATGCGCAGGCGACGGCCGGTGATCGGCGAGGTGGTGCTGCTCGTCATGCGTGGAGGCTCTCTTCCTTCGGAGCGGGGGCGGTGGCCGACAGGTTCTTGTGCAGCGCCGTGAGGCCCGCGCCGAGCAGGCCCGCGTCGCGACCGGCGGCCGTCGTGGTGATCTCGAGGTCTGCCGTGGCGAGCGGCAGACAGCGCTCGTACAGCACGCCGCGGACGGCGGCGACGAGCGGTTCGGCGGTGGCGAGGACGCCGCCGATGGCGACGGCCCGCGGGTTGAAGAAGTTCACGACGACGGACAGCACGGTGCCGATGTGCCGTCCCGCGGCGCGTACGAGGGTGGTGGCGACGGGGTCGCCGTCGGCGACGAGCCGGAGCAGCTCGGTGGTGCTCGCCACCTCGACGCCCTGCGCCGCGAGTTCGCGGATGAGGGCGGCGCCGCTCGCGACGGTCTCCAGGCAGCCGATGTTCCCGCAGGAGCAGGGCCGCTCGCCGGCCTCCTCCACGCGCACGTGGCTGATGTCCCCGGCGCTTCCGTTGGCTCCGTCGTGCGGCCTGCCCGCGACGATGACGCCGCTGCCGATGCCGCGTCCTGCCTTCACGACGACCATGTGGTCGAGCTCGGGCCGGGAGGTGCGGTGTTCGCCGACCGCCATCATCGTGGCGTCGTTGGCGACGGTCACCGGCATGCCGAGCCGCTCGGTGAGGACGTCGCGCAGCGGGTAGCGGTGCCAGCCCGGCATCCGTGAGGGGCTCAGCACCCGGCCGTCCGCCGGGTCGACGGGGCCCGGGAAGGAGACACCCAGTGCGCGGACCGTCCGCCCCGACTCCCGCTGCTTCTCGGCGAGCCGGGCCACCTGGGCGCACAGCCAGTCGACGGCGGACTCGGGTCCCGCGGTGATGTCGTGCGGCAGGTCCTCGGCGTCGTGCACGGTCGCGCCGAGGTCGACGGCGCCGAGCCGCGCGTGCCGGCTGCCGAGGTCGGCGGCGAGCGCGACGCCGCCGTGGGCCTTGATCCGCAGCAGCCGGGGCCTGCGTCCGCCGCGCGAGGCGCCCTCACCGGACTCGGTGAGCACGCCCTGGGTCACCAGCTCCTGCACGCGCAGCGAGACGGTGGAGGGCGCGAGGCCCAGTTCCCTGACGAGGTCGGCGCGGGAGGAGGCGGCTCCGGACGAGACGAGCCGGAGTATGTGCTGGGCCGAGCCCGGCTCGCCCTCGTTCGCCGTGTCCGCCATCAGGTCCCCCAGGGTCGTGCCTAGTTGCGTACTTACTTCGATGAGTTCGTTCGATGCCAGACCGAACACTAACCAGCACCGAACCAGGTTCGCTAGACCCCCGGGATTTTGAGTTACTTTCCGAATGAACCTATTGACTTGCTTCGAACGGTCGACTTAGCGTTCGAGCGCCCCTCGTCGAATCTTCACACGGGGCCGGATCCTGTCCCCTTGGAGGCCCTTCGGCATGCGTTCCCTCAGGTCAAAGGCGTCCGCGGCGCTCGCCCTCGTGGCGGCGCTCGTGGCGCTCACCGGCTGTACGCACGAGGCCGGCAGCATCGCCGTGGGCCGCACGGGCGGCACCCCCGTCGAGGGCGGCACGGCCACCATGGCCCTGCCGCCGGCGGCGACCCCGAACTGGATCTTCCCGATCGCGCCGCCCGGCTACGCCGCCTCGTACAACGCCGGGATCCAGCAACTCCTGTTCCTTCCCGTGTACGACGCCGTGCAGAGCAAGGGCGAGCTCACCACGCAGGGCCCCGGCACCCTCGGCCTCGAACCGAAGTACAGCGACGGCAACAAGACGGTCACCATCCCCCTGCGCAAGGGCGTCAAGTGGTCCGACGGGACCGAAGTGACCTCCCGGGACCTGGAGTTCGCCTTCAACCTCATCAAGGCGAACAAAGCCGACTGGGGCGGCTACTCGGTCGGCGCGTTCCCCGACAACGTCAAGAAGTTCGAGGTCGTCGACGACCACACGGCCCGTCTGCGTCTCGACCGCGCGTACAACCCGGACTGGTTCACCGCCAACCAGCTCTCCCGGATGCGCGCCCTGCCCCAGCACGCCTGGGACGCCACGAAGGACGGCGGGAAGATCGGGGACTTCGACCGAACGAGCAAGGGCGCCAAGGCCGTCTTCGCGAGGCTCACCGAGCACTCCAAGCATTTGGGCGCGTACGCGACCGACCCGCTCTGGAAGACCGTCAACGGGCCCTGGAAGCTGGCCGGCTGGCGGGACACCGGTCAGGTCACCATCGCCGCGAACGAGAAGTACACCGGACCGAAGTCGGAGCGCCCGCACCTCGACAAGGTCGTCTTCAAGCCGTTCACCACCGCCGACTCCGAGTACAACGTGCTGCGCTCGGGCGGCGTCGACTACGGCTACATCCCGCCGTCGGTGATGGCACAGAAGGAGAGCTTCGAGGACAAGGGGTACCGCGTCGATCCGTGGGAGGGCTGGGCGGCCACCTACATCGTCTACAACTTCAACTCCACGCACGCGGGCCCGGAGATGAACCAGCTCTACATCCGGCAGGCGATGCAGCACCTCGTCGACCAGAACGCGATGAGCAAGGTCATCTGGCAGGGCAGCGCGACCCCCACGCTCGGCCCCGTCCCGGTCACGCCCAAGAGCCAGTACCTGTCCAAGGACATGGCGAGGAACCAGTACCCGTTCTCCGTCTCCAAGGCCAGGTCCCTGCTGACCGCGCACGGCTGGAAGACGGTCGACGGCACGGCCCACTGCGTCCGGCCCGGCACGGGTGACGACGAGTGCGGCAAGGGCATCGGCAAGGACGACCCCCTGGAGCTGACGCTGCTCACGCAGTCCGGCTCGACCGAGACGACGAACATGATGCAGGAGCTCAAGTCCTCGCTCAGCAAGGCAGGCGTCGACCTGACCGTGCGCCAGCAGCCGCTCAACTCGGTGCTCGGCAACTCGGTTCCTTGCAAGGAGAGCGACCCCGGCTGCACGTGGGACATGTCCTTTTTCGGCACCGCGGGCAGCTGGTACTACCCGCTCAACCCGAGCGGCGAGCAGCTGTTCTCCACGGGCGCCTCCTCCAACTTCGGCAACTACAGCGACAAGAAGGCCGACAAGCTGATCCGCGCCGTGCAGTACGCGCCCGACATGAAGGCCATGCACAAGTACGGCGCGTACCTCGCCGAGCAGCTCCCGGTGATGTGGATGCCCAACCCCGCCTATCAGGTCTCGGTGATCCGCAACGACCTACGGGGCATCGAGCAGAACCCGACGGTCACGTTCGCGCCGCAGCACTGGTACTACGTCAAGAACTCCAAGAGCGTAAAGAAGGAGGCCGAGAAGTGACCGGCTTTCTGGTCAAGCGTTTCCTTCAGGCGCTCGTCGTCCTGTTCCTCGTCTCGATCATCGTCTTCACCCTGCTGCACCTGCTGCCGGGCGGCCCCGCCCGCGCGATCCTCGGCCCCAAGGGCACACCGCAGCAGATCGAGCGCTTCAACCACCTGCAGGGCTACGACCGTTCGCTGCCGACGCAGTACGTGATGTACCTCAAGCGGCTGTTCACCGGCGACCTCGGCGAGTCGTACAAGCTCAACTCGCCCGTGTTCGACCTGCTCACCCAGCGGCTGCCGAAGACGCTCCTGCTCACCCTCATGTCGACGGTGCTCGCGGTGATCATCGCGGTGCCGCTCGGCCTGCTCCAGGCGGTGCGGCGCGGCAAGGCGTCCGACTACGCGCTGACCGGTCTCGCGTTCCTGATGTACGCGACGCCGGTGTTCTTCCTCGGCCTCATCATGATCATCCTGTTCGCGCAGGTGCTGCCGATCTTCCCGGCGGAGGCCCCGCAGGGCGAGACGATCGGTCAACTGCTCGGCGACATATCGGGGTTGGCCCTTCCGGTCGTGACCATGGCGTTCGGCATCGTAGCCATGTTCAGCCGCTACATGCGCTCGGCGGTCCTCGACAACCTCACCGAGGAATACGTGCGCACGGCCATGGCCAAGGGCCAGTCGAGCCGCCGGATCATGGTCAAGCACGTGCTGCGCAACGCCCTGATCCCGCTCGCCACCCTGCTCGGCCTCTACCTCCCGACCCTGTTCAGCGGCGCCCTCGTCGTCGAGTCGATGTTCAACTACCCCGGCATGGGGCTGCTGTTCTGGAACGCCGCGCAGGGCTCGGACTTCCCCGTCCTCCTCGGCGTGACCCTCGTCGTCGGCATCGCGACCGTCCTCGGCTCGCTGCTCACCGACATCCTGTACGCCGTCCTCGACCCGCGGATCCGGAGCGTGTCATGACCACTGCTGTGACGACCACGCCCGTACCGGGGCACGAGGAGGCCGCGCAGGCCACGCCCTCGCTGGCCCGCCGCACCCTGCGCGTGTTCACGGGCAACAAGCTGGCCCTGAGCGGCGTCGTCCTGCTCGTCCTGCTGCTGGCCTTCTGCTACCTGGGCCCGCTGATCCACCCGACCGAGCAGATCCACACCGACCTGTCCCGGGCGAACCTGGCGCCGGGCGCGTCCGGCCACCTCCTGGGCACCACCGACCTCGGTTACGACATGGTCGGCCGGCTCATGGTGGCCGGGCAGACGTCCCTCGAAATCGGTCTCGCGGCAGGCCTGTTGGCGACCCTCTTCGGCACCGTGTACGGCGCCGTCGCCGGGTACTTCGGCGGCTGGGTCGACGCGACGATGATGCGGATCACCGACGCCGCACTTGCCATCCCGGCGATGTTCCTTCTCGTGGTCGTCGCCGCGATCATCACGCCCAGCAAGGGCATCCTGATCCTCATCATCGCGTGCGTCGCCTGGCTCTCCCCCGCCCGCCTGGTGCGCGGCGAGGCGCTGTCGCTCCGGAACCGGGAGTACGTCCAGGCGATGCGGATGATGGGCGGTGGCGGCGCGCGTGCGGTGTTCAAGCACATCGTCCCGAACGCCATCGGCACGGTCATCGTCAACTGCACGTTCCAGATCGCCGACGCCATCCTCTACGTCAGCTACCTGGCCTTCCTCGGCCTGTCGATCCCGCCGCCGTCCGCCGACTGGGGCTCGATGCTGTCCGCCGGCATCACCTACACGCAGAACGGCTACTGGTGGCTGATCTTCCCGCCGGGCATCGCGATCGTCCTGGTCGTCGCCGCGTTCAACTTCATCGGCGACGGACTGCGCGACGCGTTCGAAGTACGGCTGCGCAAATAGCGCCCCACGTGGGACAGGGCCGGGACCAGGCCGGGATCAGGCAACGCAAGGGACCTAGGAAAGCTGACATGACCGAGCCTCTGCTCAGGATCGAAGACCTGCGCGTCGACATCTCCACGCGCGACCGCACCGTCCACGCCCTCGACGGGGTCTCCCTCGAACTGGCGCCGGGGGAAGCACTCGGCATCGTCGGCGAGTCCGGCTGCGGAAAGACCATGACGGCGCTCAGCGTCCTCGGTCTGCTGCCGTCCGGCGGCGAGGTGACCGGCGGACGCATCATGTTCGAGGGAAAGGACCTGGCGGCGGCGCCCGCGCCGGTCCTCCAGGACGTACGCGGCAACACCATCGGCATGGTGTTCCAGGACCCGCTGACCTCCCTGAACCCGACGATGACGATCGGCGCGCAGGTCGCGGAACCGCTGCTGCTGCACCGTGACGTGTCCAAGAGGGAGGCGTGGGCGCGCGCCGAGGAGACGCTGCGCCTGGTCGGCATGCCGCAGCCCGCCGAGCGGATGAAGGCGTATCCGCACCAGCTGTCCGGCGGCATGCGCCAGCGCGTGGCCATCGCCATGGCGCTGGTCTGCGAGCCGAAGCTGCTCATCGCTGACGAGCCGACGACCGCGCTCGACGTGACGACGCAGCACCAGATCCTCGAACTCATCGACGGTCTGCGCGAGCGGCTCGGCATGGCGATGATCCTGGTCACGCACGACCTCGGCGTCATCGCGAACCGGGTCGACAAGGTGGCCGTGATGTACGCGGGCCAGGTGGCGGAGCAGTCCGATGTACGGGGCCTGTTCGGCCGCCCGCGGCACCGCTACACGGAGGCGCTGTTCGCGGCGCTGCCCGAGCGCGCGGCGGACAACGAGACGGAGTTGCACACCATCCCCGGCCTGCCGCCGAGCCTGACGGTGCGGCCCACGGGGTGCCGGTTCGCGCCGCGCTGCCTGTTCGCGACGGACGACTGCCGGACGCTTGAGCCGTTCCTCGAGGAGGACGAGGTGCAGGGCGCGGACCACCGGTTCGCGTGCTTCCACCCGGTGCCGACGGCGGTGGACGCCGCCGATTCGGGTGAGGTGGTGGCGCCCGCGCCGATCCCTCCGCAGGACGCACCGGCCTCCGACGTACTCGTCGAACTCGACGCGCTGGTCAAGGAGTTCCCGCTCAAGGGCGGCCCGTTCTCGCGCAGCAAGGGCACGGTCAGCGCGGTCGGCGGCGTATCGCTGAGCATCCGCAAGGGCGAGACGTTCGGCATGGTCGGCGAGTCGGGCTGCGGCAAGACGACGCTCGGCCGGATCGTGGCGGGCCTGGAGGAGCCGACGGCGGGATCCGTACGTTTCGGGGGCAGGGACCGTGCTTCGTTGTCCCGCGCGGAACGCCGGGCGCACCGCCGCGACGTGCAGCTGATGTTCCAGGACTCGACGGCGGCGATGGACCCGCGGATGCGGGTCGGCGAGATCCTGCGCGAGCCGCTCGTCATCCAGGGCGTCGGCGACAAGGCCGAGCAGGAGAAGCTGATCGGCGAACTCCTCGACGCGGTGGGTCTTCCGCGCGGCGCGGTGCACCGCTACCCGCACGAGTTCTCCGGCGGCCAGCGCCAACGCCTGGGCCTCGCACGGGCGTTGACGCTCTCCCCCGACCTGGTGGTGGCGGACGAACCGGTGTCGGCGCTCGACGTGTCGGTCCAGGCGCAGATCCTGAACCTGATGCGGGAGCTGCAGCGCGAACGCGGCCTCACCTACCTGTTCATCTCGCACGACCTGGCGGTGATCCGCTACCTCGCGGACACGGTCGGGGTGATGTACCTGGGCAAGCTGGTGGAGGTGGGCCCTGCCGAGCAGGTCTACAACCATCCGCTGCACCCGTACACGCGGGGCCTGCTGGACACGGTGAACGTGCCCGATCCGGACGCGGCCGCCGTGGGCACCCCGCTGACGGGCGAGACCCCGTCGGCGGCGAAGCCCCCGTCGGGCTGCCGGTTCCGCACGCGGTGCCCCGTCGCGCAGGACGTCTGCGCGACGACGGAGCCGCCGGTCTCGACGCCGGACTCGGCGGGTCACCGGGTGGCGTGCCACTTCCCGCTGGCGGTGCCGACACCGGCCTGACCTGCGGCGATGACCTATGCGGGGGCCGTTGTCAGTGGTGGGGTGCAGACTGACCGATACCTGGAAACAACGACGTTTCGAAAGGTTCGGCATGACTGACGTACTCCTGGCGGTAGGCACCCGTAAGGGCCTCTTCCTGGGCCGCAAGCGCGACGGCGGCCCGTTCGAGTTCGACGAGAGCCCGTACTTCAACGCGCAGGCGGTGTACTCGGTCGCCATCGATACCCGCGGAGAGCGACCGCGGCTCCTCGCGGGCGGCGACAGCGCGCACTACGGCCCGTCCGTCTTCCACTCGGACGACCTGGGCCGCACGTGGACCGAGCCGTCCAAGCCGGCCGTCAAGTTCCCGGAGTTCACGGGGACTTCCCTGGAGCGGGTGTGGCAACTGCACCCCGCGGCCGCCGAACCCGACGTGGTGTACGCGGGCACGGAACCGGCGGCGCTGTACCGCTCGGAGGACCGGGGCGAGACGTTCGAACTGTGCCGGCCGCTGTGGGAGCACCCCACGCGTTCGCAGTGGGTACCGGGCGGCGGCGGAGAGGGCCTGCACACCATCCTGACGGACGAGCGGGACCCCGGCGCGGTGACGGTGGCCGTCTCCACGGCGGGGGTCTTCCGCACGGCGGACGGCGGGGAGAGCTGGGACCCGGCGAACTCCGGGGTGGCCGCGGTCTTCCTGCCCGACCCGAACCCCGAGTTCGGCCAGTGCGTCCACAAGGTGACGCGGGACGCCGCCGACCCCGACCGCCTCTACCTCCAGAACCACTGGGGCGTGTACCGCAGCGACGACGGCGGCGGAAAGTGGCTCGACATCGGCGAGGGCCTCCCCTCGACCTTCGGCTTCGCCGCTGCCGCGCACCCGCACCGCGGCGACACGGCGTACATCTTCCCCATCACCGCGGACATCGACCGCGTCCCGGCCGACCACCGATGTCGCGTCTACCGCACGCAGGACGCCGGCACGACCTGGGAACCCCTCACCCACGGCCTCCCGGCGGACGACCACTACGGCACGGTGCTGCGCGACGCCCTGTGCACGGACGACAACGACCCGGCGGGCGTCTACTTCGGCAACCGCAACGGCGAGGTGTTCGCGTCCCCCGACGACGGCGACACCTGGAAGCAGGTGGCGTCGCATCTGCCGGATGTGCTGTGTGTGCGGGCGGCTGTGGTGGGGTGAGGGTGACCTGGGGTTGCGGTTGCGGGGCTCTGCCCCGGGCCCCGCTGCTCAAGCGCCGCAGGGGCTTGAATGGCCCGCACCTCGTTGCTCAATCGCCGCAGGGGCTTGAGATGTGCAGCAGTCGCTGAAGCCTCAGGCCCCTATGTGCGTCCAGTTCGCCGGACCGTCCCCTCCGTACCGCCTGCGCGAACTCGTGGCGCAGGATCGGCCAGCATTCCTCGTGGTCGATCTCGGACGTGTCGTAGATGAGCTCCGGGCCCGGGCCGAAGAGTTCGACTCGGGTGAGGGCGCGGGGGCGGGAGACGCGGCCCGACAGGGACGCCTGGCTCACCGCGCCGTTCTCGTGTTCGCAGGTCAGTTCCAGCCAGCGGCGGGAGTCGCCTGTGGCGCGGATCGACGCGATCGGGCCGACCGCCGCGTCGAGGAGGTCGAGGAGGTGGGGGCCCAGGTCGTAGAGCGCGCCGTGTTCCAGGCGCCAGGACGTGGCGAAGTCGCCGCCCAGGAAGGCGCCGTGGAGGTAGCAGGAGCGGGCGCCTGTCACCTCGGTGCGGCGCGCCTGCTCGATGAAGTGGCGCGTCGTGGGGTGGTAGCGCTTCGTCAGGACGAGTTGGGAGACGACGCCCGCCTCGTCGATCGCGTCCACCAGGCGTTCGGCCGAGGACAGGTCCAAAGCCAAGGGCTTCTCCAGGAGCAAGGCCTTGCCGGCCTTCGCCGCTCTCGGCGCCAACTCCGCCTGCACGGACGGCGGTACGGCGAAGGCGACCGCCTCGCAGTGGTCGAGGAGTTCGTCGAAGCTCGCCGCGACGACCGCGCCATAGGGTTCGGCCGTCGCGCGGGCCGCGTCCGTCCGGCGGGCCCAGACCGCGGTCAGGCGCGTCTCGGGGCCCGCGGCGAGCATGCGGGCGTGCATGGTGCGGGCCCAGGGCCCGGCGCCGACGAGTGCGACCCGGACGGGGTCGTGGGGCCATGCGGCGGTGTCTGTCACGGGGTTCCTTGCGGTTCTTCTCGTGCGTTGTCGGAATGCGCGTCCTCGGACGCGGCGAGCGCGCGCAGGCGGGCGTCCGCGCGTTCGGGGGCGTAGAGGACGTCGACAACCATGGCCGCCGCGCCGATCAGGCCCGCGTGGTCGCCGAGCCGGGAGGTGACGACGTCGAGGTGGGCGGTGGTGCGCGGCATCGCGCGCTGGTAGAGGAGTTCGCGGACACCGGTGAGGAAGGGGATGCTCGCGAGGTCGCCGGCGAGCACCAGGACGCCGGGGTTGAGGAGGGTCACCACCGTGGCCAGGACCTCGCCGGCGCGCTGGCCCGCTTCGCGGGCGAGGCGGACCGCGTCGGGGTGCCCCTGTTCCAGGAGGGCCTTGACGTCGGCACCGGTGGCGACCGCCATACCCTGGTGGGAGAGGTCCCTGGCGAGCGCGCGGCCGCTGGCCACCGCCGCCAGGCAGCCGTAGGACCCGCACATGCACAAGGCATCGGGCTTGTCGTGGAGACGGATGTGGCCGATGTCGCCGGCCCCGCCGTCGATGCCGCGGAAGATCTCGTTGTTGACGACGACGCCCGCGCCGATGCCCGTGGACACCTTGATGAGGACGAAGGCGGCGCAGTCGGGGTGGCCCGCCTGGTGTTCGGCCAGGGCCATCAGGTTGGCGTCGTTGTCGACGAAGACGGGGATCGTCCGGCCGCTCCTCGTGTCTTCCATCGAGGCGCCGACATGTTCGGCGTACGCCTCCCGCATCCGCTCCCTGATCGGGAAGCGGTCCCAGCCCGGCATGATCGGCGGCTGGACGACCTGTCCCGTCTCCCAGTCCACCGGGCCCGGCACCGACAGGCCGATGCCGCAGACCCGCTCGGCCGGGGTGGCGGAGGCGGCGAGCAACTCCGGGAAGCAGCCCGCCAGTCGGTCGAGCACCCGGTCCGGGCCGTCGCCGATGTCGAGGTCGACGGTCCGCTCCGCGAGGAGCGTGCCCCCGAGGTCGAGCACAGCCACGCGCGCGGACCGGGTCTCCAGGTCCACCGCGAGGACGGCCGCGTGAGCGGGGTCGAAGGCGATGCGGTGCGAGGGTCGCCCGCCGGTGGATGTGCCGGTGTCCTGGCGCAGCCAGCCCGCCCGGTCGAGTTCGTCGAGGCGGAACCCGACCGTGGAGCGGGACAGGCCGGTCGCGCGTTGCAGCTCGGCGCGGGTGTTGGCCCGGCCGCCGCGGATCAGTTGCAGCAGTCGGCCCGCGCTCGCCGGGCTCGGCGTGCTCATTGTCTTCTTCCCCCTGGTCAATGGAGTCGTTTCTCCCCGGTCAGCTCTTGTCCGCGCCGGCGGTGAGACCCTCGGTCAGCAGGCGTTCCGCGGCGAAGAACAGGATTACCACGGGGATGGTCAGCACCACGGACCCGGCCATCAGCACCGTCTTCGAGACCTCGATGCCGTTGGACAGCTGGGCGAGGCCGAGCGACACCGTCCACTTGTCGGGGTCGGCGGCCAGGAAGAGGAGCGCGAAGAGGAATTCGTTCCACGCGATCATCAGCACGTAGAGGCCCGTCGCCATGAGGGACGGCAGAGCGAGCGGGAGGATGATCTTCCGGACCGTCTGCAGTCGGCTGCAGCCGTCGAGCGCCGCCGCCTCCTCGATCGAGTACGGGATGGTGACCAGGTAGTTCTTGAGCATGTAGATCGCGACGGGCACGGTCTGCGCCACGTAGACGATCGCCAGACCGACCAGGCTCGACGACAGGCCGATCTTCGCGAACATCACGAACAGCGGGACCGCGAGCAGCGTCGACGGAAACATGTAGACCGCGAGGAACAGGGCGCTGACCTGGCGGTTGCCGAAGAACTTGAGGCGGCTGATCGCGTACGCGCCGGGGACCGCCGCGAGCAGCGTCAGAGCGACCGTGCCGAGCGACACCAGAGCCGAATTACGCAGAAGCTGGAGGAAGCCCTGCCCGCCGTCGTCGGTGGAGCGCAGCACCTCGGTGTACGTGTCGAGGGTGAACTGCTTGGCCGACACCCACAGCGATCCGGGGTCGAGCAGCAGCGCGTCGATCGGCTTCACCGACAACAGCAGCATGTAGTAGAAGGGCACGATCGTGATCAGCGCGAGGAACGCGATGACCACCCACCGTGCGACGCCGAAGAACCGCTCCTCGAACTGCGCGCGCGTCATGGCCCGCTTGCCGGGACCCGTATGCGTGCTGGTCACGACTCCTCCTGGACCTTGTTGCCGAAGAACTTGAAGTACAGGCCCAGCAGGACCATGAGGACGACGGCCAGGACGAGGGCCTGGGCGGCCGCGGCGCCGACGTCGTAGCGCGAGGTCAGGAAGTCGTAGACGCGCACGGCCGCGACATCGGTGCCCGCGCCGCCGCCGGTCAGCAGGTAGACGTCGTCGAACTTGTTGAACGTCATGATGAAGCGCAGCACGCACAGCAGCGCGATCACGGGCATGAGCTGCGGCAGCATGACGTGCCGGAAACGCTGCGTGGGCGTGGCTCCGTCGACCATCGCGGCTTCCTCCAGGCCGTCCGGGACCGCCTGGAGGCGGGCGAGGATGAAGAGGAAGGCGAAGGGGAAGTAGCGCCAGCACTCGAAGGCGATCACGGTGAGCAGCGCGAGCGGGATGTCGAAGTGCAGGCCCAGGACATGGACTTCGTACGCGCGCGTGGACAGGAACGCGATCGGGTCGTCCCAGCCGAAGAGCTTCTGCCCCCACTCGTTGACGATGCCGTACTGCGGGCTGAGCGCGACCTCCCACACGAACGCGACGGCCACGACCGGCGCCACGTACGGCAACAGCATCGCGGCGCGCAGCAGGCCGCGCCCCCGGAAGGGCTTGCGCAGGGCGAGCGCGGCGACCAGGCCGAGGGCGACGGAGCCGAAGGTGGCGCCGACGGTGTAGAGGAGCGTGGTGCCGAGGCTGGACCAGAAGCCGGCGGAGTCGAAGACCTGCGAGAAGTTGCGCAGGCTCCAGTTGCCGAACAGGCCCATGCCTTGGATGTCGACGAGCTTGGCGCGCTGGAAGGCGAGCAGCACCGTCCACAGGATCGGCAGCACCACGACGACGAGGACGACGAGGAAGGTGGGGCTGACGAAGGCGAGGCCCGCGCGGTTGGTGCGGCGGCTCGCGGTCATGGGCCTGCGGGGTCGGCGGCCGGGCGGGGTCGGTGATCCGTCCGGTGGGTTGTGGCGCTGCGTCGCGCCGGTGGTGGCGGTAGTCATGGCGAGGCTTTCGTGGGTCCGGCGGAGGGGCTACTGCAGGGACTTCTTCAGGGCGGCGACCTCTTCCTCGGCCTCGCGCGAGGCCTCGCGGGGTGAGGTCTGGCCCGCGGTCATGGCGCCGATGGCCTTCGGGACCGGCAGTTCGCCGTTGGTGGCGCCGACCAGTGCGCCCTCGCCCTGCTCGATGCCCCAGCGGCGCAGATCGCCGATGCCGGCGGCCAGTTGGTCGAGGAGCTGAGGCGAGTAGACCTCGTCGAGGGGCTTGCGCTCGCCGACGCCGATCTTGCTGTGCCGCCAGGCGGCCATGTACTTCTCGGGCTCGGCGGCGGTGCCCCTGCGGACCGGGATCTTGCCCTCGGGGGCCTGTCCGAACCAGGACTCGTAGCCGCTGCCCATCATGTACTCGATGAACTCGCGGGAGGCGTCGGTCTCCGCGGTCTTGGTGGTGACCCAGGACGTGATCTCGCCGAACTGCGCGGCCTTGTTCGCCTTCGCGCCCTTGAGCGCGGTGACGATGCCGGTGTTGTCGGCGAGGAACTGCTTGTCCTTGCCGCCGCACTGGGGACAGCTGGGCAGGGCGTCCTTGCGCAGGCCCGCCAGCTCGTCGAGGAGGAACGAGGACCAGATCATCATCGACGAACGGCCCGCGAAGTAGGTGGCGCGCGTCGAGTCGACGGTCTGCGTGCCGGGGGCGCCGTACTCGCGCGCCAACTGGTCGTAGGTGTGGAACGCCTTGACGCACTGCGGGGAGTCGAGGGTGACCTTGCCGTGGCCGTCGACGAGCTGGCAGTCGTTGGCAAGCGCGAGGCTCTCGAAGCTCTGCGAGGTGAAGACGTCCGAGGGGTCGGTGGCGGCGGAGACGCCGTCGTGCCCCTTGGTGGTGAGCTTCTTGGCGGCCTTCACGAGCTTGCTGTACGTGTCCGGCTTCTGGAGGCCCGCCTTGGCGAAGTCGTCCTTGCGGTAGACGAGGAGCTGCAGCCAGGCGTCGGAGGGGACGCCGAGGCTGACCTTGCCGTCGCTGGTGAGCTTGAGCGCGTTCTTGTCGAACGTCCCCCGGCCCAGCTTCTCGACGATCTGCCGGGGTATGTCCGTGTTGAGCAGGCCGTTGCTGTACATCTGCCAGGTCTGGCCCATGGGGGCGGCGCCGATCACGTCGGGCAGCCGGCCGGACGCCGCCGCGGACATGATGAGCTGGGGCATCTGCCCCTCGTCGACGCCGACGAGATGCACCTTGACGCCGGTCTTCTTCTCGAAGCCGTCGATGATCTTCTGCGTCGCCGCGACGCGGTCCGGGAGGTTCTCCTGGGACCACACGGTGATCTCACGGTCCGGTGTGCCCGGCCCCGTGCTGCTGGAGCAGCCGGTGAGCAGTCCTATGCCCAAGGCTGCCGTGGCGCCGACCGCGATCGCCCTCGACCGCCGCGTCCTGGTGCGCATTGCCCGTCCTCATCGCCGACTTACGTCTATCAAGCACGCATCTCAGCACTACTTTTGCCTGTTGACAAGACATAAGTTGCGGATATCGTCGACTCAACCAACAGGCACACCACCCTTATTCGGAGCTGTCCGTGGAACGCGTCGTTCAATTCACAGGTCCCCGCCAGGTGGAGGTGGCCGAGCACGAGAGCCTGGAGCTGCCGCCGGGCCACCTGCGCGTCCACACCCGCTACTCGGGCATTTCGGCCGGCACGGAGCTGACCGCCTACCGCGGCACGAACCCCTATCTGACCCGAACCTGGGACGCCGAGGCCCGGCTCTTCCGCGACGACGAGGCCGGCATCTCGTACCCGGTCGTCGGCTGGGGCTACTCCGAGGTCGGCGAAGTCACCGAGGTCTCCCCCGAGTTGGCCGGCACGCCGGGCATGCCCGAGGTCGGCGACCTCGTGTGGGGCATCTGGGGCCACCGCAGCGAGGGCATCGTCCCGGCCGAGCGCATGATCGGCCACACCCTCCCGGCGGGCCTCGAACCCCTCTCCGGAGCCTTCGCCCGGGTCGGCGCCATCGCGTACAACGCGATCCTGGCCGGTGGGATCAACCTCGGCGAGGACGTCGCCGTGTTCGGCCAGGGCGTCATCGGCCTGATCGCCACCCGCCTCGCCCAGCTCAGCGGCGCCCGTGTCACCGCGGTCGACGCGATGGACGCCCGCCTGGAGTCGGCGAAGAAGTACGGCGCCCACGCCACGCTCAACGCCCGCACGGACGCGGTCGCCGAGCGCATCCGCGAGGCCACCGGGGGCCGCGGCACCGATCTCGCCATCGAGATCAGCGGCGTCTACCCGGCGCTGCACCAGGCCGTGCGCTCGGTGACCGTCGGCGGCCGCGTCGTCGCCTCCGGGTTCTACCAGGGCGACGGCATGGGCCTGCGGCTCGGCGACGAGTTCCACCACAACCGGGTGGAGATCGTCTGCTCGCAGATCGGCGGCGTGCCGGGACCGCTGTCCGGTCGCTGGACCGTCGAGCGCCTCCAGCAGACGTTCCTGCGGCTCGTCGCCGAGGGACAGGTGGACGTGGAGTCCCTCGTCAGCCATGTCGTCCCGGTCGCGGACGCGGCCGAGGCCTACGTGCTGCTCGACGAACGCCCCGCCGACGCCCTCCAGGTCGTCCTGGAATTCTGAGAGGTACCTCGAAACATGCTGAAGATCGCTGCCCAGGAACAGCTGCTGCCCGGCGAGAGCCTCCAGCACAAGTGGGAATTCGCGCAGGGCGCCGGGTACGACGCCATCGAGCTGCGTGCCAAGGGCGACCTGCACTTCGCCTCCCGGCTCCCGGAGTTGAAGCAGGCGCTCAAGGACGGCGTGGTCATGCCGACCGTGTGCGTCGACATGCTGCACTTCTTCGGAGCCTTCGACGACGGGCTGCGCCGCGACGCGATCGTCCAGATGAAGTCGCAGCTGTCCGTCATCGCCGAGATCGGCGGGCTCGGCGCGCAGACACCGGCCTCGTACGGGATGTTCTCGCGCCGGCTCCCGCCGTTCGAGCCGCCGCGCTCCGAGGAGCGGGACCGCGAGATCCTGCTCGAAGGGCTCACCGAGCTCGGCGAGCACGCGTCCGCCGAGGGCGTCACGCTCTACCTCGAACCCCTCAACCGGTACGAGGACCACATGGTCAACCGCCTTGAGCAGGCCGCCGAGCTGATCAAGGAGGTCGGTCTCGATTCGGTCCGGATCGGCATCGACAGCTACCACATGAACATCGAGGAGTCCGACCCCGCGCAGGCGATCCTCACCCACGCCCCTTACATCGGGCACGCCCAGGTCTCGGACTCCAACCGCTTCCAGCCGGGCGCGGGGCACCTCGACTGGCAGGCCTGGCTGGGCGCCCTGCACATCGCAGGGTACGAGGGGTACCTCGCGGCCGAGTGCCGGCTGACCGGTGATCCGGTCGAGGCGGTCCGTTCCGTGCCCGCGTTCCTCAAGGGGTCCGGCGCGTGACCGCTCTCCTCGACCGGCCCGCCCGCACCGCCGCCGCGGACCTGACCCTGCGGCGCGGTGCGGGCCGGGTCCTCCTCGACAACTGGGTGGGCACCAGCACGGTGCCGTCCCGAACTCTCTATCCGCACCAGTGGAGTTGGGACTCCGCGTTCATCGCGATCGGCCTGCGGCATCTGTCCGCGCGCCGGGCGCAGCGCGAGCTGGAGTCGCTGCTCGGGGCGCAGTGGGGCGACGGGCGTGTCCCGCACATCGTGTTCAACGCGGCGGTGCCGAACGGGGCGTACTTCCCGAGCCCCGACTTCTGGCGCTCGTCCACGGCGGGCGCCGGGGTGGGCGCCGGGGTGGGCGCCGGGGTGGGCGCGCCCCTCTCGCCCGAGACGTCGGGCATCGTCCAGCCGCCCGTGCACGCGCTGGCCGCCTGGCTCGTGCACCGGGCCGACCCGGCCGAGTCGCGCCGCCGCGGTTTCCTTGCCCGGGTGTATCCGCGCCTCGTGGCCTGGCACCGCTACCTCATCGACCGGCGCGATCTGGGCGGCGGTGGCCTCGCGGCGATCGTGCACCCGTGGGAGCCGGGCATGGACAACAGCCCTTGCTGGGACGCCCCGTTGGCCCGCGTCACCCCGGCGGACCCCGGCAGCTACCGGCGCGCCGACCTCGACCACGGCCACCCGGCGGACCGCCCGACCGACCTCGACTACGGCCGCTATGTGCGGCTCGCCGTCGACTACCGCGACGCGGGGTACGACGACCGTGCGGCCGAACACCCCTTCCGCCTCGAAGACCCGTGCGTGAACGCCCTGTTGATCGCGAGTGAGTTGGCGCTCGCCGAGATCGCGGGGTGCCTGGGCGGCGACGCCGCCGCCCACGAGGCGCGGGCCGCGCAGCTCACCGACGCGCTCGTGACACGTCTGTGGGACGAGTCGGCCGGCCTGTTCCGGGCCCGCGACCTGGTCGACGACGCGTTCGTGCCGGCCCGCAGTGTGGCGGGCCTCGTTCCGCTGCTCGCGCCCGGTCTGCCCGAGGCGGTCGTGGACCGTCTGGTGTCGACGCTGGACGGCCCGGCCTTCCACGCCGACTCCACGGCTCTCGTGCCGAGTTACGACCTGACGGGCCCGGCCTTCGACGCGACCCGGTACTGGCGGGGCCCGGCCTGGTTCAACACCGCGTGGCTCATCGAGCGCGGGCTTCGCACCCAGGGCCGGCACCTCCACGCCGACCGGATCCGCGCCGCGTTCCTCGACACGGCGGGCGCTTCCGACTTCGCGGAGTACGTCGACCCGACCACGGGCGCGGCGCGCGGCGCCCGCTCGTTCTCGTGGACGGCCGCGCTCGCCCTCGACCTGCTGAACTCCGAGGAGGCAGCCCGATGAGCGGCGCCGTCCCACGCACGCAACTCGTGCGCGACGCCACGTTCGCGCACGTCGATCCGGACGGCGGTGTCACTGGTACGCGCGGGGCCACGCCGGACGGGTTGTTCGTGCGCGACGCCCGACACCTGAGCGGCTGGCAGCTCGCCGTCGACGGCACCACGCCCGCCGTGCTCTCCCCCGTCGGGTCGGCCGGGGAGTGCGTACTCACCCCGGAAGGGACCCGCGACGCGCCACCCGCGTACACCGTGTTCCGCCAACAGGCCGTCGCGGCAGGCGAGTTCACGGACACCCTGACGCTGGTCAGCAACAGCCCGGATCCGCTCGTCGCCGAGGTCGTCATCACCGCGGACGCCGACTTCGCCGACACCTTCGAGCTGCGCGCGGACGAGCGCGACTACCCCAAGCCCGGCGCGGAGCACACGGCTCACCGCACGGACACGGGCGTGCAGTTCGACTACCGCCGGGCCGACTGGCACTCCCGCACCACCGTCTCCGCGTCCCCCGCGCCCGACTCCGTGCGCGGCGAAGGGCCGTACGAGCTGATGTGGCGGCTGAGTCTGGCGCCGCACGGCCGGGCCGAACTGCGGCTGAACGTCGCGGCGCAGCCGCACGGCGGGCCGCAGCTCGCGGCCTACCGTGTCCATGGCGGCGAGGCCGAACTCGTCCACGTAGCAGATGACTTGGACAGGGCGTGCGCGCAAGGGCTCGCGGATCTGGACCTGTTGACGATCTCCGCTCCCGGCGTGGACGGTGAACCCGTCAGCATTCCGGCGGCCGGTGTGCCGTGGTTCCTCACCCTGTTCGGCCGGGACTCGCTGCTCACCTCGTACTTCATGCTCCCCTACCGTCCCGCCCTCGCGGCCGGCACGCTGAGCGCGCTCGCCGCCACGCAGGGACGGGAGTACGACGGGTTCCGCGGCGAGCAGCCCGGCCGCATCGTGCACGAGACGCGGCGCGGCGAGCTCGCCCACTTCGGGCAGGTGCCGTACGGGCGTTACTACGGGACGATCGACGCGACGCCGCTGTTTCTGGTGCTGCTGCACGCCCACTACGAGGCGACGAAGGACACGGCGCTCGCCGTTCGCCTGGAAGCGCACGCCCGCTCCGCCGTCGACTGGATGCTCGGCGACGGCGGCCTGCGCGAGCACGGATATCTCGTGTACGAGCCGGACCCGAACGGTCTCGTCAACCAGAACTGGAAGGACTCCGCCGGCGCCATCTGCTTCAAGGACGGCACCCAGGCAGAGGGCCCCATCGCCGTGTCCGAGGCCCAGGGCTACGCGTACGACGCGCTGCGCCGCACGGCCCGCCTCGCCGCGGAAGTGTGGCAGGACGGCGCGTACGCACGGGAGTTGGACCGGCTGGCCGACGGGCTGCGGACGCGCTTCGCACGTGACTTCTGGCTGGCCGAGGACGATTTCCCGGCGCTCGCCCTCGACGGGGAGGGCCGCCAGGTCGACGCGCTCGCCTCGGACGCCGGGCATCTGCTGTGGTCGGGCATCCTCGACGAGGACCGCGCGCGACGCGTGGGAACGCGCCTCCTTGAGCCGGACTTCTTCTCCGGCTGGGCGATCCGCACGCTCGCCGCGGACCAACGCCCCTACCACCCGCTGTCGTACCACCGCGGCAGCGCCTGGCCGCACGACAACGCCGTCATCGCGCTCGGCCTCGCCCGCTACGGGCTCGGCGACGAGCTGCGCCGGATGGCGTCCGGGCTGATCGACGCGGCGGCCGGGCACGGCCACCGGCTCCCCGAGGTGCTCGGCGGCTACGCGCGCACCGACGCCGCCCGCCCGGTCCCCTACCCGCACTCCTGCTCCCCGCAGGCGTGGGCGGCCGCGACACCGTGGGCGTTGCGCACCGCCCTTACCACGGTGGGTGGTTGACGGCGGCCGGTTGAGGTGAGGTGCCGGGGCGGCAGTAGGGTGACGCCCGTGGCACCACGACCTCTGCATGAAATCGTCGAAGCGGGCTGGGCGAAGGCCCTCGAGCCCGTGGCCGGGCAGATCTCCGCGATGGGGGAATTCCTCCGCGCGGAGATCGGCGCCGGGCGCACCTACCTCCCGGCGGGCGCCAACGTGCTGCGCGCCTTCCAGCAGCCGTTCGACGACGTGCGGGTGCTGATCGTCGGGCAGGATCCCTATCCGACGCCGGGGCACGCTGTCGGCTTGTCGTTCTCCGTGGCTCCGGACGTACGCCCCCTGCCGCCCAGCCTCATCAACATCTACCGCGAGATGAACGCGGACCTGGGCCTGCCGCAGCCCTCGAACGGGGACCTGACCCCGTGGGCGCGGCAGGGTGTGCTGCTCCTCAACCGGTCGCTCACGGTGGCTCCCCGCCGCCCGGCCTCGCACCGCGACAAGGGCTGGGAGCAGGTCACCGAGCAGGCGATCCGCGCCCTCGCCGCGCGCGGGACACCGCTCGTGTCGATCCTGTGGGGCCGTGACGCGCGCAATCTGCGGCCGCTGCTCAGCGACTATCCGGCGGTCGAGTCCTCGCACCCCTCCCCCATGTCGGCGGACCGCGGCTTCTTCGGCTCCCGCCCGTTCAGCCGGGCCAACGACCTCCTCGAACGCCAGGGCGCGCAGCCCGTCGACTGGCGGCTGCCGTGACCCGGACGCCGGCCGAGTGGGTGCTCGGGGTGGACTCGGGCGGCTCGGGGCTCCGGGCCGCTCTCGCACCCGTCGACGACATCGGGCACGCACTGACCAGCGCTTCGTCCGTACCTGTACGTACGTCGGGATCCGGCATCGACCCCGGGCACATGGTGGAACAACTGGTGCCGATGGCGTGGGAGTTGGTGGGCCGGGCCGGGGATGTCACGGTGTCCGCCGTCGCGTTGGGTGCCGCCGGGATGGCGACGCTCGGTGACGGGCTGCGGGCCGAGCTTCCGGGAGCGCTCGCGCGTGAACTGGGTGTCCTGCGGCTCGCGTTGGCCGCCGACGGTGTCACCGCGTACGCGGGTGCGCTCGGGCAGCGGCGCGGCGTGGTCGTCGCCGCGGGCACCGGGCTGATCGCACTCGGCACCGACCTCGCGAGCTGGCGGCGGGCCGACGGGTGGGGCCACCTGCTCGGCGACTGCGGCGGCGGCGCGTGGATCGGACAGGCCGGGCTCGACGCCGCGATGCGGGCCTTCGACGGGCGGCGCGGCGGGAGCAAGGCGCTGCTCGCGCTCGCCGAGGAACGCTTCGGGCCCGCCGTCGAACTGCCGGGCCGGATCTACCCGCGCGCCGACCGCCCGGCGGCGCTCGCCGCGTTCGCCCCGGACGTGGCCGACTGCGCCGCCGAGGACCCCGCCGCCGCCGGCGTCCTGCGCCGGGCCGCCGCCCATATCGCCGAGGCCGCCGCGGCGGTCTGCCCGGTCGACGGCGGTGACATCGCTCTCACCGGCGGCCTTTTCAAGATGGGCGAGCCGCTGCTCGGCCCGCTCCGGGAAGAGCTGGCCGAGCAGCTTCCGCAGGCCACGGTCGTGACCGCCGCCGGCGACCCGCTGCACGGGTCTCTCGTGCTCGCCTCCGCCCTCGCCGCGGACGGACTCCGGCTGCCGCTCGACCGACGCCTGCTGAATGTGCCGTAATTCACTTCGAATGCCCCGCCGAATCTCCCGCACACCCCTCCGGACCAGGACACTTGCAGGATTCGTAACTGAAAGGACAATCTCGGACGGAAACCGCTCACCTGCACCCTGACCGAACAACAAGGCCGGTCGAGCCAGTAGCATGCGGCGCCATGAGCACCCCCACTGGGCCCGCATCCGGCCTGCCCGTACGAATGCCGCGACCCCGACAGCCCGGACGCCACCGTCGTCCGGAACCCGTGGCCGCCCCCGAGGGCGCGCCGTCTCTTGTGCTCGCGGTGCCCGGCACGCCCAGCGCCGCGACGCGCATGCTCGCCGACGAGGTGGTGAGCATCGCCCGTTCCGAGCTGCCCGGTCTGGACGCGCGGGTCGGCTTCGTGGAGGGTGAGCTCACCGACTTCCCGATCTCGGCGGAGTTCCCCTCGCTTGCGTCCGTGCTCGCGCACGCCGCGAAGGAGCGCACCGCCCGCTACGAGCAGTCGCTCGCCGCCGGTGTCGAGGCGCAGGAGCCGGCCGGGCCCGTCGGGGTCGTCGTGCCGCTGCTCGCGGGCCCGGACAACGCCCAGCTGCGGCAGATCCGGCAGGCCATCGCCGACAGCCGGGTCGCCGCGGAGCTCACCGATGTGCTCGGCCCGCACCCGCTGCTCGCGGAGGCGCTGCACGTGCGGCTCTCGGAGGCCGGCCTGGCCCGTGCCGACCGCGCCCGCCTCTTCGCCGTGACCACGGCCGCGGACGGGATCATCCTCGCCTCCATAGGTGGCGAGGAGGCGGTGCAGGCCGCCGGGATCACCGGCATGCTGCTCGCCGCGCGGCTCGCCGTGCCGGTGATGGCCGCGGCGCTCGACGAGGAGGGGGCGGTCGCCGCCACCGCCGAGCAGCTGCGCGGCTCCGGTTCGCAGCAGCTGGCGCTCGCGCCGTATCTCGTCGGTCCCGAGCTCGACCCGACCGTGCTCGAGGCTGCCGCCAAGGATGCGGGGTGTGCCGTCGCGGAGCCGCTGGGGGCGTATCCGGCGATGGGGAAGCTCGCGCTCGCCAAGTACGCGACGGCGCTGGGGATCACGCCGCAGCCGGTTGCCTCCGGCGGCTGAGCGGTTGGGGGTCGGGGTCCGGGGCGGTGTCCCGGGCCCCGTTTTTTTGTTGGTTGCGGCGGATGTTGATCGTCCTCAATCGCCGGACGGGCTTGATAGTTGTTCCCCGGGCGGGCTTGATGGCTGTTCCCCGGGCGGGGTCGATGGCTGGGGTTGGTGGGTGAACGGCTGACGAGGGTGATCTTTGGCCGTTACGGTCGGGGGATGAGCCTCGACGACGCCCTGGAGACGGAACAGCTGGCTTACTACCGGGCGCGGGCGCCCGAGTACGACCGGCCCTATTCGGAACGGGCGGACTTGCAGGAGTTGTTGCGGGTCAGCGCCGAGTGGCCCGTCGGCGGGGACGTGCTGGAGCTGGCCTGTGGGACCGGGCAGTGGACCGCGCTGTTCGCGCCTCGCGCCACGTCCGTGACGGCCGTCGACGCCTCGGAGGAAGTGCTCGCGATCGCACGGGACCGGGTCCGCGCGCCCCACGTCCGCTTCGAGCAGGCCGATCTGTTCGACTGGCGACCCTCGCGGCGCTACGACACCGTCTTCTTCGGTTTCTGGCTGTCGCACGTGCCGCCGGCCCGGATGCCGGGGTTCTGGAACACCGTCGCCGCCTCGCTCGCGCCGGGCGGCAAGGTGGTCTTCGTCGACGACGGCCCGCCCATGGCCGCGAACGAGGAGCTGCTGACGGGCGAGGCATCCCCGGCGGCGGTGCGCGAACTCGACGACGGCAGCCGGTACCGCATCGTGAAGATCTTCCACGAGACCGAGGCGCTCACCGGCGACCTGGCCGCCCTCGGGTGGGCGGCGGACGTGCGGCCCGCGGCGCGCAACTACCTCGTGGGTGTGGCCGAACCGGCCGTCTAGAGCCTGTCGTTCGGATCAGCCGAACACCACGCAGGACGGTGCAGGGACGGGCGCGCTGCCGCCCCGCACCGGTACCCCGGACTCCCGGTCGACCGTGAACCACGTGACGTCGCCCGAGCGCTCGTTCGCGGCGTAGAGGAAGCGGCCGGACGGGTCGAGGGCCAGGTCACGGGGCCAGTTGCCGCCGCAGGGGACGGTGCCGTGGAGGGTCGGCCGCTCGCCGCTCGGGTCGAGGGCGAAGAGGGAGATCACGTCGGCGCCGCGCGTCGCCGTCCACAGGAAGCGGCCGTCGGGGGCGACGACGAGCGCCGAGGGGTACGCGTCGTCGGCCGGTGCGCCCGTCAGGACCGGGATCTCCGTGAGCGGCTTGAGGGCGCCGTCCGCGGCGTTCCAGGCGCAGACCGTCAGCGTGGGGGCGAGTTCGTTGAGGACGTACACGTAGTCGCCCGACGGGTGGAAGGCCAGGTGGCGGGGGCCCGAGCCGGGACGCAGGGCCGTTTCCTCGTGCGGCAGGAGGCCGCTGCCGCCGGGGTTCTTCGTGTACGTGCGGACGGAGTCCGTGCCCAGGTCGACCGCGAGGGCGAAGGCGCCGGTGGGGTCCGGCAGGATCTGGTGGGCGTGCGGGGCCTGCTGGCGCTGCGGGTGCGGACCCGAGCCCGTGTGCCGGTGCACCTCGACCCCGGACTCGACCGGGACGCCGTCGCCGCGCACCGGGACCGAACTGACGCTGCCGGAACCGTAGTTGGCCGTCAGCACCTGCCCGCCCCACACCGACAGATGAGTAGGACCCTCGCCATCCACCGCCACCGGCGGCGCGGCGGGCGTCAGCGGCTCCGAGTCCGTGCGGAACACGGCCACCGCCCCGTCGGCCGTCTCGCTCACCGCGTACAACAGGCCGCCACGGACCGTCAGATACGAGGGGTCGGGCAGCTCGTCCGTGGCGTCGAGGAGTGTGAGCGAGCCGTCCTTCGGGTCGGGCGCCGCGGTCACGATGCCGCGCCCGCCGGCCGCCGTGAACGATCCGATGTACGCCCGCCCTGCCTGACTCCCGGTCACTGCGTCCCCTTTCGGCGTACGGGCCCGGCGCCCGTGCCGCCGACGGTAGCAGCGCAGGAGGTCAGAGCAGGTCCCGCGAGGGCCTCGCGGGTCGTTGTGCGCCGGGGTCCTCGCCGCGGGCGCGGGTGTGGGCGTCGGGGTGGTGGACGTAGGCGGGGGTGCTCGGTTCGTCGTCGTACGTGCGGTGGAAGACCGGGGTCGTCGAGCCCGAGAGCGGCGGGACGATCCAGGACCAGTCGGCGCCGACGGCGCGCCCGCGGGACTCCTCGCGGGCGACGTGGGTGAGGAAGCGCCGGGACTCGGTGTGGTGGTCGGCCATGGTGACGCCCGCGCTGTCGAAGGAGTGCAGGACGGAGCGGTTCAGCTCGACGAGTGCGCGGTCCTTCCAGAGCGAGCGGTCGCTGGTGGTGTCGAGCCCGAGGCGGTCGGCGAGATAGGGCAGCAGGTTGTAGCGGTCGGTGTCGGCGAGGTTGCGGGCGCCTATCTCCGTGCCCATGTACCAGCCGTTGAAGGGCGCGGCGCCGTAGCAGACGCCGCCGATCTCCAGGCACATGTTGGCGAGCGCGGGGACCGCGTGCCAGCGCAGCCCCAGGCCCGACCACCAGTCGAACTCCGGGTGCCGCAAGGGGACTTCGAGGACCGCGTCGGCGGGGAGGTCGAAGCAGCGGGGCTGCTCGCGCGCGTCGGCCTGGACGAGCAGCGGCAGGACGTCGAAGGGGCTGCCCTCGCCGCCGCGCCAGCCCAGGCGGCGGGCGTACGCGGTGAGTCCGGTGCCGCGCGGGTCTCCGACCACGTGGCCGTCGCGCTGGATGTAGCCGGCGTAGCGGATGAGTTGTTCGTTCCAGATGCGGGGGCCGGGGTGGTCAGGACGGTCGGGGGCGAAGACCGTGATGAGCGGGCGGATCCGGCCGCCGGGGGCCGCCTCGCGCAGGTGGTCGACGCAGGCCGCGGCGATCTCCTCCGCGGTGGTGAGGTGCCTCAGGTCGCGTACGCGCAGGGACTGCCAGTAGAGGCGTCCTATGCAGCGGTTGGCGTTGCGCCAGGCGACGCGGGCGCCGAAGACGAGTTCCTGCGGGGTGTGCGTGTACGTGCCCGTGACCGCGAGCTCGGCGTCGACCTCGGCGAGGCGGGCGGCCGGGTCGCCGAGGGCCTCCTCCGCGTGGTGCTGGCGGACGAATGCGGCCGCGGCGTACGCGACTTCGCCGGTTCCGGGTGCGGTGACGGGCCGGGGGCGGGCGCCTTCGGAGGTGACCGGGCAGCGGTCGTGGCGGGGCGGTTGGGCGGTGTGCCGGTTCGGGGCGAGGGCCAGCCAGCCGGCGGCGTCCGCCGCGCCCGGCGCGTTCGTCGCGCCCCTCGCGTTCGTCGCGTCCTCTGCGGCTCGTGTTCCGTTCCGGCGCAGGTTGCTACGCATGGTGCACCCCCAGCGGCTGGTCGTCGGCGCGCGGCCCGCTCCCGCACGGGCGTGCGCCATGGACGTTCGATGGCGCGGGGTCTACCCGTCGGGTGAACTGATCCACCCTGTATGTGCCCCGGACACGTGCCTCAAACGGTGGGGCGGTGTCCACGCCGCTGCGAGACAACCACACCTACGCGCCGCTGGGAGACCGGTTACGCACCCCCGGGGAGCGCAAGGAACCGCACCGGGGGCGCGCGATGCCGCGTGCGCGCCGCACCGGGGTGCCGCCTTGCCCACCCTGCCGCCCAAGGCGGGGCGGCACCATCAAGCCCGGGCGGCAAAATCAAGCCCCGCCGGCGATTGAGGCGCGGGGTCCGGGGCGGAGCCCCGTGGCGTGGGCTACGCGCCCCGGGCTCCGCGGAGGGGCACCGCCAATTCCACCAACGCGCGCTCGATCGCGTGCAGGTGGGACAGGACCGGATACCCGGCGTCAGCCACCTGCGGCGCCACCACGACAACCCGCTCCCCCGGCGCCCCCGCCGTAAGCGCCTCCACCGCCCCCTCCACCCGCTGACACGCGGCAGCGAGCCGCACATCGTGCGACGCCTCCGGATCCGCGGCGACGGACGCGAGCCCGCGCACCTCACGCGCACAGTCGTCGAGCAGCGCGAGTATCTGCCGGGCCCGCCCCTTACGCCCCTTCACGGGACTCAGCGGATGCACGAGCGGCGACAGCGAGAGACGTACCCGCCCGAGGATGTGCTCCAGCTCCGCGACCCGCGGCGCCGGATCGGCGTTCGCGTCGCCACCCAGCCGCGCCGCCGCCTCGGCGGTGCACGCGTGCACGCACCGCAGCGCCCGCTCGACCCACGACTCGGTGACGGAGTGCGTGGTCACGGGCAGCAGGAGCAGCACCGCGAGCACCGCGCCGAGCGAACCGACCGCCGTCTCCCCCACCCGGAGGGCCAGCAGCGCGGGGTCGAGCACGCCGAGGAGCCCGTACAGCATGCTGGCCATCACCGTGACCGCCAGCATCATCCACGTGTACGAGACGTGCGCGGTGTAGAAGATCCCGAAGACGCTGACCGCGACGATCACGGCGGCGGCCACCGCGTGGTCGTGCAGCGGGACGGCGACCAGGAAGCCGAGGACGATGCCGAGCACCGTCCCCAGGAACCGACGGAAGCCCCGCACCACCGTCTCCCCGCGCGACGTCGTCGCCACGAACACCCACCACGTGGCGCCCACGGCCCAGTACCACCGCTGGTCGGAGAGCAACTGCCCGATGCCGAGCGCGAATCCCGCCCCCACGGTCGCCTGCACGGCCTGCCTCGTCGTGATCCGCGCGAGCCCCGTGCCCCCGGTCGGCGCGGGCACGCCGACGGGCGCCGGGAGCCGCCGCTCGTAGCACCACACCCCGAACCGGACGACCGCCGCCGCACCGAGCGACAGCAGCACCGCGACGTACAGCTCGGGCAGTTGCCGCGGCACGGTGTGCAGGAACTGGGCGGCGAAGAAGGTCATGAACGCGAAGACGCCCAGCGAGTGCCCGCGCGGCCCCCACCGCCGCGCGTACACGCCCCCGCCGACCATGGCGAGGAAGGCGAGGTCGCGGGCGAGGGGGATGTCGTGCAGGGCGGCGGCGAGCGCGAGGACCGGCAGTCCGACGGCCGGCAGCAGCGCCGTCGTGACGGCCTGGCCGCGCACCGTCGCGTCGGTCACCGTGAACAGCGCGAGCAGCGCGGCGAGGCCGCCCGTGATCGCGCCCGTCAGCGACTGGCCGACCGCGCCGCACAGGGCGACGGCGAGCCCGATCCCCAGCACGGCCCGCGCCGCGAACCGCAGCCGTATCCGCCCCGGATCCGCCGCCACGAACGCCCTCTTCAGCAAAGTGCCCCGCCCCTTCGATCGGTCGACCTGCGCACACATGAGAAAGGCGCCGCGGAGATCCCTCGGGATCCGCAGCGCCATCGACGTGCTCATCTCAGCACCTGAGGGGCCGATGGTTCAAGAGAGGTCGAAATCACTGATCCATCGGCCCACCAGAAGCGTCGGTCGGCCAGCCACTACCGAGCCATCGGCTCACTCCACGGGGCGGGCGTGCGCCAGGGCCCACGACAGCGCGTGGTCCGCGACCTCCTCCCAGCCCGGCGAGGCCGTCATCAGGTGCGGCTGTCCCGGATACACCTCGACCTCGGTGACGGTGTTCGACTTGTAGTGCTTGGCATTGGACTGCTGGATCTTGGGCGGCATGAGGTGGTCCAGCTCGCCCGAGAGGAAGAGCAGCGCCGCGCGGTCGTCGTTGTGGTAGTCCACCCCGATGTCCTGGTGGCCGGGCTGGAAGTTGGCCAGCACGCTGTTCCACAGGATGCGGCCCGACGCGGGGACCGCGTAACGCTTGTAGAGCGCCCTGGACTCGTCTTCGGAGAAGGTGTTGGTGAACGCGTAGTGCCACTGCTCATGGGTGAGGCCGACGGCCTTGTGGTGGTTGGCGGGGTTCTTGAGGACGGGGAAGGTGGACTTCAGCTGGCTGAGCGGAGCCACCCGCACGCCTTCGGTGGGTGCGGAGTTGATGGCCACTCCGGCCGCGCCGAGGCCGTGGTCGAGCAGAACCTGGGTGAACGCCCCGCCTGCTGAGTGACCGATCAGGACGGGCGGCTTGTCGAGGCCGCGGACCACGTTCGCCAGGCTCTCGACGATCTGCGGGGCGGTGACCTCCTCGATCGGTGCCGAGTCGGCGTTCAGGGACTCGACCTCCGCCTCGAAACCGGGGTAGGCGGGCGCCAGCACCCGGTAGCCCTGCTTCTCGTACCGGTCGATCCAGTGTTCCCAGCTGCGGGGTGTGACCCAGAAGCCGTGGATCAGGACGATGGTGTCCGGTGGGCTCATCGATGTCATCGGTGTTCCTTCCCGTGCGTCAGCGGGTGGCGCGGTGGGCGGCCAGGATCTGGCGGACGACGACGTCGGGGTGCGACATCATCACGACGTGGGAGGCGCCCTTGACCTCGACCGTCGTGCTCCCGGCACGCTTGGCCATGAAGCGCTGTGCCGCGGCCGGGATGACGTTGTCCGCCGTGGGGATCACGTACCAGGACGGCAGGCTCTTCCAGGCCGGTGCACCGCTGGCGGTCGACAGTCCGTCCAGGCTTCCCGGGCGCTGGGTGGCCGCCATGAGCCGCGTCACGGAGGCAGGCAGATCACCGGCGAACACGTCGTGGAACTTCGCCTGGTCGATGTAGCCGTCGGTGCCCGTGCCTCCGTCGGGCAACGGGAACGGCCGGGTCACCAGCGCGTCCTGCAGTTTGCTGCCCGGGAACATGCCTGCCAATTGCAGGGCGTTCTCACCCTTGTCCGGCGCGAAGGCCCCGACGTACACCAGGGCCTTGACGTGGGGGTGGCCGCTCCCGGCGTTGGTGATGACCTCGCCTCCGTAGGAGTGGCCGACCAGGATGACGGGGCCGGTGAGGGTGTCCACGACGCTGGAGACGTAGGCCGAGTCGCCCGTGAGGTCGCGCAGCGGATTGGCGGGGGCGATGACCGGGAAGCCGGCCTTGAGCAGCCGCGCGATGACGTCGTTCCAGCCGGAGGCGTCGGCGAACACGCCGTGCACGAGCACGATGGTCGGTCTCTTGCCGCCGTCGGAGGAGGAGGAAGTGGAGGAGGCGGCCGAGGCGGGAGCGGCGGCGAGCGCGACCGCTCCCGCGGCGAGTAAGCCGCCGACGACGCGGCGGCGGGGCTGACCTTCGGGAATCATCTGATGGGCCCTTCCTGGTCAAGAGTTGAGGAAGTCCAGCAGGTCGGCGCAGAGCTGTTCCTTGTGCGTGTCCGTGATGCCGTGCGGAGCGCCCGGATAGACCTTCAGCGTCGCGTTCTTGATCCGGGCCGCCGACGCCTTTCCGCCCACCTCGAAGGGGACGACCTGGTCGTCGTCGCCGTGGATGACAAGGGTGGGCACGTCGAAGGCGTCCAGGTCGGCACGGAAGTCGGTGGCCGAGAAGGCCTCGATGCATTCGTAGGCGGCCCGGTGCCCGGCCTGCAGGCTCTGGAGCCAGAACGCGTCGCGGAGGCCCTGGGAGACATCCGCTCCCGGTCGGTTGTGCCCGAAGAACGGACCGTCGGCCAAGTCGCGGTACAGCTGGGAGCGGTCGGCGAGCGACCCGGCGCGGATCGCGTCGAACGCCTCGATCGGCACGCCACCGGGGTTGTCGTCGGCCCTGAGCATGAACGGCGGTACGGCGGAGACCAGCACGAGCTGCGCGATACGGGCAGTGCCGTGCCGGCCGATATAGCGGGCGACCTCGCCGCCTCCCGTGGAGAAACCGACGAGCGTCGCGTCGCGCAGGTCGAGCGTGTCGATCAGGGTGGCGAGGTCGTCGGCGTAGGTGTTCATCTCGTTGCCGTGCCAGGTCTGGGAGGAACGGCCGTGCCCACGGCGGTCGTGAGCGATGGCGCGGAAGCCGTTCGAGGCGAGGAACAGCTGCTGCGCCTCCCAGCTGTCGGAGTTCAGCGGCCAGCCGTGACTGAGCACGACCGGCCGGCCGGTGCCCCAGTCCTTGTAGAAGATCTGCGCCCCGTCGCTCGCGGCGATGTGTGGCATGGAACACTCCCGTCAGCAGGGTCTGTCCGGTCGCCGGGGCCGCAAGGATGCCCCCAGCCAGTCCCGCCCATCCTGCACAAATTCGACACAACTCATGCCCCTCTTCCAGAAGTTGCGCGCTCCACTCCGCTTCCTCCTGACGCGACGTCCCAACAGACCGCGATTGAGCCCGCGGTGCGCAACGTCTGTGAAGTGACGGTGAAGCGGGTTTCGGCTGCTCGGGACGGGCAACATGCCGCCCGTGACTCACCCCAGCGACGGCATTGGGAACAATGCCCCATACGGATCCAGCCCGAACAGGCCCCCATATAGGGGCCCCTATCCCCCACAAGGCGGAGACACCGCCCCCATGCACGGCGGCCCCGGCGCCCCGTACAACGGGCCTCCGCAGCCCGCCTACCGCCAGGACCCGGACGTCCCGTACGAGCCCGTCCCCCACACCGGTTACGGCCAGAACTCCGGATTCACCGCGTCCGGCCGCCCGGTGCGCAACCGCAGCGGCCGTGGCGCGGACCGTCTCGCCCTGATCGTGCACACGCTGGCCGACATCGCCGCGGTCTTCCTGGGCCTCTGGATCCTGCTGTACCTGCTCGACGCGAACCAGTCGAACGTGTTCGTCGAGTTCGTGCACGGTATGGCCGACTGGCTCTCCGGCTGGTCGCAGGACATCTTCACCATGGACACCGAGGGGCTGCGCGTCTTCTTCAACAACGCACTGCCCGCGGTGATCTATCTCGTGGTGGGCCACGGCGTCGCCGCCTGGATCCGCCGCCTCTGAGTCGCTCGTCGGCCTGGCTTCGGGGCGGCCCCCAACGCCCTGGAGACTCCGCCGACGGGCCTCTTTCGATCACACCCCGTCGCACACCTTGACGCCCGCGGGCACCCGGCGGGACGCTCGGCTCACCTTGAACCCGACGTCAACTCCGACGTCCGCATCGAGAGGCGCGCCGATGACGCAGGTCTGGACGGTCCGCGGTCCGGTCGACTCCGGCCAACTCGGGAACGTACTCGTCCACGAACACGTCGTCATCGTCGGCGAGGAGTTCCGGCAGAACTACGCGCGGTGGGACGAGCAGGCCGTCGTCGACGACGCCGTCGCCCAGCTGAACGAGCTCAAGGGGCTCGGCATCGACACGATCCTCGACCCGACGGTGCTCGGCCTCGGCCGGTACATCCCCCGCATCCAGAAGATCGCCGCGCGCACGGACCTCAACATCGTCCCCGCGACCGGCATCTACACGTACGACGATCTGCCGTTCCAGTTCCACTACAACGGCCCCGGCACCCTGTTCGGCGGGCCCGAGCCGCTCGTCGACCTCTTCGTGAAGGATCTCACCGAGGGCATCGCGGACACCGGTGTGCGCGCCGCGTTCCTCAAGTGCGCCATCGAGGAGCAGGGCCTCACCCCCGGCGTCGAGCGGGCCATGCGGGCGGTCGGCCGGGCGTCCGTGCACGCCGGGGCGCCGATCACCGTGCACACCCATGCCGCCTCGGAGTCGGGGCTCGTCGCGCAGCGCGTGCTCGCGGAGGAGGGTGTCGACCTCACACGTGTCGTCATCGGCCACTCCGGGGACAGCGCCGACCTCGACTATCTGACGCGGCTCGCCGACGCCGGTTCGTACCTCGGCATGGACCGGTTCGGGCTCGACACACCACTGACCACCGAGCAGCGCGTCGACACCATCGTCCAGCTCGCACGCCGCGGTTACACGGACCGGATCACGATCTCGCACGACGCCGCGTGCGTCATCGACTGGTTCGGTGACATCGACCGCGCCGAGGTCGCCCCGCACTGGAACTACCGGCACATCAGCGAGGACGTGCTGCCCGCGCTCGCCGACAAGGGTGTCTCCAAGGACGACATCGACACGATCCTGCGGGTCAATCCTCGGCGCTACCTGGAGGGCTGACCGCGCCTCCGCCGTGCTCGACGCGGCGCAGCACCTCGGCGTGCAGGGCGGCAAGTCCCGCGGGCGGCAGCGGGGCCGGACTCCCGGTGAGGGTGTACCACTCGTCGGCGCCGGTGTACTGGACGGCGATCCGGGCCCGCTCCCCGGACTCCCCGATCGTGGCGACCGTGAGGTCCCCGGTGACCACGCCGACCTCGTCGGTCATGGCGCCGCCGGGGCCCGCCTTCACGTCGTCCTGAAGCCGTTCCTCACTCATGCCGAACACGTCCCCAGCATCGTCGTCAGCTCCTTCTTCTCGGCGTCGGTGACGGTCAGTTCGTACGTCGACTTCACCGACACCCAGGAGCGGGCGTACGTGCACCAGTAGTCCT
Organism: Streptomyces sp. NPDC102360; assembly: GCF_044766085.1. Classification (NCBI taxonomy): domain Bacteria; kingdom Bacillati; phylum Actinomycetota; class Actinomycetes; order Kitasatosporales; family Streptomycetaceae; genus Streptomyces; species Streptomyces sp. NPDC102360. The sequence goes on along the minus strand of NZ_JBIWLG010000001.1, from coordinate 341,554 downwards.
TGGCCTCCGGCTGCCACTCGTCGGGGCCCTGGTCCCCCTTGGAGCGGTTCGAGTGGGCGGACACCGACAGGAGTTGGGGGTGCTTCAGGTCGTTGGCGAACGTCTTGCGCTGCTCCTGCGACCACTGGTCGGCGCCGGAGCGCCAGGCGTTGGCGAGCGGCACGGTGTGGTCGATGTCGAGGTCCCCGGAGTCCGTGAACTTCTCGCCGTCGTACACGCTGACCCAGTTCCCGGAGACCGCCCGGCACTCCTCGTCCGTCTTCACGTCCTTGCCGTCGCGCTTGAGGACCGCTTCACGGGTCGTGCAGCTGTCGCCCTGCTCCGCCCAGTGCGGGAACTTCTCGCGGCTGTAGCCGGACATGGAACCGTGGGGCGCCACCTTCAGTTCGGCCAGCTCGCCGCGGGCGTCGTCCGCGCTCGGCACGCCGGGGAGGGTGCCCTCCTGCGCGGGGGCGCTGGTGCTCGCGCCCGCCGAGGTGGAGGGTTCGGCGCCCTGCGCCGGGTCCTCGGACCCACCGCCCATACCCTGACACCCCGCGAGCAACAGCACCGTGAGCGCGGCCGGCGCCGCCGCCCGCCCCAGCCGCCCGAACCGCGTACGTTCCTGAAACCCCATGCCCCGCAACTACCTTCCGTCGGCCGCTTCGAACACTCGAAGCGTACGGTGCGGCCGACGGGGCGTCAGGGACCGGGCGCGGCTCAGTGAGTCGGGGCCAGCAGCTTCAGCACCTCGTCCGTCGTGCCGGTCTCGCCGAGCCGCGGGAAGATCCGCTCGACGCTGCCGCGGTGTCCCTCTGGGTCGACGTCGGTCATGGCGTCGGTGGCGAGGGTGACGTGGTAGCCGTGCTCGTGGGCGGCGCGGGCCGTGGACTCGACGCCGATGCTGGTGGCGACGCCGGTCAGGACGACCTGGGTGACGCCACGACGGCGCAGTTGAAGGTCGAGGTCGGTGCCGTAGAACGCCGACCAGTTCCGCTTGGTCACGGTGATGTCCTCGGGGTGCCCGGCGAGCGCGTCGGTGATCTCGTCCCAGCCCTCGGGCATGGCACGGCCACCGCTCGGCGTCTCGGTGCGGCCGGGCGTCGCGTCGGAGCCGTCGGCGGCGAAGGTGACCCGGACGAGGACGACCGGGAGGCCGGCGGCGCGGAAGGCGTCGGCGAGGCGAGCGCTGCGGTCGACGACGTCGGACACCGTGTGCGGGGCGCCGGACACGCCCATGAGGCCCTTCTGGAGGTCGACGACGACGAGGGCGGATGTGGGGTCGATGGTGCTGACAGACACGTGAACTTCCTTACAGGGGTGTGGAGTTGCGATAGAGAGGAGATACGGGAGTCAGTCCCGGCCGATCCGGCGCAGCGCCCGGTCGGCAACAGTCACCAGGAGCAGCAGCACGGAGACGACGACCAGCATCCAGGCCAGCTCGTGCAGCCCTGCCGTGTTGGCGCCGCCCTTGAAGAACGCGGCGTTCGCGGCGGAGGCGAGCAGCGCGCCGAGGTAGCTGAACGTGCGGAGCAGTCCGGCGGACGCGCCCGTGCGCTCCGGATCGGCCTGGGCGTAGAGGGCGTTCTGGTTGGCGAGGCCGACGAGCCCCTGCGGGATGCCGAAGACCGCGCCGATGACAACGAGCAGCCAGATCGGGCTGTCGGAGTTCAGGCCCAACAGGGCGACCACCCCGACGAGTTGGGCGACGCCGCCGACGAACAGCTTGCCCCGCACCTGCGGGTGGCGCCCGGTGAGGACGGTGACACCGATGGCCATCAGGGACATCGGGAGCAGCAGCAGACCGGCCTGCTCGGGGCCGAGGCCGCGGCCGTCCTGGAGCCACTGGCTGTAGCCGTACAGGAACGCGTACGACGTGGTGTATGCGAGGAGTTGACGCGCGTACGTGGCGAGCAGCGGAGTGTTGCCGCTCAGTACGCGCAGGTCGATGAAGGGATCGGCGGAGGCCAGTTCCCGGCGAGCGAAGACCGCGCCCGCGACAGCGCCGATCACCGGCAGGTACCAGTGCGCGGTCCCCGGCGACGTGAGGAACAGCATGAACGCGGTGAGCGACCCGGCGAAAAGCAGCATGCCGGGCACGTCCGCCGAGGTGGTGGCGTCGGCCTCGCGGCCCGCCCTGACCGACTTCGGCAGCCGCAGCGCGCCGAGCGCGAGACAGGCGAGCGACAGCGGCACGTTGATCGCGAAGATGAGGTGCCAGCCGCCGAGGCCGATCAGCACGCCGCCGAGGGTCGGGCCGATGACGGCGATGACCTGGTTGGACACGGAGAGCGCGGCGAGGATGCCGCTGGGGCTCTTCATGCCGGTGCGCTCGGACTCGGTGCGCAGCAGATACATGGAGGCCGGGTACGCGGCGGAGGTGCCGAAGCCCAGGAGCACCCGGGAGACGATCAGCAGCCAGAAGCTCGGGGCGAGCACGCCGAGCAGGCCCGCGACGCCGACGAGGGCGGTGCCGAGCAGATAGAGCCTGCGCGGCCCGAACGCGTCGACGAGCCGGCCGATCACCGGCTGCCCGACGGCCGTGGCGAGATACAGGGCGGAGACGAGCCAGGCGGTCTGGGACGGCGGGACGCCGAAGGCGTGGCCGATCGGAACGAGCGCGACCGCGAGCATCGACGAGTTGATCGGGTTCAGGATCGACCCGAGGATCATCGGCGCGACGAGGCGCCGGTCGAACCCGCCGGCCGCGCCGCGCCCCCGCAGGCCCCGCCCGCGGATGCCCCGGACGCGCTCGGCTATGCCGCTCACGCCTGCGTCACCTCGTCGAGCAGCGCCATCGCCGTGATCACGGCGCGCAACTGCTCCGCGCTGCCGCGCTCGGCGAGCTGCCCGGCGAGCCATGCCTGCCGGGCCCGGCGCACACCCTGACGGCGCTCACGCCCCGCGTCGGTGAGCGCGACCACGCGGCGGCGCCCGTCCTCGGGGTCCGGGCGGCGCTCGACGAGGCCGCGCTCCTCAAGGGCGATGACGTGCTTGGCCATGGACTGCGGCCGGACGTACTCGATGGCCGCCAGTTCGCTGGCGGTCGAGGGCCCGTACTTGTCGAGCCGCGAGAGCACGGAAGCCTGTGCGGGCGAGAGCTCGCCCTCCGGGTCCACGTCGAGCGCCATCAGCTTGCGGCGGAGCCGACCGATGATCACCCACACCTCGTCGGTGGCCCGGGCCGCGAGCTCCTCGACCGCTGCACTGTCGTCGTTCATACCTCCACGGTAGATCGACAGCCCGGACTGTGCAACCTGGGCTGCACAGTCCGGGCTGTCGATCCCTTTGAGCGCCTCGGGGCCGGCCCGCTCACCCCCGCCGGAACACCGCGACCGTGCGTCCCGGCACCGTGAACGTCCCGGTGCCCGTCGTGTACGACGCCGATTTCACCGCGTCGTCCGCGCCGCCGGCCTGCACCGGATGCAGCCGGTAATCCGCCCCGGCGGCCCCGTCGAGCGTCTGCTTCTGCCGCTCCGGTGTCGCGTTGAACACGATCACGAGGTCGCCGAGCCGCATCGTGATGACGCCCGGCGTCTCGTCCTTGCCGGAGAGCGGAAAGGAGAGCGCCTTCTGCACCTCGGTCGCCGTGGACAGCCGGAAGGCCGGATCGGTGGTGCGGATCTTCAGCAGGTCCTGGTATGCGGCGGACGTCCCTTCGATCTCCGCACAGCCCGGCATCTTCACCGACGCCAACAGGGGCTTCGCATAAGGCCACTTGGCTTTGTTGTCGGCGGCCATCGGCAGGCCGCGGCCGAAGCCGTTGCCCGCCCGGCAGTCCCAGTGGATCGCGTTGAACCAGTCGCCGCTGTCGAACGAGTTGCGGTCGAGGGACTTCGAGCGCAGCAGGTCGGTGCCCGCCTGCGAGAGCGCCGGACCCTGGGAGAGGGCGGCCGTCGCCATCGCGAGGACCTGCATCCGGGAGCGGTCCGCCCCGGTCGTCGACGCGGGCAGCTTGTACGTCAACGTGTCGTACAGGGACTCGTTGTCGTGCGCGTCGGCGTAGGCGAGGGCGTCGCCCGGGGCGTCCGCGTAGCCGGCGGGCGCGCCGTTGTAGTCGACGTCGGAGCCCTTGACCCGCTGCCCCGCCGTGTCGGTGAACTCGTAGGCGGCCAGGTTCCCCGACAGCCCCACCTTGATGAGGTCCTGGTAGTGCAGCAGGCGGGCCTTCTGCTCGGCCGATGTGCCGTTCGCCTTCGAGGAGTTGGGGTCGGTGTAGAGGCCGGACGCGAAGCCCTGCACACCCGGGTCCTCGTCGAACGGCGAGCCGCCGCGCACCGCGTCCCGTGCCCGGTCGGAGAACGTGGCGATGCCCGTGCCCGCCATGTTCTTCTGCGTGGCCTGGACGAAGCGGGCGTCGTCGGCGATCTCGCCGAAGTTCCAGCCCTCCCCGTAGAGGATGATCTTCTTGCCGTCGACGCCGTCCTTCTCAAGGGTCAGGGCGTCGAGGGCCTTGCGCACCGCGAGGATGTTGGCCTTCGGGTGGTGTCCCATCAGGTCGAAGCGGAAGCCGTCGACCTTGTACTCGCGCGCCCAGGTCACGATCGAGTCGACGACCAGCTTGCCCATCATCGTGTTCTCGGGCGCTGTGTTGGAGCAGCAGGTGGAGTTCGCCACCGAGCCGTCGGCCATGAGCCGCTGGTAGTAGCCGGGCACGATCCGGTCCAGGACCGATGTCTTGTCCTGGCCGGCGGACGCCGTGTGGTTGTAGACGACGTCCATGACGACCCGCAGGCCGTCCTCGTTCAGGGACTTGACCATGTCGCGGAACTCGACGGTGCGCTCCGTGCCGTCCGGGTCGCTCGCGTACGAGCCCTCGGGGACCGTGTAGTGGTACGGGTCGTAGCCCCAGTTGTAGGCGTCCTTGCCGGCCGCCTTGCCGACACACTCCTGCTGCTTGTCGCTGTCGGCTGCCGATGACTTCAAGTCGCAGTCGGGCGTGGCCTGTTCGGACTTCTTCTCGGGGATCGTCGCGATGTCGAAGGCCGGCAGCAGGTGCACGTACGAGGTGCCGGACTTCGCGAGCACGCGCAGGTGCTTCGAGCCGTCGGTGCTCCTGTCGGTGAAGGCGCGGTACGTGCCGCGGTCCTTCGCCGGTGTCGTCTCGTCCTCGACCGAGAAGTCCCGGACGTGGAGTTCCTGGATCTGCGCGTCCTTCATGGGTACGGACTTGGGCTTGACCAGGCCCGACCAGCCCTTCGGGGCAAGGGACTTGTCACCGAGGTCGACGACGAGGCTGTGCTCCGAGTTCGCGGTGAGTGCCACGGAGTACGGGTCGGTGACCTTGTTCGTGACGAGTCTCTGGACGCTGGGCGCCCACACCCGCACGGCGTATCGGTACTCCTTGCCGCGCCACGCGGCCGCGGACCCGGTCGCCGACCAGGCGCCGCTCGCGCCGTCGCGGCGCATGGACACGGTCTTGCCGGCGAGTTCGAGGGACACCTCACGGGCGGTGGGTGCCCACACCGACAGTGTCACCTTGCCGTTCTTGAACACCGGGCCGAGTGACACCTTCTGGGCCGCGTCCGCGTACGTGGCGTCGAGGACACCCGCCGTCTGCACGCCGGTCGCCGCCAGCAGCGCCCCGTTCGCCGCCCGTTGCGTGGCGATGAGCTGGCCGCGCAGCGCGTCACGCACCCGGTCGCGGTCACGCGGGTCGACGGTGAACGCCGGGTAGTCCTTGAGGTGCGGGTACTTGGCCTTCTGGGCGTCACTGAGGCTGCCTGGCTTCAGGCGCAGCCAGTGCCCCTCGTCGCTCAACGCGCCGTCCTTCACGGTGACACCTCCCTCCGGCGCGTACACCAGCTGCTGGCTGGTGGCGGCGGTGGCCTTCACCTTCCAGACGACGGTGTCGGCGTCGATCCACTGCGCCTCGGCCTTCGAGAGATCGAGGTCCGCTCCCGAACCGGCGGACGGCAGGAGGTAGTTGGTGTCTCCCGAGTTGAGCCATGCCTCCTTGCCGTATGTGGCGAAGTCGAGCGAGCGGTCGGTGGCGATGTCCTTCTCGTCACCCTTGTGAAGGATGTAGCTCAGAGAGGTCGCACCGTCGGCGAGCGGCACCTCGAAGGTCACGCCGTACGCGTCCTTGCCGGTGGGTCGCAGCGGCTTCGACCAGTCGGTCGGGCTCGCGGCGCCGGTCCAGGTGTGCAGGCCCCAGCCGTCGTAGTCGCCGTCGGGGCGGTGCACGTGGATGACGGCCTTCTTCGCGTCCTGCGGCGGGTAGGCACCTTCGGGCCTGGTCGCGGACTGCTCGTCCTTGCCCTGCTCGACCCAGACCTCGCCGGTCTTCCCGAGGTCGACGGTGCGCCGCGGCCCGTCGGCCGTGCCGGACTTGTCGATCGTGTAAGCCACCGAGCCCGCGCCGTCCGGGACCTTGACCCAGGCGAACGCGCCGTAGGCGTCCCGGCCCACGAACTCGGCGGAGGTGTCACCGGACGTGAGCCGCCAGCCGTCGTAGTCGCCGTCGGCACGCTTGTAGTGGACGACCGCGTAGTCGCGGTCCACGGCCGTGGGCTTCTCGGGCGCGGGCGCCTGCCCCGCCGTCGTGTCGGCGAGGGCGCTCGCGGTGCGTCCGGAGCGGTCCACCACAACTGCCTTGTACCGCAGGGCGGTTCCGGTGGCCACATCTTCCGGGACATGTTGCGTGATCTTGTACGGTGCGTGGTCGACGGAGCCGAGTGTGCGCCACTTGCCGTCGCCCACCTGCGCCGCGAAGACGACGCGGGCCGAGGCCGTGGCGCCGGGGTCGGCGGAGAGGGTGACCGTGCCGGTGGCCCCGGCGGCGGGCGCCCTCAGGGACAGTGTGGGCTTCGCGGCCGGCGCGGGGAGCCTGCCATCGGCGCGCAGGACGAGCGAGGACAGGGCGGGCACGGTGACCTTCACACGGCCGTCAGATGCCTTGAGCGCGCCCGAACCCCCGTACAGCGTCCGGAACTTCACGGACTCGACGGGCAGCTCCACCGTCTTCGCCGCGCTCGCGTTGTTCACGGCGACGACGTACTCGCGGTCGTCGTCGCCGGTGCGCGAGAAGGCGTACACGGAGTCCTTCGCGTACAGCTCCTGCTGCCTTCCGTCGGCGAGCGCCGGGTTGTCCTTGCGGAGCTTCGACAGCGCGGCGATGGACGTGAACAGCGGGTGCTTCGTGTCGTACGCGGCGTCGGCGTGCGTGCGGTCCGTGCCGAGCTGGTCGTCGTCGAGGTAGTCGGCGACCTTCGAGCCGAACATCGTCTGCCGGGCGTCCTTGTCGCCGCCCGCGCCGGTGAAGCCCTGCTCGTCGCCGTAGTAGACGACGGGGTTGCCGCGCGAGAGGAACATCAACTCGTTGGCGAGCCGGTCGCGTTGGACGAGTTCCGCGTCGGACGCCTTCGGGTTGTCGGCCTTCAGGAAGGTGCCGAAGCGGCCCATGTCGTGGTTGCCGAGGAACGTGACCTGCTCGTACGCGTTCGCCTTGTCGGTGGCGTACTTGTAGTCGTCGGCGAAGACCTTGGCGAGCTTGTCGGCGCTCGCGCCCTGCGAGGCGTAGGCGCGGGCCGCGTCCTGGAACGGGAAGTCGAGCGTGGCGTCGAGGCGGCCCTGGGTGACGTACGGGGACGTCACGTCGGTGTCGGCCGAGTAGACCTCGCCGAACATGAAGAAGTCCTTGCGGCCGTGCGCGGCGGCGTACTTGTCGAGCGCCGTGGCCCACTGCGTCCAGAAGTCCATGTTCACGTGTTTGGTGGTGTCGATGCGGAAGCCGTCGACGGCGAAGTCACGCACCCACTTCTCATAGATCTTCTCCATGCCGGAGACGACCTCGGGGCGTTCGGTCCACAGGTCGTCGAGGCCGGAGAAGTCGCCGTAGGTCGTGGACTCGCCCTCCCAGGTGGAGTCGCCCCGGTTGTGGTACATCGTCGGGTCGTTCAGCCACGACGGCGTCATCTCGCCCGTGTTCTTCGGCGTGTACGGGAAGGAGTCGGTGTCGACCTTGGCCCTCACACCCTTGCTGTCGTCGAAGGGGCGGCCCTCGGTGTCGAGGTACGGGTAGGCACCCTTGGAGCGGTAGCCGTACTTCTTCTCGGCGTAGTCGACCGTGTCGGCGGTGTGGTTGGTGATGACGTCGAAGAAGACCTTCATGCCCTTGCCGTGGGCCGTGGAGATCAGCTTCTTGAGGTCGGCATTGCTGCCGAAGTGCGGGTCGACCTGCGTGAAGTCGGTGATCCAGTAGCCGTGGTAGCCGGCCGAGGCGTCCTTGCCCTCGCCCTGCACGGGCTTGTTCTTGAAGATCGGGGCCAGCCAAATGGCCGTCGTCCCGAGGTCCTTGATGTAGTCGAGCCGGTTCGTCAGGCCCTTGAGGTCGCCGCCCTGGTAGAAGCCCTTGTCCGTCGGGTCGTAGCCGGTCGCGAGGCGTGAACCGGTGAGCCCGCCGTTGTCGTTGCCGGTGTCACCGTTCGCGAAGCGGTCCGGGAGCACGAAGTAGTACTGCTCGCGGGTGAGGTCGTGGCGGTCCTGCTCGGCCGCGAGTTTCACGTCGGAGGGCGGCGGGGGCGGCGCGGCGGCGCGGGCCGCCAGGGGCGGGGCGAGCGTGCCGAAGAGAGCAGCGAGCGCGGCTGCCGCGGTGTACGCGGCGGCGCGTCTGTGCGGTACGCGAATCGGACTGCGGCTCACGTCGGGAACTCCTCGCGGGATGCGGTGTGTTGGGGCGGACCGGCCGCGCGCGTGGGGAGGTCGGGCCGGTCCGCCGCGTGACGGTAACGCCTGCCGGAACGCGCCTGCAAGAGTTGCGAAAGATGTAGCAAGAATTTTCAACTGCCCATTGACGGGGCGTACTCGTCTGCCCCACGCTCACGACGCGCCACCAGAACCCCACATTCAGGAGCCGCACATGCAGCACGGCACATCCCTCACCCCCAGAAGCCCTCGTCGGCGCCGCCGCGCCGCCACCGCGATGGCGCTCGGCGCCCTCACCCTCGGCGGCATGGCCTCCCTGCCCTCCCCGACGGCGCAAGCCGCCGACACCGGCACACCCAACGGCGATGTCATCGCCAACCTGTGGCAGTGGAACTGGGCCTCGGTCGCCAAGGAGTGCACCGACACCCTCGACCCGGCGGGCTACGGCGCCGTCCAGGTCGCCCCTCCCGAGGAGTCCCTCAAGCAGGCCGACTTCTACTGGTGGGACGTCTACCAGCCGTACTCGTACAAGCTCGACAGCCGCTTCGGCGACGAGAGCGCCTTCAAGGACATGGTCGACACCTGCCATGGCGCCGGCATCGAGGTGTACACGGACGCCGTCATCAACCACACGGCGGCGCAGACCGGCACCGGCTACGCGGGCACCACCATGTCCAACAAGTACGACACCACGGACTACGACCCGGCCGACAGCGACAACTGCACCAAGACCATCGCCAACTGGTCGGACCAGCAAGAGGTCCAGAACTGCGAGCTGCTCGGCATGCCCGACCTCGACACCGCGGAGTCGGGCGTCCGCGAGAAGATCACGGGCTTCCTCAACAAGCAGATCGACCTGGGCGTCGACGGCTTCCGTGTCGACGCCGCCAAGCACATCCCCACGGCGGACATGAACGCGATCGTGGGCGCCCTGCACAAGACGGCCTCAAGCGACGCCCCCTACATCACACAGGAGGTCTATCCGGGCAACCCGCCGGCGCTCGGCGACTACTACGCCAACGGTGACGTCCTCGACTTTGGCTACGCCGCCACCATGAAGTCGCAGTTCGGCGGCGGCGACATCGCCAACCTCGAATCACTGGGCGGCAGTTCGGGCCTCGCCGACGAGGCGAACTCCAACACGTTCGTCACCAACCACGACACCGAACGCAACGGCTACACCCTCAGCTACAAGGACGGCGCGACCGCCACCCTCGCCAACGTCTTCCAGCTGGCGCGCGGCTACGGGCGGCCCTCGGTCTACGCCGCCTGGAAGTTCGACCAGAGCGACGCGGCGCCGCCGAACAACGGCAGCGGCGCGGTCACCGACACCGACTGCTCGGGCGCCTGGTCCTGCCTGGACCGGGACAAGGCGGTCACCGGGATGGTGGGCTGGCACAACGCGGCGGCCGGCAAGGCTGTGACGGACTGGCAGTCACCCGCCTCGAACGTGATCGGCTTCGGGCGCGGCGACGTCGGCTTCGTCGCGATCAACAACACGTCGTCCGACAGCACACACACGTACACGACGAGCCTGGCGGACGGCACGTACGACAACGTCGTCGGCGAGGGCTCGGTGACCGTCACCGGCGGCAAGGCGGAGCTCACGGTGCCCGCGAAGGGGGCGGTGGCCTTCCACACCGCGTAGGGCCTGACCCGAACGACAGGCCCTGGGCACTCAGCTTGGGTCGCGGGCGCGGCGCATCGCCCACATCACGTAGGCGGTCGCGCCCGCGACGGCGAGCGCGGCGCCGTAGCCGAACACCATCGCGCTCTCGGGTGGTGCCTCGTCGACGTGTGCCGAACCGGAGGCGGAGACCCAGACGCGCAGCGGGCCCAGTCGCTGCCCCTCCTCCAGCGCTTCGTCGTAGTACCCCTTCTCCCCGAGGCCGTGCACGATTCCGTGCACGGCCTCGCCCTGCGGTGACTTCCAGGTGAACGTCTCGCTGGTGTTCGACTCGCCGACCTGGTTCGCCGTCGACCAGTACCCGTCCACGTACGCACGTGTCGCCATCAACCCGTGCCTCAGTGGCAGTGCGAACGCGACGAGCACCAGCCCCCACACCACGACCCGCACGGCCCTCCCCGGTGACCTCACATCCGGGAGCCTATGCCGCAGGGGCGGCACCCGACCGGGTGCCGCCCCTTTCTGGTGCCGTGCCCGAGGTCAGGCGGTCTCCCACCACACCGTCGTGTCGGCGGGCAGGTCGAGGCTTCCGTCCGCCACCGTCACCGGCGCCGAGGCGAGCAGCACCGTGCCGGGCGCCGGGATGTGCACCGCCGTGCCCGTCGTGTTGACCGTGCAGGCGAAGCCGGGGCGCTCGAAGTGGAGCACACCCTCCGGGGCGTCGCCGTGCCATTTCACACCGTCGCCGGCGCCGAGACCCGGCGTGGTGCGGCGCAGCGCGAGCGCCGAGCGGTACATCTCCAGGGTCGATTCCGGGTCGCCGGTCTGCGCCTCGACGCTCAACTCGCCCCAGGTGTCGGGCTGCGGGAGCCAGCTGCCGCCGTCGCCGAAGCCGTACGAGGATCCCGTGCGGGTCCACGGGATCGGCACCCGGCAGCCGTCGCGGAAACCGTCCTGGCCCTCGGCGCGGAAGTACGAGGGGTCCTGGCGGACCTCGTCGGGGAGGTCGGTGACGTCCGGGAGCCCCAGCTCCTCGCCCTGGTAGATGTACGCCGAGCCGGGCAGGGCGAGCATCAGCAGGGTGGCGGCGCGGGCGCGGCGCAGGCCGAGCGCGCGGTCGCCGGGGGTGCGGATCTGGGTGCCGCCGGGCGGGTTCGCGTAGCGGGTGGCGTGCCGGGTGACGTCGTGGTTGGAGAGGACCCAGGTCGCCGGGGCGCCGACCGGGCGCATCGCGTCGAGCGAGCCGTCGATGATCCCGCGCAGCCCTTCGGCATCCCAAGGGGCGCCCAGGTACTGGAAGTTGAAGGCCTGGTGCAGCTCGTCGGGGCGCACGTAGTTCGCCGTGCGCTCGACGGTCGGCGTCCAGGCTTCGGCCACGAAGATGCGATCGCTGTCGTACTCGTCGAGGATCGTGCGCCACGAGCGGTAGATCTCGTGGACGCCGTCCTGGTCGAAGAACGGCATGACGTCGTTGCCGAGGAGCTTCAGCTGCTCGCCGCCGCCGAGGTCCGGCAGGCCCTCCGCCTTGACGAGGCCGTGGGCGACGTCGACGCGGAAGCCGTCGACGCCCATGTCGAGCCAGAAGCGCAGGATGGAGCGGAACTCGTCGGCGACCGCCGGGTGTTCCCAGTTGAGGTCGGGCTGCTCGGGGGCGAAGAGGTGCAGGTACCACTCGCCGTCGGGGAGCCGGGTCCAGGCGGGACCGCCGAAGATGGACTCCCAGTCGTTGGGCGGGAGTTCACCGCCGGCGCCCTTGCCGGGGCGGAAGTGGTAGCGGTCGCGCAGCGGCGATCCGGGGCCGTCCGCGACCGCGCGCTTGAACCACTCGTGCTGGTCCGAGGAGTGGTTGGGCACCAGGTCGACGATGATGCGCAGGTCCAGGGCGTGCGCGTCGCGGATCACCGCGTCGGCGTCGAGCAGCGTGCCGTACATCGGGTCGACGGCCCGGTAGTCGGCGACGTCGTAGCCGCCGTCGGCCTGCGGCGAGGCGTAGAACGGGGACAGCCACACCGCGTCCACGCCCAACTCACGTAGATGCGGCAGGCGTCGGCGGATGCCTTCGAGGTCACCGGTGCCATCGCCGTCGCTGTCCGCGAAGCTGCGCGGATAGACCTGGTAGATGACCGCGTCCCGCCACCAGTCGGAGGTCTCTCGGGTCGTGGTGGCGGCCGCCACCGGCTGGTCCGTGGAGTGCTGGCTCATGATGTCCTTGCTGCGTAGCCGGGTTCAGCCCTTGGTTCCGCCGGCGGTCAGGCCGGTGACCAGGTGCTTCTGGACAAGGTAGAAGAAAGCGGTCACCGGGATGGCGATCAACACCGCGGTCGCGGCCATCAGGTTCCACTGCGCGTCGTGTTCGCTGACGAAGCTCGACAGGCCGATCGCGAAGGTGTACTTGGTGTCACTGAGCAAGAAGGTGTTGGCGAAGGCGACCTCGGCGAACGCCGTGATGAAGGCGTAGAACGCGGCGACCGCGATGCCCGGCTTCGCGAGCGGCAGGATGAGCCGCCAGAAGGTGCCGAACGGGCTGAGCCCGTCGATCCGGCCCGCCTCGTCGATCTCGCCGGGGATGGTGTCGAAGTAGCCCTTCAGCAGCCAGGTGCAGTACGGCACGATCGTCGTGCAGTTGATGAGGATGAGGCCCTGGTAGGTGTCGATCAGGCCGAGTTCCGAGAAGATCTCGTAGATCGGCACGATCAGCACGGCGATCGGGAAGGCCTGCGTGAGCAGCAGCACCCACATCAGCGTGCGGTAGCCGGGAAAGCGCATCCGGGAGACGGCGTAGCCGGTCGTCGCCGCGAACAGCACGCCGACGAGCGTGGTGCCGAGCGCCACGATCAGCGTCGACGCGGCCCAGTAGAAGAACTGGGTGTGCTCCAGGACGTCACCGTAGTTGTCGAGGGTCGCCTTGCTGAGGATGTTGCCCGGGTGCAGATAGTCGTCCTTGTCGGGCCCAAGGGACAGATACACCAGCCAGACGACGGGGAACAGCGCGATGAGGCTCGCCACGGCGAGGATGCCGTGCGTGAGGACCTTCGCGAGCGGGCTGCGCTCGCCGCGCCTGCGTACGCGTGGGGTCTTCCCGGGAGCGGCCTCGGTACCGGAGCGTTGCGCGGGGACCCGCGACGCGGAGCTGGTGGTGGTAGTGCTCATGATGGTGGCTCCTGCTGCGTCAGACGGCGAGCTGCTCATTGCGCTTCAACCAGCGGTAGTAGAAGGACGTGAACACGGTGAGGATCGACAGGAGCAGCACGCCGTACGCGGCGGACTGCGCGAAGTCGCGCGGCTGTTGCCCGAAGCCGAGGCGGTAGGCCCAGGTGACGAGAATCTGCGCGTCCGGTGCCGTGTTGCCGAACAGCAGGAAGATGATCGCGAACTGGTTGAACGTCCAGATGATCCCGAGCAGGACGACGGTCGAGCCGACCGGCCTGAGGCCCGGCAGCGTGATGTGCCGGAAGCGCTGCCAGGCGGTCGCGCCGTCCATCTCGGCGGCCTCGTACAGCGACCCGTCGATGGACTGGAGCCCGCCGAGCAGCGAGATCATCATGAACGGCACACCGCACCACGTGTTGACGAGGATCGCGGCGATCCGCTGGAAGGTCGGGTCCTCCAGCCAGCTCGGCTGCGGCAGATGCAGCGATCCGAGGGCCACGTTGATGATCCCGGAGTCGGCGAGCATGATGCGCCACGCGAAGACGGTGACGAAGGTCGGGACCGCCCAAGGGAGGATCAGCAGCAGCCGGTAGAAGGTGCGTCCGCGCAGCTTCTCGTTGAGGAGCAGCGCGAGGCCGAGCCCGATGCAGTAGTGCAGGGCGACGCAGATCGCCGTCCACGCGATGGTCCACACGAAGTGCGACCAGAAGCGGTCGTAGGAGGAGGGCCCCCACAGGATGTCGGCGTAGTTGTCGAGGCCGACGAACTCGTAGGTGGCCTCGATCTGGTTGACGCCGATGGTGCGGGCCGAGTTGAGGCTGTTGGCGTTCGTGAGCGTCAGGTAGAAGCCGCGTACCAGCGGGTAGACCACGAGGACGCCGAGGACGACGACGACCGGGGCGATCATCGCGTACGCGTACCAGTACCTGCGGTACGAGTCCTTGAAGCGCCGGATCGGGCCTGGGCGCGGCGCGGGCTTCTTCGCGGCCGGGCGGTCGACGGCAAGGGTCATGCGGGCACCTTCTGAATCGGGCTGCCTGATGTCGGTCTGCGGCAGGGCTGTGCCGGTTCGCGCCCACCCCTCCGGGGCGCGAACCGGCCGTTGCTAGCGGGTCACTTGGAGAAGCCGGGCAGCAGTTTGGCGAACGAGGTCTCCAGGCTGCTCACGCCCTGGTCCAGGGACTCCTTGCCGGTGGCGACCTTCGGCAGTTCCTGGTCCATCGGCGTCCACAGCGAGCTGTACTCGGGCAGCTCCGGTCGCGGCTGCGCGCTGCTGAGCACCTTCTGGTAGCCGGCGATGCCGGGGTCGGCGGTGACCTTCGCGGTGTAGGCGTCCTGGCGGGTGGGCAGCGTCGCGTTCTTCAGGGCGACCTGCTCCTGCGTCTTCGCCGACGTCATCCACTTCACGAACTTCAGCGAGGCCTCCTGGTGGGCCTTGTCCGAACCCGCGTACAGGGACAGGTTGTGGCCGCCCGTCGGGGCGCCCGGCTTGCCGCCGGAGCCGGCCGGCACGGTGGCGATCCCGAGGTTCTTCTTGTCCTTGAACGCCGAACCCTTGTAGAAGTTCGTGATCTCCCACGGGCCCTGGATGGTCGAGGCGACCTTGCCGTTCACGAACGCGTCCTGGATGTGCGCGTACGCGTCCGCGGTGGCGTCGGCCTTGTGCAGGCCCTTGCCGCTGAACAGGCCCTTCCAGGTGGTGAGGCCCTTCTTGGCGGCGGCGGAGCCGATGGTGATCTTCTTGCCCGCGGGGTCGACGGTGTCGGTGCCCTCGCCCATCAGGAACGGCTCGGCGTAGTAGCCGGCCGTGGAGCCCCAGAAGCCGTCGGCGCCGGTCTCGGCCTTCACCTTGGCCGCGTCCTTCTTCAACTGGTCCCAGGAGGCGGGTGCTTCGGTGATGCCCGCCTTCTTGAAGAGGGCCTTGTTGTAGACGAACGCGAGGGTGTCGGTGACCAGCGGGACACCGTAGGTCTTGCCGTCGAACTGGGCCTGCTTGATGAGGGACGCCTGGAACTTGTCCTTGTCGGCGAGCGCCTCGGTGCCGTCGAGCGGCAGCAGGTAGCTCTTCTTGGCGAACGCCGGGGTCCAGCCGACCTCGGCGCGCAGCACGTCGGGGGCGCCGCTGGCGCCGGCCGCCGTGTCGAACTTGTTCTGCGCCTGGTCGAAGGGCACGTTGACGTACTTGACCTTGATGTCCGGGTTGGCCTTGGTGAAGTCCTTGGCCAACTGCTTGTACGTGGGCGCCTCGTTCGTCGCGTTCGAGGTGTCCCACCACGTGATGGTGACCGGGCCCGACGCCTTGTCGCCGCTGTCGTCACTTCCACCGCAGGCCGTCGCCGCGAGTGCGAGGGACGCCACCACCGCGGTGGCCACAATGCCACGCCGCATGAGAACTCCTAGAGGGTTGGGCCCGACTGAGCGACGTGAACGTAACAGCGCCGCAAGCCCGAGGAAAGACCTTGCTGAAAAATATTGCAGAGATGGGCGGAGGTTACGGCTTCGTGACCTCCAAGTTGCGGCACTCTGCGGGTGGTTATCACCCGTTACATGGGCTTATGCAGTGCTGCAAGGCCCTGCAAGCTCTTGCCACGGGGCCGCGTCACAGGGATCATCGGAACTCTTGCCAGCTCCCCCAGCTCTTGGCCCTCACAAGGAGTGCGATGACCCAGCTGCCCGCCCAGGCCGCCCGCAAGGCGGCGCAGGCCCCGCCCGCGACCGCGCGCCTCGCCGACATCGCGGCGCAGGCGGGGGTGAGCGAGGCGACGGTGAGCCGGGTCCTCAACAGCAAGCCGGGCGTCGCCGCGGCGACCCGCCAGTCGGTCCTCGCGGCGCTCGATGTGCTGGGCTACGAACGCCCGGTGCGGCTTCGCCGGCGCAGCGAGGGGCTCGTCGGCCTGATCACGCCTGAGCTGGAGAACCCGATCTTCCCGGCGCTCGCCCAGGTCATCGGCCAGGCGCTGACCCGCCAGGGCTACACGCCGGTCCTCGCGACGCAGACCCCCGGGGGCTCGACGGAGGACGAGCTGACGGAGATGCTCGTCGACCGTGGTGTCACCGGCATCATCTACGTCTCCGGACTGCACGCCGACACCACGGCCGACATGCGGCGCTACGAGCAACTGCGCGCGCAGGGCGTCCCGTTCGTGCTCGTGGACGGGTTCTCGCCGCAGGTGCGGGCTCCGTTCATCTCGCCGGACGACCGCGCGGCCATGCAACTGGCGGTCACCCACCTCGGCTCGCTCGGCCACACGCGGATCGGGCTGGCGCTCGGCCCGAAGCGGTTCGTGCCGGTGCAGCGGAAGATCGAGGGCTTCGTGCGGGCGATGCGGGACCGGTTCGACCTCACGGCCGACGACATCGAGCGCGAGCTGGTCCAGCACTCCCTGTACACGCTGGAGGGCGGGCAGGCCGCGGCCTTCGACCTGATGGACCGTGGCTGCACCGCGATCGTGTGCGCCAGCGACATGATGGCACTCGGCGCGATCCGGGCGGCCCGGCAGCGGGGTCTTGAGGTACCTGACGACATTTCGGTGGTCGGGTTCGACGACTCCCCGCTCATCGCGTTCACGGACCCGCCGCTCACGACGATCCGCAAGCCGGTGCAGGCGATGGGGCAGGCGGCGGTCCGTACGGTTCTTGAGGAGATCGGTGGGACGCCTGCGCCGCATACGGAGTTCGTGTTCATGCCGGAGCTTGTTGTGCGCGGGTCGACGGCGTCGGGGCCGGGGGTCATTGCTCGGCGCTAGCCGCGCGGGGCTCTGCCCCGGACCCCCCGCCTCAATCACCGGCGGGGCTTGATGTGCTGAACGCTGCGCTGTTGTCGTCCGTATCCTCCTCCGAGCCCGACGCGCATCGGGCTGTCACGGGGGCCGTGCGGGAGGTACGGATGGCACGCAGAGCGCACCGCTGATCACGGGTGGCGCGGCCGACCGAAGGCGCCGCGCCCGTTTCGATCTCTTCTCCTGATTGACCAGAGCGAACTCTGCTTTCTTTTTTCCCCGCGCAAGGAGCGTGGCTTCCCCCTGCCCGAAAACAGCGGGAAAAGGGCCGCGAAAACAGTTTCGCGATTTATGTCCGGATGCTTCGATTCCCCGTTGACACGCCCGAATTGACATGCCAAAGCTTGCTCCAGCACAGCGATTCCGGAATTCGCACAACTCCGATGCCCCGGAAGGGGGAACACCATGAAGAAGATTTCTGTCCGCAAGGCAGGGCCCATCCGCCTGACCACGGCCTGCTACTACCTCTGTGGCGACGCCGCGTAATTTGCGCCTCCTCGGCCGGGGCCGGACCACCTTCGGGGTCCGGCCCCGGTCACCTGCAACTCCCGTCTCCCACAAGGGGGTGTGCCGGATGAACGGCACGGTTCGTCTGCACCGGCTCACGATGGTCGCCGAGGACGACGGCGTGATGGTCGGCCGGCCCGACACCGGTTCGTACGCGGTGTTCCCCGAGGAAGGGGCACAGGCGCTGCGGATGTTCGCCGACGGGGCGCCCGTCGGCGAGGTCGCCGACTGGTACGAGCGCACGTGCGGCGACCCGCTCGACATGGACGACTTCCTGGAAACCCTCGCCGAACTCGGCTTTCTACACACCGGCGAGCCGGTCGCTGAGCCTCTGCGGGTGCGCTGGCAGGGGCTCGGCAGAGCACTGTTCTCCTGGCCTGCCTGGCTCGCCTACACCGTCCTCGTGGCGGCCGCCGTGACCATGATGGTGCGCGATCCCGGGCTGCGGCCCTCGTACCACCAGGTCTTCTTCACGCACTACCTGACGCTCATCCCGCTGACCGTCTTCGCGCTGGCACTGCCGTGCATCGTCGTGCACGAGGCGTTCCACGCACTCGCCGCGCGGCGGCTCGGCCTGCCGTCCACGCTCGGGATCGGGCGCAGGCTCTATTACGTGGTCGCGGAAACCCGGCTCGATTCACTGCTCAGCGTGGAACGCCAAAAGCGCTTCCTGCCTTTCTGCGCGGGCATGTTGGCGGATGTCGTCCTGCTGTGCGGGTTCACGCTGCTTTCCCTCGCGCTTGACATGAACGCCATTCCGTCGTGGATTCACAAACTCTGTCTCGCTGTCGCCTTCACCTGCGTCCTGCGTCTCATCTGGCAATTCCTGTTCTACTTGGAGACGGACATCTATTACGTGGTGTCGACCGCTACCGGATGCACGGATCTGCAGAACGCGTCGCGGTTCCGGCTGCGCACCACGATCCGCAGGACGCTGCGGCTCGCGCCGCCGACGCCGGACACCGAGTGGTCGCCGCGCGACCACGCCGTGGCCCGCTGGTACGCGCCGCTGCTCTTCGCCGGGTACGGGTTCTCGCTGGCCTCCCTCGCCTGGGCCGGGATCCCCACCGCCACGCATTTCTGGACGACGGTCGTCGACCGGCTCGGCGACCCGCACACCCCGTTCTGGGACCTGGTCGACGCGACGGGCTTCCTGCTCCTGTCCGGCCTGCAGATCGGCCTGCTCGTCCACATCACGCTGCGGGACCGGCGGAACCGGTCCCGTCCCAACGCACCGCAAGGAGCCCTGACATGACCGCTCTCCTGTCCACGCGCCACTGGTGGTTCGACGCCACCGCCACCGCGGACACCACGGCCGCCGAGCCCCCACCGCCCCCGTCCCTGGAGGTCAACTGCCATCGCCGGTTACGCGGCCCGTTCACCGCCGCGTACTTCCTCCTGCACCAGGCGGTTCCCCAACTGGTCGAGCGTGACAGTGAGTTGGTGGCGTCCGCGCGGGCGACCGAGGTGGAGTCGATCGCCCCCGAGCTGATGGAGATCGTGCCGACGCCGCCGCAGACCCTCACCAACCTCGCCGACGCCAAGGAACGCACCCGCTTCTATCCGGCGACCCGCGCCCTGCGCATCGCGCACGGCGTCACCGAACTCCTCATGGACTGGGCGCGGGTGGCCCACCCGCGCGGCCTCACGCTCTCCTTCCGGGGCCTGGACGAGGCCGACCCCACGGACCGCGATCTGGTGGCCGTGCTGCTGCGGCGCTGCGATCCCGCTACGTTGACCGTGGTCGTGGACGGCGCGGGGGCGGCCGACGACCTGCTCGGCAGGGCGCTCGCCGCGCACACCCGCCGCGTTCCCCGGCTCCCGTTCGTGGACGCGGCGCTGCTGCCCGACACCGACCTCGCGCAGCGCTACATCGACAGCGAAGGCACCAGTGACGACGCGCGCCTGCGCCGGGCCTACGAAGCGCTACCCGCCGCCGAACGGGCCCGCCGGCACACCGCACGCGCCGAACTCCTCGCCCACCGGGACGAGCCGACGCTGCGCCTCGGGGCGATCCCGTACCACCTGGAACACGGCACGGACCCGCGGGGCGCGGGCGTCGAGGCGATCGTCGAGGCCGTCACCGCCTGCTTCAACAAGGGGTTCTACGAGGCCGTGGTGGACCTCGCCGAACGCGGCAGGGCCCTCCTCGCCGCCACTGAACCCGGCCGTACGTACTGGAACCTGACGCACAAGACCGGCGCCTGCCTGTGCTATCTGGGGCGCGGCGCGGACGCGTTCGCGTACTTCGAGGAGATGCGGCGCGGCTCCACCTCGCCGGACGCGCACATGGGGACCGCGTACCTCATGGCGATGCTGTACACCCGGTTCCTGCCGAAGGACGCGCACGACGAGGACGCCGCGCTCGCCTGGGTGAACACGGCGATCTCGGTCGCGGACGTGCACCCCGATCCGCACAAGCGGGTCCTCGTGCGGGCGTTCATGCGCAACGCGCGGGCCCTGGTCGAGCTGCACCGCGGCAACGTCGACGGATCGCTCGCGCTGGTCGACGAGGCGATGGCGATCACGGACGCCGACTTCGGCCCTGACGAGCAACTCCTGCACCGCTCCGTGCTGTTGTACAACCGGGCACAGGTGCGCGGCGCGCGCGGCGACCACACCGATTCGCTGGCCGATTACGACGAGGTGATCCGCCGCGACCCGGACTACGGCGACTACTACTTCGAGCGGGCCGCCCAGCACCGCGCGCTCGGCGCGACGAGTGAGGCGCTCGCCGACTACGCGGCGGCGATCCGGCTCACGCCGCCGTTCTACGAGGCGCACTTCAACCGGGCCGATCTATTAAGGGAGTTGGGCGACGATGCGGGCGCGCTGCGCGATCTGGACTACGCCCTGGCCGTCGAACCGGAGCACGTCGACTCGCTGCTGCACCGCGCGGACCTGTCCCTGGAGCGCGGCGACTTCGACCGGGCCCGCGCGGACATCACCCACGGCCTGGACATCGCGCCGGACAACTCCCAACTCCTGGCCGCACAGGGTGCGTTGCACTCCGAACTGGGCGACACGGCAGCCGCGTACGAGAGTTACTCGGCGGCGTTGAAGGCGAACCCGGGCTGCCTCGCCGCCTGGGCGAACCGGGCCGTCCTCGCCTTCGACACGGGCCGCGCGGCCGAGGCGGTCCACGACCTGGACGCGGCCCTCGCGCTCGAAGACGACGCGGAACTGCGGGCCAACCGGGCCGTGGCACTGCAGTCTCTCGGCGAGCACCGGCGCGCGGCCGCCGACCTGGACCGCGCTGTGGACTCGACGGACGGCGCGCCCGACCCGGAGCTGCTGTACCTGCGGGGCGTCAGCCGCTTCGCCCTCGACGACCCGTCAGGGGCGCTCGCGGACTGGCGCGCCCACCTTGCCGCGTACGAACGCGGCGGCGCCTCGCCGCACGCCGAGGAGATCCACGCCCGCGCCGGGGCCGCGCTGCGGGAGGGCGCGGCGTGACCGCCGAGGCAGCGCTTCCCGACACACCCGCGACCGCAGGGGCGACGAGTCCGCCGCACGTCGAACCGGCCGGGGCCGACCTCGTACGGTCCGCGCTGCGGCGGCATGCCAAGGGGGTCGCCGTGGTCACGGTCGGCGGGGAGCGACCCGCCGGGTTCTGCGTCACCTCGCTCGCCTCGCTCTCCCTCGACCCGCCGCTCCTGTCGTTCACGGTGGGCCTGCGCTCGGGTTCGTGGGAGGCGGTGCGGAACGCGACGTGGGTGATGGTGCAGCTGCTTTCCGCCGGCCAGGAGGAGGTGGCGCGGGTCTTCGCGGGCCCGCGCCACGCCCGCTTCGGGCCGCGCACCTCCTGGCACCGCGACCCGCTGGACCTTCCCGCCCTGGACGGCGTACTGGCCCGCTTCGTGCTCACGCCGGTCAGCATGCGCCCGGTCGGCGACCACGCCCTGGTCATCGGGCTCGTGGTGCGGGCGGACCGGGTCGCGAAGGCGGGGCCGCTGGTGCACCACGACGGGACGTTCGTCGGCCTGCCGGAGCCGTCCGGCGCGACAGGCGCCCCGCACTGAGCCATTGGTACAGTCGGCGGCGTTGCGCCGCGCCACCGAAGGAGTCCGACGCCATGGCCGTGGACCAGCTCGACACCCGCATCCTGCGGCTCCTCCTGGAACAGCCCCGCACCAGCATGCGCGAGTACGCCCGGATCCTCGGCGTCGCCCGCGGCACACTCCAGGCCCGGGTCGACCGGATGGAGCGGGACGGTGTGATCACCGGCGTGCAGCCGTCCCTCTCCCCCGCGGCCCTCGGCCACCCGGTGCTCGCCTTCGTGCACATCGAGACCACGCAGGGCCACCTGGGGGACGTGGGGGACGAACTCGCGGGCGTGCCGGAGATCATCGAGGCGTACTCCACCACCGGCGGCGGCGATCTCCTGGCCCGCGTCGCGGCGCGCGACGCCGAGCATCTGGAGGATGTGATCCAGCAGCTCAACCGCCTGCCCGGGGTGGTCCGCACCCGCACGGAGGTGGCGCTGCGCGAGCGCGTCCCGCACCGGCTGCTGCCGCTGGTCGAGGCGATCGGCAAGGCGGCGGCGCAGCCGCGCGGATGATCGGCGGACCCCGGTCCTGCATCCTGGGTCACATGAGCGACGCGAACCACCCCTCGTACCACTTCGGCGACACCGCGGTCGTCTTCGATCTCGACGGCACCCTCGTCGACAGCGAGCCGAACTACTTCAAGGCCTCCCTCGCCACTCTCGCCCGCCAGGGCGTCAAGGACTTCACGTGGGCCGACCACGAGACGTACGTCGGGATCTCCACGCTGGAGACCATCGGCATCTGGAAGCGGAAGTACGGCATCGACGCGCCGGACGGCGAGCTCCTTGAGGAGATGAACGCCCGCTATCTGGAGTTCGCGCGCGCCGACACCCATGTCTTCCCGCAGATGCGCCTTTTCGTCGAGCGGCTGCACGCGGCGGGTGTGCCGATGATCGTCGCGTCGGGCTCCTCGCCGGAGGCCATCGACTCGATCCTCACCGGTACGGGGCTCGGGGCGCAGTTGCAGCTGTACGTGTCGGCGGACGAGGTGGAGCACGGCAAGCCGGCGCCCGACGTGTTCCGGGAGGCGGCGCGCCGGCTCGGCGCGCGGGCCTCGCACTGTGTGGTCCTGGAGGACGCGGCGCCGGGGGCCGCCGCCGCGCACGCGGCCGGCATGCGCTGCATCGCGCTGCCGTATGTCGCGGCGCAGGCGGACGACCCGGCGTTCACCACGGCCGATCTGCTGTTCAAGAGCGGTCAGGAGGAGTTCACGGCGCGGGCCGCGTGCGAGTGGCTCGAGCGCTCAGCTCCGTCTTCCTGATCTTCCCGGTGGGGGTGAGCGGCAGCTCGTCGAGTATCTCGACGATGCCCGGGACCTTGTACGTCGCCATGTTCCCGGCCGCCCACTCCTTCAGCCCGTCCCCGGTGAGCGCCGAGCCGGGGACAGTGCGCGCGAAGGCGTACGGACGCTGGCCGCTCTCCGGATCGTCGACGGCGACGACCGCGGCGGCGAGCACGTCGGGGTGCTGGGCCAGCAGGGTCTCCACCTCCGTAGGGAAGACGCTCATGCCCTTCACCTTGATCATGTCCTTGTCGCGGCCCAGGTAGTGCAGGCACCCCTCTTCGTCGAGGGCGCCGATGTCACCGGTGTGCAGCCAGCCGTCCCGCAGCGCGCTCGCGGTCGCCTCGGGAGCGCGCCAGTAGCGGGTGAGCACGGACGGGCCGCGCACCACGATCTCGCCCCGCTCCCCCAGCGGCAGCGGCTCACCGGTGGTGAAGTCGACGACCATGAAGTCCGTACCGGGGACGGGCAGTCCGCAGAACACCGGGTCGCTCAGCAGATCGTGGTCGCCGTCCTGGAAGCCGAGTGTGTTGGTGTCACTGGTGTGTGTCTCGGTCATGCCGTACGAGGCCTCGCGCAGCACACTGTGCTCGCCGACGGCCGCCTTCCACCGGGCGCGCAGGGCCGGGGTGAGCTTGCGGATGAAGGAGACGGTGAGCGGGCTCGACAGGCTCGTCAGGTCGTGGCGCGCGAAGTCGGGGTGGTCGAGGAGTTCGAGGTAGTTCTCGACGGTGCCGGCCATGGTGGTCGCGCCGTGGGTCTCGATGGCGTCGAGGACCTCGGCCGCGTTCCAGCGGGTGAGCAGGATGCTGGTGCCACCCGAGACGAGCGGGGCGAGGATGCCGAGGTTCTCGCCCGCTATCCAGAAGATGGGCAGGTAGCAGACGGAGACGATGCCGCGCTCGCGCTCCTCGTCCGTGGCTGCCCTGCCGTTGTCGATGGCGGTGGCCGTGTAGACCATGTGCCGCTGGGTGTGCTCGCAGCCCTTGGGCAGTCCGGTGGTGCCTCCGGTGTAGTTGAGGGCGGCGAGCGCGTCGAGGTCGTCGGCGATGGTGTCGTGACGGGCCTGGGCGACGGCCCGCGGCCAGTCGGCGTCCGCGAGCACGGTGCGTACGGGGGTGTCGGCGCGCACCTCGTCGACGGCGGGCAGCAACGCGTCCCGCGTGACGACCAACTCCGGTCCAGCATCGTTCAGTTCGTGCCGCAGCTCCGCCGCGCGGAACATCGGGTTCACCGGTACGTGCACCGCCCCGATCCGGAGCACGGCGAGCATCGCGACGACGAAGCGGGCCCCGTTCGGCAGGAAGACGCCGACGCGGTCGCCGGGCCGTACGCCCTGTTCGGTCATCCAGCCCGCCAACCGGGCGCTCTGGTCGTCGAGTTGCCGGTAGCTGAGGGTCTCGGCCGCCGTGACGATCGCGGGCCGGTCCGGATGGAGACCGGCCCAGCGGGCCACATGCCCGGGGAGCGTCAGCTCCCCGCCGTCATGGCGGGTTTCGGACGGCTGGCGGCCGGACCTGGACCTGGCCTGGCGGGCGCGCAGGTCGTGCAGATGGGCCTGGATGGCTGTGCCGGTGGACAACGTGCGGCTCCCTACTGCTGCGGTGCTGCTCCGATACCGAGAAGGTGCAGGTACATGGCGGTCGCGTCGGCGACCGCCTGGTCGTACGTGGCCGGCCGCTCGGCGACGAGCCGGGCGAACTCGATGCTCATGCCGCCGACGGCACGGGACAGGGTGAGCGGGTCGACGACCGGGTGGGCCCGGCCCTGTGCCGCGACCCGGCGTACGTAGCGGGCGGCGCGGCGGACCGGACGCTCGCGGATCTCCTCCCACAGGGCGCGCACCTCGGCGTCGCCCCGCGCCTGCTGTTCGAGGAGGACGAGCAGGGGCAGGTGCCTGGCATAGGCGGCGATGAACGCGGCCGTGGAGGCGCCTGCCACCGCCGCCACGTCGTCGGTGTCCACCCCGGGCACGTCCTGCGCGCTGAGGAACGCGTCCCGTACGCGCCCCGCGAGCACCCGGAAGACCTCTTCCTTGGACGCGAAGTAGACGTAGAAGCCGGCCCGTGACACCTCCGCCTGCGCGGTGATGTCGGCGATGGTCGCCGGGCCGTAGCCGAGCCGCGCGAAGACCTGCTCGGCCGCGTCGAGCAGCCGTCCGCGCGCCGGTGCGTCGGTCCGGTCGCGGGCGGTGCGGACGGACCATTCCTGTTGTGCCTGCTGACTGCGTGCCACAGCGCCAGAGTATTGACGTTGACGTCAGTGTCAATGAGCATGACGGAATCCGCGTTCGGAACCCCGGGTCCTCGGAATCCTGGAACCGAACCCGACTTCGACTTCCCGGAGGGGCACATGGGGTCTGCCGCCGTACTCGTCGCCAACCGAGGGGAGATCGCCGTCCGGGTGCTGCGCGCCGCCGCCGAACTCGGGCTGCGCACGGTGGCCGTGCACGAGCCGGGCGACGAGGCGCACCTGCACCTGGCGGACGAGGCCGTGCCGCTCGCGGCGGGCGGCTACCTGGACGCCGAGCCGCTGGTCGCGGCCGCGCGCCGGGCCGGCTGCACGTATCTGCACCCCGGTTACGGCTTCCTGAGCGAGTCCGCGGCGCTCGCCCGGCGGTGCGCGGACGCCGGTGTCACCTTCGTGGGCCCCTCGCCGGAGGTGCTCGACCTGTTCGGGGACAAGGCACGCGCCCGTGCGCTCGCCGTCGAGACCGGGGTGCCGGTCCTGCCCGGCACCGAGGGTGACACCACGCTGGAGGAGGCGCGGGCGTTCCTCGCCGAAGCGGCCGGCGGCCCGGTGATGGTCAAGGCCGTGGGCGGGGGCGGCGGGCGCGGGATGCGGGTCGTACGGGACGCGGCGGAGCTCGACGAGGCGTGGGAGCGGTGCGCATCTGAGGCCCAACAAGCCTTCGGTCGAGCTGAGTTGTATGTGGAACGTCTGTGGGAGGGCGCCCGGCACATCGAGGTGCAGGTCGTCGGCGACGGTGCCACCGCGAGTCATCTGTGGGAGCGGGACTGCAGCGCGCAGCGCCGGCACCAGAAGCTCGTCGAGATCGCCCCGGCGCCGGGACTCGGCGCGAGCCTGCGCGGCCGGCTCCTCGACGCCGCCCTGCGCCTGGCCCGCGCCACCCACTACGCGGGGGTCGGCACGGTCGAATTTCTGCTCCGGGGCGAGGAGTTCGTGTTCATGGAGGCCAATCCGCGCCTCCAGGTGGAGCACACGGTGACGGAGGAGGTGACGGGTGTCGACCTGGTCGCGACGCAGCTGCGGATCGCGGCGGGCGAGAGCCTGGCCGACCTCGGCCTCACCGAGGAGCCGCCCGCGCCGCGCGGCTTCGCCGTGCAGTCGCGGGTGAACGCGGAGGTCACGGGGCCGGACGGAGCGGTGCGCCCGTCGGCGGGGCGGCTCGCGCGCCTCGACGTGCCGACCGGCCCCGGTGTGCGCGTCGACACCGCCGCCCGCACCGGCACCGAAGTCGGCACGCGCTACGACTCCCTCCTCGCCAAGGTCGTCGCGCACGCGCCGGCCGGTGACTTCGCGGCGGCGTGCGCGCGGGCGCGGCGGGCGCTCGACGAGTTCACGGTGGAGGGTGTGCGGACCGGCATCCCCTTCCTGGCCAGGCTGCTCGACCATCCCGGCTTTACGGCGGGCGGCTTCGACACGGGCTTCGTCCAGCGGCATCTGGCGGAACTGGCGCCACCGGTCGAACCCGAACGCGCGACGGAAGCGGGCACGGTGGCCGCCCCCATGAGCGGAACGGTCGTCTCTGTCGACGTCGCCCCTGGCCAACACGTCGCCGCGGGCGCCACGTTGCTCGTCCTCGAGGCCATGAAGATGGAGCACGTCGTGCGCGCCGAGCAGGCGGGTGTCGTACGGGCGGTGGGGGTGGTGGTCGGCGAGACCGTTACAGAATTCGCCGAAGTGATACACCTCGACGTGATGGAGGGGGACGGCCCGCAGCAGGACACGGCCGTCGAGATCGACCTCGACGCGGTCCGTCCCGACCTCGCGCAGGTCGTCGCGCGGCACGCCTTCGGCCTCGACGAGAACCGCCCGGAAGCGGTCGCCAAGCGGCACGCGAAGGGGCTGCGCACGGCCCGCGAGAACATCGATGACCTGTGCGACCCGGGGACGTTCACCGAGTACGGCTCGCTCGCGGTGGCCGCGCAGCGGCGCCGCCGCCCGCTGGACGACCTCATCCGCTCGACGCCCGCCGACGGCATGGTCACCGGCACCGGCAGGATAGACGGCGCGCCCGTGGTCGCGATGTCGTACGACTACACGGTGCTCGCCGGAACACAGGGCCACAACAACCACCGCAAGACCGACCGGATGCTGCACCTGGCCGAGGAACGCGGCCTGCCCGTCGTGCTGTTCGCGGAGGGCGGCGGGGGCCGCCCCGGTGACACCGACACCTCGTCGATCGCCGGCCTCGACGTCATGACGTTCCATCAAATGGCGCGGCTCAACGGCAAGGTGCCGCTCGTCGGTATCGCGTCGGGCCGCTGCTTCGCCGGGAACGCGGCGCTGCTCGGCAGCTGCGACGTCATCATCGCGACGCCCGAGGCGAACATCGGTATGGGCGGCCCCGCGATGATCGAGGGCGGCGGCCTCGGTGTGCACCGCCCGGAGGACATCGGCCCGCTGTCGGTGCAGGTGCCGAACGGGGTGGTGGACCTCCCGGTCGCCGACGAGGCGGAGGCGGTCCGCGTGGCCCGCGCCTACCTGTCGTACTTCCAGGCACCGCAGGCGAGTTGGGAGGCGCCGGACCCGCGACGCCTTCGCCACGCGATCCCCGAGAACAGGCGCCGCGCCTACGACATCCGCGCCGCGATCGAGGGGCTCGCCGACACGGACTCGGTGCTCGAACTGCGCCGCGGTTTCGGAGCGGGCGTGGTCACGGCGCTGGTACGGATCGAGGGCCGGCCGATGGGCCTGGTCGCCAACAACCCGGCGCACCTCGGCGGCGCCGTCGACCGGGACGCCGCGGACAAGGCGGCGCGCTTCCTGCGGCTGTGCGAGTCGTTCGGCCTCCCGGTCCTCTCCCTGTGCGACACGCCGGGGTTCATGGTCGGCCCGGAGTCCGAACGCACGGCGACGGTACGTCAGTTCGCGGACCTGTTCGTGGCGGGAGCCCGCCTCACCGTCCCGCTCGTCTGTCTCGTGCTGCGCAAGGCGTACGGGCTCGGGGCGATGGCCATGATGGGCGGTTCGACGCGGGCGCCGCTCGGCACGGCGGCCTGGCCGAGCGGCGAGTTCGGCGGGATGGGCCTGGAGGGCGCGGTGCGGCTCGGCTACCGGCGCGAGCTGGAGGCGATCGCCGATCCCGCCGAGCGGGAGCGGGCGTTCGAGGCGCGGGTCGCGGAGCTGTACGAGCACGGGAAGGCGGTGAACGCGGCGGCGGCGCTGGAGATCGACGCGGTGATCGACCCGGCGGATTCCAGGAGTTGGATCATGTCGGCTCTCTCAAGCCCGTACGGCTTTTCAAGCCCCTGCGGCGATTGAGCGGGCTTTTTAAGCCCCGCTCTTGGACGAGAGCCGGCGGGGGCGGAGCCCCGAGGCCGTAACCCGCCCCTTCCGCGCATTTATGCACGCCAAGAGGGGTACTCGGCGGATCATGCGTATCAGTGTGGTGGATGTCGGCTCGAACACCGTGCGTCTCGCGATCGCGGACGCCCGCGACGGAGCACCGCTGCCGGTGCACACGGCCAAGCGGCGGCTACGGCTGTCGGAGCTGGTGGACGGCGACCGAAGACTCGGCTCCGCGGCCGTCGAGCGGGTGGTCGACGCGGTACGGACGGCGGTCACTGAGGCCGAACGCTGGGGCAGCGACGAGCCGTTCGTCTTCGCCACGGCCATCGTCCGGGACGCGCCGAACCGGGACGAGGTGCTCGACGCCGTCGAGGAGGGCACCGGGGTGCGGCCCCGAGTGCTGCCCGGCGAGGTGGAGGCCGAGCTGACGTTCCTCGCGGCGCGGCGCTGGATGGGCTGGCGGGCCGGTCCGCTCGGGGTACTCGACATCGGCGGCGGTTCGCTCGAGGTCGCCTTCGGGCGTGGCCGGCTGCCCGAGTTCGCGATTTCGCTGCCGCTCGGGGCGGGGCGGTTGACGCGCGAGCATCTGCCGGACGGTGGGGCGCCGCCGACGGAGCAGGAGTTGAAGGCGCTGCGGCGGCATGTGCGGCATCAGCTCAGGGACGTCGCGGCGCGGATCCGCTGGGAGGGGCCGCTCACGGCGGCGGCCACGTCGCGTACGTTCACGCAGTTGGCGCGCCTGTGCGGGGCCCCTCCGGGGCGTCATGGGCCGTTTGTGCCAAGGCAGTTGAGCCGGAAGGCCTTGGGCGTCGCGGTGACCGAGCTGGCGGCGTTGCCCGCGGAGCGGCGGGCGGAGTTGCCGGGCATTTCGGCGCCGCGGGCGTCGCAGTCCCTTGCGGGGGCGCTCGTTGGCCATACGGCGATGAAGCTCATGGGCATCCGCGAGCTCACGGTGTGTCCGTGGGCGATCCGGGAGGGCATTCTGCTGCGCCGCATCGAGGGTGACGCGGGGTGGTCGGCGAATGGCCATCCGGCCCTGCATCTGGCGGCCGACCGCCCCTACGCCACGGGGCTCCGCCCCGGACCCCGCGCCTCAATCGCCGGCGGGGCTTGAAAAGCCTGCTCAATCGCCGCAGGGGCTTGATCGTGCCGTCGCCGCCTTGGGCAATCTGCCGCCTTGGGCGGCAGGGTGGGCAAGGCGGCGCCCCGGTGCCGCGCGCTCGCTACGGGGGCGTCAACCCGCTTCCCGGGCCAGCTCGATCGCTCGGCCCAGTGTCGCCAGGCGCGCGTCCACCGTGTCACCCGCCGGGTACAGGCGGACCGTGTCCACCCCCGCCGCCCGCCACACGGCCAACCGCTCCCGCACCATGCGCTCCGTACCGATGAGCGTCGTGGCGAGGACCATGTCGTCGGTGACCAGGGCGACCGCCCCATCGCGGTCTCCGGCCTGCCACCGTTCGCGGACAGCCGCGGCGACGTCCGCCCAGCCCTGCCTGCTGTACGCCTGGTTGTAGAAATTGGTCGAGGCGGAGCCCATGCCGCCGAGGCTGAAGGCGAGCTCCTTCTTGCGGCCGCCCACCACCGCGGCCAGCTCCTCCTCGTCCTCGACGAAGTTCACCTCGGCCCCCTGGCAGATGTCGAGGTCGGCCCTGGTCCGGCCGGACGCCGCGAGCCCCGCGTCCAGGTGGTCGAAGTACGCCTCCTTCGCCCCCTCGGGCACGAAGCTCGTCCCGAGCCACCCGTCGGCGACCTCCCCGGTCAGCCGCAGCATCTTCGGTGACAACGTGGCCAGGTAGATGGGGAGTTCGTGCTCCGCCCGCATCGAAAGGCGCATCGGCTTCGCGTCACCACCGGGCAGTGGCAGCGTGAACTCCCGCCCCTCGTAGGCGAGTTTCTCGCCGGTCGCCGCCATCCGCACGATCTCGACGGTCTCCCGCATCCGGGCCAGCGGGCGCGCGAACGGCACCCCGTGCAGCCCCTCGATCACCTGCGGCCCGGACGGGCCGAGCCCCAGCAGGAAGCGGCCCTCGGAGATGTTCGACAGCGTGATCGCGGCGCGCGCGATGGCCGCCGGAGTACGGGTGGCGAGCTGGATGATGCCGGAGCCGAGCAGCATCCGCTCGGTGCGCGCCGCCAAGTACCCGAGCGGGGACGGTGCTTCGGAACCCCACGCCTCGGCGACCCAGCAGATGTCCAGGCCCAGTTTCTCGGCCTCGGTGACGAAGTCGACGGTCTCCCGCCAGTTCCCTCCGGAGGCCTCGATGGTGGTCGACGTACGCATCAGGCATCGGCCCCTTCCGCATCGGCTTCGGCGAGGGCCTTCAACCCGTCGAGCGCCGCGTTCATGCCCCGCTCCCACTCCCGCAGCCGCCCGTAAACGATCTTCTGCTCCTTCTCCGGCATCCGGTCGATGGCGTACGAGAGGCCGGAGCGGCCGGGGCCCATTCGCGCCCACTGCGCCAGTTCCGTACCCCCGTCCTCCTTCTCCGTGATGCTGAACCGCCATACCGCGCTGGGCTGTTCGGGATCGCCCACGGCCCACGCGAAGACCCGGCCCCGCGCGCACTCGACGACACACGAGGTGGTCTCCCACGCCCCGAACGCCTCGTGCCGACTGCGTCCCACAAAGCGGGCGCCGACACCTCGCTTCTCGTCCAGCCACTCGGCCGACTGCAGTTCCGCGCTGAACCGGGGCATCAGCGAGACATCACTGATCAGCTCCCACACCCGGTCCGCAGGCGCCGCGATCGTGCGCCGCACCTCGACGGTCGGCGTGTCCGCGTAGCGCGCGCCCGTCCACTCCATCGTGCTCCACCTCTCCGGAGAACAGCCTGTGACCACGAGAGTTTCGTAGATGGACTCACTGCGTCAAGAGTAAACCGGCCACCGAAGGGACCGGTTCAGCGGGTGAAGCGCGCCGCGATGTCCGGGCGCCGCGCGAGCTTCTCCGGATAGCCGGGGCCCATCCGCGCGTGGGTGTCGTCGGCGGTCATCGGCTCGCCGCAGTGCGCGCAGACGACCGCGGCCTCGCTCTCGTGCCCGCACCGGTCGTGTGTGAAAACGACGGGTGCGCCCTCCTCGCCGGACAGCCAGCGGTTTCCCCAGGCGTTCATGGCGGCGAGGACGCCGAAGAATTCACGGCCCTTCTCGGTGAGCACGTAGTCGTGCCGCACGGGCGCCGTGTCGTAGGCGCGCTTCTCCATCAGCCCCGCATCGACCAGCCGGCGCAGCCGCTCCGCGAGGGTCGTCCGGGCGATGCCGAGCTCCTGCTGGAACACGTCGAAGCGGGTGATGCCGTAGAACGCCTCGCGCAGCACGAGCGGCGTCCACCAGTCCCCCAGGAGGTCCATGGTGCGGGCGATGGAGCAGGGCCAGTCGGCAAAGGAAGTGCGCCTCATGACCGCAAGGATACGGACGGACATGAGGCGGGTCTCGGTACAGGACTCAGGACGTGACGTTCACCATGAACGGCGCGGGCCCATTGTGGGCAGGGCTCCCGGCTGATCACCTGGAGTCCTACAACGCACCGAGCAGGAGGCCCCGTTGTTCGCTTCCGTGGACGAAGTCACCACGCGCCTTGCCGAGACCGGCTATCTGGCCTCGCCCGCCGTGGCGACCACCGTCTTCCTGGCCGCCCGGCTCGGCAAGCCGCTCCTCGTCGAGGGCCCGGCGGGCGTCGGCAAGACGGAGCTCGCGAAGGCCGTCGCGGCGATCAGCGACGCCCGCCTGATCCGCCTCCAGTGCTACGAGGGCGTCGACGAGAGCCGCGCGCTCTACGAGTGGAACCACGCCAAGCAGCTGCTGCGCATCACGGCGGGCCGCGACGAGACGTGGGACCAGACCCGCACGGACATCTTCAGCGAGGAGTTCCTGCTCACGCGCCCGCTGCTGGAGTCGATCCGCGGGGACGACGCGAAGGTCCTGCTCATCGACGAGATGGACAAGGCGGACGTGGAGGTGGAGGGCCTGCTCCTCGAAGTCCTCTCCGACTTCCAGGTGACCGTCCCGGAGCTGGGCACGATCGCCGCCACCCGGCGCCCCTTCGTGGTCCTCACCTCCAACGCGAGCCGTGAACTGTCGGAGGCGCTGCGCCGCCGCTGTCTCTTCCTCCACATCGGCTTCCCCGAGGAGGAGTTGGAGCGCCGCATCCTCGCCCTGAAGGTGCCCGAGCTGGACGCGGTGCTCGCCGAGTCCCTCGTCCGGGTCGTGGGCGCGCTGCGCGCGATGGATCTGCGCAAGCTGCCCTCGGTCGCGGAGACGGTGGACTGGGCGCGCACCCTGCTGGCGCTCGGCGCGGACCGGCTGGACGAGGAGGTCGTACGGGCGTCCCTCGGCGTCGTCCTCAAGCATCAGGAGGACGTGAACACGGCGGCCGCCAAGCTCGATCTGGACGCGGTGTGAGCACGGCCCTTTCGGTCGCGGACCGGGTCACCTCGCTCGTGCGGGCGCTGCGCGCGCACGGCATCCGGATCGGCACGGGCGAGAGCGTGGACGCCGCGCAGGCGGTGGCGGCGCTCGGCCTCGACAGCCGGGAGCACCTGCGCGAGGGACTTGCCTCCGCGCTCCTGCACGACCAGGGCCAGCGCGCCGTCTTCGACCCGGTCTTCGATGTGTACTTCCCGCACGCCGTGGGCGCGCCCGGCCAGGGCGGCGCCACCGACCGGGAGAGCCTGCGCGAACGTCTCACCGAGGCCCTGGCCGCGAACGACAGCGCCGCGCTTGCCCGCCTGGCGGCCGAGGCGGTGGACTCCCTCGGCGGCTACGACCAGAACGGCTGGTCTTCGCAGCAGACGCTGGACCGGCTGCGCCCGCAGACACTCCTCGCGCCCGTCATGTCCGCGATCCGCGCGGGCGGCAGCGGCCAGTCCGGAGCGTTCACCGACCGCATCGAGGCGGACGAGATCCGCCGTCGCATCGAGGAGTTCCGCGAAGGGGTGCGCGGCGAGGCCCGCCGCCGGGTCGCGGAGGCCCGCGACCGCGACGAGCTGGCCCGCCGGATGCCGGTGCAGACACCCGACCGCACCCTGTTCCTCTACGCGGACAAGGCCCAGCTCGCCGAGCTGCGCCGCACCGTCCATCCCCTGGCCCGCAAGCTGGCCACCCGACTCGCGGCCCGCCGACGCCGCGCGGCCCGCGGCCACATCGACCTGCGCCGCACGCTGCGCGGCTCGCTGTCGACGGGCGGCGTCCCCATGAAACCGGTCCTGCGCAAGCGCCGCCCGACCCGCCCCGAGCTGGTCCTGCTCTGCGACGTGTCGGGCTCGGTGGCCGGCTTCGCGAACTTCACGATGCTGCTGGTCCAGGCCCTGCACGACCAGTTCAGCAAGATCCGCGTCTTCGCCTTCGTCAACCGGACCGACGAGGTCACCGACCTCATCGCGCACGGCGCGGCGGACGCGGAGGGCCTCGGCGCCCGCATCGCCTCCGAGGCCACGCTGACCGGCTGGCACGGCAGCAGCGACTACGGCACGGCGCTCGGCGAGTTCGTGGAGCGCTACGAGTCCGCGGTGGGCCCCCGCACCACGGTCCTCATCCTCGGCGACGCCCGCAACAACCAGCAGAACCCGAACCTTCCGGCCCTGCGCCGCATCACCCGCGCCGCCCGCCGCACCCACTGGCTCAACCCTGAACCCCGCTCCCAATGGGACACGGGCGACTCCGCGGCCTCCACGTACGCGGAGGTGGTCCCCCTCCACGAATGCCGTAACGCCCGCCAACTGAGCGCCCTGGTGGGCCGCCTGCTGCCCGTCTAGCAGCACCCTCCGTAGCCCTTTCGCTTGCGCAATCGTGAAGGGCCGGGAAGCGTGATCGGGACGGGTACCGGCCGGGACGGAGGGCGTATGAAGGCGGACGGCCGTGACGCGTACTTCGACAACGCCAAGTACCTGGCCATCGTCCTCGTCGCGCTCGGGCACGCCTGGGAGCCGCTGCGCGGGGACAGCCGGGCGGCCTCGGCGCTGTACTTCACCGTCTACACGTTCCACATGCCGGCGTTCATCGTGATCTCCGGCTACTTCTCGCGGTCGTTCGACGCGAGCCCCCGGCGGATGAAGCGCCTGGTCACGGGCGTACTGGTGCCGTACGTGATCTTCGAGCTCGCGTACACGTTCTTCAAGCGCACGGTGGGCGACGCCCCGGACTACCCGATCAGCCTGCTCGACCCCTGGTATCTGACCTGGTTCCTGATCGCGCTCTTCATCTGGCGGCTCACCACCCCGCTCTGGAAGATCATCCGCTGGCCGCTGCCGCTGGCCCTCGCGGTCGCCGTGCTCGCCGCCGTCTCCCCCGACATCGGTGACGACCTGGACCTCCAGCGGGTGCTGCAGTTCCTGCCGTTCTTCGTGCTCGGTCTCTGCCTGAAACCGGAACACTTCCAGTTGGTGCGGAGCCGCCGGGCCCGCGTCCTCGCCGCGCCCGTGTTCCTGAGCGCGCTGCTCGTCGCGTACTGGGCCTCGCCGCGGATGACCGCCGCATGGTTCTACCGCCGCGACAGCGCGCAGGAGCTGGGCGCTCCCGGCTGGACGGGCGTGGTGATGACACTCGCCCTCTTCGGCTGCTCGGTGATCCTCATGGCCTGCTTCTTCGCCTGGGTGCCCGGACGCAGGCTGTGGTGCACGGCGCTCGGCGCGGGCACCCTGTACGGCTACCTGCTGCACGGCTTCCTCGCGAAGGGCTCCCGCTTCTGGGGCTGGTACGACCACGACTGGGTGCACACTCCGCTCGGCGAGATCACCGTCACCGTGATCGCGGCGGCGGTCATCACCGCCCTGTGCACCAGCCCCGTGCGATGGCTGTTCCACTGGGCCATGGAGCCCGAGATGCGCTGGGCCTTCAAACCCGAGCCGTCCCCCTCCGACGAGGGCCGGGCACGGACGCGTACCTAGGTCCTGCCGTTCGGGTACGTCGCGGTTTCCTGAGCGCAACGCCGCCGAAACACCGTCTCCCTACCGTCGCCCCCACACCGGTCATGGCTGCAACGGCCGGTGGGTGTCCGGGTGTGGGGCTGCCGGGACGCTAACCAGCCATCTTCCGCCGAGTTGTCAGGAGGAACGATGGCTGTTGTCGAGCATGCCGTCGCGCCCGCACACCAAGGACCCCACCCCGTCGACGTACGGCCGCCGTGGCGGCGGCTCGTGCCGCTGAGCCTGCAGCATCTGCTCGTCGCGTACGCGGGCATGGCCACGATGCCGCTCCTTGTGGGGACCGCGCTGCATCTGCCCGAGGACCGGATCCGGCTGCTCATCAGCGCCAATCTGCTGGTCAGCGGGGTCGCCACGGTGTTGCAGTCGCTGGGTCTGAAGTGGTTCGGGGCACGGTTGCCGATCGTGATGGGCTCCACGTTCACCGCGATCACCCCCGCCATCCTCATCGGGCAGGAGCACGGGCTCGCCGCCGTGTTCGGGGCGACCGTCGTGTCCGGCCTGGTGACGCTGGCCGTCGCTCCGTGGTTCGGGCGCTGTCTGCATCTGTTTCCGCCGCTGGTCACCGGGACGGTCATCGCTGTCATCGGGTTCTCACTCGTACCTTCGGCGGCCGGGCTGATCGCCGGGGAGGGGGCGGGCGCCGGCGGTGGGCGCGGGCTCGCGCTGGCCGCAGGGACGGTGCTGCTCGTGGTGGTCGTGGAGCGCGTCGCGCCGCCCGCGCTCGCCCGGTTCTCGGTGCTCCTCGCCATGGCCGTGGGGACCGTGGCCGCGCTGCCGCTGGGGTTGTTCGACGGGTCGGGGGTCGCGGACGCGCGCGTGGTCACGGCGCCCGATCCGACCGCTTTCGGGGCGCCCACGTTCGTGGTGCCCGCCATCGCGGCGATGCTCGTCGTGCAGCTCGTGAACATGGTGGAGTCCGTCGGTGACACCCTCGCGGTCGGCCAGATCATCGGCCGCGGCGACGACGCGCCCACTGTCGTACGGGCGCTGCGCGCGGACGGGGCCGCCACCGTCCTGTCGGGGGCGCTCGCCTCCTTCCCCATCGTGACGTTCGGGCAGTCGGTGGGCCTGGTGAGCGTCACGCGTGTGAAGAGCCGTCATGTGGTGGCGCTGTCCGGGGTGTTGATGGTGGTGCTCGCGTTCGTGCCCGTGCTCGGGGCGGCCGTCGCCGCCGTGCCGGGGCCCGTGCTCGGCGGGGTGTCGCTCGTCATGTTCGGGACCGTGGGCGCCGTCGGGCTGCGCATCCTCGCGCGCGCCGATCTGACCGAGCCGCGGAATCTGCTGACCGTCGCCCTCGCCTTCGCGCTCGGCATGATCCCGCTCGGCGCGCCGGACTTCTACGCGCCGCTCCCCTCGTACGTACGCACCGTCCTGGACAGCGGTATCGCCGTCACCGGGATCGTGGCGTTCCTGCTCAATCTGCTGTTCCACCACACGGGCGCGGCCCGTCTCCAAAAGGAGCCTGCCCGATGACACTTCGGACGATCACGGACGTCACCGTCCACAGCGGAGGCCGCTGGCTGCCCGGGATGGATGTGCACATCGCCGACGGACAGGTCACGGCGCTCGTGCCGCACGGTGAACTCCCCCGCAGTGGCGAGACGTTGAACGGCGGCGGCGGACACCTGACGCCCGGCCTCGTCAACACCCACACCCACCTCTTCCAGGCCGGACTGCGCGGCATCGGTGAGGGTCTCGGACTGCTCGCGTGGCTGAGCGCCGTCGGCGAGGAGGCGGCGCTGCTCACGCCCGAGCGGGCCTACGCGACCGCCGCGGCCGGCGCGGCCGAGGCGTTGCGCAGCGGCACCACCACACTCGTCGAGCACATGTGGCCGCATCCGTCGCCCGAGGTGCACGACGCGGTGCTGCGGGCCCTCAAGGACAGCGGTGTACGGGCCGTGCTGTGCCGGGGTGTCGCCGACCGGGCCGACCGGAGCCGCAAGTGGGGCTTCGACCCGCGGCTGATGCAGCCGCTGAAGGAGTCCCTGGCGCACACGGACGAGCTGATCGCGCAGGCGCGCGGCAGCCGGGTGGACATCGGCGTGGCCGTGCCCAACCCCCGGTGTCTGACGCCGGAGGGCATGGGCGCCGTGCGCGCGTACGCCGAGGAGCGCGGGCTGCCCGTCTCGCTGCATCTGCTGGAGACCACCACGGACGACTCGATGTGCCGTGACCGTACGGGAGTTGGCGCCGTCGAGTACCTGGAGCGGGCCGGGTTCCTGTGGGAGCGGCTGCTCGCCGTGCACTGTGTGGAGCTCGGCGCCGAGGGGCGGGCCACCCTCGCCCGGCACGGCGTCGGTGTCTCGTACAACCCGCTGAGCAATATGCGGCTCGGCAGCGGGATCGCGCCGGTGCCCGAGATGGTGGAGGCCGGCCTGAGTGTCGGGCTCGGGGTCGACGGGGCCGCGAGCAACGACACGCAGGACATCCTGGAGGCGCTGCGCATCGGCGCGTACCTGCAGCGGGCAGCGCACCGCAAGGCGGATCTGCTCGGGTTCCCCGAGATGTTCGCGATGGCGGCGGGCGGCGCGAACCGGGTGCTCGGGATCGAGGAGAACCCGGACGGCGGGGTGCGGGTCGGGATGCGGGCGGACCTCGTCCTGCACCGCTTCGACCGGGACTACGCCTGCCTTCCGGTACGCGACCCGGGGGCGACGCTGCTGACGTGTGCGGGCAGCAGGACCGTGGCGGCCGTCCTGATCGACGGGGAGGTCCTGGTGCGCGACGGGGAGCATGTCCGGCTGCCGTCGCGGGAGTTGGCGGCCGGGCTCGGCTTTACCGCTGCGTAACACCGCGATCCCCACCGGTAACACACACCGTGCAGGCTGACCCCATCGCGTGCGGGCCCCGCCCAGGGGCCCGCGCCAGCCCACGGCGCCCGGCCCCACGAAGGGGTACGGCGCGACCGTGCACGCGGGCCTCTGAGCGCCCGCGCTGGGGGTCGCAGGGGCGGTGACTGCATCCCGTACGCCACTCCGTGCCCGAGGAGCGACAGCCGCCATGACGAACACCACGTACACACTCGACGAGTTGGCCAAAGAGACCCGCATGGGCGGGGCCGGGACGGAGACCTCCGCCCGGGAGATCCGCCGCATCGACCTCGCCGACTTCGAGCACCGCAAGGCGGAGATCACCGAGGAGCTGTGGGCCGCCGCCACCGACATCGGCTTCTTCCAGCTGGTGAACCACGGCATCGAACCCGCCGCCGTGGACGGCGCGTTCGCCGACGCCGAGGCCTTCTTCGCACTGCCGGAGGAGACCAAGGCGCGGAACGGCCTGAAGAAGGGGCTCAACTCCGGCTGGGAGTCGATGACCCAGGTGCGTCCGTCGATCGGGACGCCCGACCAGAAGGAGTCGTACCAGCTGACCCGGCCGCACATGGAAGGGCTGTGGCCGGACGACGCACTGCCCGGCTTCCGGGAGCGGACACTTGAATTCGAGGCGCGCTGCCGGGAGTTGGCGATGCGCGTGCTGTCCTGCTTCGCGGACCGCCTCGGTCTGCCCGAGGGGTTCTTCGCGCGCGCCCACGACCCGGCGAGCCCGCGGTACCAGTCGACGCTGCGGATGCTGCACTACTTCGCCGTGCCCGACGACGCCGTGCTCCCCGCGAACGTGTGGCGGGCCGGGGCGCACACCGACTTCGACTGTCTGACGCTGCTGTTCCAGCGGGACGGGCAGGGCGGGCTTCAGGTGTGTCCGGGCATGGAGGCCGAGGCGCAGGAGTGGACGCCCGTCGAGCCGGCGGACTCCGTGATCACCTGCAACATCGGGGACATGCTGATGCGGTGGAGCGACGACCGGCTCCCGTCCAACTTCCACCGGGTCAAGGCACCGGGCCCCGGCGACGACCGGTCGGCCCGCCACAGCATCGCGTTCTTCGCGCAGGCCGACCGTGACGTGGTGATCGAGGGCCCGGAGGGCCGCTACCCGCCGATCACCGCGGCCGACTACATCCAGCAGCGGATCGCTGCCAACTTCAGTCGATAGGCAAGGTGGTTGACGTGACGATGCCTGCGAAGGACGGACAGCGGGCCGGTTTCGGGCGGCTCGCGGTGCTGGGGCTCCAGCACGTGCTCGTGATGTACACGGGGTGTGTGACCGTGCCGCTGGTGTTCGGCGCCGCGGCCGGTCTCGACGCCGCGACGATCGCCGTCCTGATCAACGCCGATCTGCTCGTCGCGGGCGTCGTCACGATGATCCAGGGCGCCGGTGTCGGCCGGATCCTCGGCGTGCGGATGCCGGTGATGGCGGGAGCGGCGTTCACCGCGGTGACGCCGATGATCCTGATCGCCGGGGAGTACGGCCTTCAGGCGGTGTACGGGTCGATGCTCGCGGCCGGTGTGTTCGGACTGCTGGTCGCCTACCCGTTCGCGAAGGCGGTCCGCTTCTTCCCGCCGCTGGTGAGCGGCGTGGTGATCACGGTGGTGGGGCTCGCGCTGATCGGCGTGGGCGTGAATCTGGTCGTCGGGAACGATCCGAAGGCCGCCGACCACGCGGCGCCTTCGCGGCTCGCGCTCGCCGCGTTCGTCGTCATCGTGATCCTGCTGGTGGCACGGTTCGGGCGGGGATTCCTCGCACAAACCGGCGTTCTGCTCGGCCTGTTGGCGGGGACGGCGGTCGCCGTTCCCCTCGGCCTGGTCGACTTCTCGGCGGCGCGGACGGCGGACTGGATCGGGGTCAGCGCCCCCTTCCACTTCGGCGCTCCGGAGTTCCCCGCGGTCGCCGTGCTGTCGATGTGCGTGGTGATGCTGGTCCTGTTCGCCGAGTCGACGGCCGATCTGATCGCGGTCGCGGAGCTGACGGGGAAGAAGCTGACGACGGCCGACATGGCGCGCGGCCTCGCGGCCGACGGGCTCTCCGGGGTGCTGGGAGGCGTCATGAACGCGTTCCTGGACACCGTGTTCGCGCAGAACGTCGGCCTGGTGACGATGACGAAGGTGCGCAGCCGGCACGTCGCGACGATCGCCGGCGGCATCCTCGTGGTCCTCGGCCTGGTTCCCAAACTCGGCGCGCTGGTCGCCGGGTTGCCACAGCCGGTGGTCGGCGCGGCGGGGCTCGTGATGTTCGCGACGGTCGCCGCGGTCGGCATCAACACGCTGCGCAAGGTCGACTTCGACGGCACGCACAACCTGCTGATCGTCGCGGTGTCGATCGGCGTCGGCATGGCGCCCGAGGTGGCACCCGACCTGTACTCACGCTTCCCCGACGGCGTCGGCATCGTCCTCGGCTCGCCGGTGACGAGCGCGACACTGCTGGCGTTCGGCCTCAACCTGGCGTTCAACGGCGGGAGTTCGCGGCGCGACACCGAGCCCGGGCCGGCGCCGGTGGCGGAGGCGCGGCGCGAGGTGCCGGCCGGGAGTCCGTAGCGGGCGCTTCAGGCGGACTCCACCACCACCCGGATCGTGCGCAGTTCCGGGTCCGCGGGGTCGGGTACGTTCATGCCCGCGGTGAGGCCCGTGCGCAGATACGTGAGCACCTCCTCGCCCAGCCGCTCCCCCGGCAGCACCGTCGGGATGCCCGGCGGATACGGGGTGGCCAGCTCCGCCGCGATGCGTCCCACGGCCCGTTCCAGCGGCACGTCCTCGACCGTGCCGAAGTACGCGTCGCGCGGCAACATGGCTTGTTCCAAGCGGAGTTCGGAGGGTTTGGGCACCGCGACGGTGGGTGCGCCGCTCAGTTCGGCGCGGTGTTCGGCGACGTCCCGCAGGCCGTCGAGGAGGGCCGCAAGCGTCGCCGGGGAGTCCGCGAAGGTGAGCTGGACGCCGACCCTGCGGTGGTCGGCGATGTGCACGTCGAGGGCGCGGTGGGAGCGCAGCCAGTCGGCGACGCGGTAGCCGCTCGTGTCGAGGTCCGCCACGTCGATGAGGATCGGCAGCGGATCGAGGTCGTGGGCGAGGCCGCGACCCGTGAGGGCGTCGCGGCCGTACACGTGCATGCCGTCGATCGCGTCGATGGCCCGCCGCGCCTGCGCCGCGAGGTCGAGGGCATCGCCCAGGAGCTCGCGGCCGTGCAGCCGCATCTGGCGCCGCCAGCCGTCGAGGCCCGCGTAGATGAGGACGGAGGGGCTGGTGGTGCCGAGCAGGTCGGCGCGTGAGGCGAGCGTGTCCGGGTCGATGAGGTCGCCGCGCAGATGGAACACCGAGCCCTGCTCCAGGCCGCTGCCCATCTTGTGGATGCTGGTGACACACACGTCGGCGCCCGCGTCCATGGCCCACTTGGGCAGGTCGGGGTGGAACGGCAGATGCGCGCCCCACGCCTCGTCGACGATCAGCGGCCTGCCGCGCGCGTGGCAGACCTCGGCGAGCCGCTCCAGGTCGGCGCACGTCCCGTACGGGGTCGGGCTGGTGATCAGCGCTCCGCGCACGTCCGGGTGGCGCTCGAAGGCCTCCTCGTACGACTGCGCGGACGGCGGATGCGCGAGGCCCCGCTCGGCGTCCCACTGCGGTTCGACCCACACGGGGTCGATGCCGCACAGGATCAGCCCGCTCACCACGGACTTGTGCGCGTCACGCCCGATGAGCAGCCGCT
Source organism: Streptomyces sp. NPDC102360 (assembly GCF_044766085.1). Classification (NCBI taxonomy): domain Bacteria; kingdom Bacillati; phylum Actinomycetota; class Actinomycetes; order Kitasatosporales; family Streptomycetaceae; genus Streptomyces; species Streptomyces sp. NPDC102360. The sequence goes on along the minus strand of NZ_JBIWLG010000001.1, from coordinate 299,549 downwards.
CGTGGGGACCTGCGACGGCCAGCATCGCGGCCTTGACCGACAGGGAGCTGCCGCACGTGGTGAAGAAGGTGTGGTCGGCGTGGACCGCGTCGGCCATCAGCTCCTCGGCGCGCCGCAGGACCCGGCCGCGCATCCGGCGGTCGTCGAGGCCGCCACTGGCGAGGACGTCCGCGTGGAAGGCGTCGCCGAGCACTCTCCTGGCCTGCTCGTCGGCGCCGCGCGCCTGCTTGTGGCCGGGTGGTGTGAAGGCGAGCCTGCCGTGCGCGTGATACGAGTCGATGGCTTCCAGGACGGGGGCGGCGGTGTGATCCATGGGAGCCGGGTACCGGATATCGGGCCTGTTCATGCCACCTGCCTCCTGTCGGGTCCAGCGGAGGAACCAAATCAGCCGCGCGCCCGCCGGGCCCGCACCAGCCGGGCGCAGTCCACCGGCACCTGGGCCCGCAGCCGCCACACGTCACGACGGATCACTCCGCCCAGGCCCCGGACTCCCGCTCCGGCACCGCGAAGTCGGTCAACACCCCGTAGTGATCACTGGCCTGGACCCCGTCGACCGGTTCGACGAGGAACCGCTCGCACGCCTCGACCCGCAGGGTCGGCCCGTGGGGTCCGCAGCGCGCCAGCACGTGGTCGATGCGGCGCCCCGGCTCCAGCGGCATGTCCCCCGCGCGCACCAGCGGATTGTGCGGGCTGAAGGTGTGTCCCGGCGCGGTGCCGTGACAGGCCTCCCACGCGTCCTGGTAGCAGACGCTCGTCCCGCCCAGGGACTGCAGACCGCGCCAGAACCGCAGGCTCGCGGCGTCGGGCCCCGCGTCGAAGTCACCGAGGACGAGCACGTGCCTCAGCCGCCCGGCCCCCTCGGCGAGCATCCGCTCCGCGAGGAGGGCGGCGGCCCGCGCCTGCCGCTCCCGCTCGGCTTCGAAGCCGTAGGGCCAGCTGGGCTTGTGGTGAACGACGAGGACGCCGCCGAGGGGCTCCTCGTACGCGACCTCGGCGGCCGCCACCCCGCACCACGGAGTACCCGCCGTACGCTCGGTGACCTGCAGCGGATCGGTGCGCACCCGGCCGAGCGGCGCGCGGACGGCGAGCACCGCGCCGACGCCGTCGGGTCCGCTGCGCGGGTGCGGCACGACCCGCCAGCCGTCCGCCTCGAGCCGTCGCACGTCGTCCCGCACCACTTCTTGCAGGGCCAGCACGTCGGGGGCCGCGTCGGCGAGCGCGGCGGCGAGGACGCGGCGGCGCCCGGGGCCGTCGGCGTACTCGGGGGCGAGAACGTTCATGGTCAGCGCGCGCAGGCGCATATCCGCGGTCATCGAAGCTCCTCGCGGTTTCATGCAGCTCCTTGTAAGGGACACCGGACGGGTACCCGGATCCCAGGCTTGAGCAGCCCGTTCAGGGGGACTCGTGCGCCATGACCGAGAGTGCATCCGTGCATGGTTCGTACTGGATCGAGTCCGCGCCGGGTCCGCATCTCCCGCCGCTCGAGCGGGACGTGACCGTGGACGTCGCGGTGATCGGCGCGGGGATCGCCGGGCTGAGCACCGCGTGGGAGCTGACGCGGGCCGGGCTGAGCGTGGCGGTCCTGGAGGCGGGCCGGATCGCCGAGGGTGTCACCGGGCACACGTCGGCCAAGCTGTCCGCGCTGCACACGCTGACCTATGAACGGCTGCGGCGCACGCGGGGCGCCGAGGCCACCCGCTTGTACGCGCGCTCCCAGTCCGAGGCCGTGGAGCACGCCTTCGAGGTGTCCGAACTCCTCGGCATCGACTGCGAGTGGGAGCGCCGTGACGCCTACACCTATGCGACCGATGGGCAGCATCTGTCCGCGGTGCGCGCCGAGGCCGTGGCGGCGCGGGCCGCCGGTCTTCCCGCGTCGTTCGTGACGGAGACCGGTCTTCCGTTCCGCGTCGCCGGGGCGGTGCGCGTCACCGGGCAGGCCCAGTTCCATCCGCGCAAATACCTGCTCGGGCTCGCCGATGACCTGCGGGCGCGCGGCGCGCTGCTGCACGAGCACACGTCAGTGTTCGGCCTGGAGGAGGACCACGCCTGCCACGTGACGGCCGAGACCGGGGCCCGGGTGACCGCGCGCGACGTGGTCGTCGCGACGCACTACCCCATCTTCGACCGGGCCCTGCTGTTCGCCCGGCTCACGCCCCGCAGGGAGCTGGTGGTGGCGGCGCCGATCGACGCGGAGCGCGACCCGGACGGCATGTACATCACGCCGGAGGAGAACACCCGCTCGGTGCGCACCGCGCCCTACAAGGACGGGCAGCGGCTGCTCATCGTCACCGGCGAGAAGTTCACCCCCGGCACCGGGAGCACCCCGCAGCGCCTGGAGCGCCTCGTGACCTGGGCCGAGTACCACTTCCCCGGCATCGAGCCCGCCTACGGGTGGGCCACTCAGGACACGTTCCCCTGCGACACGACACCGCTCGTGGGCCGGCTGCACCCGGCGGCGAAGCACACGTACGTCGCCACGGGATTCGGCGGCTGGGGGCTGAGCGGCGGCATCATGGCCGGCCGGCTGCTCACCGCGCTCATCACCGGCCGCGAGGAGCCCGAGTGGACGGGCCTCTACGATCCGCGCCGGGTGCGCTCGGTGCTGCGCGACGCACCCCGCTTCCTGAAACACCAGGCGGATGTCGCCTACCACTTCGTGGGCGACCGGGTGCGACCCCCGGGCGCGGGATCCGCCGACGAACTGCCCCCGGACTCCGGGGCGGTGCTGCGCACCGAGGGCAGGCGCGCGGCCGTCTACCGGGACGCCGACGGCAAGTTGCACGCCGTGTCCGCGCGCTGCACCCACCTGGGCTGCCTGGTCGCGTTCAACGCGACGGAACGCGCCTGGGAGTGCCCCTGCCACGGCTCCCGCTTCGACACGGACGGGCGGGTCGTACAGGGCCCGGCCACCCGGTCGCTCGCGCAGCGCGACATCTGAACCCCCTGACCTACAGCCCGAGTTGAGGGAGCGCCATGACCCACCACAAGCAGGCGCAGGAACAGGCCCATGGCGACGAGTGAGCCGGGCCCGAAGGACCCGACGGATCTCCCTGCCCGGTCCTGGTGGGCGGTGCTGCGCCGCACCGCCAAGGGGGCCTTCGACGACGACCTGCCCGACCGGGCGGCCGCGCTGACGTACTACGGCGTCCTCTCGATCTTTCCCGCGCTGCTCGTCCTCGTGTCGCTGCTCGGCGTGATCGGCGAGCGGGCGACGGAGGGCGTCCTGGACAGCCTGCGCCACCTCACGCCGGGCCCCGTACGGGACTTGTTGAACGATGCCGTGCGGCAGTTGCAGGACCGGGGCGGCTCCAGCGGGGTGATCGCGGCGGTGAGCCTGCTGGCCGCCCTCTGGACGGCCTCCAGCTACATCGGCGCGTTCATCCGCACCGCGAACGCCGTCTACGACACGGAGGAGGGCCGGCCGCTGTGGAAGCTCACACCGCTGCGGCTCGCGCTGACCGTCGCGTTGATGGTGCTGCTCGCGGCGAGCGCCACCATCGTCGTGTTCACCGGCCCGCTGGCCAAGCGTGCGGGCGGCCGGCTGGGTGCGGGCGACGCGGCGCTCATGACGTGGAACGTCGCGAAGTGGCCCGTACTGCTCGCCCTGATGGTCCTGATGGTGGCGCTGCTGTTCTGGCGCGCCCCCAACGTGCGTGGTCCCGGCCTCCGTTGGCTGAGCCCCGGCAGTCTCCTCGCCGTGTTGCTGTGGCTGCTCGCCTCGGGCGGCTTCGCGCTGTACGTGGCCGGGTTCGGCTCGTACAACAAGACGTACGGCGCGCTGGCCGGCGCCATCATCTTCCTGGTGTGGCTGTGGCTGTCGAACCTGGCGCTGCTGCTCGGCCTGGAATTCGACGCGGAGCTCGCGCGGGAGCGAGCCATCAGCGCGGGCCTCCCGAAGGACACGGAGCCCTACGTGGAACCACGGGACACCCGCGCATCAAGCTCCCCGGGCCCATCAAGCACCCCGGGCCCATCAAGCCCCCGCGGCGATTGAGCGGCGGGGTGCCGGGGCCCCGCCCCGGGGGCCCCCCCCCCGCCCCGGGGGCGGGGGCCGCCCACCCCCCCCCCCCCGCCCAGCACCGGGGGCGGTGGCGCGGGGGAGCGCCCGCGCGGGTGCGCTGGCGGCCCC
>NZ_JBIWLG010000001.1:106412-295410 GCF_044766085.1 Streptomyces sp. NPDC102360 | reverse complement strand
CGGCCCCGGGGCGGCCCCCCCCGGGCCCCCCCCCCCCCCCCCCCCCCCCCGCCGCCCCCCCCCCCCCGCGCGCCCCCCCCGGCCCCCCCCCCCCCCCCCCCCCCCCGCACCCCGCTCCTCAATCGCCGGAGGGGCTGAGGGTGCCGGACGGGCTCGAGGTGTCGATGGAGGCCTACCGGTGGATCGCTCCCCGCCCCGACCAGAGCGGCACCCCGGTGCCGCCCCGTCGCGCCGCGACGATCTCCGCCCCGATCGACACGGCGGTCTCCTCCGGCGTACGCCCACCGATATCGAGCCCTATCGGGGACCGCAAACGCTCCAACTCGGTCTCGCTCAACCCGACTTCACGCAACTTCGCCATCCGGTCCTCGTGCGTGCGCCGCGACCCCATCGCCCCGACATACGCGACCGGCAGCCGCAACGCCACCTCCAGCAACGGCACATCGAACTTCGCGTCGTGCGTCAGCACACACAGCACGGTGCGCTCATCCGTGGCGGTCGAGCGCAGGTAGCGGTCCGGCCACTCCACGACCACCTCGTCCGCCTCCGGGAACCGCGCGGACGTGGCGAAGACGCCGCGCGCGTCGCACAGCGTGACGTGGAAGCCGAGCAGCTTCCCGACCTTGACCAGCGCACCCGCGAAGTCCACCGCGCCGAACACGATCATCCGCGCGGGCGGCACGCTCGACTCGACGAACAGCGTGACGTCGCCCTCGCAGCGCGCCTTGCTCTCCGGCACCTCGCACAGCCCGGTACGGCCGAGGTCGAGGTAGGCACGAGCCTGTGCCGCGAGCCCCGAGTCGTCGCCCTGCGTGAGGCGCCCCTCGTGCGAGCCGTCGGCGCGGATCATCAACAGGCCACCGGTGGCGGCCAGTTCACCGGGCCCGTCCAGAATCCGGGCGAGCGCCACCGCCTCGCCGCGCGCCGCGACGGCGAGCGCCGAGACCACCGCCTCCCGCGACGGCGAGTCGAGCCGCACCGGTTCGACGTGCACCTCGACCTCGCCGCCGCAGGTCAGACCCACGGCGAACGCGTCGTCGTCGCTGTAGCCGAACCGCTCGCGGACCGGCGTACCGTCCGCGAGCGCCTGGACACACAGTTCGTACACCGCGCCCTCGACGCAGCCGCCGGAGACCGAGCCGATGACCTCGCCCGCCGAATCGACGGCGAGGGCCGCGCCGGGCGGCCGGGGCGCGCTGCCGCTCACCGAGACGACGGTGGCGACAGCGAACTCCCGGCCCTGCGCGGCCCATTCGCTCAGTTGGGCCGCGAGATCAAGCATGGCTGCGCTGCGCCTCCGCCACCAGGACCCGGTCGGGCCTGAGCGGCAGATCGCGGTGGCGCACCCCGGTCGCGTGCCACACGGCGTTGCCGATCGCGGCGGCCGTGCCGACGATGCCGATCTCGCCGACGCCCTTGATGCCGACGGGGTCGTCCGGGTCGCTGTCGTCGACCCAGTGCGCCTCGATGACCGGCACGTCCGCGTTGGCGGCGACGTGGTAACCCGCGAAGTCGGCGCCGACGTGCCCGCCGTCCGCCGCGTCCCGCACGGCCTCCTCGTGCAGGGCCATGGAGATGCCCCACGTCATGCCGCCCACCAACTGGCTGCGCGCGGTCAGCGGGTTGATGATGCGACCCGCGGAGAAGACGCCGAGCAGGCGCCGCACGCGGGCCTCGCCGCTCGCCACGTCCACGGCGACCTCGGCGAACTGCGCACCGTAGGAGTAGCGCTCCTTCTGCGCGAGGGCGCCGACCAGTTCGGTGGTGTCGCTGCGGACCGTGAGGCCCTCGGCCGGAATGGGGGCGGTCGGCGACAGGCGGTCGCGCAGTTCACGGCTGGCCGCCATCACGGCCCAGCCCCAGGAGCGGGTGCCCATCGAACCGCCCGAGAGCCACGCCTGCCCGAAGTCGCTGTCGGCGATCCGCACCCGCACCAGGCCCTGGTCGACGCCGAGTTCGTCGGCGGCGATCTGGGTGAGCGCGGTACGGGCGCCTGTACCGACGTCCGCCGCCGTGATCCGGACCGTGAACGTACCGTCGTGCTCGGCGGTGACGGACGCCGTGGACGGGGCGACACCGGACGGGAAGGAGCAGGCGGCCACGCCCGTGCCAAGGAGCCAGCGGCCCTCGCGCCGCACGCGCGGCCGCGGGTCGCGGCCCTCCCAGCCGAAGCGCCGCGCGCCCTCCTCGTAGCAGCCGAGGAGATTGCGGGAGCTGAAGGGCAGGCCCGAGACCGGGCCGACCTCCGGCTCGTTGCGCACGCGCAGCTCGACCGGGTCCATGCCGAGCTTCTCGGCGAGCTCGTCGAGCGCCGACTCCACGGCGTACGAGCCGGGGGCCTCGCCGGGCGCCCGCACGAACCCCGGGGTCGGCAGGTCCACGGGCACCACACGGTTCACGGAGAGGTGCGCGTCGGACGCGTACATCACGCGGCCGTACCCGGCGCTCGCCTCGACGAACTCGCGGATGTTCGAGGTCAGCGACTGCGCGTCGTGCCCGAACGCGCGAAGCCGTCCGTCGGTGTCGGCGCCGAGGCGTACCCGCTGCGTGGTGGGGCTGCGGTAGGTGGTGAGCGCGAAGACCTGACGTCGCGTCATGGCGAGCCGGACGGGGCGCTGGAGTTCGGTCGCGGCCATCACGGCGGCGATGTGGTGCGACGCCACGAGCTTGCCGCCGAAGGCGCCGCCGACGTGTTCCGAGCGGACGTGCACGGCGGACGGGTCGAGCGAGAAGGTCGCCGCGAGCTGGTCGGCGACCGCCCTGCTGCCCTGGTTGGCGTCGTACACCTCCAGGCGCCCGTCCTCCCAGCGCACGGTCACCGCGTGCGGCTCCATGGCCGTGTGATGCGCCTCGGGGGTGGTGTACCGCTCGTCCACGACGGCGGCGGACGCGGCGAGTTCGGCCTCCAGGTCGCCCTTCGCGGCCTCCGAACCATCGGGGGTGTAGGTGCCGGGCCGGTCGGCCTCGAAGGCGATGTCGTGCGGCTCGACGTCGTACTCGACGACGAGCGCCTCGGCGGCCTCCCTTGCCTGCTCGGGCGTCTCGGCGACGACTAGCGCGACGGGCCAGCCCGCGTGCCTCACCTTGTCGTCCTGGAAGACGTGGAGGATGCCGTCCGGCGGACCCATCAGGGTGAGGTAGTCGGTGTTGATGCGCGGCGCGTTGCCGTGGTGCATGACGGCGAGGACGCCGGGCATGGCGCGCACGGCCTCCTCACCGACCGAACGGACCCGGCCGCGCGCCACGGTGGACAGCACGAGCCAGCCGTGCGCGAGGTCGGTGAACGGGAACTCGCCCGCGTACCGGGCGGCCCCCGTGACCTTCTCGCGGCCCTCGATCCGGCTGCGCCCGACACCCACCGAGTCCGATTTCGTCGTGCCGGCCGCTGTGGTGGTGGTCGTCGTCATCGGGTGGCCTCCGAGGCGAGTTCGGTGAGCAGCGCAACGATCAGATTGCGCATCAGGGGCACCTTGTACGTGCTGTCGGGCAGCGGCTTCGCCGCGGCGAGTTCGGCGTCGGCGGCGGCCGCGAACGTCGCGCCCTCGGCGGGCTGCCCGATCAGCGCCGCCTCGGCGGCACGGGCCCGCCACGGCCGCGAGGCGACCGCGCCGAGCGCGATCCGCGCGTCCCGTACGACGCCGTCCTGTACGTCGACGGCGGCGGCAACTGAGCCGATCGCGAAGGCGTACGAGGCGCGCTCACGGACCTTGCGGTACGTCGAGTTCGCCGCGACGGGCGCGGGCGGCAGGGTGACGGCGGTGATGAGCGCACCGGCCGGAAGCCCGGTCTCCAGGTGCGGGGTGTCACCGACGGGCCGGTAGAAGTCGGCCAGCGCCAACTCGCCCTTGCCCTCGGCGGTTTCGTACTCGACGACGGCGTCGAACGCGGCGAGCGCGACGCCCATGTCGGACGGGTGCACGGCGACGCAGTGCTCGCTCGCGCCGAGGATGGCGTGATTGCGGTGCTCACCCTCGACGGCCGGACAGCCGCTCCCGGGCTCCCGCTTGTTGCACGGCTTGCTGACGTCGGTGAAGTAGCCGCAGCGGGTGCGCTGCAGCAGATTCCCTCCGACGGTGGCCATGTTGCGCAGCTGCCCGGAGGCTCCGGCGAGCACGGCCTGCGCCAACGCCGGGTAACGGAGCCGCACTTCGGGGTGGGCGGCGAGGTCGCTGTTGGTGACGGTGGCACCGATCCGGAGCCCGCCGTCGGCTGTCAACTCAACGCTGTCGAGCGGCAGTTCTCGTACGTCGACGAGGCGCCCGGGGCGCTCCACGCCGATCTTCATCAGGTCGACGAGGTTGGTGCCGCCGCCGAGGAAGCGCGCCTCGGGGTCGGCGCCGAGCACCGCGACCGCGCCCGACACATCGGACGCCCGCTCGTATCCGAACTCCCTCACGCCACGGTCTCCTTCGCGTCGTCGGCGGCGTGCGCGGCGGCGTGGGCGACCGCTTGCACGATCGACACGTACGCGCCGCAGCGGCACAGGTTTCCGCTCATCCGTTCCCTGATCTCCTCCGGGGTCAGCGGCTGCGGGGCGGCCCCGGGCCGCACGTCGCCGGTTGCCGCGGACGGCCAGCCCGCGGCGTGCTCTTCGATGACGGCGATGGCCGAACAGATCTGGCCGGGCGTGCAGTAGCCGCACTGGTAGCCGTCGAGCTCGACGAACGCCTCCTGCACCGGGTGCAGTTCGCCGTCCGGGCCCGCGACGCCCTCGATGGTGGTGATCTCGCGGTCCTCCGCGGCGACCGCGAGCTGCAGACAGGCCACGGTCCTGCGCCCGTCGACGAGCACCGTGCAGGCGCCGCACTGCCCCTGGTCGCAGCCCTTCTTCGTGCCGGTCAGATCGAGCCGCTCGCGCAGGGCGTCGAGCAGGGTGGTGCGGTGGTCCACGGGCAGCGTGTGCTTCTCCCCGTTGATGTTCAAGGTGACGACGCTGGACGTAGCGGACACGGTCGTGCCGCCGATGTCAGCTGGGGGCATGTGTGCAGCCTTCTTTCGCGTGTCTGATGCGTGGAGAATCGGCGCTGTACGCAAGTGGGACGCGGACCGGACATGGGTGCGGTGAGAGCCCGTACCCACTAGGGTGTTGACCCTAACCGGACAGCTGTCCGCTCTACGGGACACGAACGTAGTGGACAACTGTCCGCCCAGCAAGCACTATTCCCCGCCACGGCCGAAGAGAGGAGAAATCGCGTGGGGCACGCGAAGAAGCCGGCCGCGCTGCGCTCGGACGCGCAGCGCAATCGCGACCGCATCCTCGAGGTGGCCCTGGCCGAGCTGACGCGCTCCGCGGACACGCCGCTCAGCGCGATCGCGAAGAAGGCGGGCGTCGGGCAGGGCACGTTCTACCGCAACTTCCCCAGCCGTGAGGCACTCGTCCTCGAGGTGTACCGCTACGAGGTGGAGCAGGTCGCCGACGCGGCCTGCGAGTTGCTGTGCTGCCGGCCGCCGGAGCAGGCCCTGCGCGAGTGGATGGACCGGCTCGCCCAGTACGCGATGGCCAAGGCGGGCCTCGCGGACGCGCTCCGCGAGGCGACGAGCGCGCGCGGCACGATGAAGCAGCTGGCCCACGGCCCCCTGACCCAGGCGGTGACGCATCTCCTGGAGGCGAACGAGAAGGTGGGCACGATCCGCCCCGGGGTCACCCCGGACGACTTCATGCTGGCCATCGCGGGCCTGTGGCTGATCGACCCGCACGGGGCCTGGCAGGAGCGGGCAGGCCGGTTGCTGGACCTGGTGATGGACGGGCTCCGGGCGGGCGCACCGTCGCATTCAGGCCCCCATCCAAGCCCCTGCGGCGATTGAGCAGGCTTTCAAGCCCCTGCGGCGATTGAGCAGCCCTTCCAAGCCCCTGCGACGATTGAGCAGGTTTTTCAAGCCCCTGCGGCGATTGAGCAGGTTTTTAAGCCCCGCCGGCGCTTGAGGCGCGGGGCCCGGGGCGGAGCCCCGCGACCGGAGGACGGTCGACCCCGCACGCGCCCCGGTGACTCAAGAACGCTTGCGCGGCTTGCCCCCCTTGGCGTTCTTCGCCGGCTTATTGGCACTCCGCTTCGACTGCGGCCTACCGTCCTGCCGGATGCGCCCCGGCTTCACATAGGGCTTCTTCCCCGGCGGCAACTGCTTCTTCTCGGACTGCTTCTTCCCGGACTCCGCCTGCGTACGGCCCCGCGTACTGTTCACGGTCCGGCCGCGCACGATGCCGATGAAGTCCTCGACCCGGTCCGTGGTCCGCTCCTCGGGCCAGGCGAGCACCACGCTCGACTCCGGGGCGTCGCTGACCGTGCGGTACGTGAGGTCCCGGCGGTGGTGCAGGCGGGCGAGCGACATCGGGACGACGAGCACACCCACGCCCGCCGCGACCAGCTCGATGGCATCGGCCGTGGTGGCGGGGCGCTCGAAGGCGGGCTGCCCGGGCGGCCGCTCCCAGCCGAGCACGTCGTCGAGCGGATGCTGCACGATCTCGTCGGCGAGGTCGGCGAGGGTGACCTCGTCCGCGGCGGTCACGAGATGATCCTTGGGGACCACGACCACGGTCTTCTCGGTGTAGAGCGGGATCGCGCTGAAGTACTCGCGGTCGACGGGCGGCCGCACCAGACCCGCGTCGGCGTCCCCGCGGCGCAGCACGTCGGCCACCTCGGCCGCGGTCACCTGCACCAGGTCGAGGGGGACGTCGGGCAGGCGCTCACGCCAGATCCGCACCCACTTGGCGGGGGTGGCCCCGGGGACGTAGGCCAGGCGGAAGCCGGGTTCTGCGGGCGGTGCGGGGGTTTCTTGCGTGCCGGTCACGGGCCAAGGTTACCCGCCGTGGTCGGCGGGCCCCGTCGCGCTCGATACCCTTGACCTCATGAGTTCGCACCAGAGCACCCAGACCATGAAGCCCGCGACCGCGGCGAAGAAGCTGGGTGTGTACCTCGAGGCCACGCCCGCCGAGTTCCAGGAGGGCGTCGTCTCGCGCGCCGAGCTGACCGCGATGCAGGCCGAGCCGCCGCAGTGGCTCGTCGACCTGCGTGAGAAGGGCCCGCACCCGCGTCCCGTGGTGGCGCAGAAGCTGGGCGTCTCGATCTCGGGGCTTGCCCGTGGCGGTGTCACGGAGGCGCTGACCACGGAGCAGATCGAGGCGATCAAGTCCGAGAATCCGGAGTGGTTGCAGGCGGAGCGGGCGACGCAGGCGGATGTCCGCAAAGAAAACGTCCGCGTCAAGAAGCTCCACGCGGAGCAGGCGGAGAAGCGGTCGCAGCGCGAATCCTGACCCGGCGGGGTCGCCGCGGCCACCTTTCGCCCTGCGCCCCACCGCACGGGGCTCCGCCCCGGACCCCGCTGGCTCTCGTCGAAAGTGCGGGGCTTAAATTGCCGCGCCGCCTTGGGCAATCCGCCGCCGAAGCCGGCTCCCCGCCCATGGCGGTCGGCCGCCACCGCCTTGGGCAATCTGCCGCCTTGGGCGGCAGGGTGGGCAAGGCGGTGCCACGGTGCCGCGCAGCGAGAACGTCGGGCGCCGACCACGGCACAGGTCAACACCCCCGGCGCAGCGCCAGGCACCCGGCCCCCGCCAGCGACGCACACACCACCCCCGTCGCCGCACCCCAACCCCCCACCGCCACAAGCGGCGCCGCAACACCCGCGCCGAGGGCTCCCGCCAGGAAGTACAAGAGCAGGTAGACCCCGCTGAGGCTGCCACTACGGCTCGGGTCGATGGACATGACGCGCGTCTGGTTGGCGGCCTGCGCCGTGAAGCAGCCCGCGTCGACCAGCGCGAGCCCCACCGCCGTCACCACCGGCCGGTCGAGCCCCGTGCACAGCAGCCCCGCACCGACGACCGCCACCACCATGCTCCCGGCGATCACCACCCGCGGCGAGTACCGGTCCCCCAGCCGCCCGGCCACGGGCAACGCCGCGAACCCGAGCGCCCCGGCCAGGCTGTACAGGCCGATGGACGCCGCGTCGAGACCGTACGGCGGTTGCGCGAGCCGCACCGTGAGCGCGACCCAGACGAGGCTGAAGGCCAGGTACCAGAGGCTGCCGCTCAGCACCGCGAGCCGCAGCGTACGGTGGCTCCGCAGCAGTCCGGGCAGCGCGGCCAGGGTGCCGAGGTACCCACCGCCCGCACCGTCACCCGCACCACCCCCGGGCCGCTCCCCCGGCAACCGCACCCACGCCGCCGCCCCGCACACCACCACCAGCCCCGCGAACACGAGGAGCATGCCCCGCCAGCCGAGCGTGTCCGCGAGCGCCCCGCCGACGAGCCGACTGAGCAGGATCCCGGCCGACATGCCCGCCGCGACGCCGGCGACAGCCCTGCCGCGCCGCTCCCCCGGCACCCCGCGCCCGGCGATCGTCGACGCCATCGCGCTGACGCTCGCCCCCGCGCCCACCATCACGTACCCGAGGAGCAGCAGGCCGAGGCCGGGTGCGCGGGAGGCGAGCAGCAGGCCCGCCGTGAGCAGCGCGAGCTGCCCCGCGACGAGCCGGCGCGGCGCCGCCCGGTCCGCGAGCGGCAGCAGGAAGGCGAAGCCGGCTATGCATCCGCCGAGCGCGGCGGTGGTGACCAGGCCGATGGCGGCGGCGGAGGCGCCGATGTCGCGGCCGACGTCGCCGAGCGCCGGCTGGATCGCGTAGTTATTGGCGAGTGCCAGCCCCGCGGTGCAGGACAGCAGCACCACACCCCCACGCGGCAGCCTCACGGTGCCTCGCCGCGCACGAGCACCACGGCGTAACGGCAGTCCCGCTCCGTGGAGTTGGCGAAGACGCAGGCCGTGGGCGGGCCCAGTTCGACGGTGTCGCCCGGGTCGAGTTCGTGCACCGCGTCGCCCTCGTGGAAGGTCAGATGCCCTTCGAGCACCCAGATGATCTGCCGGTGGAACGCGAACGCCGCGGCCGGGTACGGGACCTCGGCGCCGGCCGGCAGCCGGATCTCGGCCACCTCGGCGGGGAAGGCGGGTCCCGACACCTGCCGCCGTACGTACCCGGTCTCCGGGTCGTGCCACCGCGGCGCCTCCTGCGCACGCCGGACACGTTCGTCCACCGGCTCCGGGTCGATCAGCGTCGCCACGCTCAGCCGGAACGCCGCCGACAGCCTCCCGAGGATCACGGCGCTCGGGCTGCTCTCGCCGCGCTCGATCCGGTGGATCATCGCCCGTGACACCCCGGACTCCTCGGCCAGCTCCGCCAGGGTCCAATGGCGCCGGTCGCGCTCCGCGCGGATCCGGGCGCCGATGCGCTCCACCAGGGGGTCTACGATATTGGACATGGATCCACGATACGAGACGCCGGCCCCGGCGGTGAAGGTCCGCCCGGCCCACGAGGACGACCTGGACGCCGTCCTCGCCATCCGCAACCACGCCATCGAGCACGGCACGGCGCTGTGGACGGACACGCCGCAGTCCCCCGAGGAGGGCGCCGCCTGGCTGGGCACGCATCTTGAGCGCGGTTCGGCCTACGTGGCCGAGCTCGGCGGACAGGTCGTCGGGTTCGGTGTCTACGGGCCCTGGAAGGCGTACTCCGGCTTCCGGCACACCGTCGAGAACTCGGTGTACGTCACCGGGGGCCACCAGGGGGCCGGCATCGGGTCCGCCCTCCTGGCGACGCTCGTCGACTCGGCCACCGCCGCGGGCCTGCACATCATGATCGCCGGGATCGAGTCGGGCAACGCGGCCTCGATCCGCCTGCACGAACGGCACGGCTTCGAGCACGCGGGAACGGTGCGCGAGGTGGGCACCAAGTTCGGCCGCTGGCTCGATCTGACGCTCATGCGGCGGCAGTTGAGCTGACAGCCGCTGCCGCGGCCGTCACTGCTCCGCGGCCTGCTCAGGCGACGACGGGGGCCGCAGCGCCGCATAGCGCTCGATGGCCCGCTGCAGCTCCGCCCGCTCGTCGTCCGGCAGTTCGTCTCCCCGGGCGAACTCCAGGAGGTGCTCTGCCACCAGGTTCAGCTTGACGTTGGTGCGCTGCGACACATCGCGCAGCACGCGCCACGCGTCCTCGGGTGGGATCCGGCCGAGGACGACGACCACACCGATGGCCTGGTCCACGAGGGCGTGCGAGGTCACGGCCTGCTTGAGCTGGGCGACCTCCGTCTGTAGCCGTTCGTGCTCCTTGGCCAGGTCGGTCGCGGACAGCAGGGTGAGCGGCCGCGTGGAGGACAGCATGAAGAAAGCCATGTGGCCACCAGGTGTGGAAGCGGGAGCGGGCAGGGCGTTCACCTTTCGCCTTCCTTTGACTTCGGCGGGAGTGCCGGCGCAGGCACTCTCGACCCTTTGCCGCCACGGTACTTGGACCAGGGAGGGGCCGACATCTTGATGCTCGGGCCTGCCGCACGCAGCTTGCAGTCCTCAGAACGAAGTGTCGGGCGACGGTCATCCGGTAAACGAAGGCCGCGCGCGGCCCGTGACCGCAGGCACGCGCCGTGGCGGGCCGCAGGGCGCCGGTCGTAAGCTGACCGCACCGGGCATATTCAGTAGGGGGCGCGGCGCGCATGGGCACACTGCATTTCGACAGCAGCGACCTCGGGGTCACCGAGGATTTCCTCAGTCGTCACTACGCACGTATGCGCATCGGCAACGGCACACCCGAGTCCAGCCGGGCGCGGATCCGGCGCGAGGCGATGCCAGGCGTGTCCGTCGACGAACTCGACCTCGACTTCGACATGCGCTACGCGGTGACGCCGCTTCAGAAGATCTGTCTGTGCGTCGTCCACGAGGGCACCATCCAGGATCACTCCTTCGGGGACGTCGTCGAGGACGCCTTCGGCCCTGGCGACGTCGTCTCGTTCGCCCCGCCCGAACTGCCCTACGAGGGGCGGATCTGCGGCGCCCGGTACAACATCACCATGCTCGACCCCGGCCTCCTGAGCCAGGTCGCCGCCACCGCACCGGGAGCGGCGCCGGGCCCGGTGCGGCTCACCGGACACCGGCCGGTGTCCGACGCCGCGGCCCTGCACCTGAAGCGGACCATCGTCCACGTCCGCGATCACGTCCTGGCCGACCCCGAGATCGCCTCCGAGCCGCTGGTCACCTCGACCGCCGCCCAGCACCTGGCCGCGAGCGTGCTGGCCGCGTTCCCCAACACCGCGCTCATCAGGCCCACCGGGACGGACCGGCACGACTCGCACTCCGCGACCCTGCGGCGCGCCGTCGCCCATATCGAGGCGAACGCCCAGGATCCGCTCACCGTCGCCGAGATCGCGGCGGCGTCCCATGTCACCGTCCGGGCACTGCAGTACGCGTTCCGGCGGCATCTGGACGCGACGCCGCTGGAGTATCTGCGCCGGGTGCGGCTCGCGCACGCACACGACGAGCTTCGGGACGCCGATCCGGCGGACGCGACGGTGACCGCGATCGCCGCGCGCTGGGGCTTCCACCACTCCGGCCGCTTCGCCGCGCTCTACCGCGCCGCCTACGGACGCACCCCTCTTCGGACGCTGACCGGCACCTGAGCCCCGACGCGACCGGGAATGGGCGGTCTTCCCACCTCTTGATCGTTCATATTCACGAACAACGATCACATACATAGCCGTTGACGCGGGCACGGCGCCAGCTCTACCGTCACGTCGACCGCCCGCAGAAAGGGACGCAGAAAGGGCTTTCCCCGCTGCGATTATGGCGCCTCCGGACGGTCGTGTTCACGGATTCGAACCAGCCACATTCACGCACCTGGAGACGAACGATGAACTCACGAGCCGCGAGACCCCTCGTCACCCTCACCTCCGCCGGGCTCCTGGCCGGCGCCCTCGTCGCCCTGTCCGGCAGCTCCGCCCAGGCCGCGACCGTCCGCTACCAGGCCGAGACCTCCCCCGCCGTGTGCACCGGCGCCGTCGAGACCGAGTGGTCCGGCTACACCGGCTCCGGCTACTGCAACGCCACCAACGCCAGTGGCGCGTACGCCCAGTTGACGGTGGACTCGCCCGCCGCGGGCACCGCGACCCTCACCGTCCGCTACGCGAACGGCACCACGACCTCGCGAGCCACGGACATCGTGGTGAACGGCGCCACCGCCGCCTCCACCACGTTCGCGGGCACCGGGGCGTGGACCACGTGGGCCACCAAGACCGTCACCGTGCAGGTCAAGGCGGGCAGCAACACGATCCGCCTCAACCCGACCGCCTCCGCCGGGCTCCCCAACATCGACTACGTGGATGTCGACACGCCGGCGGGCGACACCACCACCCCGCCCGCGAGCGACGCCCTGTACGTGTCACCGACCGGGACCGACGGCGCGGCGGGCACCGAGTCCGCGCCCACCACACTCACCTCGGCGATCAGCCGCGTCGCCGCGGGCGGCACCATCTATCTGCGCGGCGGCACGTACGCGCAGTCCTCGACGGTCACCATCCCCGAGGGCAAGAACGGCACGGCGTCCGCCCGCACCACGCTCACCGCCTACCCGGGCGAGAAGCCGGTCCTCAACTTCTCGGCGCAGAGCGAGAGTTCGAGCAACCGCGGGCTCGCCCTCAACGCGTCGTACTGGCACATCAAGGGGATCGTCGTGGAGCGCGCCGGGGACAACGGCATCTACGTCGGCGGCAGCGACAACGTCATCGAGCGCACGGTCACCCGCTACAACCGGGACACCGGACTGCAGTTGGGGCGCATCGCTTCCACCACCCCGCAGTCGCAGTGGCCCTCCGACAACCTGATCGTGAGCGCGGAGTCGCACGACAACGCCGACTCGGACGGCGAGGACGCCGACGGCTTCGCCGCGAAGCTGACCACAGGCACCGGGAACGTCTTCCGGTACGCCGTCTCGCACAACAACATCGACGACGGCTGGGATCTCTACACCAAGTCCGACACGGGCCCCATCGGACCGGTGACCATCGAGGACTCCCTCTCGTACAACAACGGCACGCTGAGCGACGGCACCGTGAACGCGAACGGGGACCGCAACGGGTACAAGCTCGGCGGCGAGGACATCAAGGTCAACCACATCGTCAAGCGCAGCATCGCGTACAAGAACGGCAAGCACGGGTTCACGTACAACAGCAACCCGGGCTCCATGACGGTGTCGAACAACCTCAGCATCGACAACCCGCAGCGCAACTTCGCCTGGGACGAAGGCACTTCGGTGTTCCGGAGCAACACCTCGTGCCGGTTCTCGGTCTCCGGGTCGAACGACAAGACCATCGGCGACGCGGACTCCACGAACCAGTTCTGGACCGGCACCAACGGTTCGCGCTGCGCCTCCTACAGTGGCGCGCTCGGCTGGTCGTACGCGGCGGACGGCAAGCTCGTCGTGACCCTCGGCGGCAAGCAGGTGACCCTGTAGCCACACGTCACCCGACTCGCCCCTCGCGTTTGGGGCGGGTCGGCCCGGCGACCCGGCACGATGGCCACAAGGGCTCTTCGTGCGCGGCCGGGGCGGCGGCAGACTGGCGGCGCCGAGTACAACTCTGCCACCACCGATGGAGCTGCCATGGCGAAGGATCTGTCCAAGCACCAGGCCGCCGCGCTCGACGCGCACTGGCGGGCCGCCAACTATCTCGCGGCGGGCCAGATCTACCTCCTCGACAACCCCCTGCTCACCGAGCCGCTCACCCCCGAACACATCAAGCCGCGCCTCCTCGGCCACTGGGGCACCTCCCCGGGCCTCAACCTCGTGCACACCCACCTCAACCGTGTCATCAAGGAGCGCGACCTGGACGCCCTGTGCGTCTGGGGGCCGGGACACGGCGGGCCCGCCGTGCTCGCCAATTCCTGGCTGGAAGGGTCGTACTCGCAGACGTATCCGGATGTCTCGCGGGACGCGGCCGGGATGGGGCGGCTGTTCAAGCAGTTCTCCTTCCCCGGCGGCGTCCCGAGTCACGTCGCGCCCGAGACGCCCGGCTCGATCCACGAGGGCGGCGAACTCGGCTACTCCCTCGCGCACGCCTACGGCGCCGCCCTCGACAACCCGGACCTGCTCGTCGCCTGTGTGATCGGCGACGGCGAGGCGGAGACCGGGCCGCTCGCGACCTCCTGGCACGCGAACAAGTTCCTCGACCCGGCGCACGACGGGGCCGTGCTGCCGATCCTGCATCTCAACGGCTACAAGATCGCCAACCCGACCGTGCTCGCCCGCATCCCCGACGCCGAGCTCGACGAGCTGCTGCGCGGGTACGGGCACGAGCCGCTGCACGTGACCGGCGACGACCCGCTGCGGGTCCACCGCGACCTGGCCCGCACCATGGACCAGGCCCTCGACCGCATCGCCCGTTTCCAGCGCGAGGCCCGCGAGGGGAAGAGGACGGAGCGGCCGCGCTGGCCGATGATCGTGCTGCGCACACCGAAGGGCTGGACCGGCCCGAAGACCGTGGACGACGAGCCCGTCGAGGGCACATGGCGCTCCCACCAGGTGCCACTGCCCGGCGTCCGCGAGAACCCGGACCACCTGCGGCAGTTGGAGGCATGGCTGCGCTCCTACCGCCCGGAGGAACTCTTCGACGCCGAGGGCCGCCCCACCCAGCAGGTCCTCGCGTACGTTCCCGAGGGCACCCGGCGCCTCGGCGCCACGCCGCACGCCAACGGCGGGCTGCTCACCCGCAAGCTGCCGCTCGCCCCGCTGGAGCGCTTCGCCGTGCCCGTCGACAAGCCGGGCACCGCGCTCCATGAGCCCACCCGCGTGCTCGGCGATCTGCTGGCCCAGGTCATGCGGGACACGGCGGACCGCCGCGACTTCCGCATCGTCGGCCCCGACGAGACCGCCTCCAACCGCCTCGATGCCGTCTACGACGCCACCGGCAAGGCGTGGCAGGCGGGCACACTGCCCACCGACGAGCACCTGGCGCACGACGGCCGCGTCATGGAGGTGCTGTCCGAGCACCTGTGCCAGGGCTGGCTGGAGGGCTACAACCTCACGGGCAGGCACGGTCTGTTCTCCTGCTACGAGGCGTTCGTGCACATCGTCGACTCGATGGTCAACCAGCACATCAAGTGGCTGAAGACATCGAGGGAGTTGTCGTGGCGGGCTCCACTGCCCTCTCTCAACTACCTTCTGACGTCGCACGTCTGGCGCCAGGACCACAACGGGTTCTCGCACCAGGACCCCGGCTTCGTCGACCACGTCCTCAACAAGAGCCCCGACGTCGTACGGGTGTACCTGCCGCCGGACGCCAACACACTCCTTTCGGTGGCCGAGCACGTGCTGCACAGCCGCGACTACGTCAACGTCGTGGTGGCCGGAAAGCAGCCGTGCTTCGACTGGCTGTCCCTGGACGAGGCCCGCGCCCACTGCGCGCGCGGCGCCGGGGTGTGGGAGTGGGCGGGCACCGAGGACGGCAGCCGCGAGCCGGATGTCGTCCTGGCCTGCGCGGGAGATGTACCGACGCAGGAAGTCCTCGCCGCGGCGGGCCTGTTGCGCACGCATCTGCCGGAGCTCGCGGTGCGTGTCGTGAACGTCGTCGACATGACGCGGCTCCTGCCGAAGGGCGAACACCCGCACGGCATGCCGGACTTCGAGTACGACGCGCTGTTTACGGCCGACAAGCCGGTGATCTTCGCGTACCACGGCTACCCGTGGCTCATCCACCGCCTCGCGTACCGCCGCACCGGCCATGCCCACCTGCACGTACGCGGCTACAAGGAGTCGGGCACCACGACCACGCCCTTCGACATGGTCGTGCGCAACGACCTGGACCGCTACCGCCTGGTCATGGACGTCATCGACCGGGTGCCGGGGCTCGCCGTGCGGGCCGCGGCGGTGCGCCAGACGATGGCCGACGCCCGCACGCGGCACAGTGCGTGGATCCGCGAGCACGGCACGGACCTTCCGGAGGTCGCGAATTGGTCGTGGACGGGGTGAGGGCCCGCACAACCCCCGGGGTCCTCACCTCCGGCCTGGAATCCCTCAACTCTGGTCGTTCGTGAACCAGTTGGCGAGTTCGGGCGCCACCCGCGCCACCGTCACCGGCTGACCGTCGGCCCGCAGCGATTGCGTGGCGGCGACGCCTGCCGCCACCGCCTCACGGGCCGCCACGGGGCTGGTGTCGGTGGCGCCGCCCTCGCGCACGAAGCGCAGGAACTCGGCGACGAGCAGCGGGTCGGAGCCGCCGTGCCCGCCCTCGCCGGGCGCGGGCATCGGGACGACGAGGTCGGCGTCGGCGCGGTAGCCGCTGCGCCGCTTCCAGACGCGGACCTCGGCGGTGTCACCGTGGTCGCCGAAGTTCTCCAGGCGGCCCTCGGTGCCGATGACCGTGTAGTTGCGCCAGTAGTCGGGCGTGTAGTGGCACTGCTGGTAGCTGGCGTGGATGCCGCCTTCGAGGCGCATCACCATCATCGAGAGGTCCTCGACGTCGACGACCGGGTTGAGGCCGGTGAGGGACTTCGGGGGCCAGTTGTTCTCGGGGTCGTACCAGTCGGGCATGGTCGCGCCGGGCGCCTGCCCCGAGCGGTCGGCGATGTCCCCGTACACGGTGAGCCCGCCGAGCGCGCTGACCCGCTCCGTGTAGGCGCCGGCCAGCCAGTGGATGACGTCGAGGTCGTGGGCGCCCTTCTGGAGGAGCAGTCCTGTGGTGTTGCGGCGGTCGGCGTGCCAGTCCTTGAAGTAGAAGTCGCCGCCGTGGCCCACGAAGTGGCGGCACCACACGGCCTTGACCTCGCCGATCTCGCCGCGCTCGATGAGTTCGCGCATGACGCGGACGACCGGCATGTGGCGCATGTTGTGCCCGACGTAGAGCCGGGAGCCGGAGGTGCGGGCGGCCTCCAGGACGCGGTCGCAGCCCTCGGTGGTGATGGCGAGGGGCTTCTCGACGAAGACGGCGACACCGGCTTCGAGGAGGTCGACCGCGAGTTCCTCGTGGGTGTGGTCCGGGGTGATGACGAAGACGGCGTCGAGGTCCTCGGCGTCGAGCATGGCCCGGTGGCCCTCGTAGGTGTGCACGTCGTCGCCGAACCACTCGCGGGCCCGGTCGAACATGCCGGGCGAGATGTCGGCGACGGCCACCACGGCGGAGCCCTCGCCGGGGCGGTGGGCCTCGCGGGCGACGGTGGCGCGCAGGCCGAGCCCGATGACACCGATGCGGAGGTCACGGGTGTGCTGGGGTGTGTGCTGCGGTTCTTCCGTACGGATGCCGGTGGTCGTATCGGTGGTCATGCGTGGTTCAGCCCTTCATGCCGGAGAAAGCGATGCCCTGGATGAACTGGCGCTGCATCGCGACGAACACCACGATCACCGGGAGCGTGGCGAGCAGGGACCCGGCCATCAGCACCGGGTACTCGGTGAGATGGGCGCCCTGGAGCGAGGCCAGGCCCGCCGACAGCGGCATCTTCGCCGGGTCGGTATTGACGATCATCGGCCACATCAGGTCGTTCCAGGACCACAGGAACGTCAGGATGCCGAGCGCGAGCAGGCCGGGGCGGGCCAGCGGCAGCGCGATGCGCCAGAAGACGGTGAAGGGGTTGGCGCCGTCGAGCCGGGCCGCCTCCTCCACCTCCTCCGGGAGCCCCATGAAGAACTGGCGCAGCAGGAAGGTGCCGAACGCGGAGAACATGCCGGGGACGACGAGCGCCTGCATGGAGTCGAGCCAGCCGAGGTTCTGCATGATCTGGTACTGCGGCAGCAGGAAGAGCTGACCCGGCACCATCAGGACGGCGAGGAACCCGAGGAAGATCGGCCCACGCCCCGGGAAGCGGATGCGGGCGAAGGCGTACGCGGCCATCGAGCACAGCAGCAGCTGGGCGGCGGTCCGCAGCAGCGACATGACGAGGGTGTTCACGAACTGCCGGCCGAACGGGACGCCGTCGAAGACCTTCTGGTAGTTCGAGAAGTCCCAGTGCGCGGGCAGGATCGTCGGCGGCACGCGCACGGACTCGCCGAAGCTCTTGAAGGAGGTAAGGAGTTCCCACAGCAGCGGGAACACGGTGATCACGGCGCCGAGTACGAGCAGGACGTGGGCGGGCCAGATCCGCCCCTGGCGCATGCCCGTCGTACGCACAGTGGACTTACGCATAGTGGACCCACTTCTTCTGCAGCCGGAACTGGACGGCGGTCAGCGCCATGATGAGGACGAACAGCACGCACACGATGGCCGCGCCGTAGCCGCGCTGGTTGTCGAAGAACGCCTTCTGGAAGAAGAGCATCACGACGGTCTGCCCCTCGCCGTAGGCGGGGTTCTGCAGCGAGTTCTGTGTGTTGGCGCCGATGATCAGGTAGACGAGGTCGAAGACCTGGAGCGACTGGATCACCGAGAGCACGGTGGTGAAGAACAGCGTGGGGCTCAGCAGCGGCATGGTGACCGAGAAGAACTGCCGTACGCGGCCCGCGCCGTCGAGGGCGGCGGCCTCGTAGTAGTCGCCGGGGATGGACTGCAACCCGGCGAGCAGCAGGATCATGTTGTAGCCGACGGTCATCCACACACCGACGACGGCGACCGCGAAGCGGATGGTGCCCGGGTCGGACACCCAGTGGGTGCCGTCGATGCCGATCGTGGACAGCGCGTGGTTGAGGATGCCGGCATCGCCGTTGTAGAGCCAGCGCCAGACGACGGCGACCGCGGCGGGCATCGTGACGACCGGCAGGAAGTAGAGGGTCCGGTAGACGCCGGTGCCGCGCAGCCCCTTCAGGTTGAGCAGCACGGCGATCACCATGGAGAGCGGGATGCCGAGGAGGACGAGTCCGGTGTAGACGGCGGTGTTGCCAAGGGACTGCCAGAACTCCGGGTCGCCCACGAGCGTGCGGTAGTTGGCGGCGCCGATCCAGGTCGTCCCGCCGAAGGGGCCCCATTCGGTGAGGCTGTAGTACACCGTCTGCACCACGGGCCACAGTTAGAAGACGGCGAGGCCGAGCCCGGCCGGGGCGATGAGGGCGTAGCCCCACCACTTGTCGCGGTGCTGGAACCGGCGCTCACGACGCCGCAACTCCCTCTGGTTCAGCGGCTGTTGGCGGCTTCGCTGCGCGGGAACCGCCGCTTTCGGCTGCGTGTCGACGCTCATCAGGCCCTGCCCTTCCTCTCCTGCGCGAGCAGCTGGTTCATGGCGTCCGCAAGGGAGTCGGTGGCGGATTCGAGGCTCTCGACGCCGCTCCACGCCTTGGCGAGCCACATCTGCTCCTTGTGCTGCCAGGCGGCGCTGTTGGCGGAGCTGGGATAGAGCACGGCGTCGTCGAGCGCGTCCAGGTGCACCTTGAGGTTGAAGTGCGGCATGCCGGCGGCCCATGGTTCGGCGGTGCCGTTGCGGGCGGGGATGGCGGTGCCGTACTTGCCCTGGAGGAGGGAGATGCGCTCGGTGCCGAGGAAGCGGACGAAGTCGCGGGCGAGTTCGGGGTTCGGCGTGCGGGCGTAGACGACGTTGGCGAGGCCGTGCAGCACGCCGGCGCGGTGCTTCCCCCTGGGCATCGGCGCGACGTCGATCTTGGCCCGCAGCTCGCGGTCGGCGTGGAAGGTCGCGGCGTTGTAGGACGCCTCGTAGGTCATGGCCAGCGTGCCCGACTGGAACATCTGGGTGGGGTCGGTGTCGGCCATCTGCTGGAGGGTGGGCGAGGAGCGGTACCGGTGGATGAGGTCGATCCACAGCCGCAGCCCGTCGCGGGTCTTCTCGTCGGCGTATCCGGAGTGTCGCCTGTCGTCGGAGATGACCCAGCCGCCGGCCTGCGGTATGGAGTCGTAGTAGTTCTCCTGCGCGCGGACGGGCGCCCCCACCCCGTAGATCCCGCGCCTGCGGTCGGTGAGCCGCTGGGAGTTCTCAATCAGGTCCTGCCAGGTCCAGCGGGCGTCCGGATACGGCACCTTGGCCCGGTCGAAGAGCTCCTTGTTGTACCAGAGCGCGACGGTGTCGAAGTCCTTCGGGGCGCCGTACTGGGTGCCCTTCCAGCGGTACAGGGAGACCAGCTCGGACGGGAAGTCGTCGGTCCGCAGCACGGCGTCGCCGCCGTCGGTGTCCAGGGGAAGCAGCTGCCCGGCGTCGGCGTACATGCCGAAGTTGGGCCCGTTCATCCAGAACACGTCGGGTGCGGCGCCACCGGTGCAGGCGGTGCGCAGCTTCGTCCAGTACGTGCCGTTCGGGGTCAGCTGGACGTCGACGCTCACGCCCGGCCGGGCCCGCTCGAAGGCGCGGGCCGCGCGCTGCATGGCGGGCAGTTGATAGACGTCCCAGACGCCGTATGTGAGGTGGCCGCGCCGCGAACCGCCTTTGGCGTCGGAGGCATTCGACGAGGAGGGGCCACAGCCGGACGCGAGCGGCGCCGCCGCGAGTGTCGTGGCGGCCGCGGCGAGGAGAGAGCGCCTGCGCACAGGGAGCCTTCCTGGTGAAGGGTCGACCGGAATGCTAGGACGCTATTTGCTCGAAGTTGATGGGTCAAGGCTTGTTTCGATCACCTTTACGCAAACGTCGGATCGAGCGAGGTGGGTGGGTGTCACCCGGCGCGGGCGACGTGCGTGCGGGCCGGTGGCCCGACAGTGCCCGGCAGGAGTGTGTGTCCCTCGCCCCGGGAGGGCGTTGTCATGACGATCACGGGTGCCGCCCGGCCCCTGGCGGGCCGGATCGTGCACCAGCTGGTGCACGTCACCATCCTGGACATGGCGACGCGGCTCGCCGCGCAGGCGTTCCTGGCCGCCCTGCCGATGCTCATCGCCCTCGCCTCGTTCTGTCCGCAGGCGGTGCGGCGCGAACTCCTGCGCTCGCTGCGTACGTTGATCGGGACGTCCGGGGCGGTGGCGCGGCAGGCCGAGGAGGTGACCGAGGGCGGTGATGCCGCGCTGCACAGCTGGGGCGCGGCCGGTGTGCTGGTCGCGCTGCTCTCCGCCACCGCGTTCACCCGGGCCCTGCAACGGCTGTGCGAGCGGGCCTGGGACGTGCCGCACGCCGGGGTCCGCCTTGTGGCGTGGCGGTGGGCGGTGTGGCTGCTCGTGTGGGTGGTGATGCTCATCGTGCAGGGCACGCTGCACCGGGCGTTCGGCGCGGGCGCGCTCCTCGGCTACCCCTTGCAGTTCGCCGCGGCCGCGCTGATGTGGTGGTGGACCCAGCATCTACTGCTCGCCGGGCGGGTGAGGTGGCTGCCGCTGCTGCCGGGGGCGCTGCTGACCGCGGTGGGAGTGGTCACGTTCTGCGGGGCGTCGGGGCTGTGGCTGCCGCGTGCGCTGCGGATGAGCGTGGAGCGCTATGGGGCCCTCGGGTCCGTGTTCACGGTGCTGTCCTGGCTGATCCTGTTCTTCACCACGGTGGTGTTCGGCGTGGCCGTCGGACGCGTCCTGGCCGAGGAGGAGTTCCTGCGGCGCCGGCTCGGCGGCACGACGGCCACCGGCTCACACTGACGCCACCGTCACCCTGCCGTCCCGCGCGGCCGCGGCGAGCGCCTTGTGGTCGCGCTCGTTCTGGTCGGCGTAGGCCTCCGCGAAACGGCCGAGCGCCTGGTCGAAGCGGTCGGAGCGGCCCAGGTAGGCGGCGATGGCGACGCGGTCGCCCGAGCGGGCGTGGGCGCGGGCCAGCGTCGCGCCGCAGGCCCGGCCGAAGAGTCCCATGACGCGCGGGGACATCAGATCCGCCTGCGGAATCACCTTCCAGTCCCTCAACTGCCGTATATAGAAGTCGCGTTGCTCACCATCGAGGCCCTCCACCCGCTCCCAGCCGAGGAACATGTCACCGGCCGCCTGCATGAGGCGCTGCCCGACGACGACACGTTCGCCCTGGTTGGCGTGGGCGCCGGGCCCCGCGAACTCCGCGAGTACGGAGGTCCCGGCCTCCTTCGCCTGCAGCAGCAGCGGATCGTTGACATCGGTGCCGTCGCCGCCGAGCAGCAGAATGATCCAGCAGCGGGTGCCCACACTGCCCACGCCGACCACCTTGCGCGCCATGTCGACGACCCGGTACTGGGAGAGCAGCGCCCTGCGTTCGGCGCTGAGCGTGCGCGCGTACCGCTCGATCAGGTCGATCAACTGCGCCTCCAGCTGCTTGCGTTCGACACCGGGCAGCAGTTGGTCGAGCGGAGTGACCAGGGGCGGGTCGGCCGCGATGCGCAGCTCACCGTCGACGACGTGGGCGAGCTTCTCCAGTGCCCGGAGGTGGTCACGGCCGCGGGCCTTGCCGATCGCCTGCGACATGCGCCGCCGGGCGCGGCCGTCCAGCTTCCCGGACACCGCCGCGTACAGCTCCTCCGCCTCGATCCGCGAGTACCACACGTCGAGCGTGCGCATCCCGGCGAACCGCTCCATCGACTGCCGGTACGAGGCAGCGGTGGCCCGCACCACGCGCTCGCGCTCCGAGCGGCCGAAGCCGTTGCCGCGGCCCGCGATGACGAGGCTGGCGGCGAGCCGCTTGACGTCCCACTCCCACGGCCCGCGCAGCGTCTCGTCGAAGTCGTTGATGTCGAACATCAGGCGCCGCTCCGGGGAGGCGAGCAGCCGGAAGTTCAACAGGTGTGCGTCGCCGCACAGTTGGGCCCGCAGGCCGGTGACCGGGGTGTGCGCCAGATCGGACGCCATGATCGCGGCGGCGCCCCGGAAGAACCGGAACGGCGACTCCAGCATGCGGCCGTAGCGGATCGGGACGAGCTCCGGCAGCCTGTTCGCCGACTGCTTCTCGAGGATGCCGACGGGGTCGGGGCGGTCGGCGGCGGGGGCGTAGTCGGCGTGCCCGGAGCGCGGGACGCGGGACCTCGCGGACCTGCCCGTGCTCGCCCGTTCGCGCGCGGTGCGGCGACGGCTCGTCATCTCGGTCATGGCGGGCTCCTTCCTGGCTGTGCACACCGTGCGCCGGGCCGGGCGCCGCGACGTCACCCCGCCGGTGTGAGGTCGCCTCTCGGGGGTGAGTCCCCGAGGGTCTCCCGGTCGCAGACTGCCGGTCATGGAACCGACGACACAGGGACAGGGACAGGGGCGGGGGCAACGGTGGCTGGCGCGTGCTTCGCTGGCCGCCGCGGCGGGCGCCGTGCTGGTCCTGGCCGCCTTCGCGGGGATGCGGACCTTCACGCTGCTCGGCGCGGGGATCCTGGGGACGGCGGTCACGGCCGCCGCCGTGTGGTGGGTGCTCAGCAGGCGGGGACCCGCGCGGTATCTGGCGCTGCTCCTGGCGCTCGCTGCGCCGGTCTGGGTGCTGGTCGCGTACGCCCGCGCGCACCTGGTGTGGGTGGTGCTGGCGTCGGGCGGTCTCTGGCTGCTCGCCGCGGGGGCGGGCCGTGCGGCGCTGGGGCCGCGCTCATCCCCCGCCCCGATGCCCGAGGAGACGGCGGCGCCCGCGTTCCACCGGCCGGTGCTGATCATGAACCCGCGCTCGGGCGGGGGCAAGGTCGACCGTTTCGGGCTGCGCGCGAAGGCCGAGCGACTGGGCGCGGACGTCGTGCTGTTGGAGGGGCCCGAGGCGGTCGACGTGGCGGCGCTTGCCCGCGAGCGCGCCGCCGCCGGGGCGGATCTCCTCGGCGTCGCGGGCGGCGACGGCACGCAGGCTCTCGTCGCGGACGTCGCCGCCGAACTCGGCCTGCCGTTCCTGGTGATCCCCGCGGGGACCCGCAACCACTTCGCCCTCGACCTCGGCCTGGACCGCGAGGACCCGGCGAAGGCGCTGGACGCGCTGGCCGACGGCGTGCAGCTGCGGGTCGACCTCGGCACGGCGGGCGGCCGCCCGTTCGTCAACAACGTGTCGTTCGGGGCCTACGCCGAGGTGGTGCAGAGCCCCGCCTACCGCGACGGCAAGACCCGTACCACCCTCGATCTGCTGCCCGACCTGCTCGCCCGGCACAAGGGCGCTGAGCTCACCGCCCGGGTCGGCGAGCACGAACTCGCGGACCCGCAGGCGCTGTTGGTGAGCAACAACCCGTACGGCGCCCACGACATCGCGGGCCTCGGCCGGCGCACCCGGCTCGACGGCGGGGTCCTCGGCTGCGTCGCCGTACGGGTCACGAGCGCCGCGCAGGCCGCCGGGCTGCTGCGCGGCAGCCGGTCCGCCGGTGTGACGACGCGGACCGCCGAATCGGTGGTCGTCGACGCCGACCAGGACTCGATCCCCGTCGGCCTCGACGGCGAGGCGGTGCGGATGGACGTCCCCGTACGCATCGAGGTGCGACCCGGCGCGCTGCGGGTGATCGTGCCGAGGCAGCGCCCGGGAACGTACCGGGAACGCCCGCCGCTGAACTGGCGCGGCGTCACGGGACTCGCCCTCACCGTGCGGCGGCCGTGAGCGTTCAGAGCGGCGCCCCGTAGGCCCTGTGCGCCTCGCGGTGTCCGTACATGACGAGGGACCAGATCACGAGGATGTCGAGGGCGATGAGGATCGCCGACCAGACGGGCTGGTACGGGGTGAAGAAGAAGTTCTCCAGCGCGCTCATCGCAGCGATGACGATGACGACGATCCGCGCCCAGGTGCGGCCGCTGAAGAGGCTGACCGCCGCGGCGAAGACGATGACCCCGGTGATCATCTGCACCCAGCCACGGGCGTTGACGTCGAAGTCGAACGCGTAGTCGTTCTGCGCTTGGTAGAAGTTGTCGTTGAGCACCGCGGAGAGGCCCGCGATCGCGTGGTAGGCGCCGATGATGCCCATCACGAACGCGGCGAAGACGACTCCGCCGACGGCGGCCGGACGGACACGGGGCTCTGGCTCGGACGCTGCGGAGCGCGCCTGACCCGGCGAGATCTGCTCGGCCATGTCGCACCCTCCTCCTCGATCTCGGTGAAACCGGACTCGATGAACCCGGAGCATGCGGCCCACGCCACCAATAACGGTTCACCCGCAGCGGATGAGCGCCGCCCCCGGGCGCGGCTGTCACCCGTGCGAGGTGATGCCCTCGGCGGTGCGGTCGCCGGGAGAATGGCACGCGGGACGACGCTCGCACTGGAGGTGGCGTCATGGGCGGGTCACACACGGGTCCGGGCCCCGAGCCGGGCGGAACGCCCTCCGGTGGCGGCGACTTCGAGATCCGCGTCAAGGGGAAGCTCGGCGATGCCTTCCGGTCGGCGTTCGACGAGCTGACGGTCGTGCTGCGCCCCGCCGAGACGGTGCTGGTCGGCGCGGGACTCGACCAGGCCGCCCTGTACGGGATCCTCGACCGCATCCAGGGCCTCGGCCTCGAACTCCTCGAGGTCCGCCGCCTCCCCGGGCCGCGCGAGGCACACGGATAACCGCCGGTCGGCCGGGCAAGGGGTCGAACCTCCCTGAAAACGGCGCGGAAGACCCCTTCCGCCGCGTGCGCGCGGGCCCCACCGTGGTGGGGTGATGCCCTCCACATGGGGAGGTGAGGGGCATGCTCACAGCACAGTGCCCACACACGGTCGACGATCCGGGGAGCTTGGGGCGCGTCATGGCGCTCCGCCTCCAGCTGGGCTCGCTCCACCAGGAGAGCGCCGCGGCCGACGCCGCTCTGACGACCTGTCTGATGTGGGTCGCCGGCGTCCTCGTGGAGATCGCGGGGGACGTGGCGGATCCGCGGGCCGCCGGTGCGCTGGTGCACCGGGCGTCGGCCGCGCTCGCCGCGGTGCCCGTCCCGCGGCAGAACAGCGCGCACCCGTCGCCGCAGCGGCTGACCGGCCGCCAGCTCGCCGTGCTCCGACAGCTTCAGGAGGAGGTTCCACTGCGGCAGATCGCCGACGATCTCTACGTCTCGTACAACACGGTCAAGAGCCACACGCGCGCCGTGTACCGGAAGTTGGGCGCGAGCTCGCGCGCCGAAGCGCTCGTCAGGGCACGGGAGTTGGGGCTCGTGTGAGGCGCCGCCCGGCCCGGCGGCCTCACAGGATCTGGAGCTCCCGGGCCCTGCGGACCGCGGCCGAGCGGCGCGACACGGCCAGTTTGCGGTAGACGCTCTTGAGGTGTGTCTTCACCGTGTTGATCGAGAGGTAGAGCTCATCGGCGATCTCTTCGGTGGTCATCATCTGCGCGAGCCGGCCGAGGACATCGCGTTCGCGTGCGCTGAGCCGCTCGGCGGGAACCTCGGCGAACGGGTCCTGCTCGGGCGGCGCGGCGGCGTGGGCGCGACGCGGCTGCGCCGGGCTCAGCAGCCGGGCACAGGTGGGCACGAGCGTGCGCTGCACCGTCTGCGGCAGCCGGGACACGGTCACCGCGTTCGCGACGGCCTCGGCGCCCCGGCCCCCGCGCTCCATCGTGACCGCGAGCCGGGCGACGACCCCGCCGAGCTCGGCGAGGAACGTGTCGGAGACCTTCCCCAACACGCCCTCGCTGTGCGTGAGTTCGTGCCGGACCCGGCTCGGCTCGCCGCGCGCCAGGGCGCCCCAGGCCCGCACCAGGTGCAGGGTGGCACGCGAGGGCTCGCCCGCGGTCCACGGCGGCATCGGCGCCTTGACGGCCTGGGCGGTGAGCTCGTCCGCGGCCCGGAAGCGGCCGCGCAGCGCCTCCAGGAGCGCGAGCTCGACGAGGCAGTCCCGGCGCAGCGCGCCGTTCCCTGCGGCGCCCGCCGCCTTGAGCCCCCGGGTGAGGGAGGCCTGCGCGGCCTTCAGGCTGCCGGCCCGCAGCTCTCCGCTGCCCCGCACGGTCAGGATGAGGGCCGGGATCTCGGGCCGCTCGGCCAGCAGGGGGTGCGGCACGTGCGGCGCCGCCGCCTCGGCGTCGGCAGCGGCGGCCCCGGCGCGGCGCGGATCGGTGCAGCGCAGCCGGTCCATCCGGATCACGGCGTGCGCGAGCCGGCACCGTGCGAGGCGGTCGCCCTCCCCCTGCGGCAGCCGGTCGAGGAGTTCGGCGGCCCGCTCCAGGTGCCTGGTGCACGCCTGGTCGTCCCGGCGGGTCCTGGCGACGGCCGCCGCGAGCAGCACGGATTCCGGTTCGTCGGCGGACGGTTCGTCGGCCGGCAGCCGTCCCGCGTCGACGGGCAGCCGGGTCCTGGCGAGGCCGAGCACCTGCCCGATCGCGAGGCGGCGCACGATGAGGCGGCCCGCCTCGTCCCAGTCGCCCGCGGCGAGCAGGTGCCGCACGGCGTCGGCGAGCAGACCGTGCTCGGCGAGCCACGCGGCGGCCGTGCGGTGCAGCGGCGCCACGAGTCCGGGCGTCTCGTGCCGCAGGCAGGTCCGCAGCACGTCGGCGAACATCTGGTGGCAGCGGTACCAGCCCTGCCCCACGGGCCGCAGGAAGGAGTTCTCCCGGACGAGCCCCGCGAACAGGGCGCCGTCGGTGTCGCCCGCGAGTTCGGCGGCCAGCTCGGCGTTCACCCGGTCCAGGATGCTCGTCGTCAGGAGCAGCCCGCGCATACCGGCCGACTGCTGGTCGAGCACCTCCTCGACCAGATAGCTGGAGATCGCCTCGTCGTCGCCCGCGAGCTGCGCGACGAACCGTTCGGGGTCGCCGCGCCGTTCCATGGACATCGCGGCGAGCCGCAGTCCCGCGGCCCAGCCGTCGGCGCGCCGCCGCAGCGTGCTCACCGTCTGCTTCGTCACGTCGATGCCGTGCTGGGCCAGGAGGGCCGCCGCCTCCCGGTCGTCGAAGGCGAGGTCCGCGGTGCGTACTTCGGCGACCTCGCTGGTGAGCCGCCCGCGGTACAGGTGCAGGGGCGGATCGCGGCGGGCGAGCACCACGAGCCGCAGCGCGTCCGGGGTGTGCCGGAGCAGGTGCGTGACACCGCGGGCGATCGGCGAGTCGAGGGCGGGCTGGAAGTCGTCGAGGACGAGGACCGACGGCTCGCCGTGCCGGTTCAGGCAGTCGGCGAGGGTCGCGACCAGCAGCGGGCCGTCCTCGCTCGCGGCCGGTTCGGGCACCGCGAGGCCCGCGGCGCGCAGCGCGCCGAACACCCGCTGCCAGAACACGCCGGGGTGCTCGGCGGGCCCGTCGCAGGCGACCCAGGCGAGCGGCCAGGACGGGCGCCGGGTGTGCGCCCATTCCAGGGCGAGGGCCGTCTTGCCCGCGCCCACGGGGCCGACGACCACGGTGAGCGGGCCGCGCACGCCCCTGGCCAGTTGGTCGGTCAGCCGGGGGCGGGGCACGATCCAGTCGGGCAGCGCGGGCACGGAGTCGGCCTGCTCCGCGTCGTGCTCGCGGTCCGGTGTGCGGTGTGACCACTCGGCCATGGTGACCCTCGCTCTCGCAGCGCCGTGGACCCACACCCCCGTATGGGTGGCAAGTGTGGGGCCGGGAGCGCCGCGTCCGGCACATGCCAGACGCCATCTCACCCGGGTGAACTTCCCGTGTGGGACGGCGCGTTGGCAAGACGTGCCCAGTGGGCCGACCGGCGACTACTTGGACTGGAGTGCCTCCACCAGTTCCTCCTCGCGGTCCTTGGTGAGAGAGGTGTGGATCACGGTGGGGCCGAAGGGGCGCAGCGCTTCCTGTACCCGGTCCGGTGTGGTGCGCCGGACGAGCGCGAAGACGGCGGCGCGGCCGGGTTCGAGGGCGCGCGCGGTCTCCTTGACGAAGGCGTCGTTGATGCCGATGTCGGAGAGCTTGCCGGCGGCGGCCCCGGTGGCCGCGCCCACGGCGGCGCCGAACACGGGCATCAGGAAGAGCATGCCGAACAGCGCGCCCCACAGGGCGCCGCCGGCCGCTCCCGCCCCGGTGGTGCTGTGCTGCTGGTGGACGTGCATCTTGCCGTCCATGGTGCGCCACGCCACCACGGCGTCCTCGAGCTCCAGCAGTTCCTGCCGGGACAGCTCGCCGGCCAGGCGCAGCACCGATTCGGCCTTTTCCTTGTCCGAGAATCCGAGTACGACGAGATCGGCCATCAGGTCCTCCTGGGACGGTTGCCGGGTTTGGGTACGGAAGTGGGTTTGGGGACGACCGGGTCGCCCAGGCGCTCGGCCGCGGCGGCGAGTTCGACGGCCACGGGCTCCAGTGCCTCCTCGGTCAGGAACCCTTCGGCGACGGGCACCCCGCCCGCGTCCCTGACCGCCTTGCGCAGATGCTTCGCCCAGACGTGTTCGAGCAGGATGTACGCCGCCGATGTGCCCGGGTCCTGGGAGTCGGCCATCTCCCTGATGTCGGTGGTGCTCAGCCCGAACGCGTTGCCCTCGGCCAGGCTCGGATACGTGTCCCGGACCGCGCGCATCCGCTCCCTGG
Organism: Streptomyces sp. NPDC102360; assembly: GCF_044766085.1. NCBI lineage: Bacteria > Bacillati > Actinomycetota > Actinomycetes > Kitasatosporales > Streptomycetaceae > Streptomyces > Streptomyces sp. NPDC102360. Next base: position 266,529 of record NZ_JBIWLG010000001.1, on the reverse strand, counting down.
AGATTCCGAGCAGGGCGGCGACGGTCTCGCCCATCCCCTCCTGCTGGAAGTCGAGGGTGAACAGGCCGCCACTGGGCTCCTTGCTGACGAAGAGCATGTCGAGGACGCGGATCTGTTCGTTCGCCTCGAGAATCGCCAGCTCCTCGACGATCCGGCCCTCGAACTTGGCGTCGGGCCCGAACTCGATGGTGAGCAGCTGCACCGGTCCGATGACCGCCATGGCGTCTCCCTTTGACTGTCTTTGACTCTCTGCGTGAAGCTCCACCGGCATCACAGCGGTACTGCCCGCGCCGCGCGTCACCCGCCGTAGGTGAGCAACGCGGCCCGGACCGCGGCGACCCTGACCGCGGGAGGTGCCACGCCATGAGCGATGAACAGGCCCACGGCCCCGGCGGGACCGCGCCCGCCCCGCCGTCCGCCACCGACGCGGAACTGGAACGGCTGCGCGCCGAGGTCGAGATGCTGCGTGACCGGGCCGGCACCCAACACAGGCGCCGCGCCCGGACGTTCGTGGTGCGTCGCACCATCGCCGCGATCCTGGTAGCGCTGGTCGCGGTACTCGCGGTCACCTCCGTGGTGGGCGTGTGGGGATCGCGGACGACGCTGAACACGGACCGCTGGATCGCCACGGTGGGCACGCTGCCCGAGGATCCGAAGGTGAACGCCGCGGTCTCCAAGTACCTCGCGAACGAGATCTTCGACCAGCTCGACGTGGAGCAGCGGCTGTCCGACGCGCTGCCGCCGCGCGCCTCGTTCCTGGCGGGCCCGGTCACGGGGGCCGTGCACGACTTCATGCGCGAGAAGATCTCGCAGCTGATCGCGAACGAGCGGTTCCAGGAGCTGTGGCGGACCACGAACCGGTTCGCGCACGAACGCATCGTCGCCCTGCTGGAGAAGCACAACGAGAACGTCCGGGTGAAGGGCGACACGGTCACGCTCAATCTGCTGCCGGTGGTCAACAACCTTCTCGGCGCCCTGGAGACCGAACTTCCCTCCGTCTTCGGCAAGAAGATCGACCTTCCGGCGCTGTCCTCCGGGGAGCTGCCGCCGGGTCTGCACCAGCGGATCGAGAAGGCGATCGGCAGGGACCTGCCCGAGAACTTCGCGCAGATCCGTCTCTACAACCGGAACACGCTCAGCCAGCTCCAGGACGCGGTCGTGCTGTTCAAGCGCGCCCTCGTGGGCCTGCTGATCGCGGTCCCTGCCCTGCTCGCCCTCTCCCTGTGGGTCTCGCCGAACCGGCGGCGCACCCTGCTCCAGCTCGGCCTGTGGCTGGTGGTGACGGTCACCGTACTGACGGCCGTCCTGCGGGGCGTGCGCGACCAGTTGCTCGGCCAGCTGCCGGAGGGCGTCTACCGCGAAGGGGCGCGCTCGGCGCTGTGGACCATTTTCACGACGCTGCGCGAACGGGGCGACCAACTGCTGTGGCTCGGCGTCGCCATCGCCGTCCTGTGCTACCTCGTCGGCCCCGGCCGACTGCCGTCCGCGCTGCGCGGGTGGACCGTCCAGGGCGCCCGCGCCACCGGCCACGGCATCGCGAAGGCGGGCCAACACCTGGGCACGGACGGCCAATTCCGCCCCTGGATCACCCGCCACGCGGACGTCCTGCGCGTCACCGGCGCCGTGGTGGCGGCCCTGATCTCCATCCTCCTGTCCTCCTGGACCGCACTCCTGGTGATCGCCGCACTCCTCGCCGCATACGAGATCACGATCACGCTCGTGGCCCGCGAGGGGACCTCACCCCCGAAAGGTGAAGCCGACGCCCGCCCTCCTGCCAAGACTGACGCCTCCGCATCAAGCCCGCTCTAGGACGAGAGCCCGCGGGGCCCGGGCAACTCAAGCCCCGCCGGCGATTGAGGCGCGGGGTCCGGGCAAATCAAGCCCCGCCGGCGATTGAGGCGCGGGGCCCGGGGCAGCGCCCCGCGACCGCAACGCCGGACGACCGCAACACAAGGCACGGCGAGGCCACTGGGAGGCCACATGAAATCGCAGCCGCGCATCGCCCCCACCACCGACGGAGGAACCCGCTCACGCCTCTGGGGCCCCTACCTCAGCGAACGCCAATGGGGCACCGTCCGCGAGGACTACAGCCCCGGCGGCGACGCCTGGTCCTACTTCCCCCACGACCACTCCCGTTCCCGCGCCTACCGCTGGGGCGAGGACGGCCTCGGCGGCATCTGCGACGAGAAGCAGCGCCTGTGCCTCGCGGTCACCCTGTGGAACGGCCGCGACCCCATTCTCAAGGAACGCGCCTTCGGCCTGACCAACTCGGAGGGCAACCACGGCGAGGACGTCAAGGAGTACTACTTCTACCTCGACGCCACACCCAGCCACTCCTACCTGAAGTACCTGTACAAGTACCCGCAGGCCCCGTACCCGTACAACGACCTCGTCGCCGTCAACGGCTCCCGTTCCCGGCAGGAGTTCGAGTACGAACTCCTCGACACCGGGATCTTCGCCGAGAACCGGTACTTCGACGTGACGGTGGAGTACGCCAAGGCCGATCACGACGACATCCTGATGCGGATCACCGTCGACAACCGGGGCCCGGACGAGGCGACGCTGCACGTGCTGCCCACCCTGTGGTTCCGCAACACCTGGTCGTGGGGCGAGCACGCCGCCGCCACGCCCAAACCCGTGCTGCGCGCGGCCGAGGGGCCCCGTTCCACCCGCACGATCCGCGCCGACCACCCGGAGCTCGGCAGCTACGACCTGCGCTGCGCCGCCGCGGCCGAGCTGCTGTTCACGGAGAACGAGACCGACAAGGCGCGCCTGTTCGGCAAGGCGAGCGACGTCCCGTACGTCAAGGACGGCATCGGCCGGCACGTCGTCGAGGGCGAGCCGCACACCGTCAATCCGGCGCAAGAGGGCACCAAGGCCGCCGCCCACCACACACTCACCGTGCCCGCCGGCGGGTCCGAGACGTTGCGGCTGCGTCTCGGACCCGCCGGTGCCCAGCTCACCCTGGCCCGCGGCTTCGACTCGGTGTTCCGCGACCGGATCGCCGAAGCGGACGCGTTCTACCGGAAGTTGACGCCGAAGGGCGCGAGCGAGGACGAGGCGCGGGTGATGCGCCAGGCACTCGCCGGAATGCTGTGGTCCAAGCAGTACTACGCGTTCGACCTGGAGACGTGGCTCGCCGAGCACCATGTGACGCCGTGGAGCCTGCCGCGGGACGGCGTGCGCAACCGCGAGTGGTTCCACATGGTCAGCGACGACATCGTGTCGATGCCGGACAAGTGGGAGTACCCGTGGTTCGCGGCCTGGGACCTCGCCTTCCACGCGGTCGGCCTGTCCGTGGTCGACACCGGCTTCGCCAAGGAGCAGCTCGAACTCCTGCTGCGGGACTCCTTCCTGCACCCCAACGGGCAGATCCCGGCGTACGAGTGGAGCTTCGGCGACGTCAATCCGCCGGTGCACGCCTGGGCCGCGTACTTCGTGTACACGGTGGAGAAGGAGACGACCGGGAACGCCGATCACGCGTTCCTTGAGCGCACCTTCCAAAAGCTACTGACGAACTTCACGTGGTGGGTCAACCGAAAGGACCCCACCGGCCGCAATGTCTTCCAGGGCGGCTTCCTCGGCCTCGACAACATCGGCGTCTTCGACCGCAGCGCCCCCCTGCCGACAGGCGGCTCCCTCGAACAGGCCGACGGCACGGCCTGGATGGCCCTGTACTGCCAGTCGATGCTGCAGATCGCGCTCGAACTCGTCGAGCGGAACGAGGCGTACGAGGATCTCGTCCTGAAGTTCGTCGAGCACTATCTGTGGATCTCCGCGTCCATGGACCGGCTCGGTGACCTCGGCGACGAACTCTGGGACGAGGAGGACGGGTTCTTCTACGATGTGCTGCGTCTTCCCGACGGTCAGGCGCAGCGCCTGAAGGTCCGCTCGATGGTCGGCCTGCTCCCGCTGTGCGCGTCCACCGTCTTTCAGCCGCAGCAGTTGGAGCGCCTGTCCGGGCTCACTGAACGGCTGCAACGGTTCGCCGCACGCCACCCCTCCCTGTCGGTCACGCTCTCGCAGGCCCAGGCGGGAAAGGCCGGCGGCCCGCGACTCCTCTCCGTCGTCGACGAGAAGAAGCTGGTGCGCGTGCTGTCCCGGCTGCTGTCGGAGGACGAGTTCCTCAGCCCGTACGGGATCAGGGCGCTGTCCCGGCAGCACGCGGAGCACCCGTACACGTTCTGGGTGCACGGCCAGGAGTACAAGGTCGGCTATCTGCCCGCCGAGTCCGACACCGGCATGTTCGGCGGCAACTCCAACTGGCGCGGCCCGGTGTGGCTGCCGATGAACGTCCTCGTCATCCGGGGCCTCATCAACCTGTACGGCTTCTACGGCGACGAGCTCACCGTCGAGTGCCCGACGGGATCCGGGGTGCGCAAGAACCTGTTCGAGGTCGCCGAGGAGATCTCGACACGGCTCACGCGCATCTTCCTGCGCGACGAGGACGGCAACCGCCCGGTCTACGGCGGACAGCCGCTCTTCCGCGACGACCCGAACTGGCGCGACCTCATCTCCTTCTACGAGTACTTCCACGGCGACAACGGCGCCGGCATCGGTGCCTCGCACCAGACGGGGTGGACGGGTCTCGTCGCGGCCCTGATGAAGATCTTCGGCACGCTCGGCCCCGACGCCTTCCGGCCGCGCACCACCAGGAGGTAGCAGCGATGGCCGCTTTACCGGCACAGCCCGTGATCCACGAGGTCAACACCCGTGTGTGGCTGCGGGAGACGGGCCGCAGGCTCGGCCGTGAGATCGGACTCGCGGACGTGCCCAAGGACATCTGGGACGAGATCACGCCGTCCGGCGTCGATGTCGTCTGGCTGATGGGGGTGTGGGAGCGCAGCCCGCAGGGGCGCGCCATCGCCCTCCAGAACCCCGCGCTGCGGGCCGCGTTCGATGCGGCCGTCCCCGGCATCGGCGAGCAGGACATCGCGGGATCCCCGTACTGCATCCGCCGCTACGAGGTCGACGGGGATCTCGGCGGGGCCGTCGGGCTCACCGCGGCGCGCGCCGAACTCGACCGCAGGGGCGTGGGGTTGCTGCTCGACTACGTGCCGAACCATGTGGCCCCCGACAACCCGTGGGTGGGCGAGTACCCGCAGCTGTTCGTGCGCGGCGACGCGGAGGATCTGCGGCGGGACCCGGACGGCTTCCTCGACACGGGACGCGCGGTGCTCGCGCGAGGGCGGGACCCGTTCTTCCCGCCGTGGCCCGACGTCGTCCAACTGAACGCGTTCGCACCGGAGTTGCGGCACTCGACCGTGGAGATCCTCGACCACATCGGCCGGTTCTGCGACGGTGTGCGCTGCGACATGGCGATGCTGCTGACGAACGATGTCTTCGAGCGCACGTGGGGTGAGCGGGCCGGGAAGCGTCCCACGGAGGAGTTCTGGGTCGAGGTGATCGGCGAGGTGCACCGGGAGCGCCCGGACATGATCTTCGCCGCGGAGGCGTACTGGGACCTCGAATGGACGCTTCAGCAGCAGGGCTTCGACTTCTGCTACGACAAGCGTCTCTACGACCGGATCCTCGCGCACGACGCCGCGTCGGTCCGCGCCCACCTGCACGCGGACGAGACGTACCAGCGTCGGCTCGTCCGCTTCCTGGAGAACCACGACGAGCCGCGGGCCGCGCACACGCTGCCTCCGGAGAAGGAGCGGGCGGCAGCCACCCTCATCGCTACGCTGCCGGGCGCGACGCTGTGGCACGAGGGGCAGTTCACCGGGCGCCGTGTGCAGCTGCCGGTGTTCCTCGACCGGCGCCCCGACGAGCCGGCCGACGACGAGCTGCGCTCCTTCCACGAGCGGCTGCTGTCGGCCGTGCACCAGAGCGGCATGCGCACGGGCAGTTGGCGCCTCCTGGACTGCGCGGGCTGGCCCGACAACGACTCGGCGGCGGCCCTGGTCGCGTCGTGCTGGACGGGCCCGGCGGGCCACTTCCTCACGGTGGTCAACCTCTCCGCCCATCCGGCCCAGGGCCGGGTCCGCCTCCCGTGGCCCGACCTGGGCGTGGGCCCCTGGCAGTTGACGAGCCTCCTCGGCACGGACCGCTACGAGCGCTCGGGCGCGGAGCTCCTGGACACCGGCCTGTACGTGGACCTCCCGGCCTGGGGCACGCACCTCCTCGCCGCATCGTAGTCACGGCCACGGGGCTCCGCCCCGGGAGCGCAACCCCGGCGGGGCTCACCAGTCCAGTCCGGCGCGGGCCCGGTACGCCTCCACCGCGCCCTCCACCGTGGGGTAGAACGCATCCGGCCCGAACGCCCGGGCCAACCCGTACCGTTCGATCTTCCTCCGCACCGGATCCTTCAACTCGGCGAACACCAGCTCAACCCCCCGCCCGCGCAGCACCTCGTGCAGCTCCTCCAACACATCCGCCGCGGTCGTATCCACATCCGTGATCGGCTCAGCGGCAACCACCACACACCGCGGCTCCGCCGCACACCGCACCGCGTGCAGCACCTCGTCGCGGAACGACTTCGCGTTGGCGAAGAACAGCGGCGCGTCGAAGCGCAGCAGCACAAGCCCCGGCAGGAGCCGCGCTCCCGGATGCGAGCTCACATCGTGGTAGCCCTCAAGCCCCGCCACCCGCCCGAGCACCGCGCTGTACGGCCACCACGCACGCCGGAAGACGTTGAGGATCGAAAGCCCCACCGCGACCGCGATCCCCGGCAGCACCCCGAGCAACGCCACACCGAGAAAGGCCGCCATGCACAGCCAGAACTCCGCCTTGCGCTGCCGCCACAACCGCCCCGCCCCCGACAGGTCGGCCAGCGACAGCGACGCCGTGATGACGACGGCGGCGAGCGCGGGCTGCGGCAGGTTCCGGAAGAGACCCGGCAGCAGGACGAGCATCAGCAGGATCAGCCCCGCACCCACGAGCCCCGTCAACTGCGTCTTCGCTCCCGCCCGTTCGGCCACCGCCGTCCGCGACCCACTCGTACTGACGGGGAAGCCCTGGAAGAGTCCCGCGGCGGCGTTCGCCGCGCCGATGGCGATCATCTCGTCGTTGCCGCGGACCTCCTGACCGCTGCGGCTCGCGAACGCGGAGGCGTTGGAGATGGTGTCGGCGAGGGAGACCAGGGCGATACCGAGGGCGCCCACGAACAACGGCCCGAGGTCGTCCCAGCGGATGTCGGGGACGGTGAACGGCGGCAGCCCCTTCGGCAGCCGGCCGACCAGCTTCACCCCGTGCTCCCCGAGGTCGAACGCGACGGTCGCGCCGATGGCGAGCACCACCATCACGAGAACCGCGGGCACCTTCGGCACCAGCCGTTGCAGCAGCAGGACGAGCGCGATGCAGGCGCCGCCCACGGCCACCGCCGCAGGCACCGCCGCCCCGTCGGCCAACTTCCGTACCAGCGCGTCGAGTTCCCCGATCAGCCCGTCCGCGTCCACGGAGAACCCGAACAGCTTCGGCAGCTGGCCGACGAGGATGGTCAGGGCGAGCCCGTTCATGTAGCCGATCATCGTGGGCTTGGAAATCAGATCAGCGATGAAGCCGAGCCGCGCCACGCCCGCCAGGAGCGTGATCGCCCCGACCATCAGGGCGAGCACCGAGGCGAGGGCGACCGCGCGCTCGCTGTCACCGCCCGAGGCGACGAGCGGCAGGATCGTCGCCGCGATCATCGGGCCGAGCGAGGAGTCGGGTCCGAGGACGAGGATCCGGGAAGGCCCCGCGACGGCGTACGCGAGCAGGCACATGACCGACGTGTAGAGCCCGGTGATCGCCGGAAGTCCGGCCAGCTCGGCGTACGCCATGCCCTGCGGCACCAGGAGCGTGGTCAGGACGACGCCGGCGACGAGGTCCTTGACCAGCCAGGACCGCCGATAGGCGCGCAGCGTCCGGACTCCGGGCGGCATCGGCAGGGCCCGCCGCACTACGAGGTCACCTCCGCCGGGCGATCAGCTTGCCCAGCTCCCACAGCGCGAGGAGCGCGAGCGCGGGCAGCAGCGCCCAGCCGAACTGACCGATGTGCAGGGGGACGGTGTCGAGCAGCCGGTTGAGGACATCGGTCTGGGTGACGAGCACGGCGAGCACGAACTCGCCGAGGATCGTCCAGTTGAGCTGCTTGCTGTCGAAGGTGTCGACGGTGAGCGCGGTCCCGGTCTGGCTGCGGCACTCGACGGCGGCCACGATGAGGCAGAGCGCGAACGCGGCGAACGCGATGGAGTTGCCGATGCGGGCGCTGTCGTAGCGGGCCTCGCCGAGCTTGATCAGGCTCAGCAGCGCGACGGCGATACCGGCGCCCACGAGCCCCACCGTGAGCATCAGCGCCGGAGTCATCACCGGTTCGCCTCGCGGCCGCGGGCGCCGCGTCATGAGCCCCGCGCCGACGCGGTCGAAGCCGAGGGCGAAGCCGAAGGCCGCGTTGACGAAGAAGTGGATCCACAGCACTTGCGCGGGGTTGAACGGCTCGGCGTTCGCGATGTCGAAGAGCGAGGCGCCAAGGAACGTCAGGACGAACACGACCAGCAGGATCAGCACGAAGCGGATGTACTTGGTGAGGTTGTCGTAGATCTTGCGGCCCTGCTCCACCGCGTGAATGATCGTGGCGAAGTTGTCGTCGGACAGAATCATCCGCCCGGCGTTCTTGGCCACCTCCGTGCCCGACCCCATGGCGATGCCGATGTCGGCGGCCTTGATGGCGGGCGCGTCGTTGACGCCGTCGCCGGTCATGGCGACCACGTCGCCCTTCTTCTTCAGCGTCTCGGCGAGCAGCACCTTGTGCTCGGGCGCCACCCGGCCCACCACCCCGATCCGGTCGATGCGGTCGAGCCGCTCGTCCTCGGACAGCGCGGCGAACTCGGCGCCGAGGATCGCCTCCCCGCCGATCCCGATCTGCTCGGCGATCGCCGCGCCGGTGATCACGTCGTCGCCCGTCACCATGCGTACGCGGATATGGGCGGCCTGCGCCGCGGCCACGGCGTCCTTCGACTCGGGGCGCGCGGGGTCGACCATGCCGACGAGGCTCGTGACCCGCAACTCCCTCATCTCGTCCAGGAGTTCACCGTCCGCCTTGAACGTCGCCGGATCCAGGTCCAGGTCGCGCGTCGCGGCGGCCATCACGCGGCGGCCCGCCCGCTCCATCCGCTCGACCTCGCCGTCGGCCCGGCCGCGCAGTTCCGCGTCGAAGGCGATACCGGCGCCGTTCGACAGGGCCGTGGTGGTGCGCGCGAGCACGGCGGGCGCGGCCCCCTTGATGAAGCAGCGCACGACGGGCCGCCCCTGCCCGTCGCGCGCCGCGTGGAAGGTGGCCATCAGCTTGTACGCCGGGTCGAACGGCAGGGTGGCGAGGCGGGGCAGCCGCTCGCGCGTGGCGGCCACGTCGAGGCCCGCCTTGTGGCCGAGCACGAGCAGCGCGCCCTCGGTGGGGTCGCCCACCACTTCGCCGTCGACCAGTGAGGCGTCGCTGGCGACGAGGTACGGAAGGATCGCGTCCTCGATGCCGGGCGAACTGCCCGCGGCATGCTGGATCCTGCCCTCCAGGCCGTAGCCGGTACCCGAGACGGTGTACCGGTCGAAGGCGTCGACGACCTCGACGACGGTCATCTGATTCATCGTCAAAGTGCCGGTCTTGTCGGAGTTCACGGCCGACGTGAAGCCCAGCGTCTCCACGGACGGCAGGTCCTTGACGATCGCGTTGCGCTTCGCGAGGTCGAGGCCGCCCATCGAGAGGATGGTCTGCGTCACCGTCGGCAGCGCCTCGGGCACCGCGGCGATGGCGAGTGACACCGCGCTGACGAACAGCGCGTCCCAGGGCTCGTCGCGGCCGCGGCCGAGCGCGAACATCACGGCCATGGTGAGCGCGGCAGCCCCGACGATCCACAGGGTGAGCCGGTTCAACTCCTTGGACAGCGGCGACATTTCGCGCGGAGTCGCCGTCAACATCCCGGAGATGCGGCCGAGTTCGGTGGCGGCCCCGGTGGCGGTCACGAGCAGCACACCGCTGCCGTGCGTCACCGGAGTGGTCATGAACGCCATGTCGCTCTGGTCGGCCGGACCCAGCTCCCCACCGGCCACCGGGTTCGCGTCCTTGGCCGCGGGCACGCTCTCGCCGGTGAGCGCCGACTCGTCGATCTGGAGCGCGGTCGCCGCGACGAGCCTGCCGTCCGCCGGCACCTCGTCCCCCGCGGCGAGCAGCACCACGTCCCCGACGACCACGTCCTCCGCGGGAATCACGGCCTCCCTGCCGTCCCTGCGTACGCGCGCGGTGGCCTTCGTCATCGCCTTCAGGGCGTTCATGGCGCTGTCCGCCTTGCCCTCCTGACGCAGGCCGATGACCGCGTTCACGACGGACAGGGCGAGCAGCACCACCGCCGTGCCCCACTCCTGGATGGCCAGAGACACGATCGCGGACGCGACGAGGATGATCTGCATGTACGAGGTGAACTGGCCCAGGATCCGGCGCAGCGCGGGTGTCGGCTTCTCCTCGGGCAGGGCGTTGGGCCCGTCCTCGGCGCGCCGCGCCGTCACCCGCGCGGTGTCGAGTCCCGCGGCCGGGTCGACGCCGAGTTCGCGGGCGACCGACTCGGCGGGCTCGGCGTGCCACAGGGGTGCCGGCGGCGCGCCAGGACCGGTCGCCGCCGCGGTCACCGCGCCCGCCTCCCGGCCTTGTACGGGTCGGCGGCGGCCCCGGCCGGCGCCTCCTTCTCCAACTGCCGCTTCTCCAGCTCCAGTTCGTGACGGGTCTCGTCACTGATGACCGGGTATCGCGGGTCGATGTCCATCAGGGTGTGCGCGAGCACGGCCGCCGCGCAGATCCGCGCGTACCACTTGCGGTCGGCGGGCACGACGTACCACGGGGCCCAGCGTGTGCTCGTGGCGGACAGCATGTCCTCGAACGCCTCCTGATAGTCGTCCCAGCGGGCGCGTTCCCGCGCGTCCGCGGCCGAGAACTTCCAGTTCCGCTCCGGTACGTCGATGCGTTTGAGGAAGCGGACGCGCTGCTCCTCCTTGGACAGGTTCAGGAACAGCTTGACGAGCCTGAATCCGTTGTCCGTCAGATACCGCTCCCACTCGTTGATCTCGCGGTAGCGCCGGCGCCACAGCGCCTTCCCGCTCTGCCGGCGGCCCGGAAGCCGCTGGCGGTCCAGGAGTTCGGGATGCACCCGGACCACCAGGACCTCCTCGTAGTGGGAGCGGTTGAAGATGCCGATCTCCCCGCGGCGCGGCAGCGCACAGGAGTATCGCCAGAGATAGTCATGGCTCAGTTCGTCGTGTGAGGGCACCTTGAACCCCGCCACGTGCACGCCCTGCGGGTTCACGCCGCTCATGACGTGGCGGATCGTGCCGTCCTTGCCGCCGGCGTCGAGGGCCTGCAAGCACAGCAGTACGCCGTGCGTGCCCTCGGCGGCCAGCCTGCGCTGGTGGTCGGCGAGCAGGGCGACACCCTCGGCCAGCAGCTCCCGTCCTTGCCGCTTGTTCTTCAGACCCGACTTGGTCGTGGGATCGAAGTCCTTGGACAGGTGCACCTTCGCTCCGGGCTCGACCCGCAGGGGTGCGATGAACTCGGCGATCCGCTCGGCCCGCTTGTCCTTCGTGCGCGCCCGTCCGTCCTTCATGAGCCACCTCGGTCCGTGTCCGGTCCGTGTCCACCGCGGGTTACGCCGGTCAGTACAACGTGTCCCGCTTCACCGCGCACAGGCCCCAGATGACGAGCACGTTGATCGCGATCAGGGTCAGGGACCAGAACGGGTAGTAGGGGATGGAGAGGAAGTTCCCGATCATGATCAGGACGGCGAGGAGCACGCCCAGCACCCTGGCCCACTTCATCGCGACGAACAGGCCGAAGCTGACGGCCACGGCGACCACGCCGAGGGTCATGTGGATCCAGCCCCAGGTCGTGAGGTCGAACTCGAAGGTGTAGTCGGGCGTCCTGAGGAACACGTTGTCCTTCAGGATCGCCATCAGGCCGCGGCAGAAGCCCATGGTCCCGGCGATGAAGAGCATCACCGCCGCGAAGACCGTCAGTCCCCCGGCGGCCGCTTCCTTCGCGCTGCCCATGCCGTGCCGAGACGTGGTCGAAGTGGCCATCACAGGACCCCCAAGGTTGAGGAGGGTGCCGATTGCACCGCTGTGCCGCCGAGTGTCATGGCCCGGTGGAACCGCGGTCGTCACCCTCCGGGGGTGACGACCCGACTGAGCCACACGCGGAGGCTGTCGGGAATCCGGCCTGCGAGCTGAAGCGAGGCGATGAGCGTGGCGAGCACTCCCGAGGCGGCCGACGGCCGAAGGCCACCAGGACCCGAGGACGGCCCCGGCCCGGACCGCGGCACGCAGCGCCGCATCCTCGCGCCGCTCGCGCTGGCCCAGTTCGTGTGCAGCTTCGCCGGCTCGAACATGAACGTGATGATCAAGGACATCAGCAAGGACCTGAACACCAGCGTGCAGGGCGTACAGACCGCGATCACCATTTTCCTGCTGGTCATGGCCGCGTTGATGATCCCCGGCGGAATCCTCGCCGACCGCTACGGCCGCAAACGCTGCCTCGTCATCGGCCTCTCGATCTACGGGGTCGGGGCGCTGCTCAGCGCGGCGGCGCCCGGCCTTGGCGTGCTGATCCTCGGCAACTCGATCCTGGAGGGCATCGGCACCGCCCTCCTCATCCCGCCGGTGTACATCCTCACCACCCTCCTCTTCACCGAAATGACCAGCCGGGCCAAGGCGTTCGGCACGATCATGGCCTTCGCCGGCATCGGCGCCGCCATGGGACCGCTCCTCGGCGGGCTGATCACGTCGGCGATCAGCTGGCGCGCGGCGTTCGTGTTCCAGGCGGTGGTGGTCGCGGCGATCATCCTGCTGAGCCGCGGGCTCAGGGACCCGCTTCCCCCGGACCACGAGCGCGAGTTCGACACGGTGGGCGCGATCCTCTCGGCGACCGGACTCGTCCTCGTGGTCTCCGGGATCCTCGCGGCGGACGACAACGTCTGGCTCATGGGCGGGCTGCTCCTCGTCGGGGCCCTGGTCCTGGTGGCGTTCTTCCGCTGGGTCCGCAAGCGGGAGCGGGCCGGCGCCCAACCCCTGCTGCCCACCGAGCTGTTCCACAACCGGACGTCGAACCTCGGCCTCATCACCCAGCACGCCCAGTGGCTGATGCTCATGGGGGTGTCGTTCGTGGCCGCCGCCTATCTCCAGGTCGTGCGCGGCTACAGCGCCATCGACACCGGTGTCATCTTCACGGCGTCGACCGTGGGACTGCTCATCAGCTCGCTCGGCGCGGAACGGTTCGCCAAGCGCCGCGAGCAACGCACCCTCATCATGGTCGGCTTCATCGTCACGGTGTGCGGCATCGGCGTGCTCCTGGCCGTGGCCCACGACTCCCCGAAGGCCTGGGCGTCCACGCCCGGCCTCTTCCTGATCGGCCTGGGCGTCGGCCTGATGCTCACACCGTCCGTCAACGTCGTGCAGTCCAGCTTCCCCGAGGACCTTCAGGGCGAGATCTCCGGCCTGTCCCGCAGCGTGTCCAACCTGGGCTCTTCCGTGGGCACCGCGCTGGCCGGCACGATCCTCGTCGCCGACCCGGCCGTCGGCCCCTACGCCGTGGCGCTGGTGGTCCTCGCGGTGATCGGACTCGGCGGCCTCTGGGCCGCGACACTCCTGCCACGGACTCCACCCACGCCGGATCATCCCTCTTCGTAGCCACCACGGCCACCACGGTCGTACGACACCGTGGAACGCACCACGAGGTCCTGCAACGCCGCCCGGCGCCTGCTGAACGGTATCCAGAGCATCCCCAGCGGGAAGCTCACCGCCACCGCGGCGCGCACCAGTGCCCGCACCGCCCGCAGCCGCCGCCCCTCCCGGTCCGTCACGCACACCCCCAGCAACCGGGCTCCGGGCGTGGCTCCGGCCATCGCCCACGAGCCCCCGAGATAGCACACGGCGAGGCCCCAACCGATCGGCCCGGCAGCCCAGTTGGACACATCCGGCATCCGAAACGGCGGCCCGACAACCATCAACCGCACACACCCGACACCGACTTGCACGCCCAACCCGACCAGGGCGAGCACGAACACATCAACCAGCCCTGCGACCCCCCGCGAAACAACCCCGGCCGGCCGTACACACCGACCGGCTCCGCCACCGGACGAGGCCATCGGAAGCGCTCCCCCGGCAGGCCGGGTACGCCCACCGGCTCCGCCGTCCGACGCGGTCACCGGACCCACTCCCCGGGCCGCCCGGGGAGCGCGAGCGGGCTCACCGCCGGATACAGCCATAGCGAACGCTCCCCCGGCCGCCCGGCAACAGCGAGCGGACTCACCACCGGACACAGCCATAGCGAACGCTCCACCGGCCACCCGCCAACAGCGAGCGGACTCACCGCCGGACACACCCGTCGTGACCACCCGCCCGGCGTGCTGAGAGCGGGCTCACCGTGGGCCGCGGCCACGGGCAGCTCTCGCCCGGCGGACCGGGAGTGAGGGACAGGGCCGGTTCCGGACGCCGTCACGGTGGCCGCTCATCCGGTGCCCCGGCGCGCCGCAGCATCCTGTCCGCGAACCGGTTGACGCTCCGGTCCCCCCGCTGCCCGAGCACCCGCACCGCCTCGACCGCTTCGACGGTGAGCCCTCCCCCGGTGTCCCGCACGATCCGGCCGAGATCGATCTCCCGCAACACCCCGCGCGTGATACCCACCAGATCGAACCGCGCGAGCACGGCCTCGACATCGAGCCTCGCGGCGATGCGATCGACGTCCGCCCGCTCCGCGATACGGTCCACGTCCACACGGCCCGCGATGCGGTCGACATCCACGCGGCCCGCGACGTGGTCGACGTCCACCCGCGCGGCGACGCGGTCCACGTCCACGCGGTCGGCCACAGCGTTGACGTCGACACGGCGGGCGACCCGGTCCACATCCACCCGGTCCGCGATCGCGTTCACGTCCACACGCCCGGCGACGGCCGCCACGTCCACCCGCGCCGCGATCGCGTCGACGTCCACGCGGGCGACCAGCTCGTCCAGGTCGAGGCAGTCGAGCAGCACCCCGACCGACCGCCGGACGACCGCTCGCGGCACCTTCCCCAGCACGCCGAAGGCACCCCGCGCCATCCGGCCGGCCACCGCCACGGCGTCGCCCGCACTCACCTCGACCATGCCTCGACCGAAGCAGGCGGCAGGGCGCCCGGCATCCTCCGCGACGGGTGAGTGACCCGCGCCGACGGGTCGTACCCCGTGAACACAGCGCCAAAAGCCGTCACGCCGGCGGCAGTTCAAGCACGGGACGGAGGTCACCCGCGAAGCCGAACGCCACACCGCGCTGCGCGGCCAGCAGGCGCGCGAGCCGCAGCACACTGAGGCCGCTGACCCCCAGGTCACGCACGTGCCTCAGGTCGACCACGACCCCCGCGCCACCCGGCCGGATGGCCCCGTGCAGCACCCGCCCGATCCGGGCCTCCGCGGCGGGGCCGATCGCGTCGCGCACCTCGATCACCAGACAGTCCGCGACGCGCCGCATCACCACCGGCGAGGCGTCGGAACTGGGCGATACAACCTTTTGCCTGCGTGCGACGAGCGGAACGTTCCATGCCATGAATAAGTCCCCCCGAGTGCGCCGGACTTGGGAGAACAGCATCGTCACGCCGGACGGCACCGGCATCGCTCCGCGAGGGTGAGCCCGCCCGACGGGATCCACAACGACGGTTCCCGCCCGCACTGTTGATCATCAACCGGGAGCTTCATAGTCTCGACCCCGTCGCACCGTGGACACGTCCCCACCCCCCGCACGGCCCTGACGAAGGTGGAGCACCGCATGAGCCACACAGATCACGCAGATCAGGCAGATCAGGCAGATCGCGCACCGCACAACGGCCCGAGCCGCCGCCGAGTGATCGGCACCGCGGCCACACTGGCCGTCGCCGCGACAACGTTGCCCACCGGCATCGCGTCCGCCGCCCCCGCCGAGTCCTCCCCCTCCGACCTCGCCCGCTGGAAAAGACAAGCGGCCCGGGTGACGATCACCCGCGACGACTGGGGCATCCCGCACGTGGTGGGCAGGACGGACGCCGACGCGGTGTTCGGGATGATGTACACGCAAGCCGAGGACGACTTCAACCGCATCGAGCGCAACTACCTGGTCAGCCTCGGCCGCCTCGCCGAGTCCGAGGGCGAGAGCGCGCTCTGGCAGGACCTGCGCCAGCGCCTGTTCATCGACCCGGAGGCGCTGAAGAAGGAGTACACGAAGTGCCCGTCCTGGCTCCGCACCCTGATGCGCGCCTGGGCCGACGGTTTGAACTACTACTTGGCGACCCACCCCGACGTACACCCCCGGGTGCTCACGCACTTCGAGCCGTGGATGCCGCTGAGCTTCTCCGAGGGCAGCATCGGAGGCGACATCGAATCGGTGGCACTGAGCCAGCTGGAGGCGTTCTACGCGGGGCGTGAGGTCCCCCCGACGGACGAGGAACGCGGCCTGAAGTTCCGCGAACCGTCCGGCTCCAACGGCATGTCGATCGCCCCCAGCCGCACCCGCGACGGCCACGCCCTCCTCCTCATCAACCCCCACACCAGCTTCTTCTTCCGCGCGGAACAGCACGTGACGAGCGAGGAGGGCCTCGACGTCTACGGCGCCGCGACCTGGGGCCAGTTCTTCATCTACCAGGGCTTCAACGAGAACACCGGCTGGATGCACACGTCGGCCGGCGTCGACAACATCGACGAGTTCGCGGAGACGGTCACCCGCGCCTCGGACGGCACATACACGTACCGCTACGGCAGCGACCACCGCCCGGTCACGACACACGACATCACGCTGACCTGCCGAACGGAGTCCGGCGCCCAGGAACACCACACGTTCACCACTTACGCGACCCACCACGGCCCGATCGTCCGCGAGGCGGACGGCAAGTGGATCGCGTGCGCGCTGATGAACAAGCCGGTGGAGGCCCTGAAGCAGAGCTACCTGCGCACGACGACCCGCGACTACGCCGAGTACATGAAGGTGGCGGAGCTGAAGGCCAACAGCTCCAACAACACGCTCTTCGCGGACTCGAAGGGTGACATCGCCTTCCTGATGCCGCAGTTCATGCCGGTCCGTGACGACCGCTTCGACTACATGAAGCCGGTCGACGGCAGCGACCCGGCCACCGACTGGCACGGCCTGCACACCCTGGACAGCATGCCGCAGGCGGTGAACCCGAAGAGCGGCTGGGCGTTCAACAGCAACAACTGGCCCTGGACGGCGGCCGGCGCGGACAGCCCGCACGCCTCCGACTACCCCCGCTACTTCGACAAGGCGGGCGAGAACCCGCGCGGCCCGCACGCGATCCGCGTCCTGACGTCGCGGGACGACTTCACCCCGCAGACCCTCATCGAGGGCGCCTTCGACCCCTACCTGACGGCATTCGCCCGCCTCCTCCCCGGCCTGGTGAAGGCGTGGGACGAACTCCCCGCCGGTAACGCCCAGAAGAAGAAGCTCGCCGAGCCGGCAGCCCTCCTGCGCACCTGGGACCACCGCTGGTCCGCCAAGTCGAAGGCGACCTCGCTGGCCGTGTTCTGGGGCGAGGCGCTCTGGGCCCTGGTGTCGAAGGCGGCAGCGGACGCGGGCCTCTCGGTCTGGGACTACATGGCCGACCGCGCCACGGACACGCAACGCCTCACGGCCCTCGAATCGGCGGTGGACCGCCTGACGCAGGACTTCGGCAGCTGGCAGGTCCCGTGGTCCGAGATCAACCGCTACCAGCGCAACGACGGCGCCGTCACCCAGACCTTCGACGACTCCAAGCCCAGCTACCCCGTCCCCTTCACCTCCGCCCAATGGGGCTCCCTCGCCTCCTTCGGCGCGAAGCGCTACCCCGGCACGAAGCGCTACTACGGCACGAGCGGCAACAGCTTCGTGGCCGTCGTCGAATTCGGCCCGAAACTCCGCGCCTGGGCCATCACGGCCGGCGGCGCCAGCGGCCACCCGGACTCCCCGCACTTCGGCGACCAGGTCAAGCGGTACGCGAGCGGCGACCTGCGGCCGGTGTACTTCTACCCGGAGGAGCTGGGGCACGTGGAGCGGAGGTATCGGCCGGGGATGTGACCCGCGGCGGGGCAGTTGGCTGTCCGGCGTGGGCGGGCCCTGCGCGAATTCACGTGGCCGCCCTGCCGCTCAGCCAGTGGCCAGGCGGCACAGCCAGCACGTGGAATGCGAGCGAGGTGGATCCGACGGCCATGCCGGCCCGGACGCCGACGGCCTCGAGCACATGGTCGCCGCCTGGCCAGTCAGAAGTGTGCCGGTAGAGCCATGTGCCGTCGTCTTCGACCGTGGTGTCGCCGACCCAGCGCCCACGGCAGAAGAACACCACACGCTCCGTACCCAGCCCGGCTGTGCCTCGGAACGCCGGTCTGAATCCCACGACCTGCCCGTAACCCGGGCTCTTGATGTGTGGCGCCTCCGGTCGGCGCACCACGGGCGCCAGGATTCGGGTTGGCGGTGAGCGACGCTCGCCGTCGGTGGCGACCACGTCCAGCGCATAGCTCCCGTCCGGCCACAAGGTGTCGGCTCGCCATGTCCATCGCCCGGACTTGGCGACCGGCACGGTACCGAAGACGCTGCCTTCCTGCATGATCGCGACGTGCGTGGCGTCGGCGCACGTACCGGAGAGACCGGCGAAAGCGCCTGCCTCATGGGCACCGCCCACAAGGACCTCGGGAGCGGAAAGCTCGTCCGGAGCTCCGTCGCCCGGCCCAGGTGCCACGCGCGGACGCATGGGGGGAGGCGCGGGTGTCGACGGGGCCCGTTCCGTTCGGTCGCTGTCCAGCGCGCTGAGACCGTCCGCGAGGCACCAAGCCACGAGTGCGAGACCCGCATCGTTGAACCGCGTGCGCCCACGGACGGTGTGCGCATGGTCCTCAAAGTAGCCTCGCGCCTCCACCACCCCTGCGGCCGCGAACGCTTCGGCCATGGCGCCCCGCACATCGATCAGCTGCACCGCGGCCCTGTGTGCCACACTGGCGACCACTTCTGAGACCCCGTCCAGCACGTCGGGGCGGCAGACTCCGAACTCGTCAAAGACATGCTGGGGCGGCACCGTGGTCAATACCGGCGTCAGGTCCCAGCTCCGGGCGGTGTCCACCGTGAGTTCCAGGTAGGCGCCGAACTCCTGAAGGCTGAGTTCGGACCCGCCGCTCGAGTAGTCCAGGCTGTCCGGACCGAAGGCAAGGACGAGGACGTCACCCGGAGCGCTTTTTCGCAGTACCCCGGGAAACTTGAAGGAGAAGAAGCGCGAAATCGTTTGGCGCGGGGTGGCCACTCCAGTGGCTGCTACCGCCTCCGCTGGAACACCCGCGGATTCGAGCGCCTGGGTCAGGATCGTCTCCCAGGCCTCATGCTCCTTGCGTCGGCCTCCGCACACTCCTGAGTCACCACAGAGAACGATGTTCTTCCCGCTCAGATCCATCATGACTCCGTCACGTCGATCGGCCGTGGAAGAGGACAGGCAGGACTCTCCGCAGTCCCGCGGACCACAGGGGGCGGCGTGGGCCAAGGCATGTCGCCTCCGAAGGTGTTCGGCTGCCACTTGCGCATGGCTGCCTTGACACCAGGGGCGTCAGGACCGCTGAGCAGCCCGTCACCGCCGGCCGGAACAGGCCCGCACCGGACCGTGACAGGGACGAACAGCGGGGCTCCCTGAACAGTCGCAAGAGTTGCGGTGAACCGGTCGTATCCGCTGAAACCGGCGGCAGGAGAGTAGGAGACCGCGCCGTCCGGCAGCATCGTGGCCGCGCCGTGCCACGGCTCTGTCAGGGACTCGACGCAAGTGCATCCGACGCTGCCCCGGAGGAGATCGATGCTTACGGCGCGGTGGTCGAGGCACAGGATCCGCGCGGGGCGTGCATACGCGTGATGCACGCGAATCATTCCACCGGTGAGGAACGCCGTGCTCAACTTCTCCTGCTCTCCAGGGTCGGCAAGCTCCACCTTGAGATACGGCCGAAGCGACGGAGTACCACCGGTCGAGGACAACTGAACTTCGATGTCGGTGGCGCTGGTCGTACCTGCCTCGAACTCGAACTCCACAGATCCTTCAGGGGAGTCCGAAGAATGCGAGGGAACTCCCCCCATGTAACCCTTCGTGCTCTCCCAGCCGGTCCACCTCAGCCGCACGGTGATCCGTCCTGGCCCGCCGTCAGTCATCGTGTGCAGCCTCAACGTGACACGTTCGCCCAGCATGAAGGGGCGGGGCGAGGCGCCGACGACAGTAAGTCGTGCCTGCCCGGACAGGCTGGGTCCGTGCACAGCGGCCTGGACGAGCACGGTCTCCATGCTCATCCCACCTCTCCCGCCGTCGGCACACCGATGACGTCGGCCAGACCGGCTGGAGGTTCCGCTGCCACTCGGGTGCGCACCAGTTGTTTGAAGTACTGGTCTGGAAGCCAGCCGGCCTCGGAGTACGAGAAGTCCCGACGTTCCATGTCCGTGGCCCAGTCCTCTGGGATCAGCCGCTGCTCCACGAGAGCGCGCACGACGAACCTCGCGCATTCCGTCGCCCCTTCGGCACGGAGATGGGTGTTGTCGTGCTCCTTGCAGTCGGTCACCGGTTCATCCACGCGCCGATGACAGAAGATCTCGTAGGTCCCGTCGGGTCCCAACTCCCGCCACCAGGTGAGGCTTTGTTCGTAGAGGTCCACCACTGCCACCGACTCCTCCGCAGCCACCTCCACTGTGGCATCGCGGTAATCCCGGAGAAAGCTCTGGAGGTTCCCGAAACGGTCGAGACGGCGCCGTTCGTGCGGAAGGACGACGATTGGGTGCGCTTGCCGGTTACGAGCCGCCACAATGCAGGCTCGTACATAATCCTGGTAGTCCTCCCAAGGACGCGTGTAGTTCATCTTGTCCGCGTCCACCTGGCCAAGGCACACCAGCACCCGATCCCCCGGGTTGAGGTGGTCCAGGATCCATTGGTATCTACCACGATCCCAGAACGCCTTGGAACTGGCGCCCCCTCGGGCGCAGTTCAGAACTTCGACCGAGTCGTCCAGGAACAGTCGCAGCACTTGCCCCCAGCCGACCATCGGCATGAACTTGTGGGGTCGGTTGGTGACCATGGAGTCACCCACTACGTATATGCGCTTCGGGCGCAGCGCAAAGCCGTTGCCCACAATTCCTCCCGAGTGGTCCGATGCCGATGCTGGGGTCACCCGCTCTCGGCATTCTCACCCCCACTACGCAGTCCTTCAATTCCGGAGCCACGCACCGTACGACTCGCACACCTGGCGCCACCCGTCAGCGGTGACTGTGAATGCAGCCCTCTGCGCTCCGCAACTGCACCGCCGCGGGATCGGTAGTACCTTCGTGGCGGAGGAGCCTGCTCCACCTTCACCGACAGGCCTACCCCAAGGATTCCGGGAGCCCTTCGACGACCGGGGTACGAACCGTGAAAATCTCATTCCTCACCCACCATTTCTACGGCCTCGGAGGAGTCAACAGCGCTCTCGCGAACCTGGTCGGTGAACTGTCAAAAGTTCATGACGTCGAAATCGTCACGGTGTTTCGCCGGAGAGACCGGGCCATGTTTTCGCTGCCTGCGAGTGTGCGGGTCCGGACGTTGGTCGATATGCGCGAACATGCGCCGAGCATGGACATCGACAACCCTCTCAGCCATGAAGCACCACGCTTCCTTCCGAAGCAGGATGGCGGGCGCAGCTATTCACGCCTCGCGGAGGTGCGTATCTCCGAGTACCTTGCCGAGGTGGACTCGGACGTCGTCGTCGGGACCCAGCCGGTCATGGGAATCGCCTTGGGTACCTTTCCCGGGCGGCACGTCTCGGTCTACCAAGTACACACCTCTGCCCTGGGCCGGGAGGTCGGAGAGCAATTGCGGCAGGTGGCCCACGGTATCGACGCGATCGTCCCGGTCAGTCACGGGTTGGTCACCAAGTACGCGAAGCTCGTCGCGGGCAAGGACGTACGTGTCGAGGCGATCCACAACAGCGTGTCAATCCCGCTTGTCGTCGACGCGTCGGCCGAGTCAAAAGTCATCATGGCGGCGGGGCGACTCGTCGCGGACAAGCGGTACGACGACGTCATCCACGCTTTCTCCGAATTGGCCGAAAAGCATCCAGAATGGTCATTGAGGATCTATGGGGCGGGGGCAGAGGACGGAAGTCTCCGCTCCTTGGTGAGCGATCTCGGCCTCAATGACCGAGTCCTGCTCATGGGCCCCACACGGTTCATGGACAGCGAGTGGTCCAAGGCGGGCATCGCGGTCAGCGCTTCGCGCACCGAATCCTTCGGGATGACCCTGGTCGAAGCCATGCGGCTCGGCGTTCCTGCCGTATCGGCCGATTGCAACTTCGGCCCCCGAGAGATCATCTCCCATGGCCTGGACGGTTTCCTCTTCCCCGTGGCCGACGTTCAGGCAATGCGAGATTCCCTGGACCGCTTGATGAGCGACCCAGAACGGCGGGCAGAGATGGGAGGTTTGGCACAGCGCAACATGCAACGGTTCCGACCCGACCGGATCGCCTCCCAGTGGAGCGAACTGTTCCACCGCCTCGGCCGTAGGCGTCTCTTGCCCGACGAGGGGGCCTGGACCGTCGACGGCCAGAACAATATCCGAGTAAGAGTGAGTGCACCCTCGACGGATTCCGGCGCCCTCAAGTTGCTCGCCCGAAAAATCGGAGTCGGACCTGATCTTTCGTTCTCATTCACCTTGGATTCGGTTGACTCCACCGGGAACCCGCTGCACGAAGCCGTAATCATGGGAAATGACAACTCGCTCGGCGACGGAGAGTGGAGCCTCCACATCACTACTGGCGAGATCGGCGTGGAGCGCGCGCTTTCCGCAGCCTGGTACAACGATCGCGCACTGGTGGATCATTCTCTGTGGCATGACGATGCGGTAAGAGTGCGACTTCCCTACGCGAGCCCGGACGGAAACATCAGAATATCCAGTCGCATTCGGGAGCGCTGGGCCGAGGTGGAGAAGGTTGACACCCAAGCTACTGGGTTCCGTTTCGTGGCTCGCATGTACGGGTTCAGTACTGCGGACGAGCCCTATGAGCTTGTCGCCTCCCCTCGCATTGAGGGGCAACAATCGGCCGTTCTGTCAATGACCGACAATGGGGACACAACCTTCGAGGGAAGCGTGCGTTATGCGGACCTGACACCTCTACTCCAGAGCGACAAAAACCTCTGGGACATCGTATTCACTTCACGCACGGCGAGTGAGCGGATACACGTGGGACGCCTGGGCGGCGACTACGCGAACAAGAAGAGCGTGCACAATTACCCATTCCTTGCCGTACCACACGAAAACGAGTCCGTGGCTAAGGGCGCACTGCGCGGGAAACCCTACTTCACGCCTCAGGGGCATCTCGCAATTGTCATGCGGAGAACCTGAGGGTGTGCCGTGCCCTTCGATGCGCACCGTTGGCGCGCCCTCACGACCTGTGATTGCTTTGCTTTGACGCACTATTACGCACTCGGAACGGTGGCACAACGGCGGTCGCGGGCTCTGCAGAGGCCCGATCGGGAGGTGGGTTCAGGTGACAACCACCAGCAACGCTGACGCCGCAGAGCGCTGGACCTCCGCCCCCGCCGTCTACATCCTCGGAGATTCCGTAGCCAAGATGGTCGCCCCCAAACGCCGCGACCGCGCCGGCTGGGGCGAGGAGTTGGAGCGGCTCTTCACGGATGAGGTGCGGGTCTACAACTTCAGTAAGAAGGACTGGTCGATCGTCCACGCAGCGGAGATATTCCTGCCCTCGGTGCTGAACACCCTGCGCCCCAGCGACATCGTCCTCATCGCGTACGGCCACGTCGACCAGCAACTGCACCGGCACGACCGCTACGTCGCGCCGGCGGACTTCTGTCACGTGCTGGGTCGCATGGCGCGGCAGGTCCGCGAGCGGGGCGGGGTCCCGGTGTTCGTCACGCAGGCCACCCGCGCGGGGTTCTATGAAGACGGCACCGTCATCGATGCCACGGGGGGTTACGCCGATCTGGTGCGGGAGACCGCCACCGCGCACCAGGTTCCCGTGCTGGACCTCAATGAGCTCACCGCGCGCCTCTTCCGTTCGATCGGCCCCCACCAAACACGCCTGTACTTCAACTGGTTCGCCGCCGGTGAGCTGCCGGAACTGCCGGACGGGCAGATCGACACCAGCAACTTCAACCGGGCCGGCTGCGCGCGCATCGCGGCGATGCTGGCGGAGGAGCTGAAGACGCGAGGTCTCGTCGACGACACGTGGTTCCTGTCGCCCGCTCCGGACCCGCCCCCGCTGCCGGGCCGTCCCGAGTGGGACACCGCGAAAATCCGGGCCGAGGTGGCCCGCCGGGCGGGTGTCCCCGAGCTCCCGCTCGACGTGTCCTTCCAGGAGCCCGCTCCGGGAGCCGTCGTGCTGCCGCGCCGCGCCTTCCGGGGCACCGCAGGCAAGGGCGTGCGGCGCATCGTTTTCTTCAGCGACGGCCGACCGGTGGGCGAGACGACCGTCGGTCCCAAGGGCACCTGGCTGTGGCGCCTCGCGTACTACTGGCCCCACGGGCAGCACAACCTCACGGCGATCGGCCTGACCGACAAGGCGGCCACGCCCTCGGTGGAACTATCGCTGCGGGTGATCGCCTCGCTCGACGCCCCGACGGTGACGCACCCACTGCCCGGCCGGTCCGTGCCGGGCACACCGGTCATCGCCGGGACGGTCAAGAACGCCCCGCTGGTCGTGATCCTCCACCACGGCCGCCGTATCGGAGAGACCCGCGTCGACGACAGTGGCCGCTGGTCGTTCACCCCGGCACAGCCCTGGCCCGCCGGACGCCACACGGTCCGGGTCGTCGCCTGTCACGGCATGGTCGTCTCGCCTCCCGCCGACTGGGAGATCGAGGTCGTGGCCCCCCTGAGCCCGCCCGCGGAGCTGCCGGGCGCGGACACCCTGCCCACCGAGTTCCGGGAGTGGCGGCCCGCGCTCTGGAACGACCGGTAACCGGAAGGGAGGCCCACCATGCGCACCGAGACCGTGTCCGGCGGTCCACGCCCGGCAGATGTCAGCGTCCTGCTTCCGGTGCGGGACGGCATGCCCGAGCTCGGCCGGTGCCTGAAGTCGCTGAGCCGGCAGACGCTGGCTCCCGAGCGCATGGAAGTGATCGTCGTGGACGACGCGTCCACGGACTGCAGCGCCGAGGAGGCCGACACCTTCGCGGCCGGCGCGGGCTGCCCCGTGGTCGTCGTCCGGCGCGAGTCTCCCGCCTCAGCTCCCGGAGTCGTACGCAATCAGGCCCTCGCACGGGCCACCGGACGGTACGTGCTGTTCGTCAGGAGCGCGGACCATCTCGGCGAAGAGGCCCTTGAGCGCATGCTCGCGGCTGCCGACCGCGACAGCAGCGACATCGTCGTGGGCAAGGTCGCGGGGGGCGGCCTTCGCGGATTCGAGAAGCAGGCGTTCAAGGCGAAACCGGGCGAGGAAGGGGCGCGGGCCCAGGCACTGCGTCACCTCGGCGTCATGAAGCTCTTCCGGCGCGACATGCTGTCCCGCCACAAGATCCGCTTCGATGCCTCGATGTGCGGCGGAGACGACATCGTCTTTGTGACCCAGGCCGTGGCGGTCGCCGCCCAGGTGTCCTTCGTGCCGGACTACGTCTGCTACCGCGTCGGGCAGTCCGGCGAGCCGGAGGACGGGACCGTACCGCAGGCGAGCTGCTGCGCCGAGCGGTCGGTGCCCTTCTTCCGTGCGGCCTCTGCGGTCGCGAAGCGGTCCCGGGATTCGGTCGAGGCCGACCGAATGCTGTCCGTGCTGATCGGGCACCACATCGACGAGATGCTCGCGGTCGTCGACTCCGACGCCTCGTACCGCGAACGGCAGTGCGCGGTCCTGGAGATGCAGCGCATGCGCCAGGAGCACTGGAGCAACGGGGTCGGCAAACGGGTGGGGCTCTATCCCGGCCTGTGCTCCTTCGCCGCCGATCGCGGGCTCTTCGACGAGGTGTCCTACTTGGCGGTCAACCGCCGCTTCTCCCACCGCGCGCGCACCGTGGTGGAGGGCAGCCGCGTCTACCGCGCCTTCCCGTTCTTCCGGGCCCACCGCGGGCCGGGGAACCCGCTGCCCGACCATGTCTTCGACGCCACCGACCGCCTCAGAGCCAGGGCCGAACTGCTCCAGGCGGTGTTGTCCGGGCCCACCAGGCTGGTGCTCACCGGGTTCGGCTACGTCGGATCCCTGGACAGTTCCAAGTGCACGGTCACCCTGCACCTGCGCCGGCGCGGCGGCGCGGGGGCCACGGTGCTCCCGGTGACGTCCTCCCCCACCCCGTTCCTGACCCACGAGCGCGGGGACGGCGTGCACGACTACGACGCCGCGGGCTGGCGCACCGTACTGGACTTCGACCAGGTCGACTGGTCCCGGAAACGGCACGGCCCCTGGGACTTCTGGGTCATCGTGTCCTCGGCCGGGACGGCCAAGGAGGCACGTCTGAAGGCTCCGGCGAATGCGGGGAAGGCCCTGGACAGCGGCCTGTTCACGGGCGACGGCTCGACACGGGTGCGGGTGTACCGGACACCCGGCGGCTATTTGTCGTGCGAGCTCTCCGCGGATCCCGACGGTGGTGGATCGCGATGACGCTCTCCGGTGCGCAGCCCACGGAGGGAGACCCTCCCGACCAGGCCGACGTGGAAGACGTGGCGCCGTCCCCGGGGCGCAGGCTGCTGCGTGCGCTGCGCAAGTGCAGCCGGTTGATCGCGGCGAACACCCTGCTGCTGGCC
The DNA here is from genome assembly GCF_044766085.1 of Streptomyces sp. NPDC102360. Classification (NCBI taxonomy): domain Bacteria; kingdom Bacillati; phylum Actinomycetota; class Actinomycetes; order Kitasatosporales; family Streptomycetaceae; genus Streptomyces; species Streptomyces sp. NPDC102360. The sequence continues at coordinate 239,848 of NZ_JBIWLG010000001.1, read as the reverse complement.
CTGCTCGGTTCCTACGTGGCCATGGCCTATGGCGTCGCCACGCTGTCCCGTTGGTTCTTCGCCATCGGAATCGTCGTCAGTTACGGCGTCGATGCCGTCCTGCCGTACGTCAAGTCCGATGCGCTGTCGCTGCTGCGCAAGAACCGCTTCGGACTCACGATGCGCTTCCTGATACGTCAGCTTCTGCTCATCGGGTTCTGCGGCGAGTTCCCGGGTTTCCCCCGGCATGCCACCGCGCTTCTCGCCTGCGGATTCATCTACCTCTTTGTCTTCTTGGTGCTGTACGGACTGCCCCTGGAGACCGCCAAACGCAAACACCGGGCGATTCCGGTGATCGTGCGGATGCTGGATCTGAGCGAGTGCATTCCTCCGCCGCTCCCGCGCAACTACGTCTATCGGAGCTACGTCCGCAAGATTCTCTATCTCGATGTCCTGATCTCCGCCGGGGCCACTGCGTCGATCGTCACCGACCGGATCACCTTCCTGTACGGGGGGATCGGGGCGCTGCTCATCATCTCGATCACCGCGATGGCCGTCATGCTGCCGCAGGCGATGCGGGCGCACCAGGTGCCCGAACGCGAGGATTCGCTCGCAGCGGTCAATCGCGCCCTGGGATACGCCTCCCCCGAGGTGGTCGTGTACTTCAGCTTCGCCTCGGCATCGAGCGACTTCATGTATCAGGTCAACATGTGGCTGCCGGTACTGAAGAACACCGGCCGGAGCTGTCTCGTGGTGCTGCGCGAACGCCGCTCGATGGAACTCCTCACCCCGACGGACATCCCCGCCATCTGTGTACCGAAGGCCGACGACCTGGGCGAGATCATGCTTCCCCATGCCCGGGTCGTGCTCTATCCCGGAAATGCCGGAAAGAACGTCCACATGCTGGGGCGAGCCGAGATGAAACATGTCTTCGTCGGTCATGGCGACAGCGACAAACTCGCCTCCAGCAACCGGGTCAGCAAGACGTACGACGAGATCTGGGTGGCCGGGCAGGCGGGCCGGGAACGGTACCGGCGCCTGCGCGGATCCATATCCGACGAGGCCATCGTGGAGGTCGGCCTGCCGCAGCTCGACGAGGTCGAACCCGCAGCCCCGGAGGCCAGGGAGCACCCGGCCGTCCTGTACGCGCCGACGTGGGAGGGCTGGACGCGGGAGGGTGACTACAGCTCGGTGCCGGAATTGGGCGTACGCATCATCAGCGAACTCCTCAGGCTCAACCCGGAGGGCCGGATCGTCTACCGCCCCCACCCGATGCTCGGTTACCGCTCGCCGGATACCGCGGCGGAGCACCGGAAGATCCTGGCGATTCTGGAAGAGGACAACAAGCGGCGGCTCGCCGAGGACCCCGGTCTCGCGGCGGACGCGACGGTGCTCAAGGAAATGGCCGCGCTGGAAGAACGCATGGCGGAACTGCAGGACCGCAGCCGCGACTCCCCCGCGTACCACCTGACCGAACAGGAAAGGGTGGTACGCCAGCAATTCGCCGTCTCCCGCTGGTACGAGCTCTTCCCGATGGCCAACAGCCCGCGTCTGCACTTCCACAGCACGGGACGGCTGCCGGGGCTCTTCGCCGTGTTCAATTCGGTCGACGGCATGATCAGTGACATTTCAAGTGTGGTGTCCGACTTCCTGGCCAGCGGAAAGCCGTACGCCCTGTCGAACCCCCGCGGCCTTTCCGTGGCCGAGCTGACGGAGCAGGTATCCGTAGTGGGCGCCGCGTATCTCGTGCCCGTGGGGGAAGACCTGGCGGTGGGTGACTTCCTGGAGTCCGTACGGGCCGCAGGCGGCGACCGGCTCGCGGAACGCCGTCGTGTTCTCCGGACGTTCGTCCTGGGCGGGCCCGACGCCCAGAAGCGCTTCACGCACGCGGTGGACGATCTGTACGAGCGGGGAATTCGGACGTTTCCGGCCGGAGAGGTCCCGGTGCCGACTGTTGCCACGCCTTTCAATCAGGAAGACACCGAGCAGGAGGAGGTTCCGGCGGAATTACAGGAAGAAGGCCTGCCGGACATTCAGGAAGAAATCGAATCAACGACGCAGAGCGTGACACGGGAAGGAGCTCACGGCGATGGTTGACATCAGCGTCATCGTTCCCGTGTACAACGCGGAGACCACCATCGAGCGGTGCCTCACCTCCGTGGTGCGACAGAGTATCGGGCCGGACAGATGCGAAATCATCGTCGTCGACGACGGTTCCATCGACGCCACCCCTGCGGAGCTCAACCGGCTCTCCGCGCTGCACCCCGCCATCACCGTGCTGACCATCGACCACCGGGGGAAACCGGCGGCGGCCCGGAACACCGGGATCGAACACGCCCGCGGCCGGTTCCTGTTCTTCCTCGACGCGGACGACTGGCTCGGCGAGGAAGCGCTGGAACGGATGCTCGCCCTCGCGGAACGCGGCGACACGGACATCGTCCTGGGAAAGATCGTGGGAGCGGGCGGCCGCAGGGCCGCCACCTCGATGTTCCGCGAAACCGTGGAGCGCGGGAACATCTTCGACACGCACGCCTACCGGAACCAGGTCGTCTTCAAGCTCTTCCGGCGCGACCTGATCGATCGGCTCGGCCTCCGCTTCGACGAAGACGCCGGTTACGGCGAGGACATCATCTTCGTGTCGACCGCCTATCTGGCGGCCCCGCAGTCCATCGGCATCGTGGCGGACTACGACTGCTACTACTGGACCCGCGCGCAAGGCGAGCAGCAGGAGCTGTCCCGTACGTTCAAGGCGCCGGAGCGGGTCACCAACATCGTCGAGCCCGTCCAGCGGATCCAGGGGGCCGGCCTGGGCCAGGACCAGCGGGACATCCTGGTGGCTCGGCACCTCAAGGACGTGGTCGGCTTCCTTCGCCGCTGGGTGGGCGTGCAGGGAGTGCCGGCCGCGGAGTCGGCGTTCGACCGTATCGCCTTGGTGCTCTCTCCCGTCCTCACCGATGGGGCCCTGCTGCAGTGCGATCCGTTCGAGCGGCTCTCGGCCGTGCTGCTCACGAAACACCGCAGAGACCTCCTGGCCGAGCTCTACACCTCGGACCTCGTGTCCGACCGCCCGGCACAGGCCAAATTCTCGTCGTCCGGACGGTTCTACGCGGATCTGCCCTACCTCCGCGACACCGACGCCGCAGTGCCCGACCTGGTCTACGACGTCACGGACTCCCTCGACGCGTCCGCCGTGCTGGAGTCCGCCTTCCGCGACGAGGAGTCCTTCGTCCTCACAGGCCGCACCGAAGTGCCGGGACTACCGATCCAGGACATGGAATTCCACCTCCTGCTGGCTCGGCGCGACGGCCCCGACGAGGTCGAGCTACCCGTCTCCACGCTGTCCTACGCCGCGTTCGACGCCCTGACCTGGCGCGCGCAGATCCCTCTGACCACCTGTCACGAGGGGTCTGTCCTGCCGCCCGGGGTCTGGGACGCCTCCCTGGTGGGCCGTCTCGGGGCAGCCGTCGTCCGGGCCCGGCTGCGCGGTGGCGACCTGGGCAGCCATCGGGTCCCCACCCCCCACTTCGCCGAGCCCCTTCCCGGATACGGCATGTACGAGGCCGAGATGTACGCGACCTCGCGCCGTCATTACGCCGCCCTGGGGGTGGCGGGGCGCCACCGCACGCCGGCCAGGGCCTACCTGGCGGGCGTGACCTGGAACGACGACTCCGCGCGGCTCGTCGGGGGCGGATGGAGCGGCAGGGACAGCACGATGCCGCTGACCGCGAGCCTGGTGCTCTCGCAGCGCGGAACGCGCAGCGAGATCGAGCTCCCCACGGACCTCACGCACTTCCCGCCCCTGCTCGACCCCCCGGCCGCACGCGCTCCGCAGAGCCCCGACGGAGGAGCGTCCGCGCCCGCGTCGGAGACCCCCTGGGCGCCCCCCGTACCCAACTGGGCCATCGGCTTCACGGCCACCTTCACCGCCGAGCTGCGCGAGGGCCTCGAGGGCACCTGGGACTGCTATCTGAGGCTGCGCCGCGGCCAGGACCTGCGCGACATCCGCGTCTCGGCCCCCACGTACGCCACCTCCGCCGATCTCCAGCCCTTGACCCGCAAGGCCAAGGCGCTGCACTGCAGCCCGTACGTCACGGACAAACGCAATGTGAGCCTCCGGCTGTGAACCAGCACCGCCTGTCAGCACCACCTAATTGTCCCGTTTGACGGGTTACTTCCGGTTGGTGCAGCCTGACTACATTCGACGAGCAGGCGGCCGACGACTCCCGTAATGGCGCCACACGCACCACTTTCAGTCTGGGGAATGACGTGAATCAGCAGCCCGCGAGCGCTCAGAAGACCGACCGCACCGTCGCCGTCGTCCTCGCCGGAGGCACGGGTACCCGCGTCGGCCTGGCCGTTCCGAAACAGCTGGTCAAGATCGCAGGCAAGACGATCATCGAGCACACCCTCGACGTCTTCGAGCGCGCCCCGGACATCGACGAAATCATCGTCCTCATGACGAGCGACTTCGTCCCCACGCTGCAGAAGATCGTGGACGCCGCCGGATACGAAAAGGTCAGCCGCGTCATACCCGGCGGCACCTCCCGCAACGAGACCACCCGTCGGGCCCTCGGAGCCCTGGGTGCCAAGGCGGGCGTCGCCCCACAGGAGAACGTCAAGGTCCTCTTCCACGACTCGGTGCGCCCCCTCCTCTCCCAGCGGATCGTCGCCGACTGCGTCTCCGCCCTGGACCGCTACGACGCGGTGGACGTGGCCATCCCCTCCGCGGACACCATCGCGCACGTCCGCACCCACGGAACCGACGGCGAGTTCATCACCTCGATCCCGGACCGCTCCCGGCTCCGCCGCGGCCAGACCCCCCAGGGCTTCCGCCTCGCCACCCTGTGGCAGGCCTACGAGGCGGCCGCCGGCGACCCTCACTTCGAGGGCACCGACGACTGCTCCATCGTGCTGCGCTACCTCCCCGACGTACCGGTGCACATCGTGCGCGGCGAGGAGCACAACATGAAGATCACCCACCCCGTGGACGTGTTCCTCACCGACAAGCTGTTCCAGCTCGCCTCCAGCGTCGCCCCCGAGGCCCTGGAGGAGGACGAGTACCGCAAGCGCCTCGACGGCCGCACCGTGGTCATCTTCGGAGCGAGCTACGGCATCGGGGCGGACATCGCCTCCATCGCCCGCGGCCACGGCGCGAACGTCTTCGCCAACAGCCGCTCGGGAACCGGCACTTACGTGGAGCAGCCCGAGCACATCGAGCGCGCGCTGGCCGAGGCGTACGAGAAGACGGGCCGCGTCGACTACGTGGTCAACACGGCGGGCGTGCTCCGCATCGGCAAACTCGCGGAGAGCAGCACGGAGACCATCGAAGAGGCCACTGCGGTGAACTACCTGGCCCCCGTGCACATGGCCCGCTTCGCGTACCGCTACCTGGCCGAGACCAAGGGCCAGCTCCTCCTCTACACCTCAAGCAGCTACACCCGGGGCCGCGGGTCCTACAGCCTGTATTCCTCCGCCAAGGCCGCCACGGTGAACCTCACCCAGGCCCTCGCCGACGAATGGGCCACCGACGGCATCCGCGTCAACTGCATCAACCCGGAACGCACGGCGACCCCCATGCGCACCAACGCCTTCGGCGACGAACCGTCCTCCTCCCTCCTCACCTCCGAGGCGGTCGCCCAGTCCTCGATCGACGTCCTGGTGTCACCGCTGACCGGCCATGTCATCGACATCCGGCGGCAGGATCCGATCCTGAAGACGGTGGGCGACGACTTCTACGCGGCACTCGTGGCGGGGCTCGAGGAGTAGGCCAGGTTCGGACCATCGCGGCCACAGTGAGTCGGCACACGGAGGCAAACCTGGCCATATGCCCCATATGAGCCCATATAGGTAAAACCCACCGCGTCACCCCCTGCCCTACCGAGCTTCCCCGCCCCAGCGGGCGACCCTTCCTACGGACACACCCGTCTCCGGAGGAAGGGCGCCGATGGACCGCAGCAGACGACCGGCCTGGGGGGTGAGGCTGCGGCGGCTCTCCGCCACACTGGCCGTGACGCTCAGCACGGCGATGGGAACGGCCGTCGCGCTCCCGGCCATGGCCGAAGCACCGTCAGCACACACGAAGCCGCAGGAGCACGCGCGGGCGGCCGCCGCCGCCCAGCCGGGGGTCCCCGAGGACCCGACCGTCGTGTACGACGAGGACTTCGAGAACGACCCCGCTCCGCAGCCGATCAAGCTGACCGAGTACACCGGCGACGCGGCCGCTCGCATGATGACCTACACCGCGGACGACGCCTGGCTCACGAACTGCAACGGCTGGGTCCTCAACAAAACGGACTCGGACGGCTTCACGCCCGGCATCCAGGAGTGCGCAGGCAGCAGCACCAACTGGAACAACCTGCGCAACATCACCGACGCGATCGGGATGCACAACGCCGCAGCCAACCCGCCGGACAACCACGCGGTCGCCGCGTACACCTCGGCCGACCCGGGCGCCGACAAGGTGGAGTTCGAGACCGAGCGGCAGATCGCGCTGAACTCGACGAACCGGTTCCTCACCGCCTCGGTGACCTCCGGCGCCTCGGCATGCAATTACGCGCAGCCCAACCTGAACTTCTTCCTGTTCGACGGGGCCACGGAGTATCCCCTGTCCAGCAGGCCGATCAACCCGTGCACGGACCCCGGTGCGACGACGTACACGACGGCCGAAACCGGCTTCGCCAAGGACATCAACGTCGTGAACAACAGGGCCGACAGCCCGATGATCTATCCCGGCAGCAGCATGGGCATCCGCATGAAGAATGCGACCGGTGTCTACGGCGGCAACGACGCCGCCTTCGACGACATCAAGATCGAAGACGTCACCCCGCGCGTGGAGAAGTCGTTCAGTCCCGATGCCGTAGCCGTCGGCGGTACGTCGAAGCTGACGTTCACCGTCACGAACACCTCGGACCTGCTGAAGAAGGAAGGCTGGTCGTTCACCGACAACCTTCCTTCCGGGCTGAAAGTCGCCGATTCCGCGAACACCGAGACCACGTGCACCAACGGCAGCGTCGACACCTCCGCGGGCAGCGGCACCGTGGACCTGTCCGGTGACCTGACGGAAGGTCAGAAGTCCTGCACACTCAGCGTCGACGTCACCTCCGACCAGGCCGGCACGTACAAGAACTGCGCCGACGGGAACATCACGAAGCTCAGAGGTGTGATCGGCGTCGACCCACGGGGCTGCGCCAGCGTCGTGTTCGACGAGCCCAGCTACACCATCTCCAAGACCTCGGACCCGGCCGACGGCGGCACGGTCGCTCAGGGCGACACGGTCGAGTACTCCGTGGAGGTCAAGAACACCGGGAAGGTTCCGGTCGACGCCACCGCCAATGACGATCTGAGCGATGTCCTGGACGACGCGAAGTACAACGGGGACGCGAAGGCCAGTACCGGTGACGTGTCGTACGACGATCCGAACCTGAAGTGGTCCGGGACACTCGATCCGGGTGAGACGGCGACCGTCACCTATTCGGTCACCGTCGAGGCCTCGGCCGGAAGCAATGCCCACCTGGGCAACGCGGTGACCGGCAACGACTACTCGAACTGCCGGACCGGTTCGGAAGACGGCTGCAACGACCAGCAGGACGTCAAGGACCTGGACATCACCAAGTCCGCCGACACGGCCTCCGCCGAGCCCGGAGACAAGGTCACGTACACCGTGAAGGTCACCAACAACAGCGCCTCCGACATCAGTGGCGCCGACGTCGATGACGACCTGAGCGGGGTGCTCGACGACGCCACCTACGGCGAGGACGCCACCGCCTCCTCCGGTTCGGTGACGTACGACGATCCGGACCTGAAGTGGTCGGGCGACATCGCGGCCGGGCAGACGGTGACGATCACGTACTCCGCCACGGTCGACAGCCCGGACGAGGGCGATCATCAGCTGACCAACACGGTCACCGGCCCCGGCGACTCGAACTGCGCGAAGGGTTCGAACGACACGGACTGCGAGACCCTCGTTCCGGTCGCGGAGCTTCAGATCGCCAAGACCACGGACACGGAGAAGGTCAAGCCGGGTGACAAGGTCACGTACACCGTGACGGTCAAGAACGTCGGTGAGGCCGACTACAGCGGTGCCACGCTCACCGACGACATGTCGGACGCCCTCGACGACGCCGTCTACAACGGTGACGCCAGTACCGACACCGGGGACGTCTCCTACGACGCGCCGAACCTCACCTGGTCCGGCGACGTGCCCGTGGGCGAGACCGCGACGCTGACCTACTCGGTGACTGTCAAGGACCCGATCGCCGGGAACGGCACGCTCGCCAACGCGGTGGTCGGTCCCGACAGTTCGAACTGTGCGGCGGGCTCGAAGGATCCCGCCTGCGGCACGAGCGCCGAGATCACCCCCAACGACTCGGGCGGCGAGCTCCCGGACACCGGCCCTTCGACCGGGACGTTGATCGCGGCGCTGGGATCCGTGTTCCTGCTGGGACTCGGTGTGCTGCTGACGACGGCTGTGCGCCGGTCGCGGAAGTGATCACAGCGTTCATCGGCTGACGACGAGCGACCGACAGCCGAAGAGCGTCGTACGACGACGGTGGGGCCGCCCTCTTCCCGGAGGGCGGCCCCACCGTCGCGTGCGGAATCCACACGGCCGCCCTCGCGTCCGGGACCGGACCGAACGGCCCCCTCAATCCCCCGTGGTGAACCGCGCGAACCCCACGAACCGCCCCCACCCCTGCGCCCCCACCACGAACGCCGGGCGGCGCAGATCCTTGGAGTCCCGTACGTGGACGGCCTGTTCGGCGATGGCGACCTCCACGCAGCTGTCGCCCTGGCTGCCGCTGTAGCTGGACTTGAACCAGGCCAGTTCCGTCGTGACGCTGCTCATAGCTCTCCTCGCAGTCGCTCCAGCAGGGCCCGCGATTCCTTGGGGTTCAGGGCCTGCGAGCGCAGTGTGTCATAGCGCCGGCAGAGCACACTCACCTCTTTCGGGCCGGAGATCAACCGACCGTTCTCCTGCCCCTCGGAGTATGCGAGCCGACTCCCCTCGTCCGTCTCCAGAATCTGCACGGGCCCATCCAGGCAGGCATGCAACCCGCCTTCCAGCGGCACCACTTGCAGCGTCACATTGCGCGGCGTGGTCAGCTCCAGCACATGGTCGAACGACTCGCGCATCGCGTCCGCGTCGCCGAACCGCCGCCGGAACACATGCTCCTCGACGATGAAGCCGAACGGCACGGTCGGCCGCTCACGCATCATCGTCTGCCGCTCCATCCGCGCGGCGAACTGCGCCTCCAACTCCTCGTCGGTGCGCAGCGGAATGGTGCCCTCGAAGACCGCCCGCGCGTACGACCTGGACTGCAGCAGCCCCGGCACCAGCCGGCACTCGTACGTGCACAGGCCCGCCGCCTCCCGCTCCAGGCGCGCCCACCGGCGGAACCACGCCGCGAACCCCGCCTCGCCGCGCGTCAGATGACGCGCCGCCTTGCACAGCGCGCCGGTGTTGCCCAGGACCTCCTCGGCCCTCCGCACGAACGCCTCGTCCGGCATCCGCCGCCCCAACTCCACCGATTCCACGGTGTGTTTCGAGTACCGGACCCGCGTGCCCAACTCCTCCCGGCTCAGCCCCGCGTGCTCGCGCAGGGCCTGGACGACCGCACCGAACGTGCGCAGACTGTCCGACGGCCGGGGTTCCCGCTCCTGCTCCCCCGACGGTCCGCCGACCTCGATCTCCCCGACGCCGCGCATGCGCCGCCCCCTCTGCTCCGAGTCGCATCGCGCCGGGTCGCCGCGATCCATGCACTCAGAGTGACGACTGCCCCCTCGTACCGTCCACCCCACGCGCCCGTACGCTGACTCCCCGTACGGGACGCCGCTCTCGCATCAACCGGATCGCGGGCACCACGCTGACACCATGAACCAACACGCGGCGCCCCAACTCACCACACCCGTACGCACGTTCACACAGCTTCTGCCCTCGACACCCCGCGGCGCCCGCCTGGCCCGACACCTGGCCGCCACCACGCTGCACTCCTGGGCCGCCCCGCCGGACCTCACGGAGCGTGCCGAACTCGTCGTCGCGGAACTCGCCGCCAACGCGGCCACCCACGGCCGCCTGCCGGGCCGCGACTTCCGCCTGGCGCTCACCTACGACGCGGCCTCCCACCGTCTCCGTATCGAGACCACCGACGCCCGCGGCGACCGCTTCCCCCACCACCCGCCCACGTCCGCACCCCTCCCCACCTCCGGCCGCGGCCTGCTCCTCGTATCGGCCCTGTCCGACCGCTGGGAAATCCTGTCCCACCCACCGGGCGGCAAAACGGTCGTGGCTCACCTGTAGAGGCGTGGCCGACGGCTGACGAATGTCCCGCGCACGCCGCACCTCACCCGCCGCCCAACATCCCCCGCACCAGCTCCGCCGCCCGCCCAGCCCCGCCCTCCGAGCGGAACCGTCGGCCCATCGCGGCGGCGGCCCCGGCCATCCCCGGATCGCCCAACACCCGTTCCACGGACGCCCGTAGCGCGGCGGTCGGGACGGGGCGGTGGGAGAGGGGCTGGCGGAGGACCACCGCCGCGCCGCGCTCCGCGACCGAGCGGGCGATCAGCAGCTGCTCGACCTGTTGCGGGACGGCCACCAGAGGCACCCCGTAGTGGAGGGATTCGAGCGCGCTGTTCATGCCTCCGTGGGTGACGAACACCGACGCCTCGCGCAGGACCGCGAGTTGAGGGACCGTACGGCGGGCGAGGGTGTTCGGCGGTGTGGCTCCCAGGTCGGCCGGGTCGACCGCGCTGCCGGTGGCGAGGACCACGCGGACCGGGAGGTCTCCGAGCGCGTCGCAGCAGGTACGGAAGAAGGGCGCGCCGCCGTCGTGCAGCGTACCCAGAGAGACCAGGACGACCGGCTGCCCGCCGGAAAGGTGGGCGGAGAGCTCGGGGTCCAGGGGTGTGGACTCGGCGTCCGGGCTGGTCGTCGGGCCGGTGAAGCGGCAGCCGGCGTCCAGGCGCGGGGCGGGTGCCTGGAGTTCCTCGGGGATCGGGAAGAGCGTCAGGTCGCCGCGCAGCGGCAGCATCGGCGTGGGCGGGACGGCGTCCGTTCCGAACTCATTGACCAGCGCGCGCTTGGCCCGTAGCGCAGCAGGCATGTCGCGCAGGGTCGGGCCGACGACCGCGAGGTTCTCCCGCACCGTGAGGGCCTTCACCGCGCCGGCCCCGACGAAGAAGGTCGTCATGAACGAGATCGTGGGCAGGTTCAGGATGCTCGCGGCCAGTCGGCCCCAGAGCGCGTTCGAGTCGTGCATCAGGGCGGTCGGGCCCAGCGCTCTCGCCTGTTCGACGACGAACGGGACCAGCGCCGAACACGCCCTCAGCACCTTGACCACCACCCCCACACTGCTGCCTGCCCTGGTCGCCTCCGCGATGTCACGTGACGTCAGCACCCCTTCGGGATACGGCACGAACCTCGCGCCCGTCTCCCGGATGCGGTCCTCGAACTCGGCGTCGCACAGGTACACGACATCGACACCGGCGCCGACGAGTTCGGTGACGACGGGGAGGGTGGGATTGACGTGTCCCGCGGCCGGCATGCCCGCGATCAGCAGAGTGGTCATGGAGGTGACGATAGGCCCGGCGGCGACAGGCCCGGCGGCGCGGGCAAATTCCGTTGAGGGGGCCCGCGCCCCCCCGGGGGAGGATGCCGTACATGGAGCTGAACGGGGACAAGGTCCTCCTGCGACCCGTGGCCGACGGCGACGACGAGATCCTCACCAAGATCGTGCACGAACCGGAGGTCGCGGCATGGTGGTCGCCCCCGGACGACTACGCGGACATGCTCGCCGTCGTCTTCGAGGGCGAGGTCATCGGCGCGATCCAGTACGACGAGGAGAACGAGCCGGAGTTCCGCCACGCCGGCATCGACATCTTCCTGACGGCACGGTGCCACGGGCAGGGTCTGGGAACCGACGCGGTGCGCACGCTGGCCGGGTGGCTCGTGCGGGAGCGCGGTCATCACCGGCTGACCATCGACCCGGCCGCGGCCAACACCGTCGCGATCCGCAGCTACGCCAAGGTCGGCTTCAAGCCCGTCGGGATCATGCGGGCGTACTGGCGCAACCATCGGACGGGCGTCCCGGAGGACGGGCTGCTCATGGACCTGCTCGCCGGGGAACTGACCTGAGCGCGCGACACCGAAGCCGGGAAGGCCGAATCGGCCGCCTCGGGAACAGCGGGACCGTCCCGCGCGGTTGCACCAGCCAGGGGCGCGGCGCATCCACCGCGCGCTCCGATCAGACATGTTTCCGCAGGAGGACCCTTTCATGACCGAACGACCCTTGACGCTCATGGCCGTGCACGCCCACCCCGACGACGAGGCCACCAGCACCGGAGGGGTCCTCGCGCGGTACGCGGCGGAAGGCATCCGCACGGTGCTCGTGACCTGTACCGACGGCGGTTGCGGTGACGGGCCGGGAGGCGTCAAGCCCGGCGAACCCGGCCACGATCCCGCGGCCGTCGTCAAGATGCGCCGCCAGGAGCTCGAGACGAGCTCCGAGGTCCTGAAGATCAGCGACCTGGAGACGCTCGACTACGCCGACTCCGGGATGATCGGCTGGCCGAGCAACGAGGCCCCCGAATCCTTCTGGCAGACCCCCGTGGAGGTGGGCGCCGCCCGGCTCGCGGAGCTGATGCGCCACTACCGCCCCGATGTGGTCGTCACCTACGACGAGAACGGCTTCTACGGCCACCCCGACCACATCCAGGCCCACCGCATCACCATGGCGGCCCTGGAAATGATCGACTTCACGCCGAAGGTGTACTGGACGACGATGCCCCACTCGGGGATGCGGCGGTTCGGCGAGATCATGCGCGAGTTCAATGAGGACATGCCGGAGCCGGACCCCGCCGAGGCCGCCGCGCTGGCCGACATCGGCCTCCCGGACGACGAGATCACCACGTGGGTGGACACCACCGCGTTCAGCGGCCAGAAGTTCGACTCGCTGGCCGCGCACGCCAGCCAGGGCGAGAACATCTTCTTCCTCAAGATGGGCAAGGAGCGGTTCGGCGAGCTGATGGGCCTGGAGACCTTCGTCCGCGTCAAGGACACCACCGGCGCGGCCACACCCGAGAACGACCTCTTCGCCGGCCTGCGCTGATCCGCCGCGCGATCCCGCCCCGCGACCTCAGTCGAGGCGCAGGGCGGGCTCCGCCACGCGGTGCGACCCCGCCGCGTACAGGTCGCGGCGGAAGGACTCGCGGATCGTGTAGACCGAGACGAAGGTCAGCACCGAGAGCAACAGGATGTACGCGGAGACCGACCAGGACGAGTCCGTCGCGGCGAGCATCGCGGTCATGAGGAACGGGGCGAGGCCGCCGGCGAGCACCGACGCGGTCTGGTAGCCGAGGGAGGCGCCGGAGTAGCGCACCTCCGCCGGGAACATCTCTGCGTACAGGGCGGCCTGCGGCCCGTACATCGTGGCGTGGATCGTGAAGCCGATCAGCAGGGAGACGAAGGTCAGCGGCGCCGAACCCGTGTCGATCAGCCAGAACAGCGGGAAGGCGAAGAGGCCCATGAGCGCCGCGCCGGTGAGGTACAGCTTGCGGCGGGACCAGCGGTCGGAGAGCGCGCCGAAGAGCGGGATGGTGACGATCTGGGTGGCTCCGGCGCCCAGGACGCAGACCAGCGTGGTGGTGCGGGAGAGGCCGGCGTGCGTGGTGCCGTAGTCGAGCATGCCGCTGATCAGGATGTAGAACGTGGCGTTCACGACGAAGAAGGCACCGGCGGCCTGGAGGATGGCCCGCCAGTGGTGCCGTAGGGCCTGGCGCAGCGGAGACTTGCGGACCCCGGCGGTGTGCTCGGCCTGCGCGGACTGGTCGCGCATCGCCCGGAAGACCGGCGAGTCCTCGATCTTCAGCTGTACGTAGAGGCCGACGGCGACCAGCGCGAGACCGGTCACGAAGGGGATCCGCCAGCCCCAGCTGGTGAACGCCGAGTCGGACAGGGTCGCGGTGAGCAGGAGGAACACGGCGTTGCCCGCGACCGCGCCGATGATGGCGCCGGTCTGGACGAGACTGCCGTAGAAGCCGCGCCGTTCCACGGGCGCGTGCTCGGTGAGGAGCAGCGCGGCGCCGCCCCACTGCGCGCCGACGCCGAGCCCCTGGATCAGGCGCAGGAGCACGAGCAGTACGGGTGCCCACATGCCCACGGTGTCGTACGTGGGGAGCACACCGACACCGAACGTCGCCACGCCCATCACCACGAGCGCCCCCACCAGCGGCGGTTTGCGCCCGAACCGGTCACCGAGGTGGCCTGCGACGATCCCGCCGAGCGGCCGCGCGACGAAGCCGACGGCGAAGGTGGCGAAGGAGGCCAGGGTTCCGGCGATGTCGCTGAAGGAGGGGAAGAACAGGTCGCCGAGGACGAGCGCCGCGGCGGTGGCGTAGATGAGGAAGTCGAACCACTCCAGGGCTGTGGAGAGCACGGCCGCCCCGGCGAGCCGGCGCATCCCGTTGCCGTGCGTTCCGTTGCCGTGCGTTCTGCCGCCGCGTGTTCCGCTGCTGGTCACCGCTGGTCGCCTCCTGTCGGGAGCTGCTGGGACGGGAGCTGCTGGGACGTGAGCTGCTGGTTCAGGAGCTGCTGGGCCTGTTCGCGGAGCGCGGCGGCCCGGATCTTCGTGCCGTTCGTGCCCGAGGTGGTGGGCATGCGGTCCAGTACGTGCACGGCCGCCGGGACCTTGAAGCGGGCCAGGCCCTGCGCGCACCACTCCCGCAGGCCCTCGGGCTCGGTGGGTGTGTCGAGGACGACGAAGGCCACCGCCTGCGGCGCACCGTCCGTGCCGCGCGCGCCGACGACCTTCGCGGTCCGTACGGCGGGGTGCCCGGCCAGCCGCTGCTCGATCTCCGCCGGGTCGACGAGGAAGCCGCGCAGCCGCAGCACGTCGCCCATCCGGCACACGTACTCGACGGCCCCGTCCTCGGCGAGGGTCGCCAGGTCCCCGGTGCGGAACCATCCGTCGGGGGTGAAGGCACGCTCGGCGGCCTCCGGATCGCCCAGGTAGGCGTCGACGACGTTGGGGCCGCGAAACTGCAACTCGCCCTGTACGCCGGGCCGTACGGGCTCGTCCGTCTCCGGTTCGACCACCCGTACGGCGATGTCCGGTGACACCGGATGGCCGCCGCCCACCCAGCGGCGCGGCGCGGGTTCGGCGGTCGGCCAGCACAGGGCGAGGGCGAAGACCTCAGAGGAGCCGTACACACCGGAGGTGTGTGTACCGAACTCCTTCCGCGCCCACGCCGCGATGTCACGGGTCCGGCCGAGGAAGTCGGCCATGCCGAGCCAGCGCAGCCGGGAGAGGTCGCGCGGCTCGCGCCGCCAGGCGTCGACGAGCCGGGAGACCATGTCGTCGCCGCCCACGAGGTGGGTCGCCCCGTGCCGGGCGAGACCGGCGAGCGCCGTGTCCTCCTGGAAGACGGGTTCGAGCAGGCAGGCGGCGCCGCCCGCGATCGCGGCCATGGCGGTGGTGAAACCGAAGGTGCCGGAGAGCGGCAGGATGCAGCCGACGACGTCGCCGTCCTCGATACCGAGGGCCCGGGCGTCGGCCAACGCGTGGGCGACGACGGCGGACTCGCGGTGCGCGGCGAGTTTGGGCCGGCCCGTGGAGCCGGAGGTGGTGAAGGCGACGGTGAGTTCGTCCCCGGTGGGCGCGGGCACGGCGGTGGTGTCCGCGGTGGTGCTGCGGGGCGTCCAGGCGCCGGAGCCCATGTCGTACGCGCGGGGGTCGGCCGGCGGGGCCGCGTCCGGGCCCGGGACGACGGCGACCACGGGAGTGGGCGCGGTGGCTCGGTTCAGGGCGCGGCGGAGGATGCCAGCCAGGTCGAGGCCGTGGAAGTCGTGCGCGAGGGCGATCACCTGCGGGCGGGCGCGGTCCAGTACGTGCACCAACTCGTCCACGTTGTAACGGGTGTTGACCCCGACGACGTGGGCTCCGAGGCCGGCGGCGGCGAACTGCCAGGCCAGCGCGGACGACCAGTTCGGCAGCCAGACCGCGACACAGTCGCCGCGGCCGACACCGGCGTCCGCGAGGTCCGCGTGCAGCCGCGCGACGAGCAGTTGGAACTCCCGGCGGGTGACGGCCGTGCCCTGGCCCGAACCGGATCCCGCGTCGATGGCGAGGACGGCATCGGGGTCGCGGTCCACGAGCCCGGACAGCAGATCGGTGAGCGTGGTCATCGAAGTCCTTTCACCGTGCGGTTCGGCGAGACGGTGTGCGATCCCCTGACAGTTGCCGCAGCCACCCGTGGAGCAGCCCCGCGAAACCGTCGAGCTCCTCCATCGGGTAGTGGCCGACGCCCGACAGCAGGGCGTACCGCCCGTGCGGCAGCGCCTCGGCCGTCCGTCGCACCCGTTCGGGGTCGATCCACAAGTCGTCGGCGCCCGCGACCAGTTGGACGGGGCAGCGGGTGTCTCCGAGCGCGTCCCGTACGTCGTGCGTGCCCCAGCCGATGAGGTCGGCGCCGGAGACGGCGGGGTCCTCGCGACGGTGCATGGTGGCGATGAGTTCGGCCGTGGCGGGCGGCGCGGCGGAGCCGACGACCGCGAGGGTGCCCAGGTACGTCCGGTCGGAGCGGCTGGGCGCCGCCAGATCCTGCAGTTCGCGGCGGAGCCCTGCCACGTTGACCCGTCCGGGGCCGGCCTCGGCGGCCAGGACGACGGCTCCGGCCAGTCCAGCCCCCGCCCGCACCGCCAGGTCGAGTGCGATCTTTCCGCCGATGGAGCACCCGACGACGTACGGCTGCTCCAACTCAAGGGCGGCGATGAGGCGTTGACACCAGTCCGCGTACTGAGACAGGTCCTCGACCGGGCCGAAGCGGGCAGGCTCGGAGCGGGCAGGCTCGGAGCGGGCGGGCTCGGAGCGGCCGTGTCCCGGCAGATCCGGGACGATCACGCGGTAGCCGAGCGCGGCCAGCTCCTCGGTGGTGCGGCGCCACTGCACACCGCTCTGCCCGGCCGTGTGCAGGCAGAGCACGGGGGTGCCGCCCTCCGCACGGTCGGCGTACACCTCCTCTACGTAGCCGAGCACTCCGTCGATCTCCAGGTAGCGGGCCTCGTGCCGGATGCGGCTCATGCGTGCGCCTCCTCGGCCCGTACCAGTGCCCGTGCCGCGTCCGTGATGAGGTGCAGGACCTTGGTCAGGCGCAGGTACTCGTACGCGTCGCCGGTGGCGTGGAACTGTCCACGCATCATGCGTGCGACGAGATCGTTGCGTTCCCCTGTGAGCAGCTCGGCCCAGGTCAGTTCGTCGGCGGCAAGGGTGAAGGTCGGCCCGTGCGGGGTGCGGCGGGCGACGTCGATGATGCGGCCGAGGTAGACGCGCAACTGCACCTCGCTGTCTCCCGACCGGAGTCCGATGGCGCCGTCCCAAGTAGCGGTCGCGGCGGTGAACTGCTCGTCCTGGGCGAGGAGTTCCGCGAGGGCGCTCCCCCACTCCACGGTTCCGGGTGCGAGGGCGGCCGGGTCGGGGCCGGTGCCGCGGGCGCCGACCAGGACCGCGCTGGTGCCCTCCTGGACGCGCTCGCCGCGCTGGTTCTCGAGGACCACGTGCCGGTGGACCACACCCTGGTGCGGGTCGGATGTGCGGCGACAGCGGGTGATGGTGACCGTGCACCGGAGGGTGTCACCGACGTACGAGGGCTTCAGATAGCGCCAGTTGGTGTCGAGCAGGGCGATGACGGATTCGCCCGCGAGGCCCATGTCGTGGAGGAATCCGAGGAAAGCCGCGATACCGAACGGCCCGTGCAGGACCGGCCGTTCGAAGCGTGTCCGCGCCGCCCATTCGGGGTCGGTGTGCAACGGGTGCCGGTCACCGCTGAGTTCGGTGAACGCCGCCAGGTCGTCGGCGGTGATCCGGCGCGTACCGCTGGTCCAGCGTTGGCCGGGCCGGAAGTCCTCGAAGTACAGGGACCGCGTACGGACCGCCGGTTGCGATGCTGCCACGCGCGACTCCATCCATCCTCCGTCCAACTCTCGTCCGCTCCGACAAGAACGAACGTTCATGCGTAGGGAAGCAGCGCACAAGTCGACCCGTCAATAGGCGCGTTACCCCTTCCCGAAAAGGCGCGTTGCCCCTTCCCGCATAGGCGCGTTGACCATTCCCGGAGGGACCCGTAGCCTCCCCGCATGAACGATCGTTCTCCCGTACCGGACCTGATCGGCGACTCCGGCCGGGGCAATGAGGCGGCCATCCTCCGCGCCGCACTGCGGCTGTACGCGGAGCGCGGCTTCAACGGCACCTCGATGCGGGACATCGCCCGCGCCGCGGGCACCAGCCTGTCCAACCTCTACAACTACTTCCCGTCCAAGGCCCGCCTGCTCGCCGAGCTCCTGAACCGCGCCAACGCGCTACTGTCCGCGCAGGTGACGTCGGCGGTGGACACCGCGGGCAAGGAGGTGGCCGAGCAACTGGGCGCGGCGGTACGCGCGTACGTGAGTTTTGTGGCGGACTACCAGACCGCCATGCTCATAGCGCTGAGCGAGGTGCGTCACCTGGAGGGCGAGGAGCGCGCCCAGGTGGTCGTCGAACGCGACCGCAACCAGGAGATCTTCGAGGAGTTGGTCGCCGCGGGCGCCGCGTCGGGCGCCTTCACCACCCCGTACCCGCGGGACGCGGCGCGCAGCATCCTCGCGATGTGCTCCACCATCGCCACGTGGTACCGCCCGGAAGGCCGGCTGACCAAGCAGGACCTGTGCGACCAGCACGCCCGCTACGCCCTGGCGCTCCTGGAGGGCGCGGTCGACGGCGACTGAGCCGCGGTGCGCACCCTTTCCGCGACGGCGGACAATGGGCTGTCCGGAATCCGCGGAAGCCGAGGCCGGAGCAGAATGGGGTTCCGCCGGACAGAACCTCAGGAGGGGCAGCGTGACCGACACCAGCGACACCCGATCCGCCGACAGCACAGCCAGTGGAACGCAGGAGGCTCCACGGAGCCGGCTGCGGCGCCTGATGCGCTACATCCCGCTGATCGCCCCCGTTCTGCTGTGGGCGGTGCCGTGCTGGGTCCTCCTGTACGCCGGTCAGCACTGGCCGCTCCCCGTGGCGCCGATCGGCACCGCGTTGTTCGCCCTCGGCCTGATCGTCATGCCACTCGCGATGATGCGCGGTCACGGCCGGCGCCAGCAGGACCGCGCGGCGATCGTCGGTGACACGTTGCTGGGCGGCACCTGGGTCCTGTTCACATGGTCCGTGCTGCTCGGCGTGCTGCTGCGGCTCGCCCTGACCGTGGCCGGTGTCGGCGACGGCCAGGACCGGGCGCGCATCGTCACCTGGGCCGTCCTCGGCGTATCCGCCGTGCTGCTCGCCTGGGGCTACGCCGAGGCCCGGCGTGTGCCGCGCGTGCGCCGACTCGACGTACAACTCCCGCGCCTGGGAGCCGGGTTGGACGGCACCCGGGTCGCCCTGATCACCGACACCCACTACGGTCCGCTCGACCGCGCCCGCTGGTCGCAGCGGCTTTGCGACACGGTGAACACCCTGGAGGCCGACCTGGTCTGCCACACCGGCGACATCGCGGACGGCACGGCCGAACGCCGCCGCGCGCAGGCCGCCCCGCTGGGCACCGTGCGGGCGACGCGGGCCCTCGTCTACGTCACCGGCAACCACGAGTACTACAGCGAGGCCCAGGGCTGGGTCGACCTGATGGACGAGCTGGGCTGGGAGCCACTGCGCAACCGCCACCTCCTGCTCGAACGCGGCGGTGACACCCTCGTGGTCGCCGGTGTCGACGATGTCACCGCGGAGTCCTCCGGCCTCGCGGGCCACCGCGCCCACCTCGCCGGAGCCCTCGAAGGCGCCGACCCCGAACTCCCCGTGCTCCTCCTCGCCCACCAGCCCAAGTTCATCGACCGCGCGGCGGCCCACGGCGTCGACCTCCAGCTCTCCGGCCACACCCACGGCGGCCAGATCTGGCCCTTCCACCACCTGGTCCGCCTCGACCAGCCGGCCCTCGCCGGCCTGAGCCACCACGGCACCCGCACCCTCCTCTACACCAGCCGCGGCGCCGGCTTCTGGGGCCCACCCTTCCGCGTCTTCGCCCCCAGCGAGATCACACTGCTGGTCCTCCGCTCACCTCAGGGGCCGTCGGCGTAGGGCCTCAAGCGACAGCACGTACCGAGGGATACAGAGGTCAAATCCCGGAAGGGCAAAGGAAAAGAAGGAGTCAAGCGTGCGGGTGCGGGGCAACCCGAGGCGCGTGCGGAAGAAGCGGGGAGTTAGCCTGGATCTTGGTTGTCCGGGGCAACCAATGTTCCTGGGCGGGTGCCACTCGCGCCGGGCGCGGCGTCATGCGCCGACGGCTCCGGACCGCCTCCCCCACGCCCAACAAAGCACTACCACCGGCGCGTACGAAGACAGGCGGGCCGGTGGCCCCAGGAGGACGATCCATGCCTGCCGAGGCATCCGCACCCACCCCCACCCCCGCAACACCCCAGGCGTCCGAAGGCAGTTCGAACGACCTGGTGATATCTGACGCCGCGTCCGACACATCGGGCCCCTTCCGCACCTTCGTCGAGGACAACCTCGACATACTGGCGGCCCACCCGGACCGCGAGGTCCTGGTCCACGGGGACCGGCGACTGACGGCAGGTCAATTCCGGGCGCTGGTACACCGCATGGCCCACGCGATCGCCGCTCAAGGCGTCACGCGCGACGCGACCGTCACCCTGCTCAGCGGCAATCTGCCCGAGACCATCGCGGCCCGCTACGCCGCCAACCTCGTGGGCTGCCGGGTCAACCACCTCTACAACAAGCTGTCGGCCGACGTACAGGCCGCGATCGTTCAGGACGTCGAGACCCAGGTACTGATCGTCGACCCGCACTACGCGGACCGCGCCGTGGAGATCACCGAGGCCGCGCCCGTACGGCACGTTCTCGTACTGGGCGAGTCCAAGCGTGAGATCGGTCAGGACCTGCTGGCGCTCGCCACCGAGCAGCCCGACGAGCCGTTCGTGTCCCGCGCCCGCCCCGACGACATCTGCACCATCCGGCACACCGGCGGTACGACGGGCCACCCCAAGGGCATCGTCACCACCTTCGCGCAGGTCAACCGGATGCGCCGGATGGTGGCTCAAGCGAGCCCCTCGGAACGGGAGTCGCCCCGGCAGCTCGCGTGCACCACCCTCGCGCACGCCGCGGGCATGCTGGCGGACGGCGTCATCCAGGCCGGCGGCACCGTCGTCCTGCACGACGACTTCGACGCGGGCGAGGTGCTCGACACCATCGAGCGCGAGCGCATCACGCACCTGTTCCTGCTGCCGCCGCTCGTCTATCAGCTCCTCGACCACCCGGACTCCGAGCGCCGCGACCTGAGCAGCCTGCGCGGCCTGACGTACGGCGGCTGCCAGGCCTCGCCCGCGCGGATCTCGGACGCCGTACGCCGCTTCGGGCCCGTACTCCTGCAGTTCTACGGGCAGAACGAGGCCGGCGGCATCAGCGTGCTCACCCCCGAGGACCACGACCTGGACCGGCCCGAGCGGATGCGCTCCGCGGGCAAGGTGCTGCCGAGCGTGGAGGTCGCCATCCGCGACACCGACGGCAAGGACCTGCCGGTCGGCGAGCTGGGCGAGATCTGCATCCGGTCCGAGGGCACGATGACGGGCTACTGGAAGCAGCCGGAGCTGACCGCCGAGGTACTGCGGAACGGCTGGCTGCACACCGGTGACATCGGCTTCCTCGACGAGGAGAACTACATCACCGTCGTCGACCGGCTCAAGGACATGATCGTGGTCGTCGGCGGTCACGTGTACACCACCGAGCTGGAGGACCTGCTCAACTCGCACCCGAAGGTGCTGCAGAGCGCCGTCTTCGGCGTCCGGGACGCCGACCGCATGGAGCAGGTGCACGCCGCGGTCGTCGCCGCGCCCGGCGTCGCGCTGGAGGCGGAGGAGCTGCGGGCCGCGGTGCGCGGACAGCGCGGCGCGATGTACGAGCCGGCCCACATCACCTTCGTGGACGCGCTGCCCCTGACAGACGCGGGCAAGCCCGACAAGAAGCTGCTGCGGCAGTGGGCGGAGGAGCGGGCCCAGAGTCTTTCGTAGCCGCCACTGGGCGCGCGCCTCGACCTCTCTATCGCCCGTTCAACGGACCACCGGTAGCGGTGCCCGCAGGGCTGGGCGGAAGAGAGGGCGAGGCCGGTAGCCGGCGGTGCGGCGACGGCGCCTCGGGGACGCGGGAACGGGTGTGGCTCGGCTGCACGGTCGTCGCCGGGCGCGGGCCGCTTCCGCTCCCGTTCCCCGGGGTGTCGAGGAGGTTGCCCGTCACTTCGACCGTGGCGCCGCAGGCGAGCAGCACCACGGCCAGCGCGGTGAGTCCGGCGGAGGCACGCCGCCGCCGGCTCGCCGTGACACGCGATTCGATGTCCGTCATCAGTCCACGTACTCCTGGGCGACCTCAACGTAGTTGAAGCCCTTGACGTCGGTGGCGATCTGCATCCGGCCGCTCTTCGACGAGGCGATCAGGGTGTTGAGCAGACCGGTGATCGCTTCGCTGAGCGCCGACTCGGTGTCCGAACCATCGGCGATGAACAGCGCCTTGGTGGCCACCTGTTCCAGTACGTCGCGCTTCGCGCCGCCGAAGCCGTAGGCGATCACGTGCGGATGACGCGGCCAGTCCCGATCCACGAGTGTGCGGAACGGGTCCCGCCAGTGCGGATCGGTCGGCACTCCGTCGGTCAGGAAGAAGACCGTCGGCCGCAGCACGTCGAGGTTCTGCATCCTCAGGTTGCCGACATCCTGTTCGATGCACTCCCGCACCCGGTCGAAGGTCTTGCCGTACTCCGTGCGGCCGCCGCAGATCACCTCGGGCATGACCGGTACCTGTTCCATGTCCGACATCGGGATCACCACGTGCACATCGGTGGAGAAGGCGACGACGCTGACCCGGGCGAACTCCGAGACACGTGGATTCGTCGCCAGGTTGTAGTGCAGACGGGCAAGGGTCGCGTTGAGCACTGCCTCGTGCTGCTTCATCGACGAGGACGCGTCGATCACTACGTAGGTGGGCAGGCAGAGTGACATGGTGCACCTCTGAGCTAGTGGTTGGCGGCGATCACGATCAGCAGGATCGCGGCGATGACGACGACGAGGACCCAGCCGACCTGCATGCCGGTCTCGGACGGTTTCGGCGGCGTCGAGTCGGCTTTCTTCGCGGGCTGTTGAGCGGCGGCGGGCGGTCGCGGAGCCGGGAGCGGCCTGGGCCGCGCAGGCAGCGGGGGCAGCTTGGTGCGTGTCGGACGTGGTGTGGTCCTGAGATACGGGCCGCTGTTCAGCGCCTGGTTCAGCTGAGCGGCCGAGGGACGTCGCTCGCGGTCGGTCGCGAGCAACATGTCGAGCAGTACTTCGGAGACGGCCGGCTGGTTCGGCCAGGGGGACGCGGCGACGGTGTGGAAGGTGTGCGCGTCACGCAGGCCCGTCATGCACTTGGCGACGAGCAGTCCGAGCCGGTAGCGGTCGGTGTACTCGTCCGCGTCGGTACCCGGCGGTGTGAGTGGGTCGGCCCAGTTCGGCTGGTGGATGTCGGGCATCTTCGCGGGCCGGCAGCCGTCGACGTCGATGAGGTAGACGGAGTGCTGGTCCGGGTTCCAGAAGGCGTTGGAGAACGACCAGTCGGAGTAGACCAGGCCCAGCTCCTCCAAGATCGTGGCAAGCAGCGCCAGTTCGCGGCAGGCGTCCAGCCTGCCCGCGGCGCCGGGGGACGGCAGTCCGACGCCCCGGATCGACGCGTCGGACTTCGCCAGCCAGTCGATCTCCACGAAGCGGCGCTCGCTGAACGCGCCGCGCCGCAGCTCGCTGCGGTACTCCTCGGGCGCCATCGGGATCACGCAGCCGACGGCCGGATTGCCGGGCTCCTCGATCCGGGCCGCGGGCCAGCACGTGCCCGTGTACAGGAGCGCGCTCTCTACCGGCGGCAGCGTGTCCGGGGCCGAGATCAGCAGGTCCAGCCGCTGGGCGTCCTCCGGGTGCTGGTCCGGCCGGTAGAGCTTGGCCAGCCAGCCCGGGTGGTCCGTCAACGGCCGTACGGCGACGGCCTGGCCGTTGTGTTCGGAGATCGGCTCGGCCAGCGGGCCGAGGTCGCCGACGCTCACGGCTCGTGGCAACGCCCAGCCTCGCGGATCGGCCGCCGGACTGCCGGTGGTGCCGGTGCCGGTACTGTCATCGGCTCCGTCGACGAGAGGGGATTCGGTCATGCCCGGCCCCCGTTCCACGTCACGACCGCGGTGCGGTCGTCGAGGCACTGCGGTGCGTCGAAGCCGACGTCGGCGGTGAACCGGCTGGCCGGCACCGGCGCGCGCCAGGCGTTCGCGAAGTACTCGTTGACGTTGCCCGCAGGGTCCGCCCACGCGTCGCCGATCCCGTCCGTGACCAGGGCGAGGGCGGCGCCGGGAGCCAGCGGGAGGTAGGCGTCCCCGACCAGTTGCGGGGTGTCAGGCAGTCGGCCGGCGACCTCGTTCGAGACCACGGCGGACGTGCGGTCCTTGGCCTCGCCCGCGGCGAACCGCCACGACGGGACGTGCGGGTCGAGCGTCCAGGCCGAACTGTCGCCCAGCCACGCGATCCAGGCCTGCGCGACACCGTTCGCGTCCGGCTCGGCGAGCACCGCGGTGATCAGCACGGTGGCCAGGTCCGCGGTGTCGACGCCCCGGCCGCTCGCGTGCGCGGCGATGGACTGCGCGATCCGCCCGTACAGCTCCTTGGCGTCGAGCCCGCCGAATCCCACGGTCTCGAGCTGTTCGCGCAACAGGGTGACGGCCTGGCTGGAGGCCGTGGTGGCCCCGGCGTCGGACCGGGCCGCGCTGGACAGACCGTCGGCGACGGCCACGATCGCGTACCGGCTGTCCCGGCTGCGACCGATCCGGTAGGAGTCCTGGCGCGGCTCGGCGGGTTCGGCGCAGCGGTGGCCCGGCCCGATGACGGAGGCCGCGCGGAGGGTGAAGGCACCGACCGTGGCCTCGTCGGCGGCGATCCCGTTCTGTACGGTGCGCTCCGGCAGCAGCCAGCGGTAGCCCTGGGCGTGGGCGCCGTCGCCGAAGCGGGGGACGCTCAGATCGGTCGGCCGCTCGCGCAGGAAGGGCCGGGGTCTTGGGGGCTGGGGCTGGGGCGTCGCGGGCCCGGTGGCGTAGCGGCAGATCGGAGGCGCCGCGTCGGGCCGCGGTTCCTGGGCGGGGCGCTCCCGCTGTCCGGCCGACCGCGCCGAGGGCTCGGACCCCAGCACGGCCGCCGCGCCGATCACCCCCACGGCAGCGAGGGCGAAGGCGTCCACCAGCGGGCCGAACCGCCGGTGTTCCGCACTGACTTCGAAGAAGGCGCCGATGACGACGGCCGCGAACAGCACCAATCGCCACCGTCCTTCCATGAGCGCGCCGCGCCGGCCGTCGGCCCGGCTCACGGCCGTTCCCCGCGCTCGTGGGACGCCGGCCCGGACGCGAAGTGCTGGCTGCCGTTCTGCACCGCGTACACCTCACCCGAGTTGGTCGCGAAATTGAGCTGGGTCACGTTGCCCGGCCTTCCTGGAGTGCGCAGCGAGGCCAGGGCCCTGACGTCCTGTACGAGATCCGGGTTCCCGTCGAGCAGTTGGGACAGGGCCTCGGTCCAGTAGTCCTCGGCCCGGGCGTCGACCGCTCCCCTCGTGGCGGTCGACGCCCGGTCCAGCGCGACGGTCAGCTCGTTGCCTCGGCTGCCGCGGGCCCGGGCGAGCACGCGGCTCATCAACTGCTTGGCCTCCTGCCAGAGATCCGTGCCCATGGCGGCGACCAGAGCGGTGGCGCCGCTTGCGGCCAGCTCGGCGAGTTCCTCGTTCATCAGCGGGTATCAACCTCGGTCGTTGTGGCGGATGTGCTGGTCACCCCGGTGCACGGCGAAGACCGTCCCGTGACCCGTGGCCCGGACGAGCTGCTCGACGGGCTGTGGCTCGGGCTGTACGGGACGCTCTGATGGCGCAGGCCGCTCGCCGGAGCCGGCCCGCGGCCCAATGGGGCTGCCCGGGTACCAGAGCCAGGCCCGCGCGGCGTACTCCTTGACGCGCACGTCGGTGGGGGTGAAGGCGTCGGCCTCGAGCCCCTCGTGGCCGTGTCCGACGGTCTCCTCGTGGACGTGGTGCGACAGGATCGCGGCCAACGGGGTGCCACCGGTGCCGGTCAGGGTCGCGTGGCGGAGCGGGGCCGAGTCGAGCAGCCGGGCCAGCGCCTCGAAGGGGGCGCCGGAGACGGTGCCGTCCGGGTCGAGCCGGACCTCGCCCGCGTGCACCGCGACCCGCACCCGTAGCCGGGTGTCCGCGCAGGCCCGCCGGTTGTGCGCACGGATGCGTACGGCCAGCTCCGGGAGCAGCGGAAACAGCAGGGCCGCCTTGGGCAGTTGGGCCGGTGCGACGAGCCGGCAGCCGTCGCCGGTGTCGTCGCGGATGAAGTCCCGTGCGTCCAGCTCCGCCGCGCCCAGGGCGTCGGCGAGGGCGGAGCGCAGCGTGCCGCGGATCTCCTGCAGCCGCCGCTCGCCGCGGCCCGCGGAGCCGGCGATGTCGCACGCCAGCAGGGCCCGGTACTCGTATCTCGACTCGCGTCTCGGATTCACTGCGCCTCCACGTCACGGCGAACTCCGGCAATTCGAGGTCGAGTTGCCGTCGTCCGGGTCGTCCGGTGTGGACAAGATGATTGACGAGACCGTAGAGGAGGGGTCCCCGGGCGGAACGGCTACTAATACGGCTTGTGCGGTTTCGGCCGCGCCAAGAAGAGAGGTGGGGCGATGAGCACCACACGTGTTCACGGGGGCGCGGCCTACTGGCCACCGGCCGGGTTACTCGGCCGGCTCGACGAGGCCGACCGCACAGTCCTCATGGGGCTCGGCCACGGCGTGGCCTATCCGGCCGGACAGATCACCATCCGCGAGGCGGACACCTCGGACTTCGCGCTGCTCCTGCTCGGCGGCATGGTGAAGGTCACCGCGCGAGCACAGGACGGCCGCGAGGCGCTGCTGGCCGTACGGATGGCCGGGGACCTGGTCGGGGAGTTCGCCGGGATCGACGGCCGGCCACGCGTCGGCACCGTGACCGCGTGCGGCAGGGTGCTGGCCCGCTACATACTCCGGTCCGAGTTGCTGGAGTGCACGAAACAGCACCCCACCATCGGACTCGCGCTCAGCGCGAGCGTCGTGGGCAAGCTGCGTACGGCGACCGGCCGGATCGTCGACTTCACCGGTTGCGACGTGCTCGGACGGCTGGCGAGGATCCTGCACCACCTGGCCGTCACCTACGGGCGTCCCGGTCGGCGTGATGCCCAACTCCCGCTGTCACAGCCGGAGATGGCCACCCTGGTCGGCGCGGCGGAGTCGTCCATCCACAAGGCCCTGCGGGCGCTTCGGGAGTCCGGCGCCATCACGACCGGCTACCGCAGGATCACGATCCTCGACCTGGATCACCTCGCTCGGATCGCCGCGGCGGCCGGGCCCGCCTGACCGTCGGCGATCTCGCCGAATACGGCCGAATACGTAAAAGCACCGGGTTCGCACGAAGGGTCGGCGTCAGCCTGTCCGGGTGCCGAGACCCTGGCGCGGGAGAGAACGAGGGAAGCAGATGTCTCAGAACAACGGTGCTCCGGACGGTTCCGAAGGTATCCGGACCGGCGACGTGTCCGGAACGGTGGTCATCGGCAACAACAACACGGTGAGCATCCTGGAGGGAACGCTGCCGGATCCGGTCAAGCGCCCGTCGATCTCCCAGCTGCCACGCTCCACCGCCGAGCCGCTGATCGGCCGGGCGCGGGACGTGCGGACCCTCCAAGAGGCAGTCACAGCGCGGCCGTTGGTGCAGATCTGGGGTGCGTCCGGGGTCGGCAAGAGCGCGCTGCTGCGCCATCTCGCCTGCTCGATGGCGCACGGCGACGACGGCGCCGCGTACATCGAGGCCGGCGGGCGTACGGCCGACGACATCGCGCAGGCGATCTTCGACATCAGCTTCGACGCGCCGAACTACAAGCCGTCGTGGGAGGTGCTGAAGGAGCATCTGAAGACGCTGCGGCTGCGGATCTACCTGGACGACGTGGGGCTCGCCGAGAAGGAGCTGCGCCGGCTCGTCGACATGGCCGAGCGGTCCACGTTCGTCTTCACCGCGCAGGAACAGTCCACGGTCGACGCCGTGCACGCGATCCGGCTCAAGGGGCTGACGGCCGCGGCGGCGGCGGAGTTGGTGTCGGCGCTGCTCTCGCGTGAACTGCGGCCCGACGAGGTGCCGCTCGTGGACGCCCTGTGCGACGCGGTGGACGGCAACCCGCTCCGGCTGCGGCGCATCGCCCTGTCGGCCGCGACCGGCAAGGGCCTGCCCGGGAAGGCCGATCTTCCCGAACTGCTTCCCGCGCTGCTGAAGAAGGTCGGCCCGCGGGAGCGCGACCTGCTGCACCTGCTCGGTTCGCTGTCCGGCGCCGAGTTGGCGCCCCGGCATCTCAACGATCTGCTGGACCGGACGGACGCCGGCGCGCTCGCCGACGGCCTGGTACGGCACGGCCTGCTGCTCGCCTCGGAGACCGGCTACAGCTGTCCGCCGGATGTGGCCGAGTGCGTGCTGGACACGCGCAGGACGGAGTATCCCGCCGACCGGCTCTGCCGGACGCTCACCGCGTGGGTCGAGGCCGGCGACACCACCGCCGACGATGTCGCGGTGCACTTCCAGGCCCTTGACGTGGCGGTGCTGCGTGCCGAGCGGAGCGGACATCCGCGGCTCGGCGTGGCTCTGGCCCGTGCCGCCTCGCCGAAGCTGGCGCTGTCCCGGCAGTTCGACGCGTGGGGCAGCCTGCTCGGAGTCGGCTGGGCGGCGGCGAGGAGCGCGGGGGTCCAGGAGGACGAGGAGTTCTTCCTGCACGAGGCCCGCACCCGGCGGAAGGCGCTCGGGCGGGGCGCGATGACTGCGGCCCTGGTACTTGAGGCGGGGGTGCTGTGGCATGAACTCACGGCGCTGCATGGGCAGTCGGTGGCCCAGCAGGTGACCAACGCGGCGTCGAACGCCGGACTGCCGGGCCACGCGTTGGCCACGACGCCCGGACCGGTCCACGTGCCGCCGCCCCTCCCGGACCCGGTCACCACCGCGTCCGCCGGGCACACGACGACGGCCGCCCACACGGCGAGGCCGGTGTTCGATGTGTCCTCCGCTTCGACGCAGCCGCACGTCGCCGCCCACGCGAGCGCCGCGCCTCCCACCACACCCGTACCTCAGCAGATCGACCTCTCGTCGGCGCACACCTCCGTTGCCCATTCGACCCCTGCCACGAGTACCACCACATCGGCGACGGGCACCACCACACAGGCGGCGGGCGCGGGCCATTCGGCGACCACCGCCGCCGGCGCGGCGGGCGCCAAGGGCGGAGCATCGGCACTCGCCGCGGCGTGCGCGATCGGCGCGGCCGCGGTGCTGGGCGTAGGCGCCATCGTCTACGCGAACAACCAGCCGACCCCGTCACCGACCGCCGCGCCGAGCGCCGTCAGTACGCCGTACCTGGGCAACGACAACGTGCCCGCCGGCGACACCGCGCCTGCCGAGGCGACCTCGCCCAGCGTCGATCCCGTGTGCGCGACCGTGATCCCCGACCTGTCCTCGGGGCTCCAGCAGTACTCCACCGACTCCGCCACCGCGTCCGCCTCGATCGACTCGTACAACAGCGCCATGGACTCCTACAACTCGGGCGCCACGTCCACTCCCCCCGACGACAGCACGCTGCGCTCCGAGGTCGGCACCGTCATCAGCGACCTGCGGTCCGTCGAGTCCACGTTGCAGGACGCCGTCTACGAAGCCGAGGACAGCTCCGTGGAATCGGACCTCGACGACATGCTGACGGCCACTCAGGAGCTCACGAGCGAATACGAGTCGTACGCGAGCGACCCGGAGAACTCCCAGGTCGACCCGTCGAGTGAGGCCTCGGCGATGAACGCCGCGTCGGACAGCCTGCAGACCGACTGCGGCGCGTGACCTCGACACCAGCCACGAAAGGCAGCACATGCCCACGGAACCCACTCACGGAGACATCACCACGGGGGACGTCTCCGGCACCTTCGTCGTAGGTGACAACAACAACGTGACGCATACGACGCATCAGGCCGAGCCACCGCAGCCGGAGGCTCAGCAGCGGAGCACGGCGCAGGATCGGGCGGCCGTCTTCGCACAGCAGCACGGCACGATGCATGTCACGTACCACGCCGCGGCCGAGCCCGAGCCGGCTGAGCCGGAGGACTGAGAAACGCCGTGTGCCCCGGCCGCCAGTCGGCCGGGGCACAGGGTGTGCACACCACTCGGTCCTTCTGCGCTCAGTCCTCGCCGGCCAGCAACTCCAGGTCCTGCGCACTCAGCGTCGCCGTCTTCAGCAGTTCCCTGATCAGGTTGACGCTGAGCGTCGAGCCGACCGGCTCGCCGACCTCGTCGCGCAGCAGTCCGCGCACACCACGGCGGTGCAGCCGTTCGCGCACGTCCTCGACCGTGTTCGCCACCGACTTGTGGGTCCAGGACTTGGTCGCGTACGGGGAGGCATTGGCGAGCCGGGCCGTGTCCTCCCAGGCCAGCGGGAGCGGGAAGGCGTCGTGGCCCGCGAGGTAGCGCCGGGCGAGCGCGGTGAGCACCAGCCGTTCCTGCGGGGCGAGTTCGTAGACCGTCTCGGGATCCACGGTCTCCGCACCGCTCGCGGAGCGCGGGTTGCCGTCGTCCTCGTCCACGACGCGCACCTCCACCAGATGGGAGCGCCGCTTGGACGAGTTGATCACCAGTGGGGTGTATCCGGCTTCGACGAGCCGCTTGTGGCCGGTGAGTATCAGCACGCCGTCGGGCAGTTCGATGGGCAGATTCCCGGTGTTGACCAGCCACCAGTCACTGTCGGCGGCCGTGCAGGTGAACACGCCGTGGCGGCGGCTGACGGTCGGGTCGTCGATACCGACCGGCACGTGCACGTCATCGCGGTCCCGGCCGAACAGCAGCGTGTACCGGCGCGGCGGCACGGCGTACCCGCCCTCCGGCCCCAGTACGAAGATCGTCCCCGGCGGGGCCGAGGGCACCCGGTCCGCGGGGCTGCCCGGTGGCAGCATCTGGGGCGGGAAGTTTCCGTACGCCATGTCACATACCTCCGGCTCGGCTCGCGTCAGTGTATGAGCGCGCCGTGAGGACCGGTCCTCCCGCACATGTGCACGAAGGGGAAAGGTGCGTTTGCCGCCAACTCCTGTTGCCTTGCCCCGACTTGATCGATAGCCTGCCTGCCGTGAGCGCTAGGGCCTGTCCGGCGGATCGTGGCGCATGCGGGTGGCCGCGAATGAGTCGGTGCCGGCGAGCGGGGTCTGGTGCGTCGAGATGCAAGGCGGAGGATTGAGGCATCGCGGAGCGATGGTGATTGACGACAACGCCGCAGATCGGCGTGCCAGACCCCGCGACTGCGCCATGATCCGCCGGACAGGCCCTAGCGGTCGGGGACCTGTTGATGACGGATAGCACGATCGCCGAACCGCTCGGCGCGGACGATCCGCAGGAGATCGGCAGCTTCCACATCATTGGTCTGCTCGGTGTCGGCGGCATGGGCGAGGTCTATCTCGGGGCCTCCGACAAGGGCTACGCCGCGGTCAAGCGCGTCCGGCCGCGGTTGGTCGCAGGCGAGCGCTTCGAACGCGAGGTCGGCTTCCTCTACCGGGTACCGGCCGGGGTGTCCCCGCGGGTACTGGCGAGCGACGGCACCGCGGAGCGGCCCTGGTTCGCCACCGAATACGTGCCCGGACTCACCGTGGACGAGGCGGTCCGGCTGCGCGGCCCGCTGCCCGCGGAGGCGTTGTGGCTGCTGCTGGCCGAGGTGGCCACCGGCCTGTCGGCCGTGCACGCCTTGGAGATCGCGCACCGTGACATCAAGCCGGGCAACGTCATGCTGGTGCGGGACGGCGTGAAGCTGATCGACTTCGGCATCGCCCGCGCGGCGGACCAGGCGAGACTGACCAAGAGCGGCGGCAGTTACGGCACGCAGGGATTCTCGGCGCCGGAACAGCAGGCAGGGGACGAGAACGTGGGCGCGCCCACGGACGTCTACTCGCTCGGGGCGCTCGCACTCTACGCGGCTTCGGGCCGAACGCCGGGGGTCGTTCCGGACGTCGAGCCGCTGCGCGCCGTGGACGCCGATCTCGCCGCCGTCATCGAGTCCTGTCTGGCGACTGCCCCAGGGGGCCGCCCCACCGCCGACGAGGTGGCGGAGGCGGCCCGCGCACACCTGCCCGCTCCGCCTCCCTCCTGGCCCTCCGAGGTCATGTCACGCATCGCCGCGCGACGTGCCTTCGCCGCGACTCCGGTCAGCAAACTGGAGACCGTACCGCCGCCGGACCTGGCCGCGGATCCGACGCCCGGGACCGCGCCCCCGCCCACAGCGTCACCGCGCCGTCCACGCACGCGCCGGCTCCTGCTCCCGGCCGGCGCGGTGGTCGCCCTCGGCGCCGTCGCGGCGTTCGTACTCATGCCGTCCGATTCCCGGCACGACGGCGCCGCCCATGGGCCCACCCAGGAGACCGTGGCAGGGACGACGCGGACGGCCTCCGCGAACCCGAGCCGTTCGGCCTCGCACACCGCGAAGTCCGGGAAACCGACCCCTGCCGCCCCGGCCGGCACACCCACCACCGCCCCGCCGAGCGCGTCCGGCTCGCGCTTACCCTCCCGCCCCACCGGAACCACCAAGTCCTCAGCACCGGCCGCCCCCCGCGTCACCTCGTCGTCGATCAGTGGCATCAACGGCAGCGACGACCCGGCACAGGTCGAGGGCTCCGAGGCGGACACCTCCTGGGTCGGCAACAACGCCACCTGCTCCGCCTGGCTGCGCGACAACGGCTCCGGCAGTCTCTCGGGCGTGCTCAACACCTCCATGAGCCAGAGCTGCGGCGCCGCACTGCACCGTAGCGACGGCCTCGCGTACACCTTCCACGCCGACTGGGGCGCCGAGAAGACAAGCGCCGTCTCCAACGTCGGCCACACGATGTGGATCTGCGTCTGGAACGCGAGCAACCGCTCCGACGAGCAGTGCTCCGCCCACTTCGCCATGAACGGCACGACCCCGGTCAAGGAGTAGGGGGCCTACGGTCGGCGTCCTGATCACCCGAGAAACGACAGCCGCACTTGCCGCCGCGGGTTGTCCCGGTTGGTGTCCGCGAAACTCCGTTAAGACAACCCTCAGCCTGCGAAGACACTGCCTGTGCCGTCAAGGGGGCCGTCAGCCTAGGGGCGGGCAGGCCGCTCGCACCGGCGAGCGCAACAGCACCTGCAGCAACTCGAGCAGCTCGACCCTCGCCGACCGTCGTCGTTACTCCACGTCCGGCCGGGTCATCAGCGGCGACCGCAGATGCAGCGTCAGATCGGGGCGGGTCATGGGCGGGGTGCTCCAGGCCGCCGTCGCCGTCCCCGCGACAGGGTCGACAGTCAGCCGGACCCGGTGCGGGGTGGTGATGACGTAGAGATCGGCGACGAACGTACCGTCCTCCTGCCAGGCGCCGGCCGACACGACCGGGCGGCCGAGCGGGGCGCTCTCGCGCCAGACTCCGTGGCCGACCTCGACGTCGAGGAGCGGCTCGAACCGCACGAGCCAGCCGCCGCCGGTGGGTTCGACAACCACCTTCGTCCCGTTGGGCAGGGCCGCGCCCTCGGCGGACGCGTCGAGCTTCACGACGGCCCAGCGCCCGGGGCCGTCCGAACCCTCGACCATCGGCAGCGACAGCCCGCGCAGCCGTTCGGCGAGCGCCTCGTCGTCCTCGGCGGTGTCGGGGTGGCCCAGGCCGGGCAGCAGGCACTCCCACAGGGCCTCGTACGCGTGCTGAGCCTCGCCCTCGGCGGTCACGGCGACGACGAGGTCGTGCTCGGGAACCACGATGCACTGCTGGCCGTAGGAGCCCTGGCCGCCGTACCCGTGACGGGCCATCCAGAACTGGTAGCCGTAGCCGAAGGCGAAGTCGTCCTGGTTCGTTCCGCCCAGAACCCACTCGCTGTCGATGTGCTTTCTGGTCGCCGACTCCACCCACTCGCGTGGCACGAGCTGCTGATCGCCCCAGCGGCCGCCGTCCAGCAGGAGTTGGCCGAAGGCGGCCACGGCCTCGGTGGTGAGGTGCAGTCCGTGGAAGCCGAAGGCCGCGCCGCTGGACACCCGGTCCCACTCGGCATGGTCGATGCCCATCGGGTGAAACAGGCGTTCGTCGAGGTACTCCGGCAGGCCGCGGCCGGTGACCCGCTCCACCATCCGGGCCAGGAGGAAGGTCGTCGCGTTGTCGTAGGTGTGCCGCGTCCCCTCGGGAAACGTGAACGGCATCCGCAAGAAGCCCTTCACCAGGTCGCCCGGTTCCCGCTCCCAGGCTCCCTCAAGGCTGTCCTCGGGGATGCCCACGGTCATGGACAGCAGGTGGTGGACGGTGATCCGACGGCCCTGTTCCGAGACGTCGGCCGGGACGTGCTCCGGCAGCAGGTCCACGACTCGGTCGTCCAGCGCCAGCAGCCCGTCGGCAACCGCGAGTCCCACGGCCATCGACGTGAACGACTTGGTCAGCGAGTAGAGGAGGTGCGGGCGTTCGGCCGTGTAGGGCTCCCACCAGCCCTCCGCGATGACATGGCCTCGGTGCACGATCATGAGGGAGTCACGCCGGCCCCACGACGCCTCGAGACGGTCGAGCAGGGCGGAGATCGCCCGAGAGGACACGCCCGAGACGGTCGGCGCCAACCGCGGGAGCAGAGCGGGTTCCGGACCGGCGGACTCGGCGCCCCCGACGTGATCGGCCATGGTGGTGTTCCTCCGGTTCCGTACGGGCTGGTGACGGTGGACCAGGCGCGGCCGGCGCTCTCTCCTGGCTGGTCCTGGCTGTGGGTTCAGTCGTCGATTGCCTGGTAGAGGGTGGTCCAGAAGTCCTGGACGAGTCGTGCGGGATCCGGCACGGACAGTCCTACCTGGGTGAACAGGACTCCGGTGAGCTGGTTGACCGGGTCGGCGAAGGCCGCTGTGCCTGCGCCGCCGTCCCAGCCGAACTGGCCGACGGGCGCGTAGTCACCACGGTAGGTCCGCACCGCCATCCCGAATCCCCAGCCGCCGTGCTGCCCCTGCCCGAACGAGATGTGGACGCTGTTACGGGCCAGGGCATTGCGGGCGGCGTTCTGCTCAGCGGTGAGGCTGTTGGTGGTCATCAACTCGACCGCGGGCCGGGACAGGACGCGTTCGCTGCCGTGCTTGCCGTGGCCGAGCAGCATCCGGAAGTAGGCGAGGGTGTCGTCGACGGTGGAGACCAGCCCACCGGCGCCGCTCTGGAACGCCGGCGGCTTGCTGTACGCCCCGCCCACCGCCTCGTCCCAGACCGTGAACTCGCCGGTCTGCGCGTCGGGGACGTAGGCGGGAGGCAACCGGTCGATCTTGCCGGCGGGCACGTGGAACCCGGTGTCCTTCATCCCTAGCGGGTCGAGGACGCGTTCGCGCAGGAATGTCTCGAACGACCGGCCCGTGACCCTGGACACCAGCACGGCGAGGACGTCGTTGCTGATCTGGTACTGCCACTGCGCTCCGGGCTGGTGCATCAGCGGGAGCGCGCCGAGGCGTCGCATGAACTCGTCCGGCTCCGGTGCCGCCGTGCCTTCGGGGGCGAGTCGCTGCTCGAAGACGGCCTGCATGAGCGGGGTATCGATCGACGTCAGATCCATGCCGAGGCCGAAGGTGGAGGTGAGCAGGTCCCGCACGCTGATCGGACGCCGCGCGGGCACGGTGTCCTCCAGCGCGGCGTCGGGCCGCGTCAGGACCTGCCGGTCGGCGAGTTCCGGCAGCCACTGTTCGACCAGGTCGTCCAGGTGTATCCGGCACTCGTCCAGCAGGACCATCGCCGCCGCCGTGGTGATCGGCTTGGACACCGACGCCAGCCGGAACACGGTGTCCCGGCGCATCGGCGCCCCGCCCTCGTGCCGCATCGTGCCGAGCGCCTCAACGTGCGTGTGGCCGCCACGGTCGACCAGCGCGACGAGTCCAGGGATCTTCTTGGACTCGACGTACCCGGCCAGCACGTCGTGCAGCCTGCGCGATCCCGCTTCGGAGAAGCCGCTGTTGCCTTGTCCCATGATGGGTCCTTGCCTTTCTCGATGGGTCGGTCCTGGTCACGCCACTCCAGGCAGGTTCTCGACGGCGCTTCGCGGCGACGAGGGTTCGGGCGGGGTGCGGATCCGGCGCGGGCCCGACGTCGCGCCGGGGCCGTCAGGCGTCCAGTTGTGCCAGCAGCCGGTCCCGGCCCGAGCGCTCCAGCCAGGTGCGGAAGTCCATGAGTCCGGGGTGCACCCCGCGGACGGCGCCGGGGTCGGCCTCGTAGTAGGTCTCGTTCGCCCATGCGTAGACCTTGGCGACCTCGGGGTCGTGCTCCCACAGGACCTCGTGCCGGATGCGGGTGCGCGGAACCGGCCGGCCGGCGGCCGCACTCAGCGCGGCGGCGATCTGCGGCGTGGTCAGCCGGTCACCGGTGATCTCCATGGCCCGGCCGAGGTGGGTGGCCGGGTCCGCGAAGGCCAGCGCGGCCAGGGCGCCGGTGTCCTCGATGGCGATCAGTTGCATGGCGAGGCCGTCGTGCCAGGGCACGGCGAGGGAGCCGTCCTGGAAAAACCTCGCCGGGCTGGTGAAGTCCTCCATGAAGGCGGCGGGGCGCAGGATCGTCGCCGGGATGCCCAGGTCGTGAATGTGCTGCTCGATCCGCCACTTGTTGATGGGGTTCCAGCCGTGCTCCACGTAGTAGCGGTTCTGCGCGATCATCCCGCCGACCGACGAGTAGACCAGGTGCCGCACGCCTGCAGCCTTGGCGGCGTCCGCGACGTTCACCCCCTGGGTGACCTCTCCGGGGCCGGCGGCCTGGACGCTGTAGAGACCGTAGGCGTCGCGTGCCGCCGCGATCAGCGAGGTGGGGTCGCCGAGGTCGCCGGGGACGAGGTCGGCGCCGGCGGCCGCGAGGGCGACGGCGGCCGGGGAGGTGGCGTCCCGGACGAAGGCACGGACCTGCCAGCCGTCAGCGAGCAGGTGGCGGGCGGTGGCGCCGCCCTGGTTCCCAGTGGCTCCGGTAACGAGAACGGTCTTGTCATGGCTGTTCATCGAGGACTCCTGTGTCTGCTGGTCACTGGCTCGGCGCGGGCATGTCGTTCCTGGACCGGGTGTCGTCATGGATGTCGCGGACCGCCACGCGCAGGTGGCCGCCGATCTGCCGCTTCACACGGCATGGGCGGTGATGTCGCCGTAGGAGGTCGTGGCGCGGACGGTCAGCTCGGGGGTGCCGGAGTTCTCCAGCGTGTTGTGAACGCGGCCGTAGCCGGTTCCGGCGTCGAGCACGGCTGAGACGCCGCGCGCGGCGCCGATGGTGATGTCGCCGGACTGCGTGCGGAGTTCGACGGTGCCGCGGGTGACCTCGGTGATGGTCAGATCACCCTTGCCGGTGCTGATCTCGGCGTCGCCGGTCAGACGGCCGACGAGGACGTCCCCGGAGTGGATGGTCAGGCGGGCCCCGCCGGCCTCCTCGATCCGTACGGTACCGAGGGCGCCGTCCAGGACGACCTCGCCCAGCCTCCCCGTGCCACGGAACTCGATGGCTGAGGAGGCGGCTTCGATCCGAGAGCCGGCGGGGATCCGGACAGTGACCTCGACCGCTCCCGAGGCGCCCAGGATCCGGTTGCTCACCGGGGCGACGGCAGTGATCCGCAGGACGTCGTCGGTGAGGTCGACCGTGGTCCGCTCGGACAGCTCCGCATCGCGCTTCCTGGCTGCGTCCGCGGGGCGGACTTCGACCACGGCGTCCGCCCGGTCGGCGGCGATGACCTCTACGTGCCCGGCCTGCACGTCCAGGACGACGTCGATCGGGGCGGGTGCGGGGGCGATGAACCTCTGCATTGTGTTCTCCTGCCACGTGTCGTTCGCGAAGTACGAAGAGCCTTTGCATTGCGGCGTGTTGGGGAGCGAACGCCGCGGAGGGGCAAAGGGAAGACGCTGTCCGCTCGGACACGATGCTGGACGGGGGCGTTGATACATTCGCCCATGTGACCGCTATACGTTTCACACTCCTCGGCCCGGTGGAGGTGAGCGCCGACGGTCGCCCCCTGGGCGGAGCGCCGCGCCACCGCGCCCTGCTCGCCTACCTCCTGCTGAACGCGGGCAGCACCGTGAGCGTGGACCGGCTGATCGAGGCGATGTGGGGGCCGACCCCGCCGGAGACGGCGAAGGCGCAGGTCCAGGCGTCCGTGATGGCGATCCGCCGCCTGCTGCGCACGGCGCACTCGCAGGGGGCCAGCCCGGATGTCCTACAGACCCGCCCCGGCGGCTATGCGGCCGTGACGGAGCCGGACCAGGTGGACGTCCACGAGTTCCGCAGGCACGCGGGCGGCGGCCGCGACGGGATCCGCCGGGCCCTCGCGCTCTGGCGCGGCCGGCCGCTGGCCGATGTGCAGGCCGAGTTCGTGCCCGCCGTGCGGGCCCTGCTGGAGGAGCAGCGCCTGACGGCCGTCGAACGGCTGGCTGAGCTGGAGTTGGAGGCCGGACGACACGCCGCGCTCCTCGACGACCTGGCCGTCGAAGTGGCCGGCCACCCGCTGCGGGAGCGGCTGCGCGGCTGGTACGTCCTGGCACTGCATCGCTCCGGGCGGCAGGCGGAAGCGCTCGCCTCCGCGCGCGACTACCGGACGTTGCTGAAGGAGCAGCAGGGCTTGGACCCCGGGCGGGAGTTCGAGGCGGTCGAGGAGGCCGTGCTGCGGGACGACCGGCGCACGGCCCCCCGCTTCCTGCCGTACGACGTGCCCGACTTCACCGGGCGCCGGGCCGACTTGGAGAAGCTCACCGCCCGCGGCTCCGTCCCCGACGGGAGCGGTGTGGTCACGATCGACGGCATGGCCGGAATCGGGAAGACCACCCTGGCCGTCCACGCGGCCCATCTGCTCGCCGACCGCTTCCCCGACGGCGCACTCTTCGTCGACCTCCAGGCGCACACGGTCGGCCGGACCCGCCTCGAATCCGCGGAGGCACTGGATGCACTACTGCGCCAACTCGGCGTCCCCGCCGAGCGGATACCACCGGGCGCCTTCGAACGGACCGCACTGTGGCGGGCCGAGCTGTCGGGCCTGCGCGTCCTGGTCATCCTGGACAACGCCGCTGACGCACAGCACGTCAGGCCGCTGCTGCCCGGCGGTACGGGGAACCTTGTCCTGATCACCAGCCGGCGCAGGCTGACCGATCTGGACGGCGCCCGTGCGGTCTCCGTCGACGTCCCCTCGGAGCAGGAGGCCGCGGAGCTGTTCGGCGGCATCGTCGGGCCGCGCGCGGGCGAGGAGCCGGACGCCGTCGCGGAAGTGCTGCGGCTGTGCGGACACCTGCCGCTGGCCGTGCGGATCGCCGCGGCGCGGCTGAGCCACCGGCCCCGGTGGACGGTGCGGCACCTCGCGGAGCGGCTGCGCGACGAGGGCCGCCGACTGCCCGAACTGGCCACCGCGGAACGGGGGGTGGCGGCCGCGTTCGCCCTCTCGTGCGAGCAGATGGGGCCCCGCCACCGCCGGACGTTCAGCCTGCTCGGCCTCCACCCCGGGCAGGACTTCGACGCGTACGCGGCCGCCCCACTCTGCGGCCTGACGGTCGCACAGGCCGAGCCGCTGCTGGAGGACCTGCTCGACGTTCACATGCTCATCCAGCAGGAGCCGGGCCGCTACACCTTCCACGACCTGCTGCGCGACCACGCCCGGTCGATGGTCGCGCGGGAGGAGGACGAGGAGTCTTCAGAGGCGGCCCTGGACAGGCTCTACAGCCATTACGCAAGGGCCACGGGCGCGGCCTGCGCACTGGAGGACCTGGACCGGGTCCTCCCGATCCCGCCGCTGCCTGACCCCGAACACGAACCCGTCCCCGCCCCTCAACTCCCGCCCCTGCCCGACCGTGCGGCCGCCGCGGCCTGGCTGGACGTGGAGCTGCCCGTCCTCCTTGCGGTCGGCTCGCACGCGGCCGAACGCGGCCGGCACTCCCACGCCTACTTCCTGTCCGCGGCGCTGCACCCCGCCCTGGAGATCCGCAGCTGCCTCCCCGCCGGTCTCCGCCTCCTCCTCTTGACTCTCGCTGCGGCGCAGCGGGCCGGCGACCTGCGGCGGACCGGCCGGACCCTCGCCTACCTGGCCGCAGTCCACCATTCCCTGGGGGACGTGGTCTGGACGGCCAAGTGCGCCCACGAGGCGATCACCACCGGCCGGGCCGCCGGCGACCCGGAAGCCCAGGCGGCGGCGCATCACATGCTCGGTCACGCGATGGAACGCGATGGCGACCACCCCGGCGCCCTGAGGCACTTCCAGAAGTCGCACGTCCTCTTCGAGTCGGCGGGCAATCGCGCCGGGTCGGGGATGCTCCTGGCCGACCTCGGCGACGGCTACCGGCGCACGGGCAGGTTCGACCTGGCCCACGACCACCTGGAACGGGCCAAACTGATCAACGAGGAGGTCCGCAGCAGGGGCGGCCTGTGGACCACCGAAATGATCCTCGGACGC
Organism: Streptomyces sp. NPDC102360; assembly: GCF_044766085.1. Lineage (NCBI taxonomy): Bacteria > Bacillati > Actinomycetota > Actinomycetes > Kitasatosporales > Streptomycetaceae > Streptomyces > Streptomyces sp. NPDC102360. The sequence continues at coordinate 199,397 of NZ_JBIWLG010000001.1, read as the reverse complement.
GTCCACAGCGACGAGGGCGACCACGATGCCGCCCGCCGCGCCCTCGAACGCGCCTGCGCGATCAGCCACGAACTCGGCCCGCACACGGTGGCCGAGACGCTCAACGCCCTGGGCACCGCCGCGCGCGCGGCAGGCGACCACGGCCGGGCCCTCACCGACCACGGCGCCGCCCTGGCCCTGGCCGCAAAGGCTCAGGACCTCTACGAGACCGCCCGGGCCCACCTCGGGCTGGCCCGCTCCCACCGGTCCCTCGGCCGCCCCGCCCCGTCCCGCACCCATGCCGAGGAGGCCCTCCACCTCCTCGAGGGCCTCGGCAACCCCTCCGCCGAGGAGGCCAGGGCGCTACTGGACTGAGCGCGGCACACACGATCCGCGGCGAAACCGGTCACTGGGGCCAGGCCGCCGCCGGCCTGGCCTCACCCCTCCCCATCCACTTTGGGGATTCGTGCGCACTGCGACTCGCAAGACTGCGAGCGAAGATGGTATCTGTAGGGATAGTATCTTCATCGCTACTATCCTTACGGGAGGATTGCCATGCGCCGTTTCATCGGGCGGGACCGTGAGCTGAAGGCGCTCGGCAACGCCCTGCGAAGGGTTGACGATGCCGTCGGATCGGCGAAACCAGGCCAATGCATCCTCGTGCGCGGGCGCAGACGCGTCGGCAAGTCCAGCCTCGTCGAGGAGTTCCTTCGCCGCACCGGGACGCCGCACCTCTTCTTCACCGCCGCCGGCGGCACGTCCGAGGATGAACTGACGGAGCTGCTCGACACCGTCGCAAGATCCACTCTGCCGGAGCGGGGCCTGTTCGCGGAGGAGACCCCCAACCAGTGGAATGCGGCCTTCAGGCTCCTTGCGGAGGTCCTGCCCGACGACAGCCCCAGCGTTGTCGTCATCGACGAGGTCCCCTATCTCATGGACCGGGTCGACGCCTTCGAGGGCATGCTCCAGCGGGCCTGGGACCGCCTGCTCAGCAGGAAGCCAGTACTCCTCCTTCTGGTCGGGTCCGACCTGTCGATGATGGAGGCGTTGAACAGCTACGACCGTCCCTTCCATCAGCGAGGCCGGGAAATGGTCGTCGGGCCGCTGCACCCGGCCGACATCGGCGACATGCTCGACCTGTCGCCGGCGGCCGCCTTCGACGCCTCCCTGGTCACCGGCGGCCTCCCGCTGATCTGCGCGGAATGGCGGGCCGGAGCGGACGTGTGGGAGTTCCTCCGCGACTCACTCGACAACCCGATCTCGGCACTGCTCGTATCCGCCGAGCGCTCGCTGGGCGCGGAGTTTCCACCGCAGGCGATGAGCAGAGAGGTACTGCGGGCCATCGGATCCGGCGAGCGCACCTTCACCAACATCGCGCGCGCCGCCGGCGGCATCGCCCACACCACCCTTACCCGAGCAACTGACGTCCTGACCGAGAAACGCGTGGTAGCAGCCGAGTTGCCCCTCTCCCTGAGGCCGTCGAAGGAACGCCGCTACCGGGTGGCCGATCCCTACCTGAGGTTCTGGCTCACCTTTCTGGATCCGCACATGGCGGAGATCGAGCGGCTGCGGGGAGATCTCACGCTGAGCCGGATCAAGGAACAGTGGACGAGCTGGCGGGGCCGCGCGGTCGAGCCGCTGGTCCGGGACTCCCTCGCGCGTCTCCTGCCGGACGAGGTCCTGCCCGCAGCCCCTGCCATCGGCGGGTACTGGACTCGCAGCAACGACATCGAGATCGACTTGGTGGGAGCGGATCGGCAGCCGATCGCCAAGCAACTGCTCTTCCTCGGCTCGGTGAAGTGGCTGGAGAACTCCACCTTCAACAGCCACGACCTGGCCGCACTGCAGAAGCACCGGGCCGCGATCACCGACGAGCCGGTACCACTCGTGGCGGTCTCTCGGAGTGGAATCAAATGCTCCGGGCTTCAGGCTTCTTACGGCCCCGAGGAACTGCTCAACGCCTGGCGCAGGGCGTGAACCAGCAAGCGGAATCCACTGCACCGTCACTCCAGGCGCCAACCGCCGGTTGGTACGGCCGGACTTGCCATCTACAGTGCAGCCGAGGCGACTCATCCACCGAAGAAGCTCAACCGGACCTTTCGGTTGGGGTTGTCGACGTTCGTTTCCACCAAACTCCGTTAAGACACCGGTCAGCGTAGCCGCGAACTGCGCGCGGCCCGTCCGAACTTCCTTCGGGGCAACGAGGCGCGAGGGCGAAGAGAGGGCGTCTGCGTCTCCGCAGGCCTCCCTTCGCCCTTGCGTGCGGTGCGAGCGGAGCCGCTACTCAGCCACCTCGTCGACCCTGCGGACGCACAGCGCACGACCGCTGGGGCCGCCCTTGGGGTCCCCCGTTTCGAGGCTGTAGCTGGAGTGGTGCAGCGGGCACGTGATGCGCAGCGCTCGAGCATTGACGTATCCGTGCGCGAGGTGGCCTCGCCGGTGCGGGCAGTAGGCCTCCACCTCGTACTGCTTGTCCCCCACGGTCACTCGTAGAGTGTCCTCACTGATCTGCTCGATGCCGACGTCCGGCGAACGCTTCACGGGGCCACCTTCTGCGCCGACAGGATCGCCGCCTCGGTCGCCTCGCCGAGGATCTCGCTCGCCAGCATGAAGCCGGTCCACACCTTGACCGGCTGGAGATCGGCCTCCGCGTCGAACTCCCGGATGGCGTTGTGCAGTTCCCGGGCGTGGAAGTTGTCGATGTGCAAGTGCTCGGTGTAGTAACGGGCGCCCTCCAGGCCTAGCCTCGACGCGGCTTCGGCGAAGCATTTGAAGGCGTACAGGATGCTGCATTCCAGGTAGCACAGACAGCCGAGGAAGTACTCCGGGCGCGGGGCCCGCGTCGCGGCCCAGAAGAACATGTTGACGTAGTCGAACGTCTCGGGGTTCGTGCTGTGCAGGTAGTCCCGTTCATCCTGGGAGAGGCCCAGTTCCCCGGCGAGTTCCCAGTAGATGTTGAAGTGGGCCTGGTCCAGATTGCCGCATCCGAACTCGTCGACGAGGACGCGGAAGATCGCCATCTTGGCCCGTCGCGGCAGGCGCCAGACGATCGGCAGGAAGGACTCGGACTCGGTGAGCCCGTCCACCGCGAACTGCGCCACGACTTCCCGGAACTGGTTGCGGGTGAGGTGCTCGGCGAGGACGCGTTCACACTCGGGCGGATTCGCCTCTTCCTCGGTCAGGCGTTCCTTGATGAGGCGCATCAGGTCGGCTCGCCCGGCCATGAGCGGCGCCGAGGCCTCGATACGGGCCGCACGCCGTGCTATCTGCTCGTCCTCGAGAGCGATGAGTTCGCTCAGTTCATCGGGGGTCGGGATGGACCGGTTGAGGGCGAACAGGCGCGCCCCCGGGTTCAGTTCGCGCGCTGTCTGCGCCGTCACTGTCATGGATGTCTCCTACGGTGCGAGTGCCTGCGGGGTCAGTCGACGGGCCGGTCGGTACTGATGACGCCACGCGCGGCGAGCTCCTTCTTGAGGTGCGCGTACCAGTCGTCCGCGTCGAGCCGGTAGCGCTCGCTGAGGTCGTCGACGGTGCGCTGCCGCTCCGGCGTGGGATCGGCCAGCGCCTCGCGGCAGGCGCCGGGCTCCAGGTTCGCCAGCGAGCCGATGAACCCGGCGGTGCCGGGCACCTTGGTCAAGAGGTGCTCCCAGCCCTGGAACACGGGCACCTCGATCCCGCGGTCGAGGGCCTCGCGGGTGAACTCCTCGTCGTTGCTGGACTCCTTGACCCCGACGACGCTCGGCAGCGCACAGGCTCCGGCCAGGGCGTCGGCGTCCAGGGTCCAGTCCGACACGGCGTTCTCGCAGTAGAGGAAGATCGGCAGGTCGGCGTCGCGTTCAATGGCGCGCACGTGGTCGACGAAGCCGAGGCCGGCGTCCTCCGTGTTCCCGAAGGGCGGGGGCACGACGACGGCGTCCGCGCCGAGCGAGGCCGCGAGCTCGCTGCGGCCGGCGATCAGCGGGGCGTAGCCCAGCTCCGCGCCCGCGAGGACGGGCAGCCCTCGGGCGTACCGCACGGTGTAGCGGACCATGTCCATCCACTGTGCGAGCGACAGTTTCCAGCCCTCGCCCGAGCTCAGGGCCGGCATGAACCCGGCCACGTTTCCGTGCAGGCTCTCCAGGAGCCGGGCGACGCTGTCCTCGTCCACCTTGCCGTTCTCGTCGACGGGCGTGACGAGCGGGACGACGACGCCGCGCAGGGAGCGCAGCCGGGCCAGGTTCTCGGCCCGCGTGGGCGGTGTCTCAGACTCGGGCATGATCGAGCTCCAGGCGGTGGGAGGTGCGGTAGAGGGCGGCGAGCGGCTGCGGGAACGCCGTCACGCGCTGGGTGCCGGGGGCGACCACGGGCATCCCGTGCCCGGCCAGGGCCAGCAACCGGGGGTTCACGGTGACCAGTTGGCTGCCGGAGTTGACGACGGTGGCCAGGAGCAGCCGTTCCCTCAGCGAGAGGCCCGCGGAGCCCGGCACGTCGAGGGAGGTCTTCCACGCGTCCTCGGCGTACGGGGTCCGCTTGACCGGCATGGTGCTGTGGAGGACGTCCATGAAGGGGTAGTAGGCGTCCTGGGTCGCACGGGGCAGAGCCCAGACGACGTCGTCGCAGCGGCCGACCTCCTCGTACGTCATCCACACGCGGTCGCGCAGGTGTGTCGCGAAGAACGAGGCGCAGGCCCGGCGGACGTCCTGGTCGACGGCGTGCATCCCCATGAACAGGGAGGCGTCGACGTACGCCTCGGCAGCCGAGTCGGTAGAGTCAGCCGGCAAGGGAGTCCACCGCCTCGCGCAGCGTCACCACGGCGTCCCTGAACTCCTGGGGGTCGCGGGCCAGCGCCATGCGCACGAAGCGCTCGCCGTCCTGCGGCGTGTTCCAGAAGAAGTAGGTGCCCGGCAGCACGTACACCTCGTGCCGGGACAGCTCGCGCTGCAGGTCGCTCGCCGTCACGCTCTCGTCGGTGATCCGGAACCAGGCCACGCTGACGTTGACCCCAGGCTCGATGTGTTCGAGCAGGCTGCCCTGGAGTGCCTTCTGTGCGGTCTCGCGGTTGGCCGTGATGACGGTGCGCACCGACTCCATGTTGTCGGCAATGGAGTCCTCGACGTAACGGGTCAGGAAGTTGAGGATGAACGGCGAGACGTCGAGGAGGACACTGGTGTGGATGTTGTAGACCTCCTCGTGGAGGTCGGGGCTGCAGGTGAGCAGGGCGCATTTGGCGTCCTGGAGCGGCCAGGTCTTTCCGGTGTCCTCCAGCGCGATGTAGCGGACGCCGGACTCGTCGAGCAGCTTGTAGAGGTCGAAGCGGCCGAAGCGCGGGTCGGCGAGGGCGAAGGCGGCGAAGCAGAGGTCGACGACGAAGAGCTTGTCGTGGTCGACGCAGTAACGCACGACCTCCTCGAAGCCCTTGCGGCCGTGCTGGAGGAGCGTGAACCCGGTCGGGTTGTTCGGGTCGACGAGGAACAGCGCGTCGGTCTTCACGTGCCGTACGAGCTCGTCGTAGATGCGGTCGGCGTCGTGCAGGACGTTCTCGGGAACCGGCGCGGGGTGGACCCCGACGTTCTTCAGGACGTCGGGGAGGTTGTCGAAGCAGGGCTCGATCAGCGAGATGGATATGTCGTTCCTGCTGAGGTACATGCCGGCGACGAGTGTGGAGATGGAGGCCGCGTACGACAGCATCGTCGTCTCCGCGCGGACGCTGTCCTGGCCGTGGAGGCGGAAGAACGCCTCCTTGAATTTGTTCTCCAGGTCGATCTGACGTGATCGCTCCGCCTCGTACCAGAGCTCCGGGAGATCGGCGACGATGTCGCGCTGGCTTCCGGACTGCTCCTGGTGCGTGTGGGCGTCCGCGAGGTTGTGCCGCGTCTGCAGGGCCAGGATCTCGTGCTGCGTGAGGTCAAGCAGGTGCTCGGTCATGGTGCTCCCTGGGCAGGGCCGCTCGGGCCGACGCGAAGGCCTTGGTCGAAGGCGTCGCGGAAGGCACGCGGCCAGGGTGAGTTGAATGACTGAAGCGCCTCGTGGCGCGAAGAGAAATCGACCGATCGCGAGTCCGGGCCCACACCCGGCACGTACGCGCGGCAATGAAGAAGTGCCGGCAGACGCGGTTCGTCGTGTCGAGTACGGTAGCCGATGATCGATCATTGCTCAAATGTCTTTGGAACAAGGAGCGTTGAATTTGTCCGTCTCACTACCGACCGGACCACCGGGGCGCGACTCCCCGCTCGCCCGGGTCCCCCTGCACGAGCAGGTGCGCCGGTTCATCCTCGAAGGCCTGGTCGCGGGCCGTTGGGAGCCCGGGGAACGCATCGTCGAGCGCCGCGTGGCGCAGGAGTTGGGCGTCAGCCAGGCGCCGGTGCGCGAGGCGCTGCGCGAGCTGGAGACGATGGAGCTGGTCACCTCCTCGCCGAACAAGGGGGTTCGGGTCCGCGAGCTCACCCTGGACCAGCTCCGGGACGTCTATCTGGTCCGCGCCTCGCTGGAGCGCCGGGCCGTCATGCTCGCGGCGCCCCGGCTGGCGCGGAACGTCGCCGCGCTGGAGCGGCATCTGCTCGCGATGCGACGCGCGGCCGCCGGCGCCGACGCCGACCAGCAGGCGCTGCACGGCGTGGCCTTCCACCGCGCCATCGTGCACGCCTGCGGGAATCCCGTCCTGATCCGGCACTGGGACTGGCTGGGCGTGGAGGCATGGACCCGGCTGTCGCTGCGCTGGCTGCGCACGGAGCTGCACGACAACGCCGAGGACCACGAGGAGCTCGTCGAGGGCCTGCGCCGCGGCGACACCGGCCTGGGACGCCTGATGGAACTTCATGTCATGGGGTACGCCAACCAGTTGAGGAGCACCTGATGTCCGAGCAGCACACCGGCCGAGTTCCCGCCCGGGACGCGGCCCGTCTCGCCGATCCCCGTACGACTACGGCAGCCGGCACCCTGACCGTCTTCTCGGACATCTGGTGCTCGTTCGCCCACGTCGGCGTACACCGCCTGCACAGCACCCGCGAGCGGCTCGGCCTGACGGACCGCGTCCGGATCGACCACCGGGCCTTCCCCCTGGAGCTGTTCAACGACGGGCCGAGTCCGCGCCGCGGGACCGACTCCGAGGTCGGCGGAATCGCCCGCATCGAGCCGGACGCCGGCTGGCAGATGTGGCGGTCGGCGGACTGGAGGTTCCCCTCGACCTCGCTCTTCGCCCTGGAGGCGGTGCAGTTGGCGAAGGAGCAGGGGCCGGTCGCCTCCGAGGACCTCGACCTGACGATCCGGCGCGCGTTCTGGGCGCACAGCCGCCCGATCGGGGCCCGCTCCGAGATCATCGCGCTCGCCCGGGAGACCCCCGGGGTGGACGCGGAGCTCATCGCTCAGGGCCTGGACGACGGCCGGGCCCGCCGACTCGTGACGCTCGACTTCGAGTGCGCGCGCCGGCATGCCGTCCGTTGCAGCCCGCATGTCTTTCTGTCGGACGGTTCGGACTGGGCCAATCCGGGCGTCGAGGCCACTTGGCACGGCGCGTACGGGACGGGATTCCCGGAGGTCACGGACGACGACCCGGGCGCGTGGGAGTCGATTCTGCGGACCGCCGCCGAGTCGGCCGAAGAGGCCCCTTCTCTCGCCTAAAACTGATCGATCATTGAAAATTACTCGTCAGTAGTCGTTGACCCTGCGATCTGACGGCACATAGATTCCTCTATGAGAAATCGATCTTCCGCATACTGGAATACGTGAGAGATTCGTTGGCACCAGTCGGCCGGCTCCACCCACAGGGCCGGCCGCCAGGGGGCTGCCGCACGACCGGCACCACGTCGGACGTGCGGCAGTCGGCCGCCCGCCATCACGGGCGCTCCTGCTCGTCGTCGGCCGGCACCGTGCACCTGGTGCCGGTCGGCCAGCGTCACAGAAGGGCAACCCCCATGTCCCCGCATCACCAGCTGGACCAGCTTCCCGAGCCCGACCCGCAGGAAGTGGCCGAGTGGCTGGCCTCCGTGGACGGCGCGGTGAGCGCCGTCGGCCCGCAGCGCACCGGACGCCTGCTGCGGCGGATCGTGGACCACGCACGCCAGGCGGGCGTGCCGCTTCCGCCGGCGTCGTCCACGCCGTACGTCAACACGATCCCCACCGAAGCCGAACCTGCTTACCCGGGCGACGAGTTGATGGAGTCCCGGATCACGGCGTGGAACCGGTGGAACGCCGCGGTCATGGTCACGCGCGGCAACGAACGCGGCGGCCTGGGCGGACACATGGCCACCTACGCCTCCGCCGCCTGGCTCTACGAGGTCGGCTTCCAGCACTTCTTCAAGGGCAAGGACGCCGACGGCAGCGGCGACCAGCTCTACGTCCAGGGCCACGCGTCGCCCGGCGTCTACGCCCGGGCCTTCCTCGAAGGGCGCCTGACCGAGGCCGAGTTGGACCGCTTCCGGATGGAGGCGGGCGGCGGCGGGCTGCCCTCGTACCCGCACCCGCGCCGACTGCCCTGGCTCTGGGAGTTCCCGACCGTCTCGATGGGGCTCGGCCCGCTCTCCTCCATCTACCAGGCCCGCTTCAACCGCTATCTGCACCACCGCGGCATCAAGGACACCGCCGACAGCCGTGTCTGGGCGTTCCTGGGTGACGGCGAGATGGACGAGCCCGAGTCAACGGCCGCCCTGAACCTGGCCGCCCGCGAGGAGCTCGACAACCTCACGTTCGTCGTCAACTGCAACCTGCAGCGCCTGGACGGCCCGGTGCGCGGCAACTTCAAGATCATGCAGGAGCTGGAGGCGCAGTTCCGCGCCGCGGGCTGGAACGTCGTCAAGGTGCCCTGGGGCATGGAGTGGGACGGCCTGCTCGCGAGCGACACCGACGGAGCCCTGCTCGACTCCCTCGACACGCTGCCCGACGGACAGTTGCAGACCTTCGCCGCCCGGGACGGCGCCTACATCCGCGAGCGTCTCTTCACCGGGCCGCTCGCCGGCCTCGCCCGCCCGTACTCGGACGAGGACCTCGCCCGGATCGTCGGTACTTCGCGCGGCGGCCACGAGCCCCGCAAGATCCACGCCGCATACCGCGCGGCGGTCGACCACAAGGGCGCGCCGACCGTCGTCCTGATCCAGACCGTCAAGGGCTGGACCCTCGGCCCCGGGTTCGAGTCGCGCAACGCCAACCACCAGATGAAGAAGCTCTCCGGCAAGGAATTCCGCGCCATGCGCGACCTGTTGGAGCTGCCCATCCCGGACTCGAAGCTCGGCGAGGACCTCGTCCCCTACGTCCATCCCGGCGCCGACTCCGACGAGGTCGCCTACCTGCACGAACGCCGCCGCGCCCTGGGCGGCCCGGCCCCCGCGCGCCGCGTCGTGCCCCGACCGCTGCCGACCCCGCCCGACAAAGCGTTCACGGCGCTGGCCAAGGGCTCGGGCAGCCAGGAGATCGCCACCACGATGGCCTTCGTCCGGCTGGTCAAGGACCTCATGCGCGACAAGGAGACCGGACCACGCTGGGTCCCCGTGGTCCCCGACGAGGCCCGCACCTTCGGCATGGAATCCCTGTTCCCCTCGGCCGGTATCTACTCCCCCAAGGGCCAGACCTACGAGCCGGTGGACCGCGACCAGCTCCTCTACTACAAGGAGTCGACGAGCGGCCAGATCCTCAACGAGGGCATCACGGAAGCCGGTTCGCTGGCCTCCTTCACCGCGGCCGCGACCTCGTACGCGACGCACGGCGAGCCGGTGATCCCTTTCTACATCTTCTACTCGATGTTCGGCTGGCAGCGGACGGCCGACCAATTCTGGGCGCTGGCCGACCAGTTGGGCCGCGGTTTCGTCGTCGGCGCCACCGCGGGACGCACCACCATGACCGGCGAGGGCCTGCAGCACGCCGACGGCCACTCGCACCTGATCGCCTCCACCAACCCGGCCTGCCTGCCGTACGATCCGGCCTTCGCCTACGAGGTCGGCGTGATCGTCCGGGACGGTCTGCGCCGGATGTACGGCGAGGACGCCGAGGACGTCTTCTACTACCTCACCGTCTACAACGAGTCCAAGGTGCAGCCGCCGATGCCCGCGGCCGAGGCCATCGAGGAGGGCATCCTGCGCGGCCTGTACCGCTACCGGGCCGCTTCCGACGTCGACCCGGACGCGCCGCGCGCCCAACTCCTCGCCTCCGGCACTGCCATTCACTGGATCCTCAAGGCCCAGGAGTTGCTCGCCGAGGAGTGGGGGGTGTCGGCCGACGTCTGGTCCGCCCCCTCCTGGACCCTGCTGCGACGCGACGCCATGGAGTCCGAGACCGAGGGCCGCACCCCGTACGTCACCCAGGCCCTCGTGGATGCCGCAGGCCCGGTCGTCGCCGTCTCCGACTGGATGCGCGCGGTGCCCGACCAGATCGCCCCCTGGGTGACCCAGCAGTGGTCCTCCATCGGCACCGACGGCTTCGGCCTCTCCGACAACCGGGCCAACGCGCGCCGCCACTTCGGTGTCGACGCCGAGTCCGTCGTCGTCCATGTACTGCGCACGCTCGCCGCCCGCGGCGACATCAAGTCCGAACTGGTCCAACGCGCCACCGAGCGCTACGGCCTGACCGAGAAGGAGTGACCCCCGTGTCCGATTCCGTCATCCTGCCCGCGCTGGGCGAGTCCGTCACGGAGGGCACGATCACCCGCTGGCTCAAGGAGGTCGGTGAGGAGGTCGGCGAGGACGAGCCGCTGCTCGAGGTCTCCACCGACAAGGTCGACACCGAGATCCCGTCGCCGGTCGCCGGTGTTCTCCTCGAGATCACCGTGGGCGAGGACGAGACCGCCGAGGTCGGCGCCAAGCTCGCCGTCATCGGCGCGCCCGGCGCCGCGCCGGTCACCCCGGCCGACGAGGGCGCGTACGTGACCCCGCTGGTGCGCAAGCTCGCCTCCGAGCACGGCGTCGACCTGTCCACGGTCAAGGGCACCGGCGTCGGTGGCCGCATCCGCAAGCAGGACGTCACCGCCGCCGCCGAGGCCGCCAAGGCCCAGGCCCCCGCCGCTGCCGCCCCGGCCGCCGCCGCGCCGAAGGCCCCGGCCCTGGAGGCCTCGCCGCTGCGCGGCCAGACGGTCAAGCTGCCGCGCATCCGCAAGGCCATCGCGGACAACATGCACAAGGCACTCCAGGAGCAGGCCCAGCTGTCCTCGGTCATCGAGGTCGACATCACCAAGCTGATGAAGCTGCGCAACAAGGCCAAGACCGGCTTCGCCGCCCGCGAAGGCGTCAAGCTCTCCCCGATGCCGTTCTTCGTCAAGGCCGCCGTCCAGGCCCTGAAGGCCCACCCGGTCATCAACGCCCGCCTGAACTACGACGAGGGCACCATCACCTACTTCGACTCCGAGAACGTCGGCATCGCCGTCGACTCGGAGAAGGGCCTGATGACCCCGGTCATCAAGGGCGCCGGTGACCTCAACATCGCGGGCATCGCCAAGAAGACCGCCGAGCTGGCCGACAAGGTCCGCACGAACAAGATCGCCCCGGACGACCTGTCCGGCGCGACCTTCACGATCTCCAACACGGGATCGCGCGGCGCCCTCTTCGACACCGTCATCGTCCCGCCGAACCAGGTCGCCATCCTGGGCATCGGCGCCACGGTCAAGCGCCCGGTCGTCATCTCCGACCCCGAGCTCGGCGACACCATCGCCATCCGTGACATGACGTACGTGACGCTCTCCTACGACCACCGTCTGGTGGACGGCGCGGACGCCGCCCGCTACCTGACCACGGTCAAGCAGATCCTCGGGGCCGGCGAATTCACCGCCGAACTCGGCCTGTAAAGGCTGGACAGGGTCGGCCGCGCGAGCACTCCTTTGGGCACGCCGTTGTGGCCTGGGCGGACTGCGAGAACACGGAGGGCCGGCTGCGACTGGACGACGCCCAGGAGTTCACCGGCTCGGCGGCCGCGGAGGTCGCCCGGCGGCTGCTGGCCGGTGAGGGGCGGCCGGGTGCCTGCACTCCAGCCGGCCTCTTCGTCACACCCTGGCCGAGCGGCGCGGCGGAGAGTTCCTGCTGCCACACAAGAGACGCCGCGCAGTAGTTCGCGGTTCACTCAGCAACCCATCCGTGCAGAAAGGCAGGCCTGACGAGGTCAAGCAACTGACTCACTCACGTCCACGGCAACGGTGCCTTGGAATTCCCCTGAGTCCGCCGTGGGACCTGAGCGCCTCGAAGTCAGGAAAACAGGCCATCCCCGGTACCTTCCGAACTCCCAAACCTGAGCGGACAGTTCGTGCTCCACCGTGGCGGCGGCTTCGTACCTCATGCCGATGCCCGACTGGTCGTCCACGGCAGGCGGCTCTGGGGCGACCGAGGCCGGGTCGTCAGGTTGCTGCTCGGCGAGGGGGCGACAGCTCGCGCCAATGCCAAGCGCGCGCAGCCGGCCCGTCGGGCCTGCGTCAGGTTCATGGACAAGCACACGGCGTACTGGAGGCGGGGCAGCCGCCGGCGCCGAGCACCTGACCGCCTTGCTGCGTACTTGTCGTAGCGGATCGAGGCGTCGGGCAGGCCCTGGCCGAGGATGTCGTGGGTCCGCTCGGCTCACTTCGGCCTGTGGCGGAGCCCTCCGCGCCAGTTGGTCGCGCACTCCGGCACGTCAGGTGCCGTAGCGCGTGGAAACTCCATCCGCAACCGCTTTGGGTCGCTGAAGACCCTACTGACCGAGATCCAGGGCGCGCTGGGAGCCGCTGTCGTCGACTACACCAGCGGCATGGCCCTCGGCACCCTGGGCGGCGGCAAGGAGCTCGACCTGAGCGTCGCCGCGGCCGGGAACACCGACGTGATCCGCGCCAAGATGCGCACGATGGAGACGCTGGGCCTCACGGACAAGATCGAGGACATCCTGATCACTCTGGGCACCCAGTACCACCTCATCCGCCCGGTGGCAGAGAAGTCCGGGAACGGGCCGGTGTCCGTACGGGATCTGCTCATCGACATAGACATAGAGCCCTCGAACCTCTCGCAACAACTCGCCGTGCTGCGCCGTTCCGGCATCGTCGTCTCCACCCGCGAGGGCACCACGGTCGCCTACGCGCTGGCCGGAGGCGACGTCGCCGAACTCCTGCGCGCGGCCCGCCGCATCCTGACCGAGCTCCTCGCCGGCCAGATCGTCCTGCTGGCCGAACTCCAGGACTCTGAGCAGCCCGAACGCCCGACCGCGCAAGCACCTCCCTGAGCGAGTGGCAACGGTCCGGTACGCGGTATCAAAGAACACGTACCGGACCACTGAGCGTCGCGGGGGAGCAGGGCGCACTGTTCTCGGCAACAGTGCGTTGGTATCTGCTCGAACGGCCCAGCGGCGGCCCCGTACTCAATCCGGCAGGTCTCGCCGTAGAGACGACCCTGAGCCGAGCCCGTGCCATCACCGAGCTGCGCGAGCCCGGTCAGGCTCAGCCTGGCCCTGCCCGACCCGGACCAACAACGGCTGGACCGCCTCGCCGATGTACGCAAGGACAAGGCCGTCTGGGAGCACCAGCGCAAGTAGCTGCAGAGTTTCGGACAGAGCCCTTTGGCGCGGCCGGACTTCAGGCCTACCGTCGGCGACATCATCACCTCAAGCAAGGAACGACAGCCGCACCCGCCGCCGCGGATTGTCCTTGTTGGTGTCCACCAAACACACCGACTGCCACGTCCCCAGCTCCAACCCACCGCCCACCACCGGCAACGTCGCATGCGGTGGCACGAAGGCCGGGAGGACGTGGTCGCGGCCGTGGCCCGGGGAGCCGTGGCTGTGCTGCCAGCGGTCGTCCGCGGGGAGGAGGGTGTGGAGGGCGGCGAGGAGGTCGTCGTCGCTGCCGGCGCCCGTCTCGATGATGGCGATGCCGGCCGTGGCGTGCGGGACGAAGAGGTTGAGGAGGCCGTCGCGGCCGTGGGCGACCTCGCGCAGGAAGGACTCGCAGTCGCGCGTCAGGTCGACGACGCGCTCGGTGGAGCCGGTGGTGAGGTCCAGGACTCGGGTCGTGAAGACGTCTGACATGGGGACATTGTCCCCCAGGAGGGCGGTCGGGCGCCCGGTGGGGACGGCCGATGTCCGGGACGCCCGGTCCATGGGCTGAGACACCGTTGACCATGCGTCGACAAGTGGATACGTTCTGCCGCATGTTGCGTTCAGCCATGCTCACCACGCGCGGTCACATCGACCTGCTGCGGGTGGCCTCTGCCGCGTGTCGGCCCGGCTGCTGACGCCTTCTCCTCTCGCTTTCTTTTTTTCGTCGCCGCTTCGGTGTTCGTCCGTGACGGTGCGCCGCTGACGCGCGCCCGCTGACACCGAGGCGCGCCCTCGCCTGCCATGGAGTGCCATGAGCATCAGTCATGCTCCGCCCGTTTCGCCTGCCGAAAAACAGGGCGCGTCCGCCGACCCCGACTCGCCCGAGTCCCCGGCGTCGGCGCCCGAACTCGTCCCCCTCGTCCCCTCCTCCACCCGCCGCACCCGTGTCCCCCGTTGGCTGCGCCGCACCAGTGGACCGCTGCTGCTCCTCGTACTGTGGCAAGTCCTCACATCTGTAGGGGTGTTGACGCCCGAGGTACTGGCGTCGCCCGGCACCATCGCGCGTGTCGGCGCGGATCTCGTGTCCGACGGGTCGCTGCCCGCGGCCATGGGCGTCTCGCTGCAACGCGTTGCCGTCGGACTGCTGTGCGGTGTCGTCGTCGGAACCGGGCTCGCGCTGCTGTCCGGTCTCTTCCGGGTCGGCGAGGACCTCGTCGACGCAAGCGTGCAGATGCTGCGAACCGTGCCGTTCGTCGGGCTGATCCCGCTGTTCATCATCTGGTTCGGGATCGGTGAGGCGCCGAAGGTCGCCATCATCACCCTTGGTGTGTCCTTTCCGCTGTACCTGAACGTGTACGCCGGAATTCGTGGTGTCGACTCCCAACTCATCGAGGCCGGTGAGTCGTTGGGGCTCAGCCGGTGGGGGCTCGTACGTCATGTGGTGCTGCCGGGTGCGCTGCCCGGGGCCATGACCGGGCTGCGGTACTCGCTCGGCATCGCGTGGCTGGCGCTCGTCTTCGCCGAGCAGATCAACGCCGATGCCGGCATCGGGTTCCTGATGGTGCAGGCCCGGGATTTCCTGCGCACCGACGTCATCGTCGTCTGCCTGATCGTCTACGCGTTCCTCGGCCTGCTCGCCGACTTCGTCGTCCGTTCCCTCGAAAGGCTGCTGCTGCAATGGCGACCGACGTTCACCGGCCGGTGACCACCACCCCTGAGACCACTGTCGGTGCCGGTTCCGCCGTGCGCGTCGAAGGGCTCAGCCGATCCTTTGACGGCCGTGCCGTCATCAATGACCTTCAACTCGATGTCCAGCCAGGGGAGTTCGTCGCCCTGCTAGGGCGCAGCGGATGCGGCAAGTCCACGCTGCTGCGCATCCTCGCCGGGCTCGACCGCGACATCGAGGGCACCGTACTCGTGCCGCGACGCAAGGCCGTCGCCTTCCAGGCGCCGCGGCTCATGCCATGGAAGCGGGTGTGGCGCAACATATTGCTCGGCCTGCCCGGCAAACCCGAACGGGACGTTGCTGAGCGGGCGTTGGACGAGGTGGGCCTCGGGCACCGAACGGACGCCTGGCCCAAGACGCTCTCCGGCGGCGAGGCCCAGCGCGCCTCACTCGCCCGTGCCCTCGTGCGCGAGCCCGATCTGCTGCTGCTCGACGAGCCGTTCGGCGCGCTCGACGCGCTGACCCGGATCAAGGCCCAGCGCCTGGTCGGCGAGTTGTGGCAACGACGCGGCTGCGCGGTGCTGTTGGTGACACACGACGTCGAGGAAGCGGTACTGCTCGCCGACCGTGTGCTCGTCATGGACGACGGTGTCATCGCCCACGAGACCCGTATCGATCTGGACCGGCCGCGCGATCTCACCGATCCGCAATTCGCCGAACTGCGCGCCGAGTTGCTGAACCGGCTGGGCGTGGACGGGTCGGAGGAATCCCCCCACTGACTCCACCCGACCCTCTCGTACCGCCTCAACCTCCCTATTTCTGAACGGACTTGTCATGCGACGCCCTCTCATAGCCGGCGCCCTCCTCACACCCCTCGCCCTCCTGCTCGCCGGCTGCTCCGGTGCTTCCACCGCCAGCACAGCCACCGGCAGCGGTGGAAGTGGCGGCGGCGTCGACGGAAAGGGGTCGCTCACCCTCAACGTCGGTGACCAGAAGGGTGGTTCGGAGGCGGTACTGCGGGCTGCCGGTGAACTCGACGACCTGGACTACAAGATCCACTGGTCCACTTTCACCTCGGGGCCGCCGCTCCTCGAAGCCATCAACGCCAAGGCCGTGGACATCGGCGGCGTCGGCAACACGCCGCCGGTCTTCGCGGCCGGTGCCGACTCGAAGATCAAGGTGGTGTCCGCAAGCCACGGGACCGCCAAGGGTGACACCATCCTGGTCCCGAAGGACTCGAAGCTGAAGAGCCCGGCGGAACTCAAGGGCAGGTCGATCGCGGTGGCCCAGGGATCCTCGGCCCACTACCAGCTCGTCGCCTCGCTCAAGAAGGTCGGGCTCACGCTGAAGGACGTGAAGGTCAAGTACCTGCAACCGGCCGACGCACTCGCCGCGTTCACCGCCGGCAAGGTCAACGCGTGGGCCGTCTGGGACCCGTACACCTCGCAGGCACTGCGCGCGAAGCTCGGTCGCGTGCTCACCGACGGCGACGGAGTCACCAACGGGCTCGCCTTCCAGGTCGCCTCCCCCATCGCGCTCGACGACAAGAAGAAGTCCGCAGCCATCAAGGACTATCTCGATCGGCTGCGGCGCGCTCAGAACTGGGTCTACAAGCATCCGCAGGCCTGGGCGAAGGTGTGGGCCAAGGACACCGGACTGCCGTACGGGGCGGCGTACGACGCCGTGAAGCGTACGAACGGCACACGTGTCACGGTCGCCGTCGACAAGGGCGCCATCGCATCCGAGCAGCAAATCGCCGACACCTTCACCCGGTTGAAGCTGATCCCGCGCAAGGTCGACTTCTCGAAGTACGTCGACACTCGCTTCAACGGCGAGCTGCCGCCCTCGACCACCGCGCCGCGCACATATGGCAAGGGGTCCTGAACCCGTGAACGTAACCCTGCACTGGTTCCTGCCGACGGGCGGCGACGGACGCACGCGGGCTCGTGGAGCCTCTGGCACGCCGGTCCGGTGCGCCGCTGCCGGTCGCGGGCGGACGCTGAGCCGCGCGGCGCGGACGGAGTGGGAAGATCTCGCACCCCGGCGGAGTTAGTAGAAGCGTGAACGATATCGGGGTACGAGACGACACCTCCGCCGCACAGGCGCGCCCGGTAGACGTCGTGGTCATCGGCGGCGGACAGGCCGGCCTGTCCGCCGCCTACCACCTGCGCCGCGTGGGCTTCGAGCCCGAGCGGGACTTCGTCGTCCTCGACCACGCGCCCCGCCCGGGCGGCGCCTGGCAGTTCCGGTGGCCCTCACTCACGTACGGCAAGGTGCACGGCATGCACGCCCTGCCCGGCATGGAGCTGACCGGCGCCGACCCCGCGCGCCCGTCGTCCGAGGTCGTATCCGGGTACTTCTCCTCGTACGAGGAAGCCTTCGACCTGCGCGTACGGCGCCCGGTCGATGTGCGGGCGGTACGCGAGGGGGAGAACGGGCGGCTGCTCGTCGAGACCTCGGACGGGGTGTGGTCCACGCGGGCCCTGATCAATGCGACGGGGACCTGGGACCGGCCGTTCTGGCCGCGCTACCCGGGGCAGGAGACCTTCCGCGGGCGGCAATTGCACACCGCGCAGTATCAGGGGCCCGAGGAGTTCGCGGGTCAGCGCGTCGTGGTGGTGGGCGGTGGGGCCTCCGGGACGCAGCACCTGATGGAGATCGCTCCGTACGCCGCCTCGACGACCTGGGTGACCCGCCGGCCGCCCGTCTTCCGTGAAGGACCCTTCGACGAGGAGCAGGGGCGGGCCGCCGTGGCGATGGTCGAGGATCGGGTACGCCAGGGGCTCGCGCCGCTGAGCGTGGTGTCGGTGACCGGGCTTCCGGTGAACGACGCGATCCGCGCGGCGCGTGCGAACGGCGTCCTCGACCGGCACCCCATGTTCGACCGGATCACGCCGACCGGCGTGGCCTGGGACGACGGTCACGAGGTGGCCGCCGACGTGATCCTCTGGGCCACCGGTTTCCGGGCGTCCATCGAACATCTGTCGCCGCTGAAGCTGCGGGAAGCGGGTGGCGGGATCCGTGTGGAGGGCACGCGCGCGGCCCTCGATCCCCGCATCCACCTGGTCGGCTACGGCCCGTCGGCGAGCACCATCGGCGCGAACCGTGCGGGGCGCGCCGCGATCCGCGACATCCAGCGACTCCTGGGACGCAGGACACCGGTCACGGTGTGAGGCGGCACATTCGGGCGCCCTGAACCGAACAGGTGGGCCACCCTTCTGCCCGGCGCCCCGGAACCCAGGAACCCAGGAGCCCAGTGGTCCCGGAAAACCCCGGATCCCCGGAGCCCCGGCGCCCAGGAGTCCAGGAGCCCCGGAGGGCATCGTCAGCCGTCCTTCTTCGCCTTCGCCTGGTTCTTGTTGAACTCCGTCACGTTCTTCTCCTGCTCGGCCAGGTCCGCGGTGAAGCGTGTGTCCCCCCGCTTGACCGTCACGAAGTACAGCCAGTCACCCGCCGCCGGACTGGACGCCGCCCGCATCGCCTGCTCCCCCGGATTGCCGATCGGGGTGGGCGGCAGCCCCTTGCGCGCGTAGGTGTTGTACGGGTTGTTGATCTTGGTGTCGTCGTGGGTGGTGTCCAACGTGGAGCGGCCGAGCCCGTAGTTGATGGTGGAGTCCATCTGCAACGGCATGTCGTGATCGAGCCGGTTGTATATGACGCGGGCGACCCTGCCCATGTCCTCCTTGTTGTCCGCCTCGGCCTGCACGATGCTCGCGATGATGACGCGCTGGTACGGGTTGACGGCGTTGCGCTCGGCGCCCGCGGTGGTGCCGCTGCCGCCGAACCTCTTGTTGGCCGTGTCGACCATGTACGCAAGGACCGACCGCGGAGTCGACTTGTCGCTCAGGGGATACGTCGCCGGGAAGAGGTACCCCTCGGCATTGCCACCCGCGTCGCCCGGAAGCTTGAGGTGCGCCTTGGGTGCGGCCTTCTTCGTGGTGCCGGACGGGACGTCGAGCGCCTTGTCGACGGCGTCGTACACCTGGCCCGAACGCCAGCCCTCCGGAATGGTCAGAACCCGGTCCGCCTCGCCCTCACCCCGCAGGGCCAGCGGTACCGCGACGGCGGTGGCCGCCACGACGACCCCGGTCGCCGTCAGGGCGACGCGCCCTCGGCGCGTGATTCGCGTCGTGTTCCGTCGCGGAGTCTCCGTCTGCATGCCGGAACGGTATCCCGTGCCTCAGAACATCCCTGACATATCTCTGCGCTCCTCGACTCCCTCACGGACTCTCTCCCCGCTGTTCGCGCCGATGTCATGGCGGCCCGGGCACGACCCCCGTCACGCCGCCGCTTCCACGCGCGCGTCCTGCCTCACCAGCGCCGCGTAGCGGCCCTCCCGGCCGAGCAGTTCCTCGTGCGTACCGCGCTCGGCTATCCGCCCGGAGTCCAGGACCACGATCTGCTCGGCGCCGCGGACCGTGGAGAGGCGGTGCGCGATCGTGAGCGTCGTGCGGTTGGCCGAGAGCCCGTCGATGGCTTCCTGTACGGCGTGCTCGGTGCGGGTGTCGAGCGCGCTGGTCGCCTCGTCGAGGATGAGCACAGGCGGGTCCCGCAGGATGGTGCGGGCGATGGCCAGGCGCTGCTTCTCACCTCCGGAGAAGCGGTGACCTCGCTCGCCGACCACGGTGTCGTAGCCGTCCGGCAGCGCGGCTATGTGCTCGTGGATCTGGGCCGCTCGGGCCGCCGCGTGCAGTTCCTCGTCGGTGGCGTCGGGCTTGGCGAACCTCAGGTTCTCGGCCACCGACGCGTGGAACAGATACGTCTCCTGGGAGACCACGCCGATCGCGCGCGCGAGGGTGTCGAAGTCCAGGTCGCGTACGTCCACGCCGTCGAGCGTGACGCGGCCGCCCGTGACGTCGTAGAGCCGCGGCACCAGATAGCTGAGCGTGGACTTGCCCGACCCGGTGGGACCGACGACGGCGAGGCTGCCACCCGCGGGAACGGTGAGGTCGATGCCGTCCAGGATCGCCCCCTGCCGGTCGTCGGCGGCATCTTCGGTGGCATAGCGGAACTCGACGTTCTCGAAACGGACCTCGCCCTTGACGGTGTCGAGGCGGATCGCGTCCGCACGCTCGGTGATGTCGACCGGCAGGTCCAGATACTCGAAGATGCGCTGGAACAGGGCGAGCGAGGTCTGGATCTGGACGCCGGTCTGCAACAGGCTCACGGTCGGCCGGAACAGTCCCTGCTGCAGCGAGACGAACGCGACGAGTGTGCCGATGGAGACGGTGGGGCCGCCGAAGTGCAGGGCGATACCGGCCGCCCAGTAGATGACCGCGGGCATGGCGGCCATGACGATGCTGATGACGGCCATCCGCCAGCGCCCCGCCATGTTCGACCTGACCTCCAGGCCGACCAGTTCGTCCGACTCGTCGGCGAAGGACTTGGTGAGTGAGTCCGCGCGGCCCATGGTGCGGCCGAGCAGGATGCCACTGACGGAGAGGGACTCGGTGACCGTCGCGGCCATCGCGGCCATCTGCTTCTGTCGCTGCGTGGCGATCTTCTTGCGCTCGCGGCCGACCCGGCGGCTGATCCACACGAAGACCGGCAGCAGGAGCAGCGAGACGATCGTCAGGCGCCAGTCGAGGGCGATCATCGCGACGACCGTGGCGACGACGCTCGTCAGGTTCGAGACGAGGGAGGTCGCGGTGGAGGTCACGGTCGCCTGCATGCCGCCGATGTCGTTGGCGATGCGGGACTGGACCTCGCCGGTGCGGGTCTTGGTGAAGAAGGCGAGGGACATGCTCTGCAGCCGGCCGTAGACCGCCGTGCGCAGATCGTGCATGACGCGCTGGCCGACCGTCGTCGAGATCAGCGTCTGAAGGACGCCGAAGACGCTCGTCACGACGGCGCTGACGATCATGCCGAGGGCGAGCAGGCTGAGCAGCCCGGTGCGGCCCTGCGGGATGGCGACGTCGAGGATCTCCTTGAGCAGGAACGGCGTCGCGACCGTGACCAGGGACGCGGCTGCGACCAGCAGCCCGACGAGGGCGAGCCGGCCGCGGTAGGGACGGAAGAGGGACAGGATGCGGCGGATCTGGCGCGGCTGACCCGGTGCGTTGGCATCGGGGGGCGGCGTCCAGCGGATTTCGTCGCGGGGCATGGGCCTCCTAGAGACTTCAGAGATCGAACTTTGAGGAGCTTAGTGCATTGTTACCCCTATTCACAATGCACAGGGTCCTGATAACGTTCCCGGCATGAAGACACCGGACGCCGACGGTTTCCTCGCCGAGCAACTGCTGCGGCTCACGCGCCGCCTGCAGCGGATACAGCGCCGCCAGCTGGAGCCGGTCGGGATCACCCCCGCGCAGTCCCGGCTGCTGCGCACGCTGGTGCACTACGAGACGCCGCCGCGCATGGCCGATCTGGCGCAGCGCCTCGAGGTGGTGCCGCGCGCCGTGACGACGACGGTGGACGGCCTGGAGGCGGCCGACCTGGTGCGCCGTGCGCCGGACCCCACGAACCGCCGGGTCATCCGCATCGAGCTCACCGACAAGGGGCGGGCTGCCCTGCGGGAGCTGCGCAGCGCGCGCCGCGCCGCGGCAGAGGAGATCCTGGCACCGTTGGACAAAGAGCAGCGCGCGCAGCTGACGGTCTTGCTGAACGCACTGTTCGAGTCCCCGCGCACACCGGAGTGCTGACCGGAGTACCGACCGCGCGGGAGTACTGACAGCGCAGAAGTACTGACCGCGATCAAGGAGAGGCCATGCCGCTGCTGGAGCCGAAGCCGGAAGCCCTGCGACCCGGAGCCCGCCCGTCGGGCCCGGCGCCCGACCGGGTCCCGGACCGGCAGGCCGGCGGCACGCCGGAACCGCTGCGCTCGGAGCTGACGCGGCTGCTCGGTGCGGACAAGGTGCTCACGAAGATCTCGGACCTGGTGCGCTACGCGTCGGACGCCAGCCCGTACCGCTTCGTGCCGCAGGTCGTGGTGGTCGCCGAGGACATCGACGACGTGTCGGCGGTGCTCTCCTACGCGCACGGCAAGGGCCGCGAGGTCGTCTTCCGCGCGGCGGGCACGTCGCTGAACGGCCAGGCTCAGGGTGAGGACATCCTGGTCGACGTCCGCAAGTTCTGGGCGGGCATCGAGGTGCTCGGCGACGGTTCGCGCGCGCGGATCGGACCCGGCACCACGATCGTGCGGGCGAACGCCACGCTCGCGCGGCACGGGCGCGTCCTCGGCCCCGATCCCGCGAGCGCGATCGCCTGCACGGTGGGCGGCGTGGTGGCGAACAACGCGTCGGGGATGACGGCCGGCACGACCCGGAACTCGTACCGGACGGTCTCCTCCCTCACCTTCGTGCTGCCGTCCGGCACCGTCGTCGACACGGGCGACCCGCGCGCGGACGAAGATCTGGCGCATGCCGAACCGGCGCTCTGCGAGGCCCTGTTGGCGATCAAGCGGGAGATCGAGGAAGACGCGGAACTCACCCGCAGGATCCGCGCCAAGTACGAGATCAAGAACACGAACGGGTACCGTCTCGACGCCTTCCTCGACGGCGGGACGCCGGTACAGATCATGCGGGGCCTGATGGTGGGCTCGGAAGGCACCTTCGGGTTCATCTCCGAAGTCGTCTTCGACACCCTGCCGTTGGACCGGAAGGTGTCGACGGCGCTGCTGTTCTTCCCCTCCCTTACCGCGGCCGCGGCGGCGGTACCGGTGTTCAACGAGGCGGGCGCCCTGGCCGTGGAGTTGATGGACGGCAATACGCTGCGCGCCTCGGTCAGCGTGCAGGGCGTGCCGCAGGACTGGGCCGAGCTGCCCAAGGAGACGACGGCACTACTCGTGGAGTTCCGTGCCCTGGGCGAGACGACGCAGGCCGCCTACGAGACGGCGGCGGCGAAGGCCCTCGAAGGTCTCGAACTCGTCGCGCCCGTCGCCTCGGTGACCAATGAGTTCACACGGGACGCGAAGACCATCGCGGGCTACTGGAAGGCGCGCAAGGCGTTCGTGACGGCGGTCGGCGGCTCGCGCCCTTCGGGTACGACGCTCATCACGGAGGACTTCGCGGTGCCGCCCTCGCGGCTCGCGGAGGCGTGCGAGGAGCTGCTCGAACTGCAGACACGGCACGGCTTCGACGCCGCGGTGGCCGGGCACGCGGCCCACGGCAATCTGCACTTCCTGCTGGCGTTCGACGCGGCGAGGCCCGAGGACGTGGAGCGGTACGCGGCGTTCATGGACGAGTTCTGCCGCCTCACGGTTGACCGGTTCGACGGCTCCCTGAAGGCGGAGCACGCGACGGGCCGCAATATCGCACCGTTCCTGGAGCTCGAATGGGGCGCCAGAGCCACGGAGTTGATGTGGCGCACGAAGCAGGCCATCGACCCGGACGGGGTGCTCGCGCCGCGCATCGTGCTGGACCGCGACCCGAAGGCTCATCTGCGGGGCCTCAAGACGATCCCCAAAGTGGAGCTGATCGCCGACCCGTGCATCGAGTGCGGCTTCTGCGAACCCACCTGCCCCAGCGAGGACTTGACGACCACGCCGCGCCAGCGGATCGTGCTGCGCCGCGAGATGATGCGCCAGCCGTCCGGTTCGCCGGTGGAAGACGAGCTGATCGACGCCTACGGGTACGACGCCGTGGACACCTGCGCCGGTGACTCCACGTGCAAGCTGGCCTGCCCCGTCGGCATCGACACGGGGGCGTTCATGAAGAGCTTCCGGCACGCCCGCCACTCGCCGCGCGAGGAGCGCACGGCCGCGCTCGTCGCGAAGAACTTCAAGGCGGTGGAGGCCTCGGCCCGGCTCGCGGTGGCGGCGGCCGACAAGATCGGTGACCGCCTCCTCACGACCGTGACGGACGCCGCGCGCAAGGCGATCCGGCCCGACCTGGTGCCCGAATGGCTGCCGGAGGTACCTGCCGCGGCGGCCCGGAAACTACCGCGTACCGCGCGCGTGGGGGCCACGGCCGTCTACTACCCGGCGTGCGTGAACCGCATTTTCGGCACCCCCGGAGACGTATCGCTGCCTCAGGCCGTTGTCGCGGTCTCCGCGCGCGCGGGCAAGCAGGTGTGGATCCCGAACGATGTGGCCGGGACGTGCTGCGCCACGATCTGGCACTCCAAGGGCTACGACGAGGGCAACAACGTGATGGCGAACCGGATCGTCAAGGCGGCCTGGGCCTGGACCGCGGGCGGCCGGCTGCCCCTCGTGGTGGACGCCTCCTCGTGCACGCTGGGCATCGCGGACGAGGTGGTGCCGTATCTCACCGACGACAACCGCGAGTTGCACGCGGAGCTGACCATCGTGGACTCCCTGGTCTGGGCGGCGGAGGAGCTGCTGCCGCACCTCACCATCGAGCGCACGATCGGCTCCGCCGTGCTGCACCCGACGTGCTCCATGGAACACCTGGGCGACGTGGCCCAGTTGAGAGCCGTCGCCGAGGCCTGCGCCGACGAGGTGGTGCTGCCGGACGACGCGGGCTGCTGCGGCTTCGCCGGCGACCGCGGCATGCTCCACAAGGAGTTGACCGAGTCCGCCACGGCGAAGGAGGCCGCGGAGGTCATGTCCCGCAGGTACGACGCCCATCTGTCGGCGAACCGGATGTGCGAGGTCGGCATGGACCATGCGACGGGCCGCTCGTACTACTCCGTACTGGTGGAGCTGGAGCGCGCGACCCGGCCCTGATCTCCGATCGGTTTCCGAAGGCGGGTACCCCAAGGCGGGTAAAGGAAAGTCCAACTCCCCACCCCCTTCCGTCCCTTGCGCCCCGCCCTCACCCCCTCCAAGGTGGCTTGCGTTTGCCCGGCACCGCACCCACCAGCCTTGGAGGTCCGATGCACGACGACGACAAGCAGCCCCTGGACGCCACCCCTCCCGACGGTCACTCGCGCCGCGACGTCCTGCGCACCGCGGGTGTCGCGGGGGCCGGCCTCGGCCTCTCCGCGTTCGGCTCCGGCGCGGCCCACGCCACCGAACCCTCCTCCGTACCCTCGCAGGCGAACGCTCCCGCACAGCAGGGCCGGACGATGATCGGCGTACCGTTCCAGCGGCGGTCCACGGTCCGGGTCGGCATCGTCGGCCTCGGCAACCGCGGCGGCAGCATGATCGACCTCTTCCTGGCGATCCCGGGCGTCCAGGTCGTCGCCCTGTGCGACCCGGTCAAGGAGAAGACCGCCAAGGCGGCGGCGAAGGTGACGGCGGCGGGCCAGCCCGCGCCCGCCTCCTATGTCAAGGGCGATCACGACTTCGAGAACCTGTGCAAGCGCGGGGACATCGACTTCGTGTACGTGGCGACGCCGTGGGACTGGCACTTCGAGATGGCGAAGACGGCGATGCAGAACGGCAAGCACGTCGGCGTCGAGTGCCCCATCTCGCTCCAGCTGGACCAACTGTGGGAGCTGGTGGACCTGTCCGAGCGCACCCGAAGACACTGCATGCAGCTGGAGAACTGCTGTTACGGGCGCAACGAGATGCGCGTCCTGCGGATGGCCCACGCGGGCAAGTTCGGTGAGCTGCTGCACGGCGCCGGCGCGTACAACCACGACCTGCGCGGCCTGATGTTCGACCCGGACTACTACGAGGGCCCGTGGCGCCGGCTGTGGCACACGCGGCTGCGCGGCGACCTGTACCCGAACCACGGCTTCGGTCCCGTCGCGAACTACATGAACATCAACCGCGGCGACCGCGTCACCCACATCTCCAGCTTCGGCACCCCTGCCCTCGGCCTCGCCGAGTACCGCGAGGAGCACATGCCCAAGGGCGACCCGAGCTGGAAGGAGACGTACATCGAGTCGGACCGTACGATCAGCCTGGTCCAGACGGCGAAGGGCCGGGTGATCCGCCTGGAGCACGACGTCAGCACCCCGCACCCGTACTCGCGGATCAACCAACTCGGCGGGACGAAGGGCGTGTTCGAGGACTATCCGGCGCGGATCTACATCGAGCCCGACCACACGGACGACGCCTGGGGCGACTTCGCGAAGTACGCCGACTGGGACCACTGGCTGTGGAAGGAGCACTCGGACCCGCCGGGCGGGCACGGCGGCATGGACTACATCATGGTGTTCCGCCTGATGCAGACGATGCGCCTCGGACTCGTCCCGGACTTCGACGTGTACGACGCCGCTACCTGGACCTCACCGGTCCCGCTGAGCCACCTCTCCATCAAGGCGAAGGGCGCGCCGCAGCAGATCCCCGACTTCACGCGCGGCGGATGGCGCAAGGAACGCGGTGGTGTCGACTCGGAGAAGCCGAGCGAGGCCTGAGCGCGCGGTGGGGGCGCCGGCCCTGCGGGCCGCGTCCCCACCGACCTGCGCGGCTCATGCCTTGAGCTCGGCCTTGTCGCCCATCACGACCACCGGGTGCTGCTTCGGGTCGAGCGTCTTGAGCAGGTACTCCATGTCGCCCTTCGACTGGCTCACGCACGCCGAGGTGCCGCTGCCGTGGTCCATGTGCAGCCAGATGCTGCCGCCCTTGGACTGGCCCTGCGGCCGGGTCGGGTCGTTGGGCGGGGTGCCCTTGGCGCGGTTGTAGTCGATGGCGATGACGTAGTCGAAGTCGTGCCAGTGCGACTTCGCCCAGTAGTGCGGGGCCTGGATCGAGGCCGACTGCGTGTACGGCAGCTTGGCGCCCGGGTCGGCGAGGACGCCGCCGGCGTCGCTGAGCGTGAAGACACCGACGGGGCTGCGCTTGTCGCCTTCCTGGTGGCTCGTCGTCCAGCCCTTCTTGCCGTTGTGCCCGGACCAGCCGCGCTGCTTCTTCCAGGTGTCGCCGGACTTGGTGTAGAGGGCGATGGTGGAGCCCGCCGCGTCCTTGCCGTCGCCGTACACGGCGACGACCTGCCGGGCGTTCGCCGGGATCTGCTTCTGGTAGCGGTCGCCCACCCCCGGGATGCGCTTGAGGTCCGCGGCACGCGCCTCGGCACCCCTGGACGCTCCGCCCGACGCCTCCGCGCCGCCCGTGGCTTTCTTCCCGCTGCCGCCGTCGTCGGCGCCGCAGGCGGCCACCGTCGTCAGCAGGACACCGCACGCCGCCATCGCGACGCCCGCCCTGATCGCACCCGCACTCCGCATGCGTTCCATGGTCGCACCACAGGTCGCGAACCGCGGGACCGACTCCGATCACGACGCTCGATCCGTCCCGATTCTTTGCCCCGCACCGGAAAACCGTTTGCCTCGTCTCGCTGAAAGACGCGAACCTTTCACGGTTTGCTGCCTTTGAGTCCGCTTCTTCGATCCACCTCGCTTCGAGCCCTGGGACGTCATGCAGATCTCCGACCTTCCGTATCAAGACCCGGGTGTGCCGGACGCACGCTCGGGCCCACGGTTCCTGCTCTGGCTCGGCCGGAATCAGCTCGGTGGGCAGGCCAAGTCCCTTGCCTGGGGCCTGATCCACTTCGTCTCCGTCGCCGGCCTCGCCTACGGCGTCGGCTACGCGGTGCAGGCGGTCGTCGACCGCTCCGGCACCGGTCTCGCCAAGGCCGGCGCGCTGATCGTGCTGCTCGGCATCGGCGTCGCCGTCGGCGACACGATGCTGCACCGCACGTCCGTCACGAACTGGATCACCGCCGCCGCCCGCGTCCAGCAGCTCCTCG
The DNA here is from genome assembly GCF_044766085.1 of Streptomyces sp. NPDC102360. Lineage (NCBI taxonomy): Bacteria > Bacillati > Actinomycetota > Actinomycetes > Kitasatosporales > Streptomycetaceae > Streptomyces > Streptomyces sp. NPDC102360. The sequence goes on along the minus strand of NZ_JBIWLG010000001.1, from coordinate 171,773 downwards.
CCCGCAGGACCGCGACGCTCGGCGCCGCCCTCACCCGGCGGGTCGCCGCGGGCGAGGTCGTCGCTGTGTCCACCGGCGACGTGGAGAAGATCGGCTGGTTCGTCGAGGCGCTCTCCCGCTTCACCGCCGCCGCGCTCACCATCGTCATCGCCGCCGTGGGGCTCCTGATCTACCAGCCCGCGCTCGGTGTCGTCGTCGCGCTCGGCATGCCGGTCCTGGCGCTCGCCGTGCTGCCCCTGCTCCCCCGCGCCACCCGGCGCGCGGACCACCAGCGGGAGAAGGCGGGCCATGCCACCGAGCTCGCCTCGGACACCGTCGCGGGCCTGCGCGTGCTGCGCGGCATCGGCGGCGAGGAGCTGTTCCTCGACCGCTACCGCCGTGCCTCGCAGGACGTGCGGCGGGCCGCCGTGCGCAGCGCGCGCATGTGGGCGCTGATCTCCGCGATCCAGGTCCTCCTTCCGGGCCTGCTGACGATCGTGCTGGTCTGGCACGGCGTCGCCCTCGCGCGCGAGGGCCGGATCACCGTCGGTGAACTGGTCACCGTCTACAGCGGGGTGATGCTCCTCAATTACCCGCTGCGGCACTTCGAAGAGATCGCCATGGCGTACTCGTTCTCCCGGCCGTCCGCGCAGCGCGCCTCCAGGGTGCTGTCGCTGGAGCGCGTCACGGAACCGGACGGCGGGCTGCGCGAGGCGAAGGCGCCCGCCGGTGACCTGTACGACCCGGCGACCGGTGTTCTGGCGCCCGCAGGGCGGCTCACCGCGGTGGTCTGCGGGGATCCGGACCTGGCGGGGCGCCTCGCCGACCGGCTCGGCGGACACCCCGCGTCCGCCACCGACGACGACGCGGGCGAGACCGCACCGTCCGTCCTGCTCGACGGCGTGCCGCTCGACGAACTGCCGCTGGATGTCGCCCGGACGGCCGTGCTCGTCCAGGACAAGGACCCGGTGCTGCTTTCGGGCACCCTCGCCGAACTTCTCGACGTACCGGCCTCCGGAGGTGTCGCACCCGACGAGGCGCTGGCCGCGGCCCAGTGCTCCGACGTGCTCGACGCCCTCACCCAGGGGGCCCTGGACGAGGACCCGATGGCCGCCCGCATCACCGAACGCGGCCGGTCCCTCTCCGGCGGCCAGCGCCAGCGCATCGCACTGGCCCGCTCGCTGGTCACCGACCCGGAGACGCTGGTGCTCGACGAGCCGACGTCCGCCGTCGACTCGCACACCGAGGCCCGGATCGCCCAGGGTGTGCGCGCGCTGCGGAGCGGTCGCACGACCGTGGTGCTGACCTCGTCGCCGCTGGTCCTCGACCGCGCCGACCGCGTGGTGTTCGTCCACGAGGGCGCGGTCGCCGCGGTCGGCGAACACCGCGAACTGGTGCGCACCGAGCCCCGGTACCGCGCGGTCGTCACCCGCGAGACCGACGAGGAGAAGTCCTCCCCCGGCACCGAGCCGCGGCCCGGCAAAGGCGCCAAGCACACCGACACCGAGGCCGGCACCGGGGGCGGGATCAGCACCGGAACCGGCATCAGTACCGACATCGAGATCGACATCGAGGAGACGGCATGATCGGCGTAGCGCCCCCGGCCTACGACCCGGCGGCCCCCACCACGGCGAACACCCTGCCCGTCGGCGCCCCGGCCACGGTCCGCGCCTACGTGCGCGAGCTGTACCAGCGCCACCGGCGCGAGTTCCTCCTGCTCATCGGCGTGAACACGGTCGCCGTCATCGCGTCGATGGCCGGCCCGTACCTGCTCGGCGGACTGATCCAGGACGTCTCCGAGAACCCGGACGGCGTCGACTCCCTCGAAGGGCCCCAACTGGCCCGCACCATCGGCCTGTTCGCGCTCGCCCTGGTGGCCCAGGCCGTGTTCATCCGTCAGGTGCGGCTGCGCGGGGCGATGCTCGGCGAGCGGATGCTGGCGGATCTGCGGGAGGACTTCCTGGTGCGGTCCGTGGGCCTGCCTCCCGGCGTCTTGGAACGGGCGGGCACGGGCGATCTGCTGTCCCGGATCACCACGGACATCGACCGGCTCGGGAACGCGATGCGGGAGGCCGTGCCCCAGCTGTCCATCGGTGTGGTGTGGGCGGCGCTGCTCATCGGCGGTCTCGCGGTGACCGCGCCGCCGCTGGCGCCCGCGCTGCTCATCGCGGTGCCGGTCCTGGTGCTCGGCTGCCGCTGGTACTTCAAGCGCGCGCCGTCCGCGTACCGCTCGGAGGCCGCCGGGTACGCGGCCGTCGCCGCCGCGCTCGCCGAGACCGTGGACGCCGGGCGCACCATCGAGGCGCACCGGCTCGGTGACCGCCGCATCGAGCTGTCCGAGCGGCGGGTCAAGGAGTGGACCGCATGGGAGCGCTACACCCTGTATCTGCGCTCCGTGCTCTTTCCCGTGATCAACACCGTGCACGTCCTGGTGCTGCTGTCGGTGCTCGTGGTCGGCGGGGTCTTCGCCCTTCAGGGCTGGATCGGCGTGGGGCAGCTGACCACGAGTGCGCTCATCGCGCAGATGCTGGTGGATCCGATCAGCCTGATCCTGCGCTGGTACGACGAGCTTCAGGTCGCCCAGGTGTCGCTGGCCCGGCTCGTCGGCGTGCGGGACATCGAGCCGGAAGCGGGCGACGCCTCCGTGCGGCCCGACGGCCGCGCTGTCCAGGCCGACGCGGTGCACTTCGGCTACCGCGAGGGCGTCGACGTGCTGCGCAAGGTGTCGCTGGAGGTCGCGCCCGGCACACGACTCGCCCTGGTCGGCCCCTCGGGCGCGGGCAAGTCGACGCTCGGACGGCTGCTCGCCGGGATCTACGCGCCGCGTACCGGGCAGGTCACGTTGGGCGGCGCGGAACTCTCCCGGATGCAGGCCGAACGTGTGCGCTCCCATGTGGCCCTGGTCAACCAGGAGCACCACGTCTTCGTGGGCTCCCTGCGCGACAACCTGCGACTGGCCCGCACCGGCGCGGCGGACGCGGAGCTGTGGGCCGCCCTCGGCGCGGTCGACGCCGAGGCGTGGGCCGGTGGCCTCGCCGACGGCCTCGACACGGAGGTCGGCTCGGGCGGGGTCGCCCTCACCCCGGCGCAGGCCCAGCAGATCGCGCTGGCCCGGCTGGTCCTTGCCGACCCGCACACGCTGGTCCTCGACGAGGCGACCTCGCTGCTCGACCCGCGCGCGGCCCGCAATCTGGAGCGCTCGCTCGGCCGGGTGCTCGACGGCCGCACGGTCGTGGCCATCGCGCACCGGCTGCACACCGCGCACGACGCGGACGTCATCGCCGTGGTCGAGGACGGCCGGATCCGCGAACTCGGCAGTCACGACGACCTGGTCGCGGCCGACGGCGCGTACGCGGCGCTGTGGCGGTCCTGGCACGGCTGACGTGTGGGCGGCTGGCATGTGGACGGTGACGGTCGGGAGCCCTCTCTTCGGGATGGCTCCCGACCGGATCTTCGGGACGGCTTCCGACCGGCGTCGCCTCAGTAGCCGTTGCCACCACTGTCGTTGTCCTCCCCGCTGCCCGCGGGCGCGGCCTTCTTGATCGCGTTGCCGTGGGAGTCGAGGACGTACCAGATCTGGTCGATGCCCTGCCCCTTCGTGTCCCCCGCCTTGTGATCGTCGGCGTAGTAGTAGAGCGGGTGTCCGGCGTAGGTCGCCTGCGCTGTGCCGCTCCCCTTCGTGGTGGCGATGAGGTTCGCGCTGACCCCGCCGCCCGCCTTCGGCTTGCCCTCCATGTGCGGCCATTCCTTGACGCACTTCGCATCGCACTTCATGGAGTTGCTGTTCTTGCCGTCGCTGGTGAACAGGTAGAGCGTGCGTCCCTTGCCATCGACGAGGATCTTGCCCATCGGTGAGTCGCTCGTGCTCAGGGTGGAGGCGTCCTTGACCGCCGGCGTGCCGCCGCCCGAACCGTCGCCGCCTGAGCCGCCACCACCCCCGCAGCCCGCCAGTCCGAAGGCCGCCACGAGTGCGAATCCGGCCATGCCGATCCTGATGTTCTTCATGATCACTCCGTCCCTTCTCGTGGAGGTTGTACGAGCGGGGGACGCCGAGGGATTGCGCCACTCGACGGAACGCGGACACTGCGTGCAATCCCTTCACCTCTCTCGTACGTATAAGGGAGCGTGGAACTGTTCTCGCGGGCCGATCGCGCCGACGACGCCTCGCTCGTCGCCGGTTTCGCCCTGGGCGACGAGCAGGCGGCCGTCGCCTTCGTCCGCCGCTTCCAGGACGCGGTGTACGGCCTCGCGCTGTCGGTCACCCGCGACTCCGCTCTGGCCGAGGACGTGAGCCAGGAGGTGTTCGTCCGGGCCTGGCGCGCCGCGGGCAGCTACGACGCCCGCCGCGCCTCGGCCCTCACCTGGCTGCTGACGATCACGCGCAACGCCGCGATCGATGCCGTACGCGCCCGCAGGCCCGTGCCGGTACTGGCCGAGACGCTGGAGCGGCTGCTCGATGTGACGCTGCGGAGCGAGGGGCAGAGCCAGAGCCCGGAGCGCCTCGCCCTGGTCTCGCTCGAGAGCGAGCGCGCGGTCCAACGGCTGCGCGGCCTGCCGGTCGAGCAGGCTCGCGCGGTCGCGCTCGCGGTGCTCGGCGGGTGCACGGCACAGGAAGTGGGCCGGCACGAGGACATCCCGCTCGGCACTGCCAAGACCCGGATCCGGACCGGCCTGCGGAAGCTGCGTGAGGCGTCGAAGGAGGAGAGCCGCGATGGCACGCCACCCCGATGAGGACGAGCTGACCGCCCTCGCCCTCGGCACACTCCCCGGTGGGCAGGACGAGCTGCTGCGCCACCTGTCCCTGTGCCCGAACTGCCGCTCCGCATACGACGACCTGTCCGCGGCCGTCGACAGTGTGCTGCCGGCGGCGCCCGCGCTCGCCGCCCCTGCGGGGTTCGACGCGCGGGTCCTGGAACGCCTCGACGTGCACCGGCCGGTGCGGCGCCGCGCGCTGCGGCCCGCCCTGCTCGTCGCGGCGGCCGTGCTCGCCGGCGTGTGTGCGGGAGGCGTCGGCGCCACGGTCCTCGGCCACCTCGGCCGGGCGGAGCAGCCCGCGGTCACCGCGAGCGACCACGGGGCGGCGCTCGTCAACGGCTCCGGGACGACGGTGGGCACGGTCGAACCCAGCCGCATCGGCGATCAGCGCGTCGTCGTCATGCAGATCGCCCAGGGCAGCCCCGGCGGCTACTACACGTGCCGGCTCCTGCTGAAGGACGGCTCCGTCCGCGACGCGGGCCACTGGTGGCTGCCGTCGTCCGGGCGGGCCACCTGGATCGCCCACGGAGCGGCGAGCTCGATCGACCGGGTCGACCTCGTCGACGACTCCGGACGGGTCTGGTCGTCCGCCGACCTGAAGGGCTGACGCCCAGCCGCCGGCGGGTCGACCGTCGGTCAGATGAAGTTCAGCGCGGCCGCGCACCCCACGCCGCCGGCCAGCATGAACACCGGCATGAGCACCTTCAGCTCGATCCAGCTGCCGGCCCGGAACCGCAGCGGCTTCGGCGGACCGATCGGGTACCAGCGCCTGCGACCGATCGGGATGGGCCACAGAACCGGGCAGCCCGAGACGGTGAGCGCGTCCCCGATGTCGTGCACCAGCGCGCCGAGCACGATCGGCAGGCCCAGCCACAGGTACTCCTGGCCGGGGTCCGTGAACAGCCAGTCCGAGCCGTTGCCGGGCTGGTCCAGGATGCCCGCGAGTATCCACGCGCTGGTCGCCGCGAGCAGCCATACGAGGAGGTCGCTGCTGTGGCCGCGGGCCGCCCGCCACAGCAGGCCCTCGATGGCGAGCACCATGTGCACGAAGAGGATTCCGAGGACGGCCCAGCGGCCGCCGAAGATCGCCAGGGCCGAGGTGCCCGCCCCGATGAGGACCGCCCAGACCCACGTGTGGGTGAGCGTGCGGTGCCCGCCCGAGCGCCGCGGGTCGCCCTGCTTGCGGGTCGCCTTGTAGACCCCGTACGACAGTTTGTCGACGATCTCGCAGAGCCCGCGGGAGATGGGCCCGAAGGCGCCCGAGATGGTCGCCGACTTGTGGTCGAGGTCCGGGGCGAGCGCGGCGCCCGCGCAGATCAGCGCTCCGACGAGGAGGACCGGCCATGGCATCGGGTACCCGGCCGCCGTTGTGGCCGCCCCCACCCCCAGCCAGGCCGCCGCTCCTGACAGCGAGTGTGCCGGTCCCATCATGGCTGTGTTCCGCCCCTGTTTCTGTTGTGCCGGCCGCGCGCGATGTGCCGACATGTCGCTTATTGCTGCGCCGAGTTGCCCCGTGAGGGCCGCGCGCGTGCTGACGCCCCGTCGGCGACCCAGCGTAGCCTTCGTGATCTTCGCTCGGACATCCGATTGCCGGATCGAGCCGCAAGGCAGGCAAGATGGTGCCGTGACCCTTATCGATCAGCTGCCGAAGACCGCCGACCCGGACGCCCTCTACGACGCCTTCGAGTCGTGGTCCGAGGAGCGTGGGCTCACCCTCTATCCCCACCAGGAGGAGGCGCTGATCGAGGTGGTGTCGGGCGCGAACGTGATCGTTTCGACGCCCACCGGGTCCGGCAAGTCCATGATCGCCGCCGGTGCGCACTTCGCCGCACTCGCCCGCGACGAGGTCACCTTCTACACCGCTCCGATCAAGGCGCTGGTGTCCGAGAAGTTCTTCGAGCTGTGCAAGCTCTTCGGCACGGAGAACGTCGGCATGCTGACCGGCGACGCCTCCGTGAACGCGGACGCGCCTGTCATCTGCTGCACCGCCGAGGTCCTCGCGTCCATCGCGCTGCGCGACGGCGCGCAGGCCGATATCGGCCAGGTCGTGATGGACGAGTTCCACTTCTACGCGGAGGGGGACCGAGGCTGGGCCTGGCAGATTCCGCTGCTCGAGCTGCCGCAGGCACAGTTCATCCTGATGTCGGCGACGCTCGGCGACGTCTCCATGTTCGAGAAGGACCTCACGCGCCGCACCGGCAGGACCACGTCGGTGGTCCGCTCGGCCACGCGCCCCGTGCCGCTCTCCTACGAGTACCGGCTCACGCCGATCACCGAGACGCTCACCGAGCTCCTGGAGACCAAGCAGGCGCCCGTCTACATCGTGCACTTCACGCAGGCGCAGGCCGTCGAGCGCGCGCAGTCGCTGATGAGCATCAACATGTGCACGCGCGCGGAGAAGGACCAGATCGCCGAGCTGATCGGCAACTTCCGGTTCACCACCAAGTTCGGCCGCAACCTGTCCCGTTACGTACGCCATGGCATCGGTGTGCACCACGCCGGCATGCTGCCGAAGTACCGCCGCCTGGTCGAAAAGCTCGCCCAGGCGGGCCTGTTGAAGGTCATCTGCGGCACCGACACCCTCGGCGTCGGCGTCAACGTGCCCATCCGCACGGTGTTGTTCACCGCCCTCACCAAGTACGACGGCACGCGCGTACGGACTCTGCGCGCGCGGGAGTTCCACCAGATCGCGGGCCGCGCGGGCCGCGCCGGGTTCGACACGGCCGGCCTCGTCGTGGCGCAGGCGCCCGAGCACGTCATCGAGAACGAGAAGGCTCTCGCGAAGGCGGGCGACGACGCCAAGAAGCGCCGCAAGGTCGTCCGCAAAAAGGCTCCCGAGGGTTTCGTCGCCTGGTCGGAAAGCACCTTCGAGAAGCTGATCGGCTCCGACCCGGAGCCGCTCACTTCGCGCTTCCGTGTCACGCACACGATGCTCCTGTCGATCATCGCCCGCCCGGGCAACGCCTTCGACGCGATGCGGCACCTCCTCGAGGACAACCACGAGCCGCGCAAGGCGCAGCTGCGGCACATCCGCCGGGCCATCGCGATCTACCGCTCGCTCCTGGACGGCGGCATCGTCGAGAAGCTGGACACGCCGGATCCGACCGGCCGCATCGTGCGCCTGACCGTCGACCTGCAACAGGACTTCGCGCTCAACCAGCCACTGTCGACGTTCGCCCTCGCCTCGTTCGACCTGCTCGACCAGGAGTCGCCCTCGTACGCCCTGGACATGGTGTCCGTCGTGGAGTCCACGCTCGACGACCCGCGGCAGATCCTGCACGCCCAGCAGAACAAGGCGCGCGGCGAGGCCGTGGCGCTGATGAAGGCGGACGGGGTCGAGTACGAGGACCGCATGGAGCGCCTCCAGGACATCAGCTACCCCAAGCCCATGGAGGAGCTGCTCTTCCACGCGTACGACACGTACCGGCAGAGCCACCCGTGGGTCGGGGACCACCCGCTGTCGCCGAAGTCCGTGATCCGCGACATGTACGAACGCGCCATGACCTTCACGGAGTTCGTCTCCTTCTACGAGCTCGCCCGCGTCGAGGGGATCGTCCTGCGCTACCTGGCGAGCGCGTACAAGACGCTCGACCACACGGTGCCCGACGACCTGAAGTCGGAGGACCTGGAGGACCTGATCGCCTGGCTCGGCGAAATGGTGCGCCAGGTCGACTCGAGCCTCTTGGACGAGTGGGAGCAGCTCGCCAACCCGGGTGAGATGACCGCCGAGGAGGCCCAGGAGAAGGCCGACCAGGTCAAGCCGGTCACGGCGAACGCGCGCGCCTTCCGGGTCCTCGTCCGCAATGCCATGTTCCGCCGCGTCGAACTCGCGGCGCTCGACAACGTCGAGGAACTCGGTGAGATGGACGGCGACTCGGGCTGGAACGCGGATGCCTGGGGCGACGCGATGGACAAGTACTGGGACGAGTACGAGGACCTCGGCACAGGACCGGACGCGCGCGGCCCCAAACTGCTCATGATCGAGGAGGACCCGGAGCACGGGCTGTGGAAGGTGCGCCAGACCTTCGCGGACCCGAACGGCGACCACGACTGGGGCATCAGCGCCGAGGTCGACCTCGCGGCCTCCGACGCCGAGGGCCGTGCCGTCGTCCGGGTCACGGACGTCGGTCAGTTGTAGATCCAAGGACGGTTGGACGGTAGGTTCCGGCCGCGCCCCTGCACCGGAGTCCTCCGGCCGCACACACGAGAGAGAACCCCCCATGACGAATCCTGCGGAGAAGCTCGTCGACCTGCTCGACCTGGAGCAGATCGAGGTCAACATCTTCCGCGGACTCAGCCCGGACGAGTCCCTCCAACGCGTCTTCGGCGGGCAGGTGGCGGGCCAGGCCCTGGTGGCGGCGGGACGCACCACCGAGGGCGACCGCCCCGTGCACTCGCTGCACGCGTACTTCATTCGCCCGGGGCGCCCCGGCGTGCCGATCGTGTACCAGGTCGAGCGGATGCGCGACGGGCGCTCGTTCACCACGCGGCGTGTCACCGCCGTGCAGCAGGGCCGCACGATCTTCAATCTCACCGCCTCCTTCCACAAGCCCGAAGAGGGTGCCTTCGAGCACCAGTTGCCGCCGGCCCGGCAGGTGCCGGACCCGGATTCGCTGCCGACGATCGCCGACGAGGTACGGGGCCATCTGGGCGCGCTGCCCGACGCCCTGGAGCGGATGGCCCGCCGCCAGCCCTTCGACATCCGCTATGTCGACCGGCTGCGCTGGTCACCCGAGGACATCGAGGCGGCCGAGCCGCGCAGCGCGGTGTGGATGCGTGCCGTGGGCCCCCTCGGCGACGATCCGCTCGTGCACACCTGCGCGCTCACCTACGCGAGCGATATGACGCTGCTCGACGCGGTGCGTCTGCCGATCGAACCGCTGTGGGGCCCGCGCGGCTTCGACATGGCCTCGCTCGACCACGCCATGTGGTTCCACCGTCCTTTCCGTGCCGATGAGTGGTTCCTGTACGACCAGGAATCGCCGATCGCGACGGGTGGCCGCGGCCTGGCCCGTGGCCGCATCTACGACACGGAGGGCCGCCTGCTGGTCTCCGTGGTCCAGGAAGGGCTTTTTCGTCCGTATAATCCAGGTCACAATTCGAACGTTTAGCTCGAATTACGGTGCCGCCGCACGCCGCAGGTAGCGCGATGGACCGGACGCGCCACGACGCTACCTCCGGCGGCGGGCGTCCAGGGCGGGTTCTCGTGGTGCGGGCGCAGCTCTGACCAGCACTTGTAGATCTACGCCTACTCTCTCCTGGGTGGCGAAGGATTCGGCGGCCGTGGAGGCTCCGAGAGGTGCCAGCAGTCGAGGAGCCGTCAATCATCGTGGCGTTCGGCCAGGCCTCTAAGGCAGCGAGCCGGTCCGGATTCCATCAGGGCCGGCTGCAACTCTTCACGGGCTCGGTGGAGATGTTCCGGCTAAGAACGGCTTACACAATGAGGGGCATCGCCCCTGGCAGCCGTGCCTGACAGGGCAGTTCAGTTGGACGTTGTCCGGGCCGTGGGGACTTCACCGTGGATCGTGCTGGACGACCTCTGGGAGCGGATCGAGCCGCTGCTACCGAAGAAGGAGCGGCGGTTCCGGCACCCCGGGCACCCGTCCGGCCCCGGACCGCTAGGCGCTGTGCGGAATCCTGGACCTCCCTCCACCGGTGCAGCGGGCCCGCCGCCTGACCACCAAGGAGACGGTCAAGCTGCTCGGCGTGAAGCCCGAGACGGTGTACCCGTACGTGAGTTGCGGACAGCTCACCGGCAGGCGCGGCGAGAGCCGTCGCAGCAGCACCTTCGACATACCTCCGTACGACGGCAGCCCGACCGGTTCTCCGCCAGAAGACTCTTGACGCATCGCTCGACTCGGGCGCCCTCGCCGTGGTGCAACAGAACGGATACCGCTCCAGGATGCGAGCGGACGGAAAGGCCGCGAAGTGAACGATTGCTAACGGAGTCCACTGGGGCACACGTTGGACATGGCGCCGGTTTTCGCGAACTGAGCATCCCTCCGTGCGCCTCCTCTCCGCCTGCTGCAGATCAGAGCCGCTCGACACCCTGGGAGACGAGCAAGTTGGGCGGCCAACCGCGGCCGCCGCCAAGCCCTCGGGCTCCCTGCCTCTCGCCTGGGACGACCGGCGCGCGGTCGCCTAAGTCGGGGATTGTCATGGCCACACGCAGTCAAGAGAATCGTTGATGTGAGGCGGACTCGCGAGTAGCACCGCGCGCTTGGTCCAGGCATGAAGTGGGGCCCGCGCGCATCAGCAGCGCATGCGCTGGGAGTTGCCGAGCAAGGCCATCGACGATCCGTCCCTGACCGCCGTTCGACACCTACGACAAGAACAACCCCAGCCCAGAAGCACCGCTACCAACGTCTGGTACATCAATGCGTTCCACCTGCACCTGGCCGGGCCTCGTAGATATCGAGGAGCGCTTCGGTCACCTGCGCGGGCTCGTCCAGAACCCTGTGATGCGCGAGTACTGGAACGTGTCTCGCTGTGCTCCGTGTGGGGACTCAAGTGCTGCCCCGCCGTGGTGCGTTCGGCCGCATCGTCGACGGCCTCATCCAGCAACTGAAGGAGGCGGAGCCTGAAGAGTGGTGGGTCGTGAGGGCTGTCTGGCGCCCACCAGAGCGCACGCCCATACGGGTGGGATTACACGACAAGTGCCTTGTAAAAACACAGCACCGCGCCCCCATCGCCCCAAACGACGCACTACATTGCAGGCCCGACATCGCACCCGGAGGAAGAGCCAGTCGATTGATGCACAATCCGTGTGAGTGCCACCCAGTGGTTCGGATCTACCATCCGCCACTACCGACGGCCCACGACTGACTCGCCGTTAGACGAGTAGGCCCCGGCCACACCACGCACAGAGGCGGCCCCGTCGCTGCAACGACGAGACCGCCGTGCATTCCGCTACCCACCCTTGCGACAAGAGGAGCTTTGGCATGCCCGACGAGCGTACTAGTGACCCGGACGAGAACAGCGCAGGTGGCGACCTTCCGGGCCGGCAGGAGGGTGAAGGCGCAGGTCGTCCCCGGTGGAGGCGATACTCCGCCCTCGTCGCAGGCAGCGTCACAGCCGGCCTCGGTGGCGCCGTCGGCACCGGTGCTGGGCAGTGGCTCCTGGAGCAGCTGGGACACCTCCTGACCTGACGCCACCGATGTGTTCGAGAGATGGCCAGGCACCAGAGCCCACAGGGACACACTCCTGTGGGCTCGCCGCGACACCAAACGCCCCACGAGGCCGCCCGAGGGCTCACCCCAGGTAATGCGTGTCCCGCCAGTCAGTGAGGTGACGCAAGCGCAGACGCTGCGTGTGATGCGCAGGGCACCGAACGCCTCGGCGTTCAGCCAGAGACGGGGCGCGCGCACGTGAGCCGCGCGCGGGCAGTTCACCAGGCAACAACTTCAACGCCACCGAGGTCGAGGCGCTCAGCCGCGAGCACCCGCCCCGCATCCCGGTGTACCGATATCGCGTCCAGGGTGTCGAGCGCACGGCTGCGCGCCCCGCCGTGCAGCGGCTCGGACAGTGCCCCGACCGCCCCGACCAGTGAGACCGCGTTATCGGCCCCGGTCGACGCGATGACACGGCCCGTGAACGTTGACGCATTGAATCCGTGATCAATGGTTGAGATCAGGTATTGCTCGATGGCTCGTGCATGCGCGGGGTCGGGCTCCGAACCCGTCAACATGTACAGGTAGTTGGCCGCGTGCGAGAGATCCTCGCGCGGCTCCACGGGCTCGAGCCCCTCACCGAGTCGAACCAGAGGCAGAAGTAGTACTTCACCGCGCCCGTCGGCGGGAGATCGTGCGGCAGGTAGTCCCACTGGCAGCCGTTCCGCGCCTGGTAGAGCAGGGCAGTGACGATCTCCCTCATCTCGTACCGGCCCGAGTGCACACTCACCGAGGGGTGTTGGGCCTCCCAGGCCGACATCACGGGTTCCACCAGAGCTCAACGCTCGTTGGATAAGTCGCCCTAGTAGAGCTGCCGCTCAGTCACGGCAGGGGTCCAGCACGCCCTCAGGCCCACAAGCAGCCCGAAGCCATCAGGGCCACACGTCCAGTCGACAGCACCACGGACATCAACTCACATATCCCCCTCTGGCAACGAGCGCGCCAGTTGGCCGTCGATTGCTGCCAGACCAGGACTAACGACAGTACAGTGGGCGTCTGTTGGCGCGACGGGGGTAGAGCAGGTGCGAATCGTCGGGATCCACGGGATCAACCAGCACCGGCAGCGGCCGGAGGAACTCGAAAAGGCGTGGCGCGATGTCCTGACGACAGGCCTGCGCAGCGCCTCCCCTGAGGGCACGGCACCGGACATCGGGTTTGAACTGGTCTTCTACGCCGACCTCTTCGATGAGCACCGTGACGACTGGAAAGGTGACCAGGAGCAGCCCATCGACCCGGTGAGTGAACCAGGTCCGGCGGCTCTGCTGGCGGAGTGGGCACAGGCGTTGGACTCGGTTGGCGCCGAAGTGCCGCACGAGGAGCAGAAGGGTGTCGGCGTACCCGCCATCCCACTGTGGACGCAAGCCGTCGTACAGCGTCTGGCGGCTTCGCCCGGCCTGCAGGGATTCGGGGAAGCGGGCGTCCAGCGGCTCGCTCGCCACATGCATGCCTACCTCTCCCATCCAGATGCTCGCCACCTCATCTGGGAGCGGCTGGAGCGGGTCATGCGCAATGAGCCGCCGACCGTGCTCATCGGCCACTCGATGGGGTCGGTTGTGGCTTACGAGTGGCTGCATGGTTCCTCGGACGGTGACCGGGCCGAGCTGCCCCTGCTCGTCACTGCCGGTTCTCCGCTGGGCTGCGGCCCGATCGTCTCGCGGCTGAGTCCGCCACCGTCTCTACCTCCGGGCTTCGGGCGCTGGGTGAACATCGCCGGCCGCTACGACCCCGTCGCCTGGCCCAAACAGCTCGCTCCCCTGTTTGGTGCGGCCGTCCAGGACGAATCGTGTCCGTTCCGGCCGTGGGCCCACAATGCGCGTACATACCTAGCCAGCCGTCCGATGGCCGACGCCGTGCTCGGCGCCCCTCTCTAGCGGTTCCCCAGGGCGGTGCGGCCAGATGACTGACGTCCGGGACAAGTACCGCCGTTGGCTTTACCTGCTCGCCATCGGAGAGTACGCCGAGGACAGCGATCTGCCTCGGCTGTCCCTGGGGCGAGAGGTGCGGGACGTGGAGGCCGCGTTCCGTGCTCTGGGGTACGACACGCTCACGTACCGGCCGGAGGTATCCACCACCCCGGACGAGATCCGGCGGTCGCTGACGGATTGGCTTGCTTCCAAGGGACCCGACGACGTCATTGCGATCTACGTGACTGGGCACGGGGACGTCCTGCCCACGTTGCCCGGTGGCGAACTCTGGCTCTACACGGGGCAATCCCGGCGCCACCGGACTGCCTGCGCGCTCGGGATCCGTGACCTGCTGATGGGGCTGCACGACCAGGAGGAGGCAGCGCAGGTCCGCAATATCCTGCTCGTGCTGGACGTCTGCGGGGCGGGGGCAGGGCTGCAGGACGCCGTGGACCGGGCTAGAGCGGCCGTACCGGCCTGTCATCTTGAGCCCGGCACAGCGACCGGAGTCCACGTGGTGGCCACGGCCCGAGCCGCGGACGCGGCGCATGTCAACGGCTTCTCGGGGCAGTGGCGTTCCGCGATCGAGGCATGGGATGTGGCGGGTCGGGGTGACGACTACCTCGACCTGTCGCAACTGCTGCGCCGCATCCAGGACGATCTGCCGCAGCAAGTCGTCGAGTACGTCCCGATCAACCCGTTAGGCCCGAACGTCTGCCTGCCCAACCCCCGCCACCACCTCACCGGTGTAGACGCGGAAGAGATGGAGGAGTGGTGGGCGCCAGTGGCCCGCGCCGCCCCGCGGAACCCCGCCCACCGCCGGGCGGATGACCCCCGTTGGATGTTCACGGGGCGACGCCGACTCAACGCCCGTCTCACCGCCTGGCTGACGGATGCCCAGGGAGCGCCGGTGCTCATCGTCACCGCCGCTCCTGGGTCGGGCAAGAGCACGGTCCTTGCACGTCTGGTAGCGCTGACCGTGCCAGACTTTAGACGCTGGGTGGAGGCGGGAGCCGTCACGCTGGATTCTGCGCAGACCCCGCCTCCGGACTTCGCGTTCACTGCCACCGTGTGGGCCGCCAACCGCACCACGGAAGAGATCGCTGCCCGGCTCCGCGCGGCACTTGGCCTGCCGCCCGACAGGGATCTGGCCGACCTGGCGGAACGGCAATCGACCGCCTTCCCGCCGGTGATCGCGGTGGACGCCGTGGACGAGGCCCTGGAGCCCCGGCGCTTGGTCCTAGAGGTGCTGCGGCCTCTGGCCCAGGCAGCCGAGCGCGGTGCTCTGCGGATGCTGGTCGCCACCCGCAGGCACCCCGTCGGGCTGGGCGCCGACGGCCCCACGGCCCGTCAGTCGGAACTCATCACCCCGCTGCAACTGCACCCGGACTGGAAGCCGCTGGACCTGGACGTGGAGCCCTGGCGTGAGCCGGGCGACATCGCCGCCTACGCGGAACTCCTCCTGTCGGCTCCGGTGAACCTCTGCGGGCGCACCAATCCGTACGCCGACGACGCCCGAGCCCGACGGGCCCTGGCCCGGGCGATCGAAGAACAGTCACGCCACTCCTTCCTCCTGGCCTCCCTCGTCGTCCGCAAGCACACCCTCGACATCGTGCAGGTGAACCCCCACGCTCCGTCCTGGCGCCGCCGGTTCCCGCGCAGCATCGGGGAAGCCCTGCGGCAGGAGATCGACGCGGCATACGGCGAGGACGAGACGGACCGGATCATGGCGCTGTTGCGTCCTCTGGCCTTCGCCCACACGGTTGGGCTCTCCCGGGGCGACCTTGACGGCGATGATCTGTGGGCCGCCGCGGCCCGAGCCCTGTCGTCCCTCGAAGACGAGCCCCATGTCCTCGCCGAAGTGACGGCCCATGACGTGGACGAACTGCTCGGCAGGCGGATCTCCACGCACCTGGTGGCCCGGTTGGACAAGCGGGGTGACACCGCCTATCGCTTCCACCATCAGGCGCTGGCCGACTCATTTCACACCGCTTCTGAAGGCGTCCGGCTCGCCCATCAGACGATAACTCGAGTGCTGTTGCACAGCCTGGGGCGCGAAGGCGACCGCGACTGGTCCAACGCGACCCCCTATCTGCGACGCGCGCTGCCCTGGCACGCGCGCCAAGGGGAGCTCCTGCCCCGCCTTCTCGACGACGGCGGCTTCCTGGTGCACTGCGACCCCGAACAACTCCACGGCGAGGTGAGCCTGTCCGGGGCCGACGAGGCGTTGTGCATACGCATGATGCTCCGCCCCCTGCTGCATCGGCTGCTGGAACTGCCGGTCCCCGCACGCGCCTTCCTCCTCGCCCTTGCTTCCATCGTCACACCGGGTGCTAACCGCCTGGCCGAGGGCCTCCTGGTCTGGGCGGGAACGGCGGCCCGCCCAGGGGCCTGTGCCTTGCGAGCCTTCTCCGACGAGGCGGTGCTCTCGCCCCCCAGTCGGGGGGTATGGTCCGTGGCGACCGGGCACGACCGTCTCGGACGCCCCCTCGTGGCCACCGGAACGAAACAGGGCATCGACCTGTGGGATCCGGACACATGCGTCCTCTTGGACCGGATCGACACCAACATGGGTTTCGTGGTCGGCCTGGTGTGCTTCACGGACGAGGACGGCTTCCCCGTCCTCGCCGCCGCCGGTGGCCTCGGCGCGGCTGGAGTGTGGGACCTAACCACGCTGGCACCGCGTGGGCACATCCCAGCCGACAGCGGCTTCGGAGAGGACCTCGAGCTTGGGCACATAACCCCTGCACGTCCCTTCCTCATCGGCACCAGAATGGGCCGTGTCGGGTTCTGGGAACCCGGTTCGGCAAGTCCGCCCCAGTTCCTTCCCGAGCCACGGCACCTGCTCACTGGCACGGCCGTCGTCCCTCGTGCGGACGGCCCGGACCTAGTGGCCTATGCCGACGGAGCCTGGGTTCGGCTGTGGGATCCGCACGATCGTCATCCCTTGTCCGAGTTCGAATGCCCCGACGACCTCAACGTCCGCATCCATGGCGGCGGACGGCATCGACAGTGGGGACGGTTGCTCGTCACCACAGGAGTCACGGACGGCTCGGCGTTCGTATGGAATCCCGACGACGGCTCCTTCCAGCCACTGCGCCATGCCGACCAGGTCACGTGCGGCGACTTCGCTACGGACCTGCATGGCCGACACCGGCTGGCCGTCGGGCACGCGGGCGGCTCGGTTCGATTGTTGGAACTCGATCCTCTGCGCGCCATCGCAGAGCCGGCGGAATCGGGACCGACCGTCACCGCCGCCGTCCTCGGCAGCGACGCCGACGGCGGTGTCCTCGCCGCCGCCGTGGACAGCCTGAATGGCGTGCGGGTGTGGGACGAGTCGGGCACGCTGCGGCTGGCCGCGGCACCGAACATGTCCATGAGAGCCATGGCTTTCGGGCAGTCGCGCAGAGGGGCTCCCTACCTGGTCGGCGGCGGGCCCGGCAGCGCCCGGCTGTGGAACCTCACCCCGTTGACAGCGGCGGACGACGAGCGGCTGCACCACGGCACGATCAACGCCTTCATCCCCTTCGAGGCCGACAGGCGCACGTACTTGGCCACAGCCGCCGACGACGGCAGCGTCAGGATCTGGAACACCGCCGGTCAGCTGCTGCACCGGCTGGCCGTCCCATCCGGCTACACCCCTCACATGAGCGCATGGGCAGGGGTGGACAAGCCTCACACCGTACGGCTGGCCGTGTCCACGGCCCACGGGTTGTATCTGTTCGCTCCCCTCGCCGGCCAACTCGTCCGGCACACCGGCCTCGGCTACTGCGGCAGCGTGGACACTGCGACGGACATACGCAACCGGGGCCTGCTCGCCGTGGCTGTCAACCGAGACATCCACGTCATGGACGTGGCCGACGGAAGTTCTCTGGCCAGCGTGACCGTGCCCGAACCGACCGCCCCCGGCGGAACGGCGCTGGACCGGGGCAACGTGACCACCCTGCGCTGGGGTGACCTGGGGAAGGGCACGGGTCTGCTGCTCGCCGCAGGAACCGACCGCGGACAGGTATGGACGTGGCGCTGGACCGGGTCGGGTCTGGCGGAAATCCCGGGGGCGCCTACGGCGGACGGGCCGGTCCTGACCTTGGGATTCGCCCAGTTGTCCGACGCGACCGCACGCCTGGCCGCGGGCAGCAGGAACGGCTCGCTGCTCCTCTGGGATCCACGCACCGGCCAGACTGTCGCGGACCTGTCACGCAAGGGCGAATGGACCAACGGGTTGGCCTCCATGACCATTGCGGCGCGCGAACCGGTGCTGGCCACCACGCACATCTACTCGGGCGGCGCGGCCCTGCGTGGCTGGGACGCGCGCACCGGCTCACTGCTCTACGAGCACAGGTACGACGCCCACATGGGGGAGGCCCGCTGCCCGTGTACAGTGCGTGACCGCCACGGCCGCCCCCTGACAGCCCACCTCCTGGGCGACGCAATAGTCCTTCGCGACCCCTCGGCCCCAGAGGGGCTGCTACATCTGCCGGTCCCCGTCCATGTCAGCGACCTTGTGGCACGCGATGCTTCGCTGTTCGCCGCTGGAGCGGGTGGATTCCTGTCGCTGGCAGTGGACGAGCCGTTTCCGCAACAAGTCATCCACTGAGCGAGCGCCACCCCGAACTCACCCTCGAGCCGGGCGCCGATCCGCTTCGCCGTGTGCCGCTGCTTGCGCGGCGCCTCGAGATCCTCACGCAGCCACGTATCGACCGTCTTCTTGTACGGCTCCATGTGCGGCTAGACGCGCCTGGACACCTTGCGCGGCGCGACCTTCGACGAGACCAACGCCTCCCGGACCAGCCAACGTTGTACTCCTCACTTCCGTGACAACGACCGGATCGACAACTTTTGCTGCCAACTGTCCCGACGGATCCGGTCGAGTAGATCCTGCTTGGACAACAACAAGCGATGCCACTACCCGCGACAGAACCCCGACCAGCGTCCCTCCGCAAGAGCAGCGATGGGGCCACTTCGCGTCGCCATTCGCCCTTAACGCTCCCATACGCCCATGAAGTGTGACCAGTTGGAGTCGCCTCGGTGGGGTCAAGAGAAGCCGCCATAGCCATGGCCCGGAGCATCAGCGACCCCGACCTCACGCTCGGCGCGGCCCTGGTGCAGCTCGAGAGCCGCGACAGGGAGATCACCGCCGGACAGGAAACCGTCCGCCCGCAGATCGCAGAACTGTCTACTCTGCCGGCCGAACTCGACCAGGAGGCGGCGAACGTCACGACGATCCGCCAGACTCCCCTGTCCCTGCCCGGTCCCGAACCGGCGTCGCCAGCCGTCCCCGAGCCCCCAGCCTACGAGTAGATCCTGGGCGCGCTCCCCCGGCGGATGGGTACGAGTAACCACTCCTCAAACCCGTAACACAGTTGTCCATTCCCAACAGAGGGAGCAGGCGGACCTGGTCTTATCAGGGAGTTGTCGCCTTCGTTGGGACGGTCCCAGGCGGGGGCGTCCCAACGAAGGCGTCGGGACGATTCTGATCTTCTGATTCGTTCTCGGGAGTCCCGTGCATTCTGATAGTTGGCGACGGTCGTGACCTGGCCCTGTTCACTTCTTCTGGGATGGCGGTGTCGTTCCTGCGCGGCGCCCGAAAGACGAAGGGGAGACGTGGCGCGTCCTGGTCGGCCAGATCCAGTCCGACGCCCGACCGCTCGAAGGCCGTACACGCGGGCCGGTAACGGGCGGGAGTCTTGGGAACCTCATGCGAGGCTCTGTTCGTCCTTCCCTACCTGAGCGGCCGCAGTATTCGAACTGGCCCTGATACGCGATGGAGGCAGGCGGTTGAGCCAACCCGTAGGCCGGTACGTGTACTGGTCCCAGCGTCTAGTCACCGATGTGATCGACGACAACGGGGTCCGGCTTGCCCCCCGCATCAAGCCCGCACTCAATCTCGGTCTGGCGGGCAATAGCGTCACCCTCGCTGGCAGGGACCAGGAGAACACCACCTTCGACGTCGCCGAGAAGCTCAAAAAGAAGCTCGGCAAGTCGCTCATCACGGACTTCAGTACCCCGGCTTCTGGGCAACTCGTTCAGGGGGCCGGCCATGCCGAGGTGGCGGACTTCCAGACGTGGGGGTACCCGCAGCACCGCCTCCAGCAACGCACTGCTGTGATTCACACACAGGCAATCACGCGGGAGGGGCGAGTCGATCTCTGCTTTTTCGGAAGCCTGAAGAACCTGAGGGGGTTCACTGTCCCGGAGGAGGACTCTGCCGACGGGTGGACCTCGTCGGCTGCCCCAATGATCGAGGAGTTCATCGCCCTCCGGGGTGCAGAGGTGAGCACACGGACGGGAAACGAGTTTCCGTTCGACGATGAGCAGCTTGCCGTAGAGATCCTCAAGGTCGCGATGTCGCAGGGCATTTACAGCGAACCCGCTGCCCATCAGGGGCGTCCCGAGACCCGTGCTTACACAGTGCTGGGGTTTGACGCGACCGAGTACGTCGCTCTCGTTTACAGGGACGTGGTCCTTACTCCGGGACGGTGGGACTTCCGGGTGGACCCGGAGCTGGATGGCGTTCGCAGCATCCTCATCGGGGCTCCTCTATGGATGCGTACGACGCGTCAAGACTCCATCCGACGGTACTTCGGTGAGAACAGGGTGGTGATCCCTCGAACCCTCGGTACATCGAGTACACCCGCACTTGACCCCTCGCAGGTGACACCCCCCGGATCCGGCCACGTGCTCCTTCAACCTCTGCGGGACGGAGATCGTACGCAGGACCGAAATGCCTGATGTCCCCATCCGCACCATGACGACGGCATCACTCATTCAAAGTAGGTAGGTCTCCTGAGAAACCGCTTTAAAATCCAGGCGCGGTCGGATGCTGCGTCACTACGGTGACTGTGTGGCCACGACGAACACGCCCCTAGCGGGCCAACCACTTGCACCGATCTATCCGTACAACGAACCGAGCCAGGCCGTCCTCCTATACGACGGCCCGATCGGCGGGCTAAGAGCAGCCTACGTTTCTGGCCGCGTCGAGTTGACCTGTGCAAACGGACTCAACTTTGAATGGAAGGTCGGAGATGGGGTATCGCCGGACTTCGCGAACCGCGACGAGGTTGCCCTGACTCTCCATCGTCCGGTGGGCGACATGATCATGCTTGGGGTGCCGCGGAACATCGACGGAGGATGGTCGAACGGGGCCTCGTTCGGGAACTCCGGTGCCCCATTGACTCGACTCGTGGTTCATTGGTTCAACCTGCCAAATTGGCATGGCCCGCTGGGGCTGGTGGCGAAGACGGCCGACGGAGAGCAGGAGTGGTCGGGCCGTTGGGTGCATCAATCGAGCGGCTGGGAGATCACGCTCGATGCCCGGCCCGACCATCAGAGGGTTTGGCGCGACCTCCACAAGACTGATGTGTATGTGATGACGCACGTAATGGAGGTGCGTCGTACCGATGGCTCACTCTTTACAGCCGACGAGGTAGAGCCCGTGCTGACAGCGATGCACGTCGGGGTCTCGTTCGCGCTCGGCCGATGGGCCGCTCCCATGCTGTCAGTCGGCCAGGACAGTAGCGGCCACGTGGCGTGGGAGCAGTGGGGAGCCTCCCACTGCGATCCGGCGCGCAAGAGTAGTGATGGCTGGTGGTACGACCAAGATCACCAATCGCTTGGCGACTTCTTGAGCCTGGTGATCGACGCCTTTGCCGACCCAGACCGACTCGCGCCGCTGCGCTTTCAGATGATGTACGCCATCTCCGCCATGCGGAGCCGTGACTTCGTCGAGCCTCGAATCATCATGGGCACAGCTGGCCTGGAACACGCCATGTGGGAACGCCTCGCCCTCAACGGTTCTCTGACAAAGCGGCAGTACAAGCAGTACTCGGCGCATGATTTGTTGCGCAAGGTGCTACTGAGTTCCCAAATCCCCGTTGACATCAACCCTAATCTCCTGCCAGCGGCCGCACAGTATGCCTCTGATGCAAAGGTGAACGAGAATAAGGAAATTGACGGGGCTGACGTCGTAACCTGGGTCAGGAATCGACTGGTACATCCGCAAGAGTCTCAGGAGCCAGTTTATCGACTGGATGGCTTGACGAGGGATGCTTGGCTGCTCGCCCGCCATTACCTAGTGTTGTTGATTCTGAACTCACTGGGATACAACGGCAAATATAGGGACCTCACACAAATCCGAGGCCGGGTGGGCGACTTGGCCAGTGTCCCCTGGGCCTAATTAGAGGGCCTTGGGTGTCTGTAGTTAAGCGCAGCCGAAACACTCGGCGCACTTCTCACGGATAACCCTGAACAGCACACATCGAAGTTTCGAATTACGGCTGACGCCGTACGCCGCAGGTAGCGCGATGGCCGGACGTGCCACGACACTACCTCCGACGGTGGGCGCCCAGGGCGGGTTCCCGCGGTGGCGGCGCGGCCTGACCAGCACTTGCAGGTCTACGCCTGCCCTCTCCTGGGTGGCGAAGGATTCGGCCAGGCCTCCGAGGTGGCGAGCCGGTTCGGGATTCCATCCGGGCCGGCTGCAACTCTTCACGGGATTGCGTCGAGCGAATGGAGAACCCATGGACTGACGACGCCAGCCCACGTTGCCCCTTGCCCATGAAGTGTCCAACTGCGGCAGGCGGCCGGTGCTCACACTCGCGAATGACGTGCGAACTCTCCACGCCTGCAACAGACATCAGGAGCGACGAGGGAGCCCGCACTCCCTGCGGCCTGGCGTCGTTTTGGGGACAGCAGTACTTCCCAGACCTGTACTGGTCGCGGTGTGACGTAGCAGGGTGGAACCAGCGAACGTCGAGGAGAAGATGGGGCGCGATGGGGCACGCACGTAACTCCGAGGTCAAGCAGGCGCTGATGCGGATCCCTCGGCGAGCCGAGAGTGCCGACCGGCAGGACCTTGCGGCCACGTTCGTGTCGGTGGGCTCGCTGTCAGCGATACTGCAATCAGCCGACCACCAGATCCTTTACGGGCGCCGGGGGACCGGAAAGACACACGCACTGCACTACCTTGGCGCCCAGGTCGAGCAACATGGCGACCTCGCTATCTGTATCGATCTGCGGACCGTCGGCTCAACCGGAGGCCTCTACGCCGACAGCAACCTCGACGCCACCCACCGCGGAACGCAGCTGCTCATCGACGCCATCGAGGCTATGCATGAGCAGTTACTCACCGTGGCTGTCGAGGGCGAAGTAGCGGACCAGGCAGCACTGTTGCGGGCACTGGACGCACTGGCCGACGCAGCTACTTCGGTCGAAGTCGTCGGCGAGGTGGAGCGGGAAACCACCCTCACTGACTCTACGGAGACCACGCACGGCGGCGGTGTGACCGTATCGACCGGTTCCCTGTCGGGGAACCTCTCAGCCTCTCAGCACGCGGCCATGTCGGCCCAGGGAAGACTGCGCCGCACCGGGGTCGAGCGTCACCACGTCGTGTTCGGACCACTGTCCCGCGCTCTGCGCGACGTTGTCGCCTCCCTCGGCGGTGCACGCCTGTGGCTGCTGCTGGACGAGTGGAGCAGCGTGCCGCTGGACCTGCAACCACTGCTGGCGGACCTCATCCGGCGTGCCGTGCTCCCCGTCTCCGGCTGCACCGTGAAGATGGCCGCCATCGAGCGCAGGGCGCGCTTCCGACTGCCGGGCGAAGACGGCGACTACCTCGGGATCGAGGTGGGCGCAGACGCAGCGACCGCCATCAGCCTCGATGATTTCTTGATCTTCGACAATGCGCCGGCACAGGCTCAGCAGTTCTTCCAGCAACTGTTCTACAACCACGTGTGCACCCACCTGTCGCCCGACCTCCGTGACCGGCTGAACAGTCCTTCTGCGTTCGTCCAATCGGCCTTCAAGAGAAACGCATTCACTGAACTCGTTCGTGCCGCGGAAGGGGTGCCCAGGGATGCCATCAACATCGCCGCGCTGGCATCCCAGCACGCCCGCGAAGGCTCGATCGATCTGCACGACGTACGCCGAGCAGCCCGCGACTGGTACCTACGAGACAAGCAGACCGCGATCAGCGCCAACCAGCCTGCCCATCGCCTGCTTCGACTGCTGATCGACGAGGTCGTCGGCCAACGGCGGGCCCGCACGTTCCTGCTCGACCAGTTCGCTGCGGCCAGCCACGACCTGATCCACGACCTCTACGAGGCAAGGCTGCTGCACGTGTTGCGCCGGGGCATGGTCGACCGGGAACGCCCAGGAAGCCAGTACGACGGCTTCGCCATCGACTACGGCTGCTACGTGGCGCTGTTGCTCGACGACGCGGACTTCGAGTTCAAGGGCGGCTGGTACGAGCTGTGGCTCAAGGCACCCAAGGACCTCGCGCCGGACAACTTCTCCCTACAACGCTCCGTACTCGACCTCGACACACTCACCCATCGGTGATGTGCCACGACGCCATCATGATGAAGACCGTCATGACCGAGCGGTACTGCGACAAGGGCCACATCGGCGCACTCACGCTTTGAACCGACCACGAGCACCCACGCCGGCACACAGCCCAAAAGTCCAGCGTCGCCCAAACACTCAGCGCACACGCGAGTCCGCCGCCTCCCACCATCTGCCCACAGCCCCTCGCAGTCCAGGCGCATGGAGAGCCGCTTCCAGGAAGGGCTGTTCCGCAAGCTCGAGGGCTGACCGAGCGGGAGGCCGGTTCGCGCAGGGTGACTGAACCGGCGGGGGCCGCGCGGCGGTTCAGTTTCCTCTTCCGGTGAGGCGGGACCACAGGCTCCGCGGCCTCGCCTCCAGAGGTTCGGCCGTGGGCTCCGGCAAGGGCTCAAGCGACGCCGCCGCGGGCTCCATGTGCCCGGTGGGCCGTGGTGCCGGGCGCCGCGCTCGGGCCTCCTCCAGGTTGAGCAGCAGGTTCCCGCGCAGCCAACTGATCTCGTCCGGGTCGTCGGCGGTCAGAATGCGCTGCACGATCGCGGCGTTCGGCGACTCCGGCGCTCCGTACCAGAACTCGTCGGGCCGCAGCCGTTGCAGATGAGCCCGCTCGTACGGGCTCACGACGAGTTCCGCGAGCTGCGCCGGGTCCAGGAGCGTGGCGACGGCCGCCGCTCGCTCCCAGGGGCCGTCGGCCTGCCCGAGCAGATACCCGGCGTGCCTGGCCCGCCAGTTCTTCGGCCGCAGATCCGCACCGGCCTGCAGCCTGGCGCGCACCCTGTCGGGCGCCCGCCCCGTCAGGAGCGGCCCGTTGACCTCGGCCCCCGCGAACTCCCGGAGTTCCTGGGCGAGGTACAGCCACACCACTGTCCGGTACCGGTTGACGTAGAACTTCGCGGGCGTCAGCATCCCGGCGCGAGCCAGCCTGGTGAAGCGGGTCGACGGGATGTCCATGAGCTCGGCACCCTCCGTCGTGCCCACGACCCTTACCTGCTCGAGCAGCGTGTTCGGGAACCCCTCGGCCTCACGGATGCGGTCGATCTCCTCGCGCGGGACGCGGCGTCGGCCGCCGCCCGGCGCCGGGACGGTACGGATGCGGCCCAGCCGGACGGCCAGGTCGAACTCGCCGCGTTTCAGCCCCAGTTCACGCGCCGCGCTGCTCTGGGGCCTGGTCATGATGTCGCCTTGCACGATGGTTCTCCCCCGTCTGCACATCAGACACAGTCACTCTCCGTGACCGCTCGAGAGAACCGTAGCCCGGATCACCCAGCTCCGTGCGGGCCTGTGGATAACCTCTCCGGACCTTGAGTTGCCGCAGGTCAGAGCTCTGCGATGGGACCCCGGTCCGGGTTGCGCGCGCCGACGGTCAGATGTTCGCCGACCCGGTGCACCAGCAGTGTCATCTCGTACGCGACCTGCCCGATGTCCGCCTCGGCCGCGCTGAGCACGCACAGGCAGCTGCCCTCGCCCGCCGCGGTGACGAACAGCACCGCGTCGTCGAACTCGACCATCGTCTGGCGTACTCCGCCGGTGCCGAAGTACCGGCCGGAGCCCTTGGCGAGACTGTGCAGTCCGGACGAGACCGCGGCGAGGTGCTCGGCGTCCTCGCGGCGCAGGCCCGTGCTCGCCCCCGTCACCAGGCCGTCGTTGGACAGGACCAGGGCGTGCCGCACATGTTCGACGCGCTGTGTCAGGTCGTCCAGCAGCCAACCGAGTCCTTCGTACTGCTGCCCCATGATCCCCTGTCCCCGCTTCCCTGTGGCTCCCCGCCCCGGAGGGGATCCGCTCCCCTGCCCGGAGGATCTCACTCGCAAGCCTTCCCCACCGTGGGCATCCGGGCAAGGAGGATGGGCCCATGGCACACAAGATGACCGATGAACAATGGAAGGCCTTCGTCTCCGAGGGCACTCACACCGCCAAGTTGTCCACTGTGCGGGCCGACGGCAGCCCGCACATCGCGCCCGTCTGGTTCGTTCTCGATGGCGACGACATCGTGTTCAACACCAACAAGGACACGGTCAAGGGCCGCAACCTGGCCCGGGACGGGCGGGTCGCCCTCTGCGTCGACGACGAGCGGCCCCCGTTCTCGTTCGTGTCGATCCAGGGCCGCGCCGAACTCAGCGAGGACCCGGACGAACTGTTGGATTCGGCCACCAGGATCGGCGGCCGGTACATGGGCGCGGACCGCGCCGAGGAGTTCGGCCGGCGCAACGCGGTCCCGGGTGAACTCGTCGTCCGCGTACGGGTCGAGAAGGTCGTGGCGCTGGGCGACATGACCGGCTGAACGCGCCGGCCACGAGCGTCAGCCCACGGAGTCGAGCAGCCGGGCGGAGTGCATGCGCCCGGCGTACTCGACCAGTCTGATCAGCACCTCCTTCCCCGAGTCACGGTCCCGTGCGTCGCACAGCACCACAGGAGTCCCGCGGTCGAGGTCCAGGGCACGGGCCACGTCCTGCGCCCCGAAGGCCCTGCTGTCCGCGAAGCAGTTCACCGCCACGACGAACGGAATGTGCCGGTGCTCGAAGTAGTCCACGGCGGGGAAGCAGTCCTCGAGCCGCCGGGTGTCCGCGAGGACCACGGCGCCGAGCGCGCCCTGCGAGAGCTCGTCCCACAGGAACCAGAAGCGGTCCTGGCCCGGCGTACCGAACAGGTAGAGCGACAGGCCGGACCTGATGGTGATGCGGCCGAAGTCCATGGCGACGGTCGTGGTCGTCTTGCGTTCGACCGCTCCGGTGTCGTCCACGTGCTGACCCAGTTCGCTCAGGCGTTCCTCGGTGCGCAGCGGCCTGATCTCGCTGACCGCGCCGACGAGGGTGGTCTTGCCCACCCCGAATCCGCCTGCGACCAGTATCTTCAGGGCCAGGGCGGCGGTGGCGCCTTCGGCCGTGGTGTCAGAGTGCTCTGAGTCCATCGATGACTTCTCTCAGGATCTTCTCGTCAGGTAGCTGGGCGGGCGGGACCGGCCTGCTGACCTTCACGCAGGCCAGTTCCAGCAGGTCGCCGAGGAGCACACGGACCACGCCCACGGGCACATCGGTGCCTGCGGCCAGTTCGGCGACCGTCTGGGTCTCCGTGCGGCACAGATCGATGATCGACCGGTGCTCGGGACCGAGGGCGGTGTCTTCGTCGGCGCCGGGCGCCGCGGTGTCGAGTGTCACCAGGGCGATCAGGTCGAAGTGCGCTCCACGGGGCCCAGGCGCGGTCCGGCCACCGGTCATCGCGTAGGGGCGGACCAGGGGCCCGGCCTCTTGATCGAACCACTGGCTGCCGGGGTCGTTGTCGTTCATGTCGCCGACCGTGCCCGTCAGCTCGCGGTGGGCGGCTGCCCGGCGGTTCTCGGGGCCGTGTAGAGGTGTTCGCCGACCCTCTTGACCAGGCGCGCCATCTCGTAGGCGACGAGCCCGATATCGGCGGTGCCGGTGCTCAGGACAGCGAGGCAGGAACCGTCGCCTGCGGCCGCCACGAAGAGGAAACCTTCATCCATCTCGACCATGGTCTGCCGCACCCCGCCCACGCCGAAGTGCCGCCCCGTGCCCTTGGCGAGGCTGTTGAAGCCGGAGGCGACGGCCGAGAGGTGTTCGGCGTCCTCCCTGCGCAGGCCGCTGGAGCCGCCGACGGCGAGCCCGTCGTTGGAGAGGATCACGGCATGCCGCAGTTCGGGCACTCGAAGCACCAAGTCATCAAGGAGCCAGTCGAGTTCGCCGGAACCATGGGCCGTGCCCGTGGTACTCGATTCCTTGATCATGCGCGATCTCCTTCATGGGTGTCGGGGCCGGGCGGACGGCCACCGCCTCTGGCCCAGCCGTCCCGGAAGGAGGCCATCCGGGCCCGGACCTGTTCGGGGGTGCGCTCGTCCGGTGCGGGTACGCGCGCGGGGGACGCCGGTTCGGGCGGCCGCTCGCGCAGTTGGGGCGCGAGGCTGGCCTGGCGTACGCGGTGTGGGAGGCCGTCGGGGGGTGGGGCCGTGTCGTTGCCGGGGTGCTCGGGATGTTCAGGGGGCGCGGGCTCCGGCGGAGTGCGCAGGCGCAGCGCGGTGACGCCCGGCGGGTGCCGGGGGCTTTCGGGCTCCGCAGAGGGGGCGAGCGCCGCGCGGGGTGGCTGCGCGGGGACGGGGTGGCTGTCGTTCATCGGCGCTGCTTCGGGCTTGGGCACGCGCGCGTAGCGGCGCTCTTCCTGGGACAGTTGGTGTGTGTCATGGGTGCTCGGCCCGATCTCGCCGTCCTTGTGCAGCAAGGCGGTGGGCAGGAGGACGACGGCGGTGGTGCCCCCGTACGGGGACGTACGCAGGTGCACCTTGATGTCGTGGCGTTTGGCGAGCCTGCTGACCACGAAGAGGCCGAGCTGGTCGCTGTCGAACAGGTCGAGGGTTTCCGCGTGCCCGATGCGCTGGTTGGCCTCGGCGAGGCTCTCCTTGCCCATGCCGAGGCCGCGGTCCTCGATCTCGATCGCGTAGCCGTTGCCGACGGGCTCGCCGCTGATCCGCACCTTGGTGTGCGGGGGCGAGAACTGGGCGGCGTTCTCGACGAGTTCGGCCACCAGGTGGGTGAGGTCGGCGACGGCGGCGCCCGACACCTGGGCGGCGGAGAGGTGGCGCACCTCCACGCGCGCGTAGTCCTCGATCTCGGAGACCGCGGCCCGCACGACGTTCGTCAGCGGGACGGGCTGTCGCCAGGCGCGACCCGGCGCGGCTCCGGAGAGGATGATCAGGCTCTCCGCGTGGCGGCGCATCCTTGTGGTGAGGTGGTCGAGCCGGAACAGGTCGCCGAGTTCGCTCGGGTCGTCGGCGCGGCGCTCCATGCTGTCCAGGAGGCCGAGTTGACGGTGGACGAGGACCTGGCTGCGGCGGGCGAGGTTGACGAAGACCCCGGAGATGCCGCTGGCGAGTTCGGCGCGCTCCACGGCGGCGTACAGGGCCGCGCGGTGCACGGTGGTGAGCGCCTCGGACACCTGGCCCGTCTCGTCCTCCGCGGGCGGGCCCTGGGGCGCTTCGGCCGCCACGTCGATCTCGTCGCCGGCCCGCAGCCTGCGCATGGTGTCGGGCAGTTTGCGGCGGGCGATCTCCAATGCGGTGTTGCGCAGGCTGACCAGTTCGACGACGAGGCCGCGGCCGATGCGCACGGAGATCACCAGTGAGGCCGCCACGGCGACGAGTCCGAGCAGGACGGCCGCTCCCGCAGGGGTGAGCAGCCCGCGGGTGAGCGGGTCCGCGCGAACCGCGGCGCCGCGTGCGGCGTCCGTCTCGATGGCACGCATTCGGCCCTGTACGGTCGCGTACGCCGTGTTCCAGGAGTCGGCGGACGCGGCGGCGAGTGCCTTCCCGCCCGGTTCCGCGATGAGGGTGCGGTCCTCTACGGCGCGCACGTCGCCGTAGGCGCGACCTGCCGCCAGGCGCTTCCAGGCGGCTCGTTCGGGCCCACGCAAGTCCCTCGCGGCCGTGCCGATCAGGTTCCCGCGGGTCTCCACCGCGCCCGTGAACAGCCGCAGCCGCTGGCCGTCCAGGGAACCGGCAAGGCGTGCACCGACGAGCACCGCGTTCGCCCGGGCGAGCATCTCGCCGGAGCGGCCGAACTCCAGGAGCACGCGCGCGTCGGAGCCGAGTTCGGAGTCCTGGATGCCGGTGAGTGAACCGCTGACCGCGAAGGCGCTGTCGACGGTCCTGGTGTACTGCCCGTACGCGTCGTCCCAACCGGTGCGCCGCTCGCGTACTGCCTTGCGCACGCTTCGTAGGTGCTCAACGCCGTCGACGAACGACTCCAGTCGGCCTGCCACCGCACGCGGGAGGTCCGCTCCGTCCGCGACCGTGCCGTCCTTGCCGATACGCAGGGCGGAGACGACGCGGTCGGTGGTGGCGGCGCGCCGTGTGAGGTCGTCGCCGCGGCCCGCGGTGGGTTCGGTGGCGTAGGAGACGGCTGCGGTGCGCTCGGCCTGCAGGGCGGCCACGGCCGCGCCCACGGGGGCGCGCACCGCCTCGTCGACCCGCTGCAACTGCCGCAGCCGTGCGACGTCCTGGGCGGTGCTCACGGTGGCGAAGGCCCACAGGGCGATCAGCGAGACGACGGGCACCATCAGGAGGCAGATGATTTTCGCCCGGACCGTACGCGGACGCAGATTCACGGTTCCGCCACGCGCGGGGGGCGCCCCGCGGGGCTCCGGCTCCACGAGGACGTCTTCGTCTGCGGGCAGCCCGGCGTGCGCACGCCGTCCGCGCGCGGGGGCCGAACTCTCGTGCACGGGGCCGGAGCCGGGGGTTCTGCGGGGCGGGCGCATGGCCTCCTCGATCGGGGTCGGGGCACCTCCGCGCTGGCGGTGCCGTGCCGGTGGCTGTGCGGTCAGGGAGTCTGGTGCTCCAGCGGGCGCTGCGCCGACGTGGAGGCCTCCCGTTCGTCCGCCGTCGGGGACAGCGCGACGAACGCCGAGGTCAGGAAGAGGTAGGAGCCGAGCCCCACTGCCAGCGGGAAGATGAACTGCATCGGTGTGGCCCCGGCGAGCTCCGCCGCGGAGGGGCTCACCCGCACGCTCACCGCCATCATCCCGGTGTAGTGCATGCTGCTCACGGCGCCGCCCATGACGAGGGAGGCGACCGCGACGGCGCCCGGCGACTTGATGTTGAGGGCGGCCCACAGCGCGGCGGTCGCCGCGACGACGGCGATCACCACGGAGAGGGCGACCAGCAGCGGGTCATAGCCGACCTGCCCGTGCAGGCGCAGGGCCGCCATCCCCAGGTAGTGCATGCTGGCCACGCCGATGCCCGTGGTCAGGCCGCCCAGGACCAGCGCGCCCCCGCGCCCGCGGTGATGGCCCACCGCGAAGACGCCGACACCGACGACGGTCACCGCGACGACCAGGCTGAGGATGGTCAGCGGAACGTTGTAACGGATCTCGGTGCCGGTGACGGTGAACCCGAGCATCGCCACGAAGTGCATGGTCCAGATGCCGGTGCCGATGGCGGAGGCGGCGGTGAGCAGCCAGTTGCGCCGAGCGCGCCCCGTGGTGTTCAGGGCACGCACGGTGCAGCGCAGTCCGAGCGCGGCGCCGATGCAGGCCATCGCGTACGACAGCACGGGGGTAAGCCAGCCGAAGGCGGCGTGGTCCAGGTGTCCCATGGGTCAGGGACGGTATGCCGATGGGGGCGTACAACAGGGGCGCAGTTCGAAAGGTTTCGGAATACGGAGGAGATACGGTTCGGAACGGTCGCCGGAGAGTCGAACATGCGCACCGCACGTGCATGCGATGTCTTCGACGGAGGTTCGACGGAGAAGGGGACCTTTCGATCCCGTGTCCCCCACTCGTGTCACAGGACGCGCCTGGGCGCCACTGTCAGTGCGCTGCGCAATCATGGTGCACATGAGCGATGACGCCACGCGTGTGCAGGAGTTCTTCACGGCCAGAGCCGCGGACTGGGACACCCGTTTCCCCGACGACGGCCCGGCCTACGCGTCCGCGGTGGCCGCGTTGGGGCTGCGTCCCGGAAGCCGTGTGCTCGACGCCGGGTGTGGCACGGGGCGGGCGCTGTCGCCGCTGCGCGCGGCCGTGGGGCCCTCCGGCGTGGTCCTGGGCGCCGACCTGACAGCGGCCATGCTGGAGCGGGCCGTACGCGCCGGCAGGGACGCCGAGGGGCGGTTGCTGCTCACGGACGTGGCCCGGCTGCCGCTGCGCACAAGCGTGCTGGACGCGGTGTTCGGGGCCGGGCTCATCTCGCACCTGCCGCAACCGGCCGCGAATCTGCGCGAGTTGGCGCGCGTGGTGCGCCCCGGCGGGCTGCTCGCACTGTTCCACCCGATCGGCCGGGCCGCCCTCGCTGCCCGCCACGGCCGCGCGCTCACGCCAGACGACCTGCGCGCCGAGCCCAACCTGCGCCCGCTCCTCGCCGCCGCCGGCTGGCGCATGACCTCGTACGCCGACGAGGACGAACGCTTCCTGGCACTCGCGGTGCGGGAGGGGGACTGAGCCACGCCACGGTCAAGGACCTGAGAACCGGGGCCCACTGAGCGCCACCGCGCGGGATCCGCTCCGGATCCGGGTCTGTCACCATGGCCGCAACTGCCCGACACACGTTGGCGGTTACTGGCAGGGGGACGGTGGCGTCCATGATCGATCGGGTCCGCAAGGCGTGGAGGACGTGGCGCGAGAACGGCGGCACGCCGAGCAGGAGAGAGCGTGCGCACAATCTCTTCGAGGCGGCTGCCGCCTACGTGGTGGCGTGCGTCGAGGACGACCAGGATCGTGCCGACGAGGCGGCGGGCTGGGTCGAGCCGAGCGCGCTGGCCTTCGGGGTCAACGAGCTTGCCTGCAGGGCCGTCATCGCCCTCGCACGGGAACGCGACGAGCCGCCGCGAACCGTCGCCCGCACCCTCCTCGGGCTGCCCGCCGGCTGACCCACACGCGCGGGGCACACACATCGGGCACGGAATGTCGACACTTTGCTCACGACAGGGCTACAGGAGCTGAGCCGCTGCCGATTTTCCTGGTCATCGACCATGGACCCCCCTGTACGGCACCGTCGGGCACTGGCTAAGGTCTCGCCGGTGGAACGAAGTTCAGGGGAGGCGGGCGTGGCCGGAGTGGACGAAGCGGCGGTCGAAGGGGACGACGCGCTGTACGTGCTGACGGCGGTGTTGCTGACACCTGCGAAGTTCCCGAGCGTGCTCGGCGACGACTACCCGGAGGCCTGCGGGGCCCTGGGGCTCGCGCCGCTGGCCGAGGGATACGGCCTGGTGCTCGGCCAGGACGGGCAGGGCGCCCGCTGGACCGTCGTGGTCGACGACGTGTCGCTGGTCGCCGTCGCCATCGCGTCGTGGGACTGCGGCATGGAGTACGAACTCTCGCCCGACGAGAACAGCATGGTCGCCGCGCTGCCGGGCTGGCCGCTCGCGCTCTCCGTGGCGGCCCCGGACGTCCCCGCGCCGCACGATCCCGAGCCCGACCCCGAGTACGCCGACACACCGCCGCTGACGCCGCCCGACACGGAGACGTGGGGCCCGGCCCAACGGCGCCTGGGTGCGGACGAGATAGCCCTTCAGTGGGCCGTGTGGCGGGAACAGCTCGACGACTCCCAGTTCGCCACGGAGCAGGACGCCGAGGCGCCTCAGGACGGCGAGGCGACGGAGGGCGACGCGGCGGAGGACGGGCCGAGCGGGACGCGGACCGGCATCCGGCGGGTCCTCTCGGAGGTCCGCGGGTACGTGGACGCACCGCCGCCGCTGGGCCGCGTGCGCTCCGCGTTCGCCTCCGGCGACGCCCGGACGCTGCGCGCCGACGGGCCCGGCTGGTCGATGGTCGCGCGGACCGACGACATCGCCTTCGTACTCCTCGACGACGAGCCCGGCGAAGTGCTGCCGGTCGGCCGCGGCCGGGAGCTGCCGAGCCTGCTCGAAGCACTGGACAAGATGGCCGTACGCCCTACGTGAACCGCCGGAGCCGCACGGGACGTTCGCGCCCCGCGCGGCTCCGACCGTTCCGAGGCCCCTCAGCGGCCCAGCTCCTTGCGCGAGACGCGCCGCAGCCTGCGCCGCTGCGAGGGGTCCAGCATCAGGTACGCGGCGGCGGGCGCGCCCAGCACGATGAGCAGGGCCGCCCACCAGGGCAGCCAGATCAGCAGGATGATGCCGACCGCCACACCTCCCGCGGCGATCTTCGCGTTCTTCGACATGTGTGTGGCCTCCTTCGGGGCGGCCCGCCCTCGCCTGAGTGGAGCGGACCCGCCTCTGCTGTGAGAAACGGGCCCACGTCGCCCGCAGTTCCGTCGCGTGACCCTGAGACATCCCTGATTTCACGCCCCCGCACACGGCGGGGAGGTCGTCAGATATCGGCCCTCAGCGGCTCTCCCACTTCATACATGTGGCGCAGCGCCTGGCGGTAGGAGTCGACAAGCCCTGTCTCCACGAAGGGGATGCCGAGATCGCGGCAGTGGGCCTTCACCATGGGCTGGGCGAGGCGCAGGTGGGGCCGGGGCATGCTCGGGAACAGGTGGTGCTCGATCTGGTAGTTGAGGCCGCCGAGGAACCAGTCGGTGAGTGGGCCGCCCTTGATGTTGCGTGAGGTGAGGACCTGGCGGCGCAGGTGGCCCCACTTGTCGTCATCCGGGTCGGGCATCTCCATGCCCTTGTGGTTGGGGGCGAACGCCATACCCAGATGCAGCCCGAACAGGGCCTGGTGGAGGGCCGCGAAGACGAGCGCGTGGCCGAGCGACATGGTCGTGAGGAGCAGGGTGAGGTAACCGGCCACGTGGGCGACCAGGAACGCGCCCTCCACGAGTCGTTCCCGGCCGCCCTGGCGGCGCAGGTCCTGGAATCCGGAGATCTTCAGGGCGAGGCCCTCGAGCAGGGTGAGCGGGAAGAAGAGCCAGGCCTGGTGGCGGGTGAGCCAGCCGCGGAACCCCGCGCGAGTGGCGGCCTGTTTGCTGGTGAAGACCAGCACGTCGGCGGCGACGTCGGGATCCTTCTCAATGTGGTTCGGATTGGCGTGGTGGCGGTTGTGCTTGTCGTTCCACCAGGAGTAGCTCATACCGAGCAGGAGATTGCCGTGGACCAGGCCGATCAGCCGGCTCACCGAGCGGTTCCCGGTGATCTGGGCATGGCCCGCGTCATGTCCGACGAAGGCGGTGCGTGCGCACAGCGCCGCGAGGACCGGCGCGAGGACGAGCACCCACCACGAGCCGCCAATGAGGGCCATGCCCGTGACGACGGCGCCCAGACAGAGGCCGTTGACCGCGATGGTGCGCACGTACCAGCCGGTGCGCCGCTCCAGCAGCCCCTGCCCCTTGATGGCGCGCAGCAGTGGCGTGAACTCACTTCCCCCTTCAGGGGAGGCCGGCCTGGTGGCGGGTTCCGGCAGGGTTCCGACGGCCGAGGGCATGACGGTCTCCGGTCTGTGGTGGGTGAGGTCGATGCGGCGGGCTACGCGTCGCCCGACCACTAGGAACCTATGGATCACGGGCCTTGATCGGCCATGGCGCCACCACCCGAGTACCGCCGTGGTTCACCCCACCTCGACAGGGGGGTAAGCCCCACCCTTAAGGGTCAGGTGATTCAGATCACGACATTTGGAGGCGCGTCCGACTGATCCGGGGGTGTACCCTCGGCGCCTCCAGGGTGAGTAGTCAAGTTTGATGAATACGAGGACGTCGCCATCTCCGAGCACACCCACACCGCTCCGCCCACCCCCACCGAGATCACCGAACTCGCGCGCTGTGGCGTCGTGTTCACCCCCGCCGACCCGGCCCGCACGTCCACCGTGGCCTTCTGGCGACCCGAAGGCGGGGAGCCACCGCTACCGGACGCGGGCACCCGCAGCGAGTTGCGCCTCGCGCTGCCCGGCGAGGACGCCGTGGAGCCGGTGACCGTACCGGCCGTCACCCTGCCCGTGCGCGCCGCGCTGCCGGTGCTCACCCGCGCGCGTACCACCGCGGACGCCGACCCGACGGCGACCTTCTGGGGCACGGCCGGCCTCCTGGCACTCCAACTCGTCGCCCGTGGGCTGCTGTTGCCGGGGGTGAGCGCCGAAGGCCACGACGCGTGGCGCGCAGGCCCGCTGG
Source organism: Streptomyces sp. NPDC102360 (assembly GCF_044766085.1). Taxonomy (NCBI): domain Bacteria; kingdom Bacillati; phylum Actinomycetota; class Actinomycetes; order Kitasatosporales; family Streptomycetaceae; genus Streptomyces; species Streptomyces sp. NPDC102360. Next base: position 136,098 of record NZ_JBIWLG010000001.1, on the reverse strand, counting down.
GGGCCGGCGATCTCGACCGGGTCAGGGAACTGGCCGCCGCGATGCCGCCCGAGGCGCACGCCGCGCCGCTGGACGGGAGCGAACCGCCGCGCCTGCACGCCCCGGAACGGCTGCTGCGCGACTTCCTTGACGCCGTGGCCGACGCCCTGCCGCGCTCCCCCGCCGCCGCGCACGCAGCCGGAGCACCGGCGTTCGCGGCGCGGGAACCGCAACGGGTGCCCGAGCTGCGCCCCTGGGCGGGGGATGTCGCGGCGGGGCTCGACGCGGGCGTGCGGATCTCGCTGCGTGTGGAGGTCCCCGGACTCGAAGAGATCGCGGACGACGAGCCCCGCGTCCCGTTCCGCGCGGTGCTTCAGCTGCACAGCGTCAGCGATCCCACGTTGGTCGCGGATGCGGAACACGTGTGGGCCGGGGCCGGCGCCTCGGGGCGGGCCTTCGGCGACCGGGCCCGTATGGACGCGTTGTTGGCCCTGCGCCGCGCCACGCGCGCGTGGGCACCGCTCGCGCCGTTGCTCTCCGCGGCCGTGCCGGACGCCGTCGAACTCGCCGACGAGGAGGTCACGGAGCTGCTCGGTGACGGCGCGCGGGCGCTGTCCGCGGCCGGCGTCGAGGTGCACTGGCCCAAGGAACTGGCCCGCAAGTTGACGGCCCGTGCGGTGATCGGCCCGGCGGACGGAGAGGGCGAGGGCGCCGACGGCCTGTCCTCCGACGCCCCGTCCTTCCTGTCCGCCGACGCCCTGCTGGCGTTCGACTGGCGGTTCGCCCTCGGCGGCCAGGAGTTGAGCCGCGCGGAGCTGGACGTGCTCGCCGAGGCGAACCGTCCCGTCGTACGGCTGCGCGACCAGTGGGTGCTGATCGACCCGTCGGAGGCTCGCCGCGCCCGCTCCCACCATGACCGCAAGGTCACTCCGGTCGACGCGCTGAGCGCCGTTCTCACGGGCTCGACGGAGGTCGATGGCCGCCGGGTCGACGTGCGGCCCACGGGCTGGCTCACGGCCCTGCGGGACCGCCTCGCCGACGACATGGGCATGACGCCGGTCGGCCAACCGGCCGCGCTCGACGCCGACTTGCGCGACTACCAACTGCGCGGGCTCAACTGGCTCGCCCACATGACCTCGCTGGGCCTCGGCGCCTGCCTCGCCGACGACATGGGCCTCGGCAAGACGATCACGCTGATCGCGCTGCACCTGCACCGCCAGAGCTCCCCGGAGAGCGCGGGGCCGACGCTCGTGGTCTGCCCGACGTCACTGATGGGCAACTGGCAGCGCGAGATCGAAAGGTTCGCGCCCGGCACTCCCGTACGCCGCTTCCACGGCGGGCGGCGCTCCCTGGAGGATCTCGCCGACGGCGAGTTCGTGCTCACCACCTACGGCACGATGCGCCTCGACGCCGCCCAACTCGGCACCGCGTCCTGGGGAATGCTCGTCGCCGACGAGGCGCAGCACGTGAAGAACCCCTACTCGGCGACGGCCAAGGAGCTGCGCACCATCGGCGCACGCGCACGCGTGGCGCTCACCGGCACCCCGGTCGAGAACAACCTCTCCGAGCTGTGGGCCCTGCTCGACTGGACGACGCCCGGCCTCCTGGGCCGCCTCGGCACCTTCCGTACGCGCTACGCCCAGGCGATCGAGGGCGGCAAGGACCCGGCGGCCGCGGAGCGGCTCGCCAAACTCGTGTCGCCCTTCTTGTTGCGTCGGCGCAAATCGGATCCCGGCATCGCACCGGAGCTGCCGCCCAAGACCGAGACCGATCGCGCGGTGTCCCTCACCGCCGAACAGGCGGGCCTCTACGAGGCCGTGGTCCGCGAGACGCTCGCGGAGATCTCCGGGGCCGCAGGATTCGAACGGCGCGGGCTGATCGTCAAGCTCCTCACCGGCCTCAAGCAGATCTGCAACCACCCGGCGCAGTACCTCAAGGAGGACAAGCCGCGCATCACCGGCCGCTCCGGCAAGCTGGAACTCCTCGACGAGCTGCTGGACACGATCCTGGCCGAGGACGCCGGCGTGCTGGTCTTCACCCAGTACGTACAGATGGCCCGCCTTGTGGAACGGCATCTGGCGGCCCGCGGCATCCCGGTGATGTTCCTCCACGGAGGCACCCCGGTCGCGGAGCGCGAGGCCATGGTGCGACGCTTCCAGGAGGGCGAGGTCCCCGTGTTCCTGCTCTCGTTGAAGGCCGCGGGCACGGGACTCAACCTCACGCGCGCGGAGCACGTCGTGCACTACGACCGCTGGTGGAACCCGGCCGTGGAGGCGCAGGCCACCGACCGCGCGTACCGCATCGGGCAGACCAGGCCGGTGCAGGTGCACCGGCTGATCGCCGAGGGCACGATCGAGGACCGCATCGCACAGATGCTGGTCCGCAAGCAGGAGTTGGCGGACGCGGTGCTCGGCTCCGGCGAGGCGGCGCTGACCGAACTCACCGACGCGGAACTGGCGGATCTGGTCGAGTTGCGAGGGGGCACCCGATGAGCCACACGGAAGATGAGATGCGCACGTTCGCGGCGCTGCCGCCCGCGCGCGGGCGTGCCTTCGCCCAGACCTGGTGGGGGCAGGCCTGGTTGAAGGCCCTGGAGGACACCGCACTCGACACCGCGCAGCTGAAGGCGGGGCGCCGCCTCGCGCGCGCGGGAGCGGTGGGTGCGGTGTCGGTGCGGCCGGGCCGCATCACCGCGGTGGTGGAGGACCGCGGCGGCGCCACCCACCGCTCGGACGTGCTGCTGCAGTGCCTGGACGAGGATGAGTGGGACGGCTTCCTGACGATGGCGGCCGAGCGGGCCGGGCACATCGCGGCGCTCCTGGACCGCGACATGCCGCCGCACCTCGTGGAGGACGCCTCGGCCTCGGGTGTGGAACTCCTGCCGGGGATCGGCGACTTGGAGCCGCGCTGCGACTGCGACGCCTGGGACCACTGCTCGCACACGGCGGCGCTGAGCTATCAGCTCGCCCGCCTTCTGGACCAGGATCCGTTCGTGCTGCTCCTGCTGCGTGGGCGCGGCGAGCGCGCGTTGCTCGACGAGCTTCAGGTGCGCAGCACCGTACGCGGCGAACCGGAGGCGCCGCGCGAGGACCGGGAGACCGAGGGTGTGGACGCGGCAGAGGCGTACGCGTCGGCGATCGTGCTGCCGCCGCTGCCCGGCCCTCCTCCGCTGCCCGACGAGCCCGGCCTGCCGCCGTCGCTCGACACGGAGACACCGGCGCCCGCGGGCACGGACGTCGAGGCGCTCGGCTTCCTCGGCGCGCAGGCGGCGGCCGAGGCACACCGGCTGCTCGCGGAGGCGCTGTCTCCGGGCCACGAACAGCGGGCCGCCCTGCCAGAGTTGACCGTTTCGCAGGACGCCGTACGCCTGGCCTCCGCGTCCCCCGTGCGGCACATCCGGGAACGGCTCGCGGAGGTCGGTGGCCGCGGCCGGGAGGGCCTGACGCTCGCCGTGCAGGCCTGGGAGTACGGGGGCACCGCCGCACTCGACGTACTGGACGAGGAGTGGGCTCCGGACGCGGAGTGCCTGGCACGCGCGCGTGCCGCGCTCGACGCGGCCTGGGACGACGGCGAGCGCCCCGACCTCAAGGCCGCCCGCGGCCGCTGGAGCACCGCCGACGGGCAGGCGCAGGTGCGGATCGGCCGGGACGGGCGCTGGTGGCCTTACCGCAAGCAGCGCGGCCGCTGGACCCCTGCCGGACCGGCGGCGTCCGACCCCGCCTCCGCGCTGGCCGGCGCCCTGGGCGCCACCGACGCGTAGGCGAGGACGGGAGTTCGCCGACAGACCCTGAAGCCTGTCTTGTGGATCAGGCCGGGCTCGCGGGGCCTGATCCACACGACAGGCCCTAGCGGATCGGCATGCCCGAGAGGGTGCGGGCGATGACCAGGCGCTGGATCTCGCTCGTGCCCTCGAAGATCGTGTAGATCGCGGCGTCGCGGTGCATGCGCTCCACGGGGTATTCGCGCGTGAAGCCGTTGCCGCCGAGGATCTGGACGGCCTGGGCGCTGACCTTCTTGGCGGTCTCGCTCGCGAACAGCTTGGACATGGAGCCCTCGGCGTTCTCGAACTTCTTGCCCGTGGACGCCATCCAGGAGGCACGCCACACCAGGAGGCGCGCGGCGTCGATCTGGGTGCGCATGTCGGCGAGCTGGAAGGCCACGCCCTGGTTGTCGATGATCGGGCGGCCGAACTGCTCGCGCGTCTTCGCGTACTCCAGAGCCTCCTCGTAGGCGGCGCGGGCCGTGCCGACCGCCATGGCACCGACGGCGGGACGCGAGGCCTCGAAGGTGGCCATCGCGGCGTTCTTCACGCGCTCGCCGCCCTTCTTGGCCTTCTCGCGCGAGCGGGCGAGGCGCTCGTCGAGCTTGTCCTTGCCGCCGAGCAGGCAGGAACCGGGAACGCGGACGTTCTCCAGGACGACCTCGGCGGTGTGCGAGGCGCGGATGCCGTGCTTCTTGAACTTCTGGCCCTGGGACAGGCCCGGGGTGTTCGGCGGCACGATGAAGGAGGCGTGCCCCTTCGAGCCGAGCTCCGCGTCCACGGAGGCGACGACCACGTGGACGTTGGCGATGCCGCCGTTCGTCGCCCACGTCTTGGTGCCGTTCAGGACCCACTCGTCCTTGGCCTCGTCGTAGACGGCACGCGTGCGCATGGCGGCGACATCGGAGCCCGCGTCCGGCTCGGAGGAGCAGAAGGCGGCCACCTTCACGTCGTTCACGTCGCCGTACATCTGCGGGATCCAGGTGCCGATCTGCTCCTCGGTGCCGTTGGCGAGGACGCCCACCGCGGCGAGGCCCGTGCCGACGATGGACAGGCCGATGCCCGCGTCGCCCCAGAACAGCTCCTCCATGGCCATCGGGATGCCGAGGCCCGACGGGTCGAAGAACTGCTGCGCGTAGAAGTCCAGGGAGTAGATTCCGAGCTTGGCCGCTTCCTGGATGACCGGCCAGGGGGTCTCCTCGCGCTCGTCCCACTCGGCGGCCGCGGGGCGGATCACATCGGCGGCGAAGCCGTGCAGCCAGTCCCGCACTTCCTTCTGCTCGTCGTTGAGATCCATGGTGAACTCGGCCATAACCCCTCCAGGGCGCACGCAATACTGTGTTACTTAAGGTAACTCGAGTCTGTTACTGGCGAGTAGCCCCTGTCAACCTCCGAGTACGCGTTCGATACCGGATGGCCGTCGGGTGTTACCTTTCGCGTGCGTCAGGCAATCGCACGGGGCGGGGAGATTTCATGGAGACCACACAGCGGACCGAGCAGCGCGCGGACCAGCGGTCCGCCGCCGAGCGTCGGCGGCGCGAGCTGCTGGAGGCCGCGGACCGCGTGGTGCTCCGAGAGGGGCCCGGCGCCTCGATGAACGCGATCGCGGCGGAGGCCGGGATCACCAAGCCGATCCTTTACCGGCACTTCGGCGACAAGGGCGGCCTCTACGCCGCGCTCGCCACGCGCCACACGGACGCGCTGCTCGCCTCGCTGCGGGCCGCCCTGGACGCGCCCGCGGAGCGCCGCGAGCGCGTGGAGGCGACGCTCGACACGTACTTGGCGGCGATCGAGGCCCGCCCTCAGGTCTACCGCTTCCTGATGCATCCGTCGGAGGGCTCCCCCGCCGAATCCGGGTTCGACGTCGGACAGCACTCGGCACCACTGCTACGCCGCATGGGCGAGGAACTGGCCGAGGTCATCGAGGAGCGCGTGGACCTCGGCCCCGGCAGCCAGCAGCTCGCGCGCGTCTGGGGGCACGGGATCGTCGGCATGATGCACGCCGCCGGCGACTGGTGGCTGGGCGACCGCCCGTGCGAGCGCGCCGAGTTGGTGCGCGGCCTCGCCGACCTGCTGTGGGGGCGGCTCGCCGCGGCGGGCGACAAGGCGGGCGGCCCCGCCTTCTGACCGGGCCGACTGCGGCCCAACGGCGCACGCAGCCGACGCCACCCCCAGCGGCCCACGCCGCCGACTCCGCCTCAGCGGGTCACGTGGCCCAGGACGCCTTCGCCGCCTGCCGCAGCACCTTCCTGCGTCGCCAGCCGGTGACCCGCTCCGTGTACGTAAGCCCCTCCAAGTGGTCGCACTCGTGCTGGAGGCAGCGGGCGAACCAGCCCGTGCCGTGGATCACCACAGGTTCGCCGCCGAGGTCGTACCCCTCCACGCGCGCGTGGTCGAAGCGGGGCGTGCCCGCCTCGAGGCCGGGGAGCGACAGACAGCCCTCGGGGCCGCGGATCACCTCGCCGTCGGCCTCGACCAGGCGCGGGTTCACGACGTGGCCGACGTGGCGCACATCGTCGTCATCCTCACAGTCGAAGACGAAGACCCGCAGGCCCTCGCCGACCTGGTTCGCGGCGAGGCCCACGCCCTGCGCCGCGTACATCGTGGCGAACATGTCCTCGACCAGGCGCGCGAGGGCCTGGCCGAAGTCCGTTACCTGCGCGCAGGGTTGGTGCAGCACGGTTTCACCGAGCAGGGTCAGGGGTCGTACGCGCCCTGAGGCGCCCGGGATCGAGCCGTGTCGCATGCCGGTAAGGGTACGGTCCTGTGCGCACCACGAAGCGCTGGTGGTGCCGCTGTTCGGGCTTGTCAGAGTATCTCGATAGGCTGAGCCCATAAACGATGCCGGGGGCAGGCGCGGCGCCGTACGCAAGGAGGACCCAGGAAGATGGCAGGCAACTCGGAGCCGATGTCTCCGCGCGCCAAGCTGGCCGTGACGGCCGGCCGGGCCGCGGCCGCTGTGTCGCGGGCGGCGGGCCGCGGCAGCGGATCAGTGATCGGGGGCAAGGTCGCGCTGCGATTCGACCCCGAGCTGCTCGCGCGGGTCGCCCAGCACCTGGACGTGGTGCTCGTCTCGGCCACGAACGGCAAGACGACGACCACACGACTGCTCGCGGAGGCGCTGCGCGCCAGCGGCCCCGTCGTGTCGAACGCGCTGGGGGCGAACATGCCCGCGGGCATCACCTCCGCCCTGGCCGGCGGCGGCGACGCCAAGTACGGCGTGATCGAGGTCGACGAGAAGTACCTGGTCGGCGTCGCCCGCGACACCGACCCGAAGGCGATCGCACTGCTCAACCTCTCGCGCGACCAGCTGGACCGCGCGGGCGAGACCCGCATGCTCGCCGAGAAGTGGCGCGAGGGCCTGTCCGGTTCGAAGGCCATCGTGATCGCGAACGCGGACGACCCGCTGATCGTCTGGGCCGCCTCCTCCTCGCCGAACGTGGTGTGGGTAGCGGCGGGCCAGGAGTGGAAGGACGACGCCTGGTCCTGCCCGGCGTGCGGCGGCGTGATGCAGCGCCCCGGCGACGACTGGTTCTGCGGCGAGTGCGGCTTCCGCCGCCCGCTCGCGAGCTGGGCCCTCCAGGGCGACCACGTCATCGACCCGCACGGCTCCGCCTGGCCGATCAACCTCCAGCTACCGGGTCGCGCCAACAAGGCGAACGCGGCGACGTCCGCGGCCGCGGCCGCCTGCTTCGGGGTGCCCCCGCAGGTCGCTCTGGAGCGCATGTACCAGGTGCAGGCGGTGGCGGGCCGCTACGACGTCGTGCAGTTCCAGGACCGCGACCTGCGGCTGCTGCTCGCCAAGAACCCGGCGGGCTGGCTCGAAACGTTCACTCTGATCGACCCGCCGCCGACCCCGGTGATCCTCTCGGTGAACGCGCGGGGCGCCGACGGCACCGACACCTCCTGGCTGTGGGACGTCGACTACACGCGCCTGGCCGGGCACCCGATCTGCGTGATCGGCGACCGCCGGCTCGACCTCGCGGTGCGGCTCGAGGTCGCGGGCCTGGACTTCCGGGTCTGCGAAACGCTCGACGAGGCCGTGCAGATGTCGCCCCCGGGACGCATCGAGCTGATCGCCAACTACACCGCGTTCCAGGACGTCCGCCGCCGCGTGGGCAACTGAGCCCCGCCCCTCCGGCCAGTACGAGCCCAGCGAAGGATCATGAGCATGAGTGACAACAGCCTGCGTCTCGTGTGGGTCTACCCCGACCTCCTGAGCACCTACGGCGACCAGGGCAACGTCCTGGTGGTGGAGCGCCGCGCCCAGCAGCGCCGCCTCCAGGTCGAGCGCTACGACGTACGCAGCGACCAGCCGGTGCCGACCTCCGGCGACATCTACCTCATCGGCGGCGGCGAGGACCGTCCGCAGCGCCTCGCGGCGGAGCGGCTGCGCCGCGACGGCGGACTGCAGCGCGCGGTGGCCAACGGCGCGATCGTCTTCTCCGTGTGCGCCGGCTACCAGATCCTCGGCCACGAGTTCGTGAACGACCTCGGTGAGCGCGAGTCCGGGCTCGGCCTGCTCGACGTCGTCTCGACGCGCGGTGAGGGCGAGCGCTGCGTCGGTGACGTACTGGGCGACATCGACCCGTCGTTGGGCCTGCCGGAGCTGACCGGCTTCGAGAACCACCAGGGCGTCACGCACCTCGGCCCCACCGCGCGGGCCTTCGCCCGCACCCGGATGGGCAAGGGCAACGGCACGGGGGACGGCACCGAAGGCGCCTTCAACGACACCGTTTTCGGCACGTACATGCACGGGCCGGTCCTCGCGCGCAATCCGCAGATCGCCGACCTGCTGATCAAGCTGGCGCTCGACGTGAACGCACTGCCGCCGGTGAACGACCGCTGGTACGAGGAGCTCAGGAACGAGCGGATCTCGGCGGCCACGACGCAGCCGGCGTAAGCACGGCCGCAGGCCCTTCGGTGCACGTCCGCGCCCATGTGAGCGGGCCGGTCCACCAGTCGGACGCCCCGTGCGGACGGGCCCCCGGACGCCGATAAGGTACGGGGGTCCAGCCGGACGGCGTGGTCCGGCCAACGGCCCACGTTTGCAAAGGTAATCCGGGCTTATGCGTATTGGTGTCCTCACCTCCGGCGGAGACTGCCCCGGTCTGAACGCCGTGATCCGTTCGGTCGTGCACCGTGCCGTCGTCGACCACGGCGACGAGGTCATCGGCTTCCACGACGGGTGGAAGGGCCTGCTCGAGTGCGACTACCGCAAGCTGGACCTCGACGCGGTGGGCGGCATCCTCGCCCGCGGCGGCACCATCCTCGGCTCCTCCCGCGTACAGCCCGCGCATCTGCGCGACGGCATCGAGCGGGCCAAGGAGCACGTCGCGGACCTCGGTCTCGACGCGATCATTCCGATCGGCGGCGAGGGCACCCTGAAGGCGGCCCGCCTCCTCTCGGACAGCGGCCTCCCGATCGTCGGCGTACCGAAGACGATCGACAACGACATCGCTGTCACCGACGTGACCTTCGGCTTCGACACGGCCGTCGGCGTCGCCACCGAGGCGCTCGACCGCCTCAAGACCACCGCCGAATCGCACCAGCGCGTGCTGATCGTCGAGGTCATGGGCCGGCACACCGGCTGGATCGCGCTGCACTCCGGCATGGCCGCGGGCGCGCACGCCGTCGTCGTCCCCGAGCGCCCCTTCGACGTCGAGGAACTGGCCGCGAAGGTCGGTGAGCGCTTCGAGGCGGGCAAGAAGTTCGCGATCGTCGTCGCCGCCGAGGGCGCCAAGCCGCGCGCGGGATCGATGGCGTTCGACGAGGGCGCCAAGGACGTCTACGGCCACGAGCGCTTCGCCGGCATCGCCCGGCAGCTCTCCGTGGAGCTGGAGCAGCGCCTCGGCAAGGAGGCCCGACCGGTGATCCTCGGCCATGTCCAGCGCGGCGGCACCCCCACCGCGTACGACCGTGTGCTCGCCACGCGCTTCGGCTGGCACGCCGTGGAAGCCGTGCACCGCGGGGAGTTCGGCAAGATGACCGCGCTGCGTGGCACCGACATTCTGATGGTGCCGTTGGCCGAGGCCGTGGAGACCCTGAAGACGGTGCCGGACGAGCGGTACGCCGAAGCCGAGTGCGTGCTCTGATCCACACCCCGCCCGAACCGCACAGAACTGCCCCCGGCCGAAGCAGCGGCCGGGGGCAGTTCTACTCTGGGTGCGCACAATCCGTACGAAACGAGCAACAGGAGCCGGCGGATGGATCACAGCGGGCACGGCATGAACATGGATCTGCCGCCGTTCACGCTGGGGCGTGGCCTTGAATGGTCGGCCGACCCCTTCTTCCTCGTCGGGTGCCTGCTGGCGCTCGCCCTGTACGGCTACGGGGTGGTGCGGCTGGCCCGGCGCGGTGACGCGTGGCCGGTGTCCCGGACGATCTCGTTCGTCGTGGGCGTGCTCACCATCGGCCTGGTGATGTGCACCAAACTCAACGACTACGGCATGGTCATGTTCAGCGTGCACATGGTGCAGCACATGGTCATCAGCATGCTGTCGCCGATCCTGCTCCTGATGGGCGCCCCGATCACCCTCGCGCTGCGGGCGCTTCCGGTGTCCGCGAAGCGCGGCAGCAAGGGCCCGCGCGAGGTACTCCTGTGGCTGCTGCACAGCCGCTACATGCGGATCATCACGCACGCGGCGTTCACGATCCCGCTGTTCATCGCGAGCCTGTACGCGCTCTATTTCACGCCGCTCTTCGACTTCCTCATGGGGTCCAAGGTCGGCCACCTCGCGATGATGGTGCACTTCCTCGCGGTGGGCCTGGTGTTCTTCTGGCCGATCATGGGCGTGGACCCGGGCCCGCACCGGCCCGGCTATGTGATGCGGATGCTGGAGCTGTTCGCGGGCATGCCGTTCCACGCCTTCTTCGGGATCGCGCTGATGATGGCGTCGACGACGATGGTCGGCACGTTCGAGAATCCGCCCGCCTCACTGGGCATCGATCCGCTCGCCGATCAGACGGCGGCGGGCGGCATCGCCTGGGCGTTCAGCGAGGTGCCCTCGGTCCTGGTGCTGCTCGCCCTGCTCTTCCAGTGGAAGAAGTCGGACGACCGGCAGGCGCGCCGCAAGGACCGCGCCGCGGACCGGGACGGCGACAAGGAACTGGCGGCGTACAACGCCTATCTGGCCTCCCTCAACGCGCGCGGTCAGTAGCGCCACCTCGCGCGTGGCAGTAGCGCCACTACCCCGTTACGGGTGAATATGGCCTCCTGGTCGCGGTCGGACATGTCCGACTGCCGGGAGGAGGGTGTGTGATGCCCGGTTCCACGAAGACGATGGGTGCGTTCACCGTGGGCGGCCTGGTGGCCGTGACCGCCTACACGGTGGCGCTCGGCAGCAACGGGTGGCTGTGGTTCGGCTGGGTGGTGCTCGGCCTGCTCACTGTGGCGATGGTGGCGTCCCGCAGCAGCTGACGGCGGGACGGCCGAAGACTCCAGGGGCCCCGGGTTCCAAGGACCCCTCCGGGGTTCAGAAGCGGAAGACGTAGCCCGTCGAGGCTTCCATCGTGCAGGCGTTGCCGAAGGTCTTGTGCCAGGCGATCGCCTTGCCGCGGTACGTGCCGGTGGCCTCGACCGTCACCGGGTCGTACACCTGGGTGCACATCTGCTGCTCGACCGGCAGCGCGTCCAGGTCGCCACCGGCCGCTTCGAGGGCCGCGCAGGCCTCGGCGGCGTGCGGGTGCTCCCCCGAGGGCCGCGGCACACAGTTCAAGTGGACACCCCGGACCCAGGTGTTCTCGGCGCCGGAGACGGTCAGGAACAGCTCTCGCGGCTGCTCGGGCCCGGTGGTCACGGCGCTTGCGGCCGGGGCGGCCGCGGCCAGGGACAGGAACGCGGCAGCGGCCACGTAGACGGAACGCATACGGAATACCTCCGGTGCTGGGACGTCAGGGTGGGAACAGAGCACCCGCCGGGGCCACCGCCGCCAAGCGGACGCGCCGATCAGGCCCCGGACAAGGCCCGATCGGGCTCTCGCGCCGACGCCGACGATTGGTTACTGTGCGCAAGCACGCGACGGCACAAGCGGAGCTCAAGCGGTCCAAGTGGTCTGTGGGGGAAGGCGATCGGGATGTTCTACCGGCTGCTCAAGTACGTGATTCTCGGGCCGCTGCTGCGGCTGCTCTTCCGGCCCCGGATCGAGGGCCTGGAGCACATACCGGAATCCGGCGCCGCGATCGTCGCGGGCAATCATCTGTCGTTCGCCGATCACTTCCTGATGCCCGCGATCATCAAGCGGCGGATCACGTTCCTGGCCAAGGCCGAGTACTTCACCGGGCCCGGACTCAAGGGCCGGTTCACCGCCGCGTTCTTCCGCAGCGCGGGCCAGATCCCGGTCGACCGCTCGGGCAAGGAAGCCGGGCAGGCGGCGATCCGGGAGGGCCTCGGGGTGCTGCGCCGCGGGGAGCTGCTCGGCATCTACCCGGAGGGCACGCGCTCGCACGACGGGCGTCTGTACAAGGGCAAGGTCGGCGTCGCCGCGATGGCGCTCAAGGCGGGGGCGCCGGTGGTGCCGTGCGCGATGATCGGCACGTTCGAGGCGCAGCCGCCCGGCCAGGTGATCCCGACGATGCGCCGGGTGACGATCCGGTTCGGCAAGCCGATCGACTTCTCGCGCTACGCCGGGATGGACGGCGAGAAGGCGATCCTGCGGGCGGCCACCGACGAGATCATGTACGCGATCCTGGAGCTGTCCGGGCAGGAGTACGTCGACAAGTACGCGGCGCTCGTGAAGGCGGAGGCCGAGGAGGAGAAGGCCCGGAAGTTCCCGCGGCTGCCGCTGAGTTGACCACTCCCCCGCCGACCTCCTGGGTTCCGCGCTCTGCGCTGAGCAGATTCCGGGGTCCGGGCGGCCCCCGCCGACGTACGGTCCGGTCATGAAGAAGGCATTGGTGATCGGTGCGGCAGGGCAGATCGGGCGGCCCACGGTGCGGGCGCTCGCGGAGGACGGCTGGGAGGTGACGGCGGCCTCGCGCGGTGGCGGGCGGGACGCGGGATGGCCCGACGGCGTGCGGGCGGTGCGGCTCGACCGGGAGGACGACGCGGCGCTCGCGGAGCTGGTCGGGGGCGGCGTCGACCTCGTCGTCGACCTGGTGGCCTTCACCCGGGAGCACGGACGGCAGCTCGCGGGCCTCGCGGGCCGGATCGGTTCGGCGGTGGTGATCTCCAGCGGCGCCGTCTACGAGGACGACGAAGGGCGCAGCTTCGACACGCAGGGCGAGCCGGACGGCTGGCCGCGCTACGACGGCCCCGTGAAGGAGACCGACCGCACGCTCGCGCCGGGCGACGCGACGTACGGGACGCGCAAAGTGCAGCTGGAGCGGGATCTGCTGGCGCTCGGTGACGCGCTGCCGACGACCCTGCTGCGGGCGTCCGCGGTGCACGGACCGTACTGCCGCACGCCGCGCGAGCTGTACTTCGTGAAGCGGAACCTCGACGGGCGCCGCAGACGCGTGCTCGCGTTCGACGGGGAGAGCCGCTTCAACCCGGCGAGCTCCCGGAACCTGGCGGAGCTCGTACGGCTGGCCGCGGCGCGGCCGGGATCGCGGGTGCTCAACGGCGCCGACCCGGACTGCCCCACCGTCGCCGAGATCGGCACGATGATCGACGCGTTGATGGGCGTGGAGGCGGAGACCGTTCTCGTGCCGGGGCCGCCGCCGGCGCCGACCGTCGGGGACACTCCGTGGTCGCTGCCCCACCCATTCGTCTTCGACATGTCGGCCGCCGGGCGGGAGTTGGGGTACAAGCCGGTGACGACGTACGCCGACGCGCTCCCGGAGACGGTCGAGTGGCTGACCGCGCGGCTGCGGGAGCAGGACTGGGAGACCGGCTTCCCGAAGATGGTCGCGTCGTACACGACCGGTCTCTTCGACTACGCGGCCGAGGACGCCTGGCTGGCGTCATCGGTCGCGCAAAACTAGCGGATTACTACGGCTTGGGCGTGGCGTGCGGTGCGCATGTCACGTCCTTGCCGTCCGTCTTGCCGGTGAGCAGGTAGCCGTCGACCCGGTCGTTGATGCAGGGGTTGGTCAGACCGGTGACGCCGTGCGAGCCCGCGTCCTTCTCGGTGATCAGGCGGGAGCCCTTGAAGCGCTTGTGCAGCTCGACGGCGCCCTCGTACGGGGTGGCGGCGTCACGCGTGGACTGCACGATGAGGACCGGCGGCAGGCCCTTGCCGGTCTTCACGTCCAGCGGCGTCTGCTGCTTGGTCTTCCACGTGGCGCAGGGCAGGTTCATCCACGCGTTGGCCCACGTCATGAACGGGTACTGCTTGTGGAGCGCCGTGTTGTCCTTGTCCCACTTCGACCAGCTGGTGGGCCACTTGGCGTCGGCGCACTCGACGGCGGTGTAGACCGCGTTGCTGTTCTCCGATGCGGCGTTGCCCGCGGTGTCCGACATGTCGGGGGCGGCGGCGTCGACCAGGGCCTGGGTGTCGCCGGCGACGTACTTGCTCCAGGTCTGCGCGACCGGGACCCACGAGGAGTCGTAGTACGGCGCGCTCTGGAAGAAGGCGATCAGCTCGGCCGGGCCGAGGACCCCACCGATGGGGCTCTTCTTCGCGGCGGCGCGCAGGGTCTCCCACTGCTGCTGGACCTTGGCGCGGGTGTCGCCGAGGTGGAAGGTGGCGTCGTTCTTGGCGACCCAGTCCTGCCAGTCCTTCCAGCGGCCCTCGAAGGCGATGTCCTGGTTCAGGTTCGCCTGGTACCAGATGTTGCTCTTGGCCGGGTTGACGACGCTGTCGACGATCATGCGGCGGACGTGGCCCGGGAAGAGCGTGCCGTAGACGGCGCCCAGGTAGGTGCCGTAGGAGACGCCGAGGTAGTTGAGCTTCTTGTCGCCGAGGGCGGCACGGATGACGTCGAGGTCGCGCGCGGTGTTCGGCGTCGTCATCTGCGGCAGCATCTCGCCGCTCTTCTCGTAGCAGCCGTCCGCGTACTCCTTGGCGAGCTTGCGCTGGGCGAGCTTGTCCGCCTCGGAGCCGGGGACCGGGTCGGCCTTGGGCGCCTTGACGTACTCCTGCGGGTCGACGCAGGAGATCGGCGCGGAGTGGCCGACGCCGCGCGGGTCGAAGCCGACGAAGTCGTAGGCCTTCGCCATCTTGGCGTAGATCGGGTTCTTGGTGGTCACACGCGTCGGGAAGCGCATGCCGGAGCCGCCCGGACCGCCCGGGTTGTAGACGAGGGAGCCCTGGCGCTCGTCCTTGGTGCCGGTGTTGCCGATGCGGTCCACGGCGAGCTTGATCTGCTTGCCGTTCGGCTTGGTGTAGTCGAGCGGCACGCTGACCCAACCGCACTGGATGGGCTTGGCGAAGCCCCAGTCGGCGGGACAGTCCTTCCAGTCGACGCCGGCCTTCGCGGCCTTGGCGGCGGCGTAGGCCGCGCCGCGCGCCTGGCGGTCGGCGGTGCTGCTGCCGGACTTGGGTGCGTCGGCCTGCGCGACGGGGGCGGTGACCGCGCCCGCTATCAGCGCCGCCGCGGCGAACGCGCCCGCGGAGCCGATCACCGCCTTTCGGCTGCCGCGCGCTGTCTGTCTGGTCCGTCTCAAGTGAGGCCTCCCGCACATCGATTCGATCCGTACGTCGATCGTGTTGCTGATCGGTACGCGGATCCTGACGCGTGCGGGGCCCCTGGCAACAGAGACAGCGGGCGTTCTTTACCAATCCGATAAACGGTATAACTCGCCCCGGTGAGCGGTTCAGGCCAGTCGGCTCAGCGCTTCGTCGAGCGTCCGGCGCAGCAGCAGGGCGTCCGGCGCGACCGCTGTGACCAGCACGGCGGGGCCCGCGAGCGGCGTGAGCGCGGCCGTTCCGGCCTCGTCGAGGAGGGCGGCGGACGGCTTGTCGATCTCGAACTCCGGGCGTACGACGACGAGTTGGCCGAGGGTGCGGTGGCCGGCGAGGACGGCGGGGCCGTCCCAGCCGCCGGGCGCGCCCGGGCCGCAGGCCACTTCCTGGTCGAGCAGCGGGCGCCCGGCCCGGTACACGGTCAGCCGACTGGTGAGCCGGCCCGGCTCCTCGGCCACACGCCCGAGCACCTGCTCCTCGCGGAGCACGAGCCGCGCGCCCGGCGCGAGATCGGCGCGCGTCGTCACCCGCAGATCGCTCCCGCCCGCGGAGATCAACTGCTCCGGAAGCCAGTCGAGTCGGGCCCCGTCGGCGACGTCGAGCCGTACGTCGTAACGGGCCTCGCCCTTGTTCTGCCCCGGCAGGGCGATGGTCGCGGCGATGGAGCCCACATGCAGATGAGCCCCCTCGTCGGCGCGCGCCGCCACGGTGAGGTGGTCGCCGCCGAGCGGACCGCTCATGGCGCCGACGAGCATGACGCGGGCCTCGCCGGTGCTCGCGCCGCGCGTGCGGCGCAGCGCGAACGAGCCCTCACCCTCCATCACGGGCAGCGCGGTGCCGCCCCGCCCGTCGCCGCGCGCGACGATCCGGGCGGTGGACCTGACGCCCGCGCTCACGCGGTCCACGCGGCGAGCCGCTCCCGCGCCCAGGCAGCGACGTCCCCGACGCCCACCTCGGAGCGCAGGGACTGCAGCACGACGGGGAGTTCGGCCCGCGCCTCCTTGGCGTCGGCCTCCATCCGCGCCAGGTCGGAGCCGACGTACGGGGCGAGGTCGGTCTTGTTGATGACGAGCAGGTCGGCGGTGGTGACGCCGGGCCCGCCCTTGCGCGGGATGTCGTCGCCGCCCGCGACGTCGATCACGAAGATCTGCGCGTCGATGAGGCCCTTGGAGAAGGTGGCGGTGAGGTTGTCGCCGCCGGACTCGATGAGGATCAGGTCGAGCGGGCCGACCTCGTCCTCCAGGTCCTCGACGGCCTCCAGGTTCGCGGAGATGTCGTCACGGATCGCGGTGTGCGGGCAGGCGCCCGTCTCCACGGCGGTGATCCGCTCGGGCGGCAGCACGGCCTCGCGCAGCAGGAACGCGGCGTCCTCACGCGTGTAGATGTCGTTCGTGACGACGGCGAGCGAGAGCTCCTCGCGCAGCGCGCGGCACAGCGCGGCGACGGTCGCGGTCTTCCCCGAACCGACGGGCCCGCCGAGCCCGATCCGCAGCGCCCGCCGGGTTCCGTCGGGCCGGTGCGCGTCGGCGGAAACGGCGGAGGCTTCGTCGTGAGTGTGTCCAAGGTGCATGGTGATACACGGCTCCAATCTGTTCCGGTCGGCATTTCCAGCCCGTCCGGCGTTTGAGGACAAGGGGGTCCGGGGGCGAAGCCCCCGGGGGTCGGGAATGGGAAGGGGCGGCGGGGGCGACTGCGCTAGGACGCGAACAGCCGCACAGGCCAGGCCGCATGCGCCTCCGCACCGATCTCCAGCAACGGCGCCGACCCCGCAGGAAGCGCGTCGACCCCAAGATCGACCACCCGCCGCGCCGCCTCCACGGCATCCGCGACCACCCGATCGACCTCCGGCGCGAGCCGCGCCAACACCCCGGTCGCGTCGAACGGATCGAGGCTCAGCAACCGCACCACGGCGGTCGCGGCCCCACCCACCCCTTCGTACGCGGAGCAGTACGCGGCATCCTCCGCCCCGAGCCCAGCCGCCCTCGCGGCGAGCCCGAGCACCACGGGCTGATGCGCCCCCTTGGGGAACTGCCGCGCCAGGGCGTCGAGTTCAGGGTGCGGCCAGGTGGCACGCGCGGCCCGCATCATCTGCCGCCCGAGCTTGCGCGCGACGACCCGCAGCGCGACCGACGGCGTACGCGCGTCGGCGGCCTCGTCGAGCGTGCCGGGGTCGATGCCGAGCGCGGCGGCAGCGGCCAACGAAGCGGAAACGACCCCGCTGGTGTGCAGCCGCCCCCGGCAGAACGCCTCCAGGCTCGCCGCGTCGGTGATGCGGCCCGCCTTGACCGCGGCCTCCGCCCCACCGGAGTGGGCATGCCCTCCGGCGGGGAAGCGGCCGTCGGCCAGGACAAGCAGTGCGGCACGGGTCATGACGTACGCACCCGCCCCTCACGCACCGTACGTACCCGGCCGATACGGACCCGCATCAGAACAGGAAGTACCGCTGCGCGAGCGGCAGTTCGGCGGCCGGGGCGGGCTCGACGAGCTCACCGTCGATGGTCACGGCGAACGAGTCGGCGGCGACCTCGACGCGCGGCAGGGCGTCGTTGTTGACCATGTCGGACTTGCCGCGGCCACGAGTGGAGTGGATCGGCACGAACGACCGTCCGAGCCCGAGCCGCTCCGGCAGTCCGTCCTCGATCGCCCACTCGCTGGTGAAGTTGACCGAGTTGGCCTGGGGCGCCTTGCCGTACGCGCCGTACATCGGGCGCGGAAGGACCGGCTGCGGCGTGGGGATGGAGGCGTTGGCGTCGCCCATCTGCGCGTACGCGATCTGTCCGCCCTTGACGACGAGTTGGGGCTTCACGCCGAAGAACTTCGGGTCCCAGAGCACCAGGTCGGCGAGCTTGCCGGACTCCACGGAGCCGACCTCGTGGTCGATGCCCTGCGAAACGGCCGCGTTGATCGTGTACTTGGCGACGTAGCGGCGGGCGCGCGCGTTGTCGGCGCGGGTGTCGCCGGGCAGGAAGCCGCGGCGGCGCTTCATCACGTGCGCCGTCTGCCAGGTCCGCATGATGACCTCGCCGACCCGGCCCATGGCCTGGGAGTCCGAGGACATGATCGAGATGGCGCCGAGGTCGTGCAGGATGTCCTCGGCCGCGATGGTGGTGGGCCGGATGCGGGACTCGGCGAAGGCCAGGTCCTCGGGAACCGCCGGGTTGAGGTGGTGGCAGACCATCAGCATGTCGAGGTGCTCCTCGACGGTGTTGACGGTGTGCGGCCGCGTCGGGTTGGTGGACGACGGCAGCATGTTGGGCAGCGACACCGCGGTGATCATGTCGGGCGCGTGCCCGCCGCCCGCGCCCTCGACATGGAAGGCGTGAAGTGTCCGCCCGGCGACCGCGTCGAAGGTGTCCTGGACGAAGCCGGCTTCGTTCAACGTGTCGGAGTGGACGGCGAGTTGGACGCCGGACTCCTCGCAGATGTCGAGACAGGCGTCGATCACGGCCGGGGTCGCGCCCCAGTCCTCGTGGATCTTGAAGCCGATGGCACCGCCGCGCAGCTGGGCGCGCATCGAGTCCTTCGACATGGTGTTGCCCTTGCCGAGGAAGCCGATGTTGACCGGGCTGTTCTCCATCGCCGCGAACATCCGGGCGAGGTGCCAGGAGCCGGGGGTGATGGTGGTCGCCTTGGAGCCCTCCGCGGGACCCGTGCCGCCACCGACCAGCGTGGTGACGCCGGAGGCGAGGGCCTCGTCGAACTGGGTCGGCGAGATGAAGTGGATGTGGGTGTCGATGCCGCCGGCGGTGACGATCTTGCCGTTGCCCGCGATGATTTCGGTGTCGGGGCCGAGGACGAGGTCGGGGTGGACGCCGTCCATGGTGTCCGGGTTGCCGGACTTTCCGATCGCCGTGATGCGGCCGTCGCGGATGCCGATGTCGGCCTTGACGACGCCCCAGTGGTCGATGATCACGGCGCCGGTGATGACCGTGTCCGGGGTGCCGTCGGCGCGGGTGGCGCGCGACTGGCCCATGGACTCGCGGATGACCTTGCCGCCGCCGAAGACGGACTCGTCGCCGGAGAGGCCGGGGCCGCCGGAGCGGTCCTCCTCGATCTCGACGAGCAGGTCGGTGTCGGCGAGCCGGATCCGGTCGCCGGTGGTGGGGCCGAACAGATCGGCGTAGGCGGCACGGGACAGCTCAGGCATCGAGGGCACCTCCGGTCTCGCCGCGCAGGCCGGTGACGATGCGATCGCCTGCGAGGGTTACGAGTTCGACGTCGACGGGGATGCCGGGTTCGAAGCGAACGGCGGTGCCCGCGGCGATGTTCAGCCGCTTGCCGCGGGCGGCGGCGCGGTCGAAGTCGAGGCCGGGGTTGGCCTCGTAGAAGTGGTAGTGGGAGCCCACCTGGATGGGACGGTCGGCGGCATTGAGCACCGTCATACGTATGACGTCGCGGCCCTCGTTGTATGCGACCGGCTCGTCGGCGAAGAGGATTTCTCCGGGAATCATGACTGTCGCTCCCCCGTCAGACGATCGGCTCATGGACGGTCACGAGCTTGGTGCCGTCCGGGAACGTCGCCTCGACCTGCACGTCATGGATCATCTCGGGGATGCCGTCCATGACGTCGTCACGGGTGAGCAACTTGCGTCCGGAGGCCATGAGTTCGGCCACCGTGCGCCCGTCCCGGGCACCTTCGAGAATGTGCGAGGTGATCAGCGCGACCGCCTCGGGATGATTGAGCTTGAGACCCCGGGCCCGACGCTTCTCGGCGACGTCGGATGCCACATGGATGAGCAGTCTTTCCTGCTCGTGCGGGGTCAGTTGCACGATCCACCTCACAGTCCTTCATGCCGGACCGTGCGGGCCCGGCTGCCGCGGCCACCGCGACGGGTCTAGATGTAACACACAACAAAGGCGCACATCTGTGCGGACCCTGCCGCGAAAAGCGGCCGATGACCTGGGGCTGGAGGGTAATTCAACGGAGTTTCAACGGCGTTAACCGACGCTTGACCGTCTCATTGCTGAACGCCGACCTCACTACCTCATCTCGGGGCCGCGGTGCTCGGCGGCAATACCGAACCTTTGCTGTTCGCCGGGAGCGGACGTCAGGGTGCCAATTCGTGACACAGACGTGACCACCGGCTCATCCACGACATCTCCGGCAGGGGCCCCCATCGCCTCGAGTCGCTCCAGGTCGGCGGCCGAGACCAGGGCGACGAGCGGCTTGCCGTGCCGAGTGACGACCACTCGCTCGCTGCCGTACACGACGCGGTTGATCAGGTCGGCGAGCTCAGCCCTGGCTTGCGTCACCGGAATCTCGTAGGCCATGCTCACCATCGTACGTCATGTACGTCCTGTACATTTTTGGAGAAGCAGGTCCTGAAGCAGCGTCTCGAGGAGGCACCATGACCCGTCCGTCCGGCCGCTACGTCCTGCCCGAGTTCACCGAGCGCACCAGCTCGGGGAGCCGCACCCTCGACCCGTATTCGAAGCTCCTGGAGGAGCGCATCGTCTTCCTCGGCACGCCGATCGACGACGTCTCCGCGAATGATGTGATGGCGCAGTTCATGCACCTCGAGTACCTGGCGCCCGACCAGGACATCTCCCTGTACATCAACTCCCCGGGCGGCTCGTTCAGTGCGATGACCGCGCTCTACGACACGATGCAGTTCGTCAGTTGCGACGTGGCGACGACCTGCCTGGGCCAGTGCTCGTCCGTGGCCGCGGTGCTGCTCGCGGCGGGGGCGCAGGGGAAGCGGACGACGCTGCCCGGAGCGCGCGTGGTGATCGACCAGCCCTCGCTGCCCGAGCCGGCCCAGGGCCAGCCGAGCGACCTGGAGATCTACGCGAGCGAACTCACGCGCATGCGCGACCAGTTGGAGGAGCTGCTCGCCGAGCACAGCGGGCGCTCCAAGGAGCAGGTCGGCGCGGACATCGAGCGGGACACCGTACTGACGGCCCAACAGGCCCTCGAATACGGCCTGGTGGACCACGTCGTGGAGAGCCGGACCGGCTCGCTGCGCTCCCCCGGCGCGAGGTGATCGGCCGATGTATCCGCCCGAGCTTCCGCCGCTGCCCGCGATGACCCGCGCCGAGTGCGAGCTCGTGGACCGCTACCTGGAGGTGGTCGACCTCATCGCGCGGATCAACCCGGCCCGGGGCGATGACACCTACAGCGGGCTGCGCGCGGCGCAGGCGCTGGTGAGCCGGGCGGTGGAGCTGCGGGACGCGCTGAACCTGATGCACCAGAGGGGCGAGAGCCGGGTGCACGCGAGCACGCTGGCGCGGGCGCTGCGCGTCCTGGACGGGGAGCGGCGCACCAATCGGGTCACGTTGCCGTCAGAAACGGTCGGTTGACGCCGGGGACCGCTCACCGAGAATCCCGAACCGCCACACCGCGACCCAAACGACCCGTACGGGGTACCCCGTACGGCCCAGCGCCCCGTACGCAAACGAGCCCGGCAAAGTTGCGTACGGACCGTAGGCCGCTGCCGGAATCCGACGTTCCGCCGCTGGTACGGGGCTCGTCGGGTCTCGGCGTACGGGGACGAAAGCCGCACCGTCCACCCGAACAGGCCAAGCGTGACGAGGCTCACTTACCGCCGGTTCACCTCGGTTTTCGCCCGTGCCGTGCGTGAAGATCCGTTGCGACGACAAGCCCCCGCCGCCGCGGCGGGGCGGTCCGCACGGACGCCGAGTCCTGCCGCCGTGCGGATGCCAGGTCGACAGGAGTGCATCGGCAGGAGTGGAGGACCCGAGCACGACGGGCCCCCGCCGCGCCTCGTCAGAGGCCGCGCCGGACGGTCCTTGGGGTGAAGCCGCAGCACGCGGCCGGGCAACTTCGCCACCCGAACCCGACAGGTCATCCTTCACAGGCGGCTGACGAAGGGTTGCGCATGACTGCGCTGAATCGTGTTCCGTCGCTGCTGACCCGGGCGGGTACCGCTTCCGCCCTCTCCATCGCCGTCGCCGGCGCGGGACTCATGGTCCCCGGCGCCGCTTCCGACGCATCAGCGGCCACGGCATCCGTCAAGGCACTGCACGTCGCCGCGTCCAAGAAGGGTGCACCGTACAAGTGGGGCGCCGCCGGGCCGCACCGGTTCGACTGCTCGGGCCTCACGCTCTACTCGTTCAAGCGGGCGGGCAAGAAGCTGCCGCGCACCGCGGCCCAGCAGTACAACAAGAGCCGACACATCTCGAGGTCCAGTCGTACACGAGGTGACCTGGTGTTCTTCCGCTCCGGCCGGAGCATCTACCACGTCGGCATCTACGCCGGAAAGGGCCGCATCTGGCACTCCCCGAAGACCGGGGCCAAGGTGCGCCTCGAGCGGATCTGGACGAACAGCGTGCTGTACGGCCGGGTGCGGTGAGCCGCCGCGCTCGCGCTTGAGCGTGCCGCGAGCGGATACTCGTAAGGGATGGACGAGCGCAACGAGACGCCGTTGGAGCGCGCCGATCGGAACTTCGGAGAACTCCTTCAGGAGCTCCGGGTCATCCAGACCGGCGTGCAGTTCCTGTTCGCGTTCTTGTTGACCCTTGCGTTCACCTCGCGCTTTCCGGCGCTCGACACGGTCCAACGGGCCACGTATGTCACGACGTTGCTTCTCACGGTCATCGCGGCCGCGCTGTTCACGGCGCCGGCCGCGGTGCACCGGGTGCTCTTCCAACTGGGCGCGAAGCGGCTGATCGTGCAGGTGTCCGCGCGGCTCGCCGCGTACGGGATGGTGGCGCTGGTGCTGGCGCTGAGCGGGTCCGTGCTGCTCGTGGTCGATGTGACGGTCGGCAGGGGCGGCGGGATCGCGGCCGGCGCCGGGACGTTCTGCGTCTGTACGGGCCTGTGGGGGTTGCTGCCGTGGCTGCTGCGGCGGGCGGTCCTCAGGCGGGACGGCTGACCGGGACCACCCAGGGCAGCGTGATCAACACCGTCTTGCCGCCCTCGGGGGTCGGTCGCACGGTCAGCGTGCCGCCGCACTCCGCGGTGAGACAGCGGATGATGACCATGCCCCGGCCGTTGTCCTGCTGGACCGCGGCGGGCAGCCGCTTGGGGTAGCGGGGGTGGCTGTCGGTGACGCCGATGCGCAGCTCCTCGTCGCGCTCCAGCTCCATGTCGACGGTGAACGTGGGTGACTGCCCGCGCGTGTGCTGCACCGCGTTCGTCGCGAGCTCGGACACGATCAGACGGATGGTGTCCGCCGCGTCGGTACCCGACGCCATGCCCCAGTCCCCGAGGATGGTGGCGACATACCTGCGGGCGGCCGAGACCGAGGCGGGATCGCTCGGCAGGGTGACGGATGCTTCCTGGTGGTCTGCCATGGCGACGTGTCCCTTTCCCGCCGAGGTGGCTCGTCCGGCCGCGCGGATCACTCGCGTGCGGCCCCCGGCAACTGCTTCGCGCCAGATTGCCACTTGGACGTCCCACTGTGGTGCCGATCCCCCAAGATATGCATATATCTGTCGCTCGATGCGGTGAACTCTGCGACGGTGGACAGCATTTGGGCCGCGGCCCGCTCCGTCCTCTACCGTCGGCTCAGACACGCGCCCCGCGCGGGCCGGGAGGGAGTCCGGCCGGGTGGCGCGAGGAGCCCGAGGAGTCCTCCATGAAATACGGTCCCGCGGTACGCCGCCGCAAGCTCGGTGCCGAATTGCGGACGCTGCGCGTCCAGGCCGGCCTCACGAGCGGGGAGGCGGCCAGGCTCGTCGGCTGGCACCAGTCGAAGGTGAGCAGGATCGAGACAGGGCGCAGCGGCGTGAAGCCTTCGGACGTGCTGCGGCTGCTCGACGCCTTCGAGGCCCGCGATCCCCGACTGCGCGAGCTGGTGGTCGCACTGGCCGGCGGGGACGGGCCGGGCGGGCAGCACTGGTGGCACGCGTACCGGAGTCTGCTGCCGCCCGCGTACCGCGATTTCATCAGCCTCGAGTCCCAGGCGTGCCGCATCAGGACCCTGGAGACGAGCGTCGTACCGGGGCTGCTGCAGACACCGGAGTACGCGCACGCGGTGACACGTTCGGTATTGAACGGGGCGTCGGACCAGCACATCAACGCGCTGGTGGATGTGCGGCTCGCGCGCCAGGACGTGCTGCGCGCCGAGCCGCCGCTGCGGCTCACCGCCGTGCTCGACGAGGCGGTGCTGCGCAGGGAGGTGGGCGGGAACGGAGTGCTGCGACGGCAGTTGACGCATCTGGCCGAGGCGGCGGCAATGCCACATGTCCGGATCCATGTGCTTCCGTTCTCGTCCGGTGGCCATATCGGCTTGACGGGACCTTTCGTTGTGTTCTCATTTCCGAACACATCTGATCTGGATGTGGTTGTTCTCGACCATTTGACGAGTAGCCTCTACCTTGAGCGGAAAGAAGACCTCGAGGCGTACACGGACGCCTTCGACGCTCTTCTGCTCCATGCCAGATCACCCGAGGATTCACTGGAATTCATCGCAGCGATTGCCGGGTAAGCGAGGACGCCGACACCTCGTCGTGCGCCGGCATCGCGTGAGGAGGCATCATGGCCATTGCCCGCAGCACGTCGCTGATCGGCGTCCGATGGCGGCGCAGCAGCCGCAGCACCGGCGCCAACAACTGCGTGGAGACGGCCCCGTTGGGGACGGGCGCGACGGCCGGTCTGCTGGCCGTACGCGACTCCAAGCGCACGACGGGGCCCGCGCTCCTGTTCACGTCCACGACATGGCGGGCGTTCGTCAACTCCCTGCGGTAGCTGCTCCGTTGGGTGCGGTGCGGCTGATCACCCGGACGGCCTCCGCGACCTCGGTCTCCGTGAGGTCGGCGCGGGCGGTCAGCCGCAGCCGCGCGATGCCGTCGGGCACGGAAGGCGGCCTGAAGCACCCCACCGAGAGCCCCGCGTCCCGGCAGTCCGCCGCCCAGCGCACCGCCGCGTCGGGCGAGGGTGCGCGCACGGATACGACCGCGGCGTCGGGGCGTACGGCCAACAGGCCCTCGCCCCTGAGCAGTTGATGCAGTGACGTCGCTACGTGCCGTGCGTGCGCGGCGCGTTCGGGCTCGCGGCGCAACAGTCGCAGCGCCGCGAGGGCCGATCCGCACGCGGCCGGGGCGAGGCCCGTGTCGAAGATGAAGGTGCGGGCCGCGTTGACGAGATGGTCGATGACGTGGGCCGGGCCGAGGACCGCGCCGCCCTGACTGCCGAGGGACTTGGACAGGGTGACGGTGGCTACGGTGTCGGCGGCGCCCGCGAGTCCCGCCGCGTGCGGGACGCCGCGCCCGCCGTGACCCACGACACCGAGCCCGTGCGCGTCGTCAAAGATCAGTCCCGCCCCGAACTCCCTCGCAGACTCGGCCAGTTCGGCGACCGGCGCCCGGTCGCCGTCCACCGAGAAGACCGAGTCGGTGACGACGACGGCCGGCCCATCATGCGTGCCGAGCGCCTTGCGGACGGCTGCCGGATCCGCGTGCGGGGCAACCTGCGTGGCGCCGCGGGCGAGGCGGCACCCGTCGATCAGCGAGGCGTGGTTGCCCGCGTCGGACACGATCAGTGAGCCGTGCGGGGCGAGCGCGGTGACGGCGGCGAGGTTCGCCGCGTACCCGGAGGAGAACACGAGGGCCGCCTCGAAACCGCAGAACTCGGCCAGTTCCCGCTCCAGTTCGGCGTGCAGTTCGGTGCTGCCCGTCACCAGACGGGACCCGGTGGCCCCGCCGCCCCACCGGCGCGCGGCCCCGGCCGCTCCCTCGACGACCTCGGGGTGCCTGGCGAGCCCCAGGTAGTCATTGCTCGCGAGGTCGAGCACCGGGCTGTCCGCGGGGCGCGGGCGCAGCGTGCGGACGAGTCCCGCGTCCTCGCGGGCGCGCCGCTGTGCGTCGATCCAGCCGAACGCGGGTGTGTGGGGCGTGACCATGAGTCCCTCTGCGAGTCCGGCAATGGGTGAGCGGTGCCGTGAATGGGCGAGCCGTGCTTTGTAGGTGCCGTGCTTTGTAGGTAATGCACAGACACTAGCGCCCGCGCCACTCGGGCAGGATGTGGCAATACCCACACGACGTACGCCGTCCTTTGTAGGGAGTCTCCTTTCCCCAGGGCCACGGGATAGGTAAGGATCAGGGCCCATGGACCTGCTGAACACGCTGGTGGACAAGGGGCTTCGGCGCGAACTGCCGAGCCGTGAAGAGGCGCTCGCGGTACTCGCGACGTCGGACGACGAACTGCTCGACGTGGTGGCCGCGGCCGACAAGGTGCGCCGCCAATGGTTCGGGCGGCGCGTGAAACTCAACTATCTGGTGAACCTCAAGTCGGGCCTGTGTCCGGAGGACTGCTCGTACTGCTCGCAACGCCTCGGTTCGAAGGCGGAGATCCTCAAGTACACGTGGCTGAAGCCCGACGAGGCCTCGAAGGCGGCGGCCGCCGGCGTCGCGGGCGGCGCCAAGCGGGTGTGCCTGGTGGCGAGCGGGCGCGGACCGACGGACAAGGACGTGGACCGGGTCGCGCGGACCATCGACGCGATCAAGTCCGAGAACGAGGGCGTGGAGGTGTGCGCCTGCCTCGGCCTGCTCGACGACGGACAGGCGGAGCGGCTGCGCGGCGCGGGGGCGGACGCGTACAACCACAACCTCAACACCTCCGAGGCGACGTACGGCGACATCACCACGACGCACACGTACGCGGACCGCGTCGACACCGTGAAGAAGGCGCACGAGGCGGGCCTCTCCGCGTGCTCCGGCCTGATCGCGGGCATGGGCGAGCGCGACGAGGACCTGGTCGACGTCGTCTACGGGCTGCGCGAACTCGACCCCGATTCGGTGCCGGTGAACTTCCTGATCCCGTTCGAGGGGACGCCGCTGGCCAAGGAGTGGAACCTGACGCCGCAGCGGTGTCTGCGGATCCTGGCCATGGTGCGGTTCGTGTGCCCGGACGTGGAGGTGCGGATCGCGGGCGGCCGCGAGGTGCACCTGCGGTCGATGCAGCCGCTCGCGCTGCACATCGCCAACTCCATTTTCCTGGGTGACTACTTGACGAGCGAGGGCCAGGCGGGGAAGACCGACCTGGACATGATCGCCGACGCGGGGTTCGAGGTGGAGGGCACGGAGCAGGTGACACTGCCCGAGCACCGGGCCGTGGGTGGCTGCGGTTCGACCTGCGCCCCTTCACCGGAGACCGGAACTTCATCGGAGACCGGGACCGAGGCCGCCACCGGGGCCGAGGGGGCGCGCACCGATCTCGTCGCCGTACGCCGCCGGGGTGCGGGGACGGATCTGGCGCCCAATGCCTGAACTGAACCTGGACGAACTGCTCGACCTGGACCGGCGGCACGTCTGGCACCCGTACGGTCCGATGCCCGGCACACAGCAGCCCCTGGTCGTCGAGTCGGCGGCCGGGGTGCGGCTGCGGGTCGCGGGGCACGGCGAGCTGGTGGACGGGATGTCTTCGTGGTGGTCGGCGATCCACGGCTACGGCCACCCGGTGCTCGACGAGGCGGCGCGCGGGCAGTTGGGGCGGATGAGCCATGTGATGTTCGGCGGTCTGACGCACGAGCCGGCGGTACGGCTCGTGGAACGCCTTGTCGACATGTCACCGGAGGGCCTTGAGCACGTCTTCCTCGCCGATTCGGGGTCCGTGTCGGTCGAGGTCGCCCTGAAGATGTGTCTGCAGTACTGGCGTTCCCTGGGCCGGCCGGAGAAGCGGCGCATGCTGACGTGGCGCGGTGGCTACCACGGTGACACCTGGCAGCCGATGTCCGTGTGCGACCCGGAGGGCGGGATGCACGGGCTGTGGGCGGGTGTGCTTCAGGAGCAGATCTTCGTCGACGAACCGCCGAGCGGCTTCGACGCGTACGAGGAGTCGTACGCGGAGCAGTTGCGGGAGGCGATCGGCCGGCACGCGCACGAGGTGGCGGCCGTGATCGTGGAGCCGGTGGTGCAGGGCGCGGGCGGGATGCGGTTCCACTCCCCCGCGTATCTGCGGATGCTGCGGGAGGCGTGCGACGCGCACGACGTGCTGCTGGTGTTCGACGAGATCGCCACGGGGTTCGGGCGGACCGGGGAGCTGTTCGCGGCCGGGCACGCGGGGGTGTCGCCCGATGTGATGTGCGTCGGGAAGGCGTTGACCGGTGGCTATCTGACGATGGCGGCGACGCTGTGCACATCGCGGGTCGCCGAGGGGATCTCGCGGGGCGAGGTGCCGGTGCTCGCGCACGGGCCGACGTTCATGGGCAACCCGCTGGCGTCGGCGATCGCGTGCGCGTCGATCGATCTGCTGCTTGAACAGGACTGGCGCGGTGAGGTGAAGCGGATCGAGGCGGGGCTCAGTGACGCCCTGTCAGAGGCACGCGGGGTGGCCGGAGTTCGGGATGTGCGCGTACTCGGCGCCATCGGTGTCGTCCAGCTCGACCGCGAGGTCGACATGGCGGCCGCGACGCGGGCGGCCGTCGCGGAGGGTGTGTGGCTGCGGCCGTTCCGGGACCTCGTCTACACGATGCCGCCGTACGTCACGAGCGACGAGGACGTGGCACGGATCGGTCGTGCGGTGTGCGCGGTCGCCGCGGCCGCGTCGCGGGAAGGGTGAGCGCCGAGATGGGTGTGCTGGTGGTGACCGGGACCGGGACCGAGGTGGGCAAGACCGTCACGACGGCCGCGCTCGCGGCGGTCGCGGCACGGGCCTGCCGTTCGGTGGCCGTGCTCAAACCGGCGCAGACGGGCGTGGCGCCCGGGGAGCCGGGGGACGTGGACGAGGTGCTGCGGCTCGCGGGGAACGCGGTGACGGGGGTCGAGCTGGCGCGGTATCCGGAGCCCCTCGCGCCGGGGACGGCGGCGGCGCGGGCCGGGCTCGCGCCGGTGCGGCCGCGGCAAGTCGCCGACGCCGTGGAGAAGTTGGCGGCGTCGCACGATCTCGTTCTGGTGGAGGGGGCGGGCGGTCTGCTCGTGCGCTTCGACGAGGAGGGTGCGACGTTGGCGGATGTGGCGGGGCTGCTGGGGGCGCCGGTGCTCGTGGTCGCGGCGGCGGGGCTCGGGACGTTGAACTCCGTGCAGTTGACGGGGGAGGCCTTGCGCGCGCGTGACCTGCACCAGGCGGGCGTCGTCATCGGCAGCTGGCCCCACGATCCGGGGCTCGCGGAGCGCTGCAATGTGGCGGATCTGCCGGTGGCGGCGGGGGCGGAGCTGCTGGGCGCGGTGCCGGAGGGAGCCGGGGCGCTGCCCTCCGGGGAGTTCCGGGCGCGAGCGGAGAGGTGGCTGGCGCCGTCGTTGGGCGGGGCGTGGGACGGGCACCTTGTGACCTAGGGCCTGCCGTTTGGATCAGGCCGGGCTCGGGGCCGGGGTTTCGTTGCGCAAATCAAGCCCCGCCGGCGTTTGAGGCGCGGGGTGCCGGGGGGGGCCCCCGGGGGGGGGGGGGGGCCCCGGCCCCCCCCCCCCCCCCCCCCCCCCGCCGGCCCCCCCCCCCCCCCCACCCCCTAGGCGCCCGTAATGAGTCTAGGGCTTGAAAGAC
>NZ_JBIWLG010000001.1:0-106406 GCF_044766085.1 Streptomyces sp. NPDC102360 | reverse complement strand
GTACGGGGGGGGGGGGGGGGGGGGGGGGGGGGGGGGGGGGGGGGGGGGGGGGGGGGGGGGGGGGGGGGGGGGGGGGGGGGGGGGGGGGGGGGGGGGGGGGCCCGGGGGGGGGGGGGGGGGCCCCGGGGGCCCCCCCCCGCACCCCGGGTGCCAGGCGTGAGGCCTCACAGGCACCAGGTGCGGAGTTCCTTCTCGATGTCGTCGATCGTCGCCGTGCCCGTCTTCACCAGGCGCGCCAGATCGCGGATCTGCTCGGGCGACGTGACGATCTTCAGCCCGCTGGCGACGAGATACGCGTAGGCGACGGCCGTCGCGTACATCGCGTTCGAGCGCTCCAACGCCGGTACGTGGATGAGAAGTTGGAGCAGCGACGCGGCGCGCGCGTGCGGCGAGTCGTAGACCGGCACGTCGAATATCGCGGCCCGGTGGCGGGCGACGGCACCCACGAGGGCTCCCCAGTCGGTGACCTGCGGATCGCCGGGGGTCTTCTGCTCCGCGACCATCAGCAGCCAGGCGAGGTCGATGGTGAGGTGCGGCGACTGTGACGGCTGCGACGGCTGTGGCGGTTCACTCAACGGGACGGCGCCGGCCTTCCGTGTCCGCGCCGAACTCCTCGGCGAACACCGACTCGTACTGCTTCATGAAGTCCGCGGCGGCGTCGACGAACGTCCGCCCCTGCTCGCCCGCGTCGCGCCGCACCAGCTCCTCGATGTACCGGTTCACGCTCACCCCTTGGGCGAGCGCGCGCTCCCGGGCGGCGCGGGCTGTGCCCTCTTCCACCCTGACGTTCAGCTGCGTCTTGGCCATGCCTCCACGCTAGCGCCGATGTGCTAGCAGCGGCAAGGTACGGACGATCGATCGTCTGTGCCTCTCCACACCTTTGATCTCCGGCTGTACTCTCGCGGGCCGGACGGGAGCCGGACGGGACAGGACATGCGGATGAGCGCGAAGGGGCCCTCATGCCGATGGACAGGCCGGACACACCGAACGCCGCCGCGGCCGCGGGCCGGCAGGCGCACCCCGAGCGCTGGCTGCGCGTCTGGAGCCACCGCGAGGACCTGCTCAGAGTCGCCCGGCGCAGATCCATGACGCCGGAGGACGCCGAGGACGCGGTGCACGAGGCGATGCTGCGCGCGGCGGAGCGGCCGGGCCTGGACGACGAGCGGCTCGGCGGGTGGCTCACGACGGTGACGATGCGGCTGTGCGTCGACCGGCACCGGCAGGTCACCCGGGAGGCCGAGGTGCACCGCAGCCCGACGCTGACGGTGCCGGGCCCCGTGCCCGTCGAGGAGGCCGCGTGCGACCGGGACGAGGCGCGCTGGCTGGCGGCCCGCAGCGCCCAGTTGCCCGAGCGCCAGGCCGAGGCGCTGCGGCTGAAGTCCGAGGGCCTCGACGTGGGCGAGGTCGCCCTGCGGATGCGGCTCGGTTACCGGACCGTCGAGTCGCTGCTCGCGCGGGCCAGGCGCACCTTGCGGACCACTTTGGCCGGGACGCTGGGCCTCGCCGTGTTCCTGTGGGGGCGCGGGAAGCTTCTCGCGAGCAGTCCCGT
The DNA here is from genome assembly GCF_044766085.1 of Streptomyces sp. NPDC102360. Lineage (NCBI taxonomy): Bacteria > Bacillati > Actinomycetota > Actinomycetes > Kitasatosporales > Streptomycetaceae > Streptomyces > Streptomyces sp. NPDC102360. The sequence continues at coordinate 104,857 of NZ_JBIWLG010000001.1, read as the reverse complement.
GCAGGCCGTCGCGGTGTCCTCGGCGACGGCGGGGCTGGTGGTGACGGGGTTCGTCCTGCCGTACGCCGCCGAGCCCTCCGCTCCGCGGACGTCGGCGGAGCCGCGGGCGGTCACGGTGCTCACGGGGTCCGGGCGGGATGCCTCCGGCGGGGGTGAGGTGGGCGCCGAGGTGACCCGAGCCCGGGTGGCACAGGGGGCGGGCCGTCGTGGCCCGGCGCCGGCTGCCCCTGTGCGACCGGGCGTCGTCGGCGGGGCGTCGGCGTCGGAGCGTGCGCCTCTGGCGGTGGCGTTGCCGCGCCTCACCGTTCGGCTGCCGCCGGTGTCGGTTGCGCCCCGGCTCCGTCTCGGTATCACTCCTCCCACGCCACGGGGCTCCGCCCCGGACCCCGCTGCTCAATCGCCGCAGGGGCTTGATTTGCCCACCCGTCGCGCGCAGAGGCTTGAATTGCCCAGTCGTCGCGCGCAGAGGCTTGATGTGCCCACCCGTCGCCCCCAGCCGGAGGCCCGTTCGAAGAAATCCGGTTCCGGTGCGACGGGCGTCCCCCGTCTCCCCGCAGAGCAAGTGTCAGAAGTGCGTCAGCACGGCCGGAGGGGGACCGGATGGGTGCCGAGATCCGTGGGGAAGGACTTGCCAAGTCCTTCGGACGGCACGTGGTCCGGCGAGATGTTTCGCTGACGCCGGCGGCGTGGACGCGCTCTGAAGGCCCGTTGTCAGTGCGAGCGGCTATCCTCGGATCCGATGTCGAGCCTTGCAGCCCGAGGCGCAACTGACTTACGGAGTAAGGGAGTTGGGGTGGGGGGAACGGGTGTGGTCAAGGATGCCGCCGTCGCCGCGCGGGCCAGGGGCCTGACGAAGGCGTACGGCTCGGGCGAGACGCAGGTGCTCGCCCTCGACGCGGTGGACGTGGACATCGCGCGCGGCCGGTTCACGGCGGTGATGGGCCCTTCGGGCTCGGGAAAATCCACGCTGATGCACTGCCTGGCGGGCCTCGACACGGTCTCGGCGGGACAGGTGTGGCTGGGCGATACGGAAATCACGGGCCTGAAGGAGCGCGAACTGACGCAGCTGCGGCGCGACCGCATCGGCTTTATGTTCCAGTCCTTCAACCTGATCCCCACGCTGAACGCGGCGGAGAACATCACGCTGCCGATGGACATCGCGGGCAAGTCGCCGGACCCCAAGTGGCTGGAGCAGGTCATCGACACGCTCGGCCTGCGGGACCGGCTGAAGCACCGCCCCGCCCAGCTGTCCGGTGGGCAGCAACAGCGCGTCGCGTGCGCGCGGGCGCTCGCCGCGCGCCCCGAGCTGATCTTCGCGGACGAGCCGACGGGGAACCTGGACTCGCGGGCCGGGCTCGAAGTGCTCGGATTCCTGCGCCAGTCGGTCGACGAGCTGGGCCAGACCGTGGTCATGGTGACCCACGACCCGGGCGCCGCCGCCCACGCGGACCTGGTCCTCTTCCTCGGCGACGGCCGCCTCGTGGACGAGATGCGGGAGCCGACCGCCGAGGCCGTCCTTGAGCGCCTGAAGCGGTTCGACGTCGCGCGCCAGGTCGTCGCCGAGAAGCCGGGCTCCGGGGCGTAGCCATGCTGAAGGCGACGTTGCGGAGCTTCCTGGCGCACAAGGGGCGCCTCGTCCTGTCCGCACTCGCCGTCGTCCTGTCGGTGGCGTTCGTCGCGGGCAGCCTGATCTTCTCGGACACCGTGTCGCGCACCTTCGACCGGCTCTTCGCGTCGACGTCGGCGGATGTGCGGGTGGCCCCCGAGGAGGGCGACTTCGACGAGTCGGTGCCGTCGGGCACGGTGCGTACGGTGCCCGCCTCACTGGCCGGGCGGATCGACAGGGTCGAGGGCGTGGCCGCCACGCACATCGATGCCGGGGTCGAGAACATCACCGTCGTCGACCGGCACAACAAGTCGGTCGGACCGACCACCGGCGCGCCCACGATCGCCACCAACTGGGAGCCCACGGACCGCAGTCCGGTGCGTCTGACGTCGGGGCACGCGCCACGCGGGCCCCGCCAGGCGCTGCTCGACGCGGACACCGCCGACAAGAAGCACGTCCGCATCGGGGACCCGCTCACCGTCCTCGCCAAGCCCGGCTCGTTCAAGGTCGAGGTCGTGGGCATCGCCACGTTCCGTACGACGAACCCGGGCGCGGCCCTCGTCTTCCTGGACACCGCCACCGCGCAGCGCAGGCTGCTCGGCGGCCCCGGCCGGGCGACGAGCATCGCGGTGGACGCGGCGCCGGGTGTCGCCGACGCGACGCTCAAGCGGCGGATCGGCCAGGAGCTGAGCGGCGCCTACGACGTGAAGACGGCCGACGAGGACGCCAAGTCGGCCGCCGAGGACCTGGGCGGATTCCTCGACGTCATCAAGTACGTGATGCTCGGCTTCGCCGGGATCGCCGTCCTGGTCGGCGTGTTCCTCATCGTCAACACGTTCTCGATGCTGATCGCCCAGCGGACCCGGGAGTTGGGGCTGCTGCGGGCGCTCGGCGCGGACCGCAGGCAGGTGCGGCGCTCCGTGCTTACGGAGGCGTTGCTGCTCGGCCTCGTCGGCTCGGCGACCGGGTTCGCGCTCGGGGTGGGGCTCGCCGTCGGGCTCATCAAGCTGATGGGCGTCTTCGGGATGAACCTCAAGTCCACGGAGATGGTCGTGGGCTGGGGCACGCCCATCGTGTCGTTCGTGGTCGGCGTCGGGGTCACGTTCGTGGCCGCGTATCTGCCGTCGCGGCGCGCGTCCCGCGTCTCCCCGATGGCCGCGCTCGCCGATGCCGAGATCGCGGGTGTGGGGCGGCCGTTGAAGGTGCGGGCGCTGGTGGGCTCGGTGATCGGCGCGGCCGGCGCCGCCGCGCTGATCGGCTGCTGGACGGCGGACGAGACCGGGTCCGCGGCCTCGCTGCTCGGCCTCGGCATCGTCCTCACGCTGCTCGCCACGGTCGTGGCGGGGCCCCTGCTCGTACGGCCCGTGATCCGGGTCCTCGGAGGCACGTTCCCCAGGGTGTTCGGCTCGGTCGGCCGGATGAGCCAGCGCAACGCGCTGCGCAACCCGCGCAGGACGGGCGCGACGGCCGCCGCCCTGATGGTGGGGCTCGCCCTGGTGGCGGGGATGTCGGTGGCGTCCGCCTCCATGAGCAAGTCGTTCGACCAGCAGATCGACGACACGCTGGGCGCCGACTTCACCGTGCAGAACGCCAACTTCATGCCGTTCCCGCAGGAGGTCACGCGCAAGATCCGGGCGACGGACGGGGTGGGCCAGGTCGTGCGCCAGCGGTTCAGCGCGCTCGCGGTGCGCATGCCGGACGGGAAGCGGGTGAAGACGACGGCCGCCGGGTGGGACCGGCGGGTCGACGACGTCGCGCACGTCACGTACGCGCGGGGCAGCAGTGCCACGGGCCTGGCGCCCGGGCATCTGCTGCTGCAGAAGGAGTTCGCCGACGAGCACGGGGCGCGGATCGGGAGTGTCCTGTCCGTGGAGTTCCCCGGCCGGAAGCACACGGAGCTGACCGTGGGCGCGGTGACCGACCAGGAGGCGAACGACTTCGGCATGTCCGGCGGCTTCGCGATGGGCATGGCCACGCTGGAGAGGTTCGCGCCGGGCGGCCAGGACTCGGCGGTGTACGTCAACGCCTCCCCCGGCACCTCGCCCGACGCGCTGCGCGAGCGTCTTGAGAAGACGCTCGACCCGTATCCGCAGGTGCAGGTGCGCGACCTCGCCGACTACAAGGAACTGATCCACGGGCAGATCGCCGTGCTGCTGTATCTGGTGTACGCGCTGCTCGGCCTGGCGATCGTCATCGCGGTCCTCGGCGTGGTCAACACCCTTGCCCTGTCGGTCGTGGAACGCACGCGGGAGATAGGCCTGCTGCGGGCGATCGGGCTCGCGCGACGCCAGTTGCGGCTCATGATCCGCCTGGAGTCGGTGGTGATCGCCGTGTTCGGGGCGGTGCTCGGGCTCGCGCTCGGCCTCATATGGGGCGTGGTCGCCCAGCGGGTGCTCGCCCTGGAGGGCATGAAGGCGCTGGCGATCCCGTGGTCGACGATCGTCGCGGTGGTGGTCGGCTCGGTGATCGTGGGACTCGCGGCGGCGCTGCTGCCGGCGCTGCGGGCCTCGCGGCTGAACGTGTTGGCGGCGATCGCGCACGAGTAGCGGGGCGGACGTAGGGTCGATTCCGCGACCGGTACCGCAGCCGATACGGCGATCGACACGGCAATCGATACGTCAACTGTCCACGTTCCGAGGAGAGTTCATGAGTACGGATGGTTCGGAGGCGGCGCGCCCGTTCCGCTTCGGCGTCAACCTGGTCACCCCCGCGCCGGACGACGCGTGGCGCGCCAAGTGCCGGCGGGCCGAGGAGCTCGGCTACGACGTGATCCTCGTGCCCGACCATCTGGGCGCCCCGTCGCCGTTCCCCTCACTCGTGGCGGCGGCCGACGCGACGAGCCGGCCGAAGGTGGGGACGTTCGTCCTCAACTGCGCGTTCTGGAACCCGGTGCTGCTCGCCCGCGAGATCACCACCACCGTCGCGCTCACCGGCGGCCGCCTCGAACTCGGCCTCGGCACCGGCTACGTACGCGAGGAGTTCGAGCAGGCCGGCCTGGAGTGGGGCACGCCCGGCAGCCGGGTCGGGCATCTGAAGCACACCATCGCCGAGCTGGACCGGCTGCTCGCCGCCCCCGACCAGGGGCCCCGGCCCCCGCTCCTGATCGGCGCGAACGGCGACCGGATGCTGCGGATCACCGCCGAGCACGCCGACATCGCCGCGTTCACCGGGGCCCGCGCGCCCGCGGGGAACGCGGGCGGGCTCGAACCGCTGACCGGTGAGGAGCTGGAGGAGCGGGTCGCCACGTACCGGAAGTTCGCCGCCGACCGCCCGGAGAGCGCCGAACTCAACCTGCTCGTACATCTGGTGGCGGTGACGGACGACCGGACCGCCGCCGTCCGGCCCTTCCGCGAACACCTGCCGCACCTCACCGAGGAGCAGGTGCTCGACTCCCCGCTGCTGCTCGTCGGCACCGTCGAGCAGATCGTCGCGCAACTGCTCGCGCAGCGCGAGCGGTTCGGGTTCTCGTACATCACGGTCCTGGAGCCGTTCATGGAAGCGCTCGCGCCGGTGGTCGAGGAACTGGGAGGCCGCTGATCGAGGAGCGATGGGGACCGCCGGCCGAGGAGCAGTGGGGACCGCCGAGCGTCCGGCATGTGAAATCGGCGGCGTCCGGCGGGCCGCGGTGGTGGGATCGGAGCATGAGCGATCTTCGTATACGTGCCGCAGGACCCGCCGATCTCGACGCCGTGCTCGCGTTCTGGAAGGAGGCCGCGGAGGGCACCAGCATCAGCGACGACCGCGCGGGCGTCGAGCGCCTGGTCGAGCGGGACCCCGGGGCCCTGCTGCTCGCCGAGCGCGACGGGGAGCTCGTGGGCACGGTCATCGCCGGGTTCGACGGCTGGCGCTGCCATCTGTACCGGCTCGCGGTACATCCGCGGGCGCGGCGTCAGGGCATCGGGACCGCGCTGCTCGCGGCGGCGGAGGAGCGCTTCGTCGCGCTCGGCGGGCGCCGCGGGGACGCCATGGTCCTGGACCGGAACGAGCGGGCGCGGCACGCGTGGCAGGCGGCCGGATACGCACCGGAACCGCAGTGGTCGCGCTGGGTCAAGCCGCTCACCGACTGACGGTTCCGGCAGCCGGAAATATTGCTTTGCCGGTCCTTTAACATGGATGAGCCACTCGAACTCCTACGAAAGGTGTGAGCGTCCGCCCATGGGCGAGCCTCCCAGTCCCCGCTTCGTCCCCCCGCGCGGCCCCCACGAGCGCGCATCCGTCCCGGCCCTGGCCGACCATGGGACGGAGGTGACGTCCCGATGACCGAAGTACTGCTGCTCGCGGTCGCAGTCCTGCTCTCGCTGGCCTGCGGCGCGTTCGTCGCGGCGGAGTTCTCGCTCACGACCGTCGAGCGCGCGGACCTCGAAGAGGCCGTCGAGCGCGGTGAGCGCGGCGCGGCCGGCGCCCTGCGGGCCGTCAAGAACCTCACCTTCCAGCTCTCCGGCGCCCAGCTCGGCATCACCGTCACCAACCTGGTCGTCGGCATGCTCGCCGAGCCCTCCATCTCCAAGCTCCTGTCGGGGCCACTGGAGTCCCTCGGCCTGTCCGAGGGGGCCTCCACCTCCGTCGCCCTGGTGCTCGGCACCGCTCTGTCGACGGTGTTCCTGATGGTCGTCGGCGAGCTGGTGCCGAAGAACTGGGCGATCTCGTCCCCGCTGGCCGTGGCGAAGAAGGTGGCGACGCCGCAGCGCTGGTTCAGCGCGGCGTTCCGCCCGTTCATCACGCACCTCAACAACACCGCGAACCGGCTCGTGCGCCGCTTCGGCATCGAGCCGACCGAGGAGCTGGCCTCCGCGCGCGGCCCGCAGGAGCTGATGGCGCTCGCCCGGCACTCGGCGAAGGAGGGCGCCCTGGAGGCGGACACCGCCGAGCTGTTCGTACGCACCCTGAACCTCGCCGACCTGACCGCCGAGAACGTGATGACGCCGCGCGTCCAGGTCATGGCCCTCGACCTGCAGGCCACCTGCGAGGACGTGGCGAACGCGACGCGGGCCACCGGCCTGTCCCGCTTCCCCGTCTACCGCGGCAGCCTCGACTCGGTCGTCGGCGTCGTGCACATCAAGGACGTGCTCGCCGTGCCCGACGAGCAGCGGTCCCGCAAGGGCGTCGCCGATCTGCTGCGCGAGCCGCTGCTCGTGCCGGAGACGCTGACCGTCGACCGGTTGCTCGACCGGCTCTCCGGCAAGCGGACGATGGCCGTCGTCATCGACGAGTACGGCGGCACGGCCGGTGTCGCCACCCTGGAGGACATCGTCGAGGAGGTCGTCGGCGAGGTCCGCGACGAGCACGATCCGCACGAGACCTCCGACATCGCGGCCGCGGGCACCGACCCGGAGGGCCGGGCGCTGTACTCCGCCGACGGCGCCGCCCGCACCGACCAGCTCGCCCGGGTCGGGCTGCGCGCACCGGACGGACCGTACGAGACGCTGGCCGGGCTCGTCGCGACGGAGCTGGGCCGGATCCCGGACATCGGCGACAGCGTCGAGGTCACCGGGTGGCGGCTCGACGTCGTGGACGCGCACGGGCACCGCGCGGCCCGCGTACTGCTGCACGCGCCGCTGGTCCCGGACACCGAGGAAGGCGGGACGGCGGACGAGACGAAGGCCGGCCGGGTGACCGCGAGGTCCAGGGCGGCGAACAGGTCCGCCAAGGCCGACAAGGCGGCCAAGGCCGATCAGGCCTCTCAGGAGAAGGGGGCGGCCCGATGACCGCGATCCAATTGCTCATCGGCCTGGCGACACTCTTCGTCAACGCCTTCTTCGTGGGCGGCGAATTCGCGCTGATCTCGGTGCGCCGCAGCCAGATCGAGCCGTACGCCGAGGAGGGCGACCGGCGTGCGCGCAGCGTCATGTGGGGCCTTCAGCACGTGTCGGCGCTGCTCGCCGCGGCGCAGCTCGGCATCACGCTGTGCACGCTGGTGCTCGGCATCGTGGCCGAGCCGGCCATCGCGCATCTGCTTGAGCCCGCGTTCGACGCGGTCGGCGTGCCGCACGGCCTGGTCCACCCGATCTCGTTCGTGATCGCGCTGACCGTGGCGACGTATCTGCACATGCTGCTCGGCGAGATGGTGCCGAAGAACATCGCGCTCGCCGAGCCGGTGCGCTCGGCGCTGCTGCTCGGCCCGCCCCTGGTCGCCGTCGCGCGCGCCCTGCGCCCGGTGATCTTCGCGATCAACGCCTTCGCGAACGGGCTGCTCAAGCTGCTCCGTGTGGAGGCGAAGGACGAGGTCACGGCGACGTTCTCGGACGACGAGCTGGCCCGCATGGTCAAGGACTCCTCCGAGGCGGGGCTGATCGACGACCGCGCGCAGGAGCGCCTGCACGATGCGCTGGAACTGGGCCGCCGGCCCATCAAGGACGTCGTCCTGCCGATCGAAAAGGTCGTCTACGCGCGCGTGGGCGTCACGCCCGAGGGGCTGGAGCGGCTCTCCGCCGAGTCCGGTTTCTCGCGCTTCCCCGTGGTGGACGAGGGCCGGCGGATCGTCGGCTACCTCCACGTGAAGGACGCCCTGGACGCGATGCCGCGCGATCTGCCGTTCCGGGTGCCGGACATGCGGTCCATCGCGCGCGTGCGGGAGACGACGCCGCTGGACGACGTGCTGACCGCGATGCGCAGCAGCCGTACGCACGTCGCGGCGGTGCTCGGCGCGGACGGCCGGCTCGCCGGTCTGGTGACCATGGAGGACGTGCTCCGGGAGCTGTTCGGCCAGCCGGTGTGAGCCCGCGGGCCGTCAGGTGCGGGTGACGGGCGGCTCGGGCGTGGCGTGCGGGGCGGGCGCGGCGGGGTGCTGCGCCGGAGTTTCCAGCACACCCGGCCCGTGCGGCCCGATCCCCGCGGTGCCGAGCGCCGTGAGGACCGCGAGCAGCGCGGCGAGGCCCGCGGTGCCGAGCGCCGCGGGCCAGTCGACGTCCAGCAGGTTCGTCGCGCCGGCGACCAGCACCGCCGCGAGTGCCTGCGCGAAGGTCCGGATCGCGCGCTCGGCGGTGGCCTTCCAGAATCCGATGCTCCACATGACGCACTCCCCCGTTCGCGGTGCCCGTTCGTGGGCCCGCTCCTGGCATACCGCCGTCGGACCCGGCTGCCCAGCCCCGCGGCGCCCACCACTTCGTTGCCTCGGGATACGATCTACCCAGCCATGCACACGAACACGAACCCTCAGCACACCAGCCTCGTCGCGGTCGGCGATTCCTTCACCGAAGGCATGTCGGACCTGCTGCCGGACGGTTCCTACCGGGGATGGGCCGATCTCCTGGCCGCCCGGATGGCCGCGCACACCCCGGACTTCCGCTATGCGAACCTCGCCGTACGCGGCAAGCTCATCGGCCAGATCGTCGACGAGCAGATCGACGTCGCCGCGGCCATGAAGGCCGATGTGGTGACCCTGGTCGGCGGCCTCAATGACACCCTGCGCCCCAAGTGCGACATGGTCCGCGTCCGCGACCTGCTCACGCGGGCCGTGGAGACGCTGGCCCCGTCCTGCGAGCAGCTCGTCCTGATGCGCAGCCCCGGCCGCAACGGCCCGGTGATGGAGCGCTTCCGGCCGCGCATGGAGGAGCTGTTCACCTGCATCGACGACCTGGCGGCGAAGCACGGCGCCCTCGTCGTCGACCTGTACGGTGCGCCGGTCCTCGGCGACCAGCGCCTGTGGGACGTGGACCGGCTGCACCTCACGGCGGAGGGCCACCGCCGGGTCGCCGAGGCGGTCTGGCAGGGCCTCGGCTACGACGCGGAGTCCGACTGGCGCGCCGCCCTGCCGTCCACGCTCCCGCCGAACTGGCTGTCCCGCCGGGCGGCCGACGCCCGCTTCGCGAAGCAGCACCTGGTGCCGTGGATCGGACGTCGCCTCACGGGCCGCTCCTCGGGTGACGGCCTCGCACCCAAGCGCGCGGACCTCGCACCGTACGAGTCCGATCCCCTGTCCTGACCCCGGCCGGCCGCCCGTCAGGCCTGAACCGTCTTCAGGAGTGCCGCGAGCCCGTCGGCGTAGATGCCGTGGAAGAGGTCCTCGGCCTCGGCGTCGCTCACACCGACCGGGGTGAACGCGCCGGACCACTCGACGCGGGAGGTGTCGGGGCTGCCGGGGACGGCGTGCACCGTGAGGGTCGAGAGGTAGCCGGTGACCGGGAACGGGGCCTGCTCGATGGCGTAGCCGTAGTGGCGTTCGGCCTCGTTGAACTCGACGAGGCGCTCGACGATGACGCCGCCGTCCGCGTTCGTCAGGCGGCGCACGCGGCCGCCCTCACCGAGTTCGCTCTTCGGGATGTACGGGAGCCAGTCCGGCAGCGAGCCGAAGCCGCCGATGAGCTGCCAGACGTGGTCGGGGCTCCGCGGGATGTCGAGGGATGCGGTGGTGGAAGCCACGACGACCCCCTCCTTTACGTTCGAACTGGTACGTACAACTGGTGGGGGTTCAGGCGTTGTTGGGGAGCGGCGCGGCCGGGCTGACGAGGCTCTCGGCGCGCAGGTCGGTCCAGAACGCGGCCGGGATCTCCTCGGCGAGGGCGGCGGTGTCCTCGGCGATGCGGCTCGGGCGGGTGGCGCCGGGGATCACGGCGGCGGAGGCCGGGTGGGCCAGGGAGAATTGGAGCGCGGCGGACTTGATGCCGATGCCGTGCTTCTCGGTGAGCGCCTTCAGCCGGGCGACGCGGTCGATGATCTCCTGCGGCGCCTCCTGGTACTCGAAGTGGGTGCCGCCGGCGAGGATGCCGGAGCTGTAGGGGCCGCCGGCGACCAGGTCGACGCCCTGCTCCTGAGCCATGGGCAGCACGCGCGTGAGGGCGTGGTCGTGGTCGAGGAGCGTGTAGCGGCCGGCGAGGAGGAAGCCGTCGGGCCGCGGCTCGTCGAGGGCGAGGGTCAGCTCGATGGGCTCGGTCTTGTTGACGCCGAGGCCCCAGGCCTTGATGACGCCCTCGTCCCGCAGCCGCGACAGGACGCGGAAGGCTCCGGTGCGGGCCTCCTCGAACTTCTGGATCCACTGGTCGCCGTGGAAGTCCTGGGCGATGTCGTGGACCCAGACGATGTCGAGGCGGTCGGTGCCGAGGCGCTTGAGGCTGCCTTCGATGGAGCGCTCGGTGGCGTCGGCGGTCCACTCGTGGAGGATCTTGTTCGGGTTGCCGTGCTCGAACAGGCCGCCCTTCTCGCCGAAGTCGGGGACGTCGCTCTCGTGCTCGTCGAGGATGACGCGGCCGACCTTGGTCGACAGGACGTAGGAGTCGCGCGGCTTGCCGGACAGGACCTCGCCCAGGCGCTCCTCGGCCAGCCCCGCGCCGTAGAAGGGGGCGGTGTCGAAGTAGCGGATGCCGTGGTCCCAGGCCGCCTCGACGGTGGCGCGGGCCTCGTCGTCGGGGATCGCGCGGAACATGTTGCCGAGGGGTGCGGTGCCGAAACCGAGCCGGCCGGGGAGGAGGGACTTGATGCCCATGGAGTTCGTTCGTTCCTTGCCTTGGTGCTGTACGCGGCTCTGCGGAGGCCCCTCCGGATTTCTCCTGCTTCCTTCGGGTTTCTCCTGCTCCGCGCCTCTTACTCCTCCGAGGTTAGGATCGACGGGTAAGACTGTCCAAGACTTGCTTGGACACACTTGAGTCCCCCGAGGTCCAACATGCTTGACCTGCGACAACTTCGCTATTTCGTGGCCGTGGCCGAGGAGGAGCACGTCGGCCGGGCCGCCGAGCGGCTGCACATCTCGCAGTCGCCGCTGAGCCGGCAGATCGCGCAGCTGGAGAAGAACCTGGGCCTGACCCTGTTCGAGCGCAGCCAGCAGCGCATCCGGCTCACCTCCGACGGCCGCGTCTTCCTCACCGAGGCGACGGCGCTGCTGCGGCACGCCGCCCGCCTGGAGAACCTCGGCCGCCGCCTGGGCCGCGGCGAGGAGGGCGGCCTGTGCGTCGGGTACGTGGGCGACGCCATGCACACCGGCCTGCTGCCCAGGGCCCTGCGCTCGCTCAACGAGGAGCGCCCCGGCATCCACGTCGCCCTCTACGACATGACCGCGCACGAGCAGTTCGAGGGCCTGCGCCAGCGCAGCCTCGACCTCGCCCTGGTCCGGGAGGCGCCGCCCGAGGACGATCCGGACCTGCGCAGCACGCTCCTCCTGGAGGACCCGCTGCTCCTGGCCGTCCCCAGCACCCACCCGCTGGCGGACGCGGACGAGGTGCGCCCCGAGGACCTCGACGGCCTGCCGTGGATCGCCGTGGAGGACGCGCAGGACCACGTCTGGCGCGACGACTTCGTCGCGGCCTGCGCCGCCGCCGGCTTCACCCCGGACATCCGCTTCGAGGCCCCCGACCCGCTCACGGCGGTGGGCCTGGTGGCGTCGGGGCTCGGTGCGGCGTTCATCCAGCGGAGCATGGTGCGCGAACGCGGCACCGAGGGTGTCACCGTGCGCGAACTCCACTGGTTCGCCCGGTCCGTTCGCCTGTGGGCCGTCTGGCACCAGGTCGACCTGCGCCCGGTCGTCGCGTCGTTCCGTGCGACGGTCCTGGCCACCGGGGCGTGACCTGTACGTTCCTACATTCGGACGACGGTTCGGAGCCTGTAGGGACGCCCGGTAAACTCCGTACACGTGACTGCGCCTGCAAAGCCCCGTATCCCGAATGTTCTCGCCGGCCGCTATGCCTCCGTCGAGCTCGCCACTCTCTGGTCCCCCGAGGAGAAGGTGAAGCTGGAGCGACAGCTCTGGCTCGCCGTGCTGAAGGCCCAGAAGGATCTCGGGATCGATGTCCCGGACGCCGCCATCGCCGACTACGAGCGCGTGCTCGACCAGGTCGACCTGGCCTCCATCGCCGAGCGCGAGAAGGTCACGCGGCACGACGTGAAGGCCCGCATCGAGGAGTTCAACGCGCTCGCCGGGCACGAGCAGGTCCACAAGGGCATGACGTCGCGCGACCTGACGGAGAACGTCGAGCAGTTGCAGGTCCGGCTCTCGCTCGAGCTGGTCCGCGACCGTGCCGTCGCCGTCCTCGCCCGCCTCGGCAAGCTGTCCGGCGAGTACGGCGAGCTGGTCATGGCCGGCCGCTCGCACAACGTCGCCGCACAGGCCACCACCCTCGGCAAGCGCTTCGCGACCGCCACCGACGAGCTGCTCGTCGCGTACGGCCGGGTCGAGGAGCTGCTGAACCGCTACCCGCTGCGCGGCATCAAGGGCCCGGTCGGCACCGCCCAGGACATGCTCGACCTGCTCGGCGGCGACGCCGACAAGCTGGCCGACCTGGAGCAGCGGATCGCCCAGCACCTGGGCTTCTCACAGGCCTTCACCTCCGTCGGCCAGGTCTACCCGCGCTCGCTCGACTACGAGGTCGTGACCGCGCTGGTGCAGTTGGCCGCCGCCCCCTCGTCCACGGCGAAGACGATCCGGCTGATGGCCGGGCACGAGCTGGTCACCGAGGGCTTCAAGCCGGGCCAGGTCGGCTCCTCCGCGATGCCGCACAAGATGAACACCCGCTCCTGCGAGCGCGTCAACGGCCTCATGGTCATCCTGCGCGGCTACGCGTCGATGACCGGCGAGCTGGCGGGCGACCAGTGGAACGAGGGCGATGTCTCGTGCTCGGTGGTGCGCCGCGTGGCACTGCCGGACGCGTTCTTCGCGCTCGACGGTCTCCTGGAGACGTTCCTGACGGTGCTCGACGAGTTCGGGGCCTTCCCGGCCGTCGTCGCCCGTGAGCTGGACCGCTACCTGCCGTTCCTCGCCACCACGAAGGTGCTCATGGCCTCGGTGCGCGCGGGCGTCGGCCGCGAGGAGGCCCACGAAGCCATCAAGGAGAACGCCGTCGCCTCCGCCCTCGCGATGCGCGAGCAGGGCGCCGAGCGCAACGAGCTGCTCGACAAGCTGGCCGCCGACTCCCGGATCCCGCTGGACCGCGCGCAGCTCGACGAGCTGATGGCGGACAAGCTGTCGTTCACGGGCGCCGCCGCCGGTCAGGTCGCGCAGATCGTGGCCCGCGTCGAGGAGATCGCGAAGCAGCACCCGGAGGCCGCCGGGTACACGCCGGGAGCGATCCTCTGACCCGCCTTGCTCAAGCGGACCTGGAGGCCGCTCGTGACCGTCTCGTTCCGGACGTCGTCGCGAGCGGCCTTCGGGTTCTGTTCTGCGGTATCAATCCCGGCCTCATGACGGCCGCGACCGGCCACCACTTCGCCCGCCCCGGCAACCGCTTCTGGCCGGTCCTTCACCTGTCCGGCTTCACGCCCCGGCAGCTGAAGCCGTCCGAGCAGCGGGAGCTCCTCTCGTACGGGCTCGGGATCACGAACGTCGTCGCGCGGGCCACTGCGCGGGCGGACGAGCTGAGCACGGAGGAGTACCGGGAGGGCGGCCGGCTGCTGGAGGAGAAGGTGGCGCTCCTGCGGCCCGCGTGGCTCGCCGTGGTGGGCGTGACCGCGTACCGCTCGGCCTTCGGCGAGCCCAAGGCGCACATCGGCCCGCAGGAGCGGACGATCGGCGGGGCCCGGGTGTGGGCCCTGCCGAACCCCAGCGGCCTCAACGCCCATTGGACGGCGGCGACGATGGCCGCGGAGTACGCACGCCTCCGCGAAGCCGCCTCGTAGCCGTAGCCGTAGCCGTATCCGGTTCAGCTCACGGCTTGCGGGCCACCGCGCCGAACTGGGCGACCTGCGTGCCCTCCTCGTCGCGCCAGCGCGCGCACGAGACGAGGCCGGGCTCGACGAGGTCCAGGCCGTCGAGGAAAGCCGCCACCTCGGCGCCCGTGCGGGCGGTGATCGGCGGCTTCGCGTTCTCGTTCCAGAACGCCATGGCCTCCTCGTTGCCCTCGCCGCCGAGTTCGAGGGTGGGGTGGGTGAGCACCACGTAGCTGCCGGAGGGGACGGCGGCGACGAGCTCGCGCACGATGGAAGCGGCCTCCTCCGTGTCGAGCACGAAGTTCAGGATGCCCAGGAGCATGATCGCGACCGGCCGGTCGAGGTCGAGCGTCTCGGAGGCCGCCTTGATGATCGCCCGCGGGTCACGGGCGTCCGCGTCCACGTAGTTCGTCCGGCCTTCGGCGGAGCTGGTGAGCAGCGCGCGGGCGTGGGTGAGGACGATCGGGTCGTTGTCGACGTAGACGACGCGCGCGTCCGGCGCGATCCGCTGGGCGACCTCGTGCGTGTTGTCGACGGTCGGCAGGCCCGTGCCGACGTCGAGGAACTGGCGGACGCCCGCTTCCCCGGCGAGGAAGGTGACGGCGCGGCCGAGGAACGCGCGGTCGGCGCGGGCCACCTCGCCGATGCTCGGGTACATGGACGTCACCATGTTGCCGACTTCCTCGTCGACCTCGTAGTGGTCCTTGCCGCCCAGCCAGTAGTTCCACACGCGCGCGTTGTGCGCGATATGGCTGGAGATCCGTCCCCCCGGCCTGGACCCGTCGGCGTCACTCATGCGATCTCCCTCGTACGTTGCCGGGCTCTGCTCAAGATCCCATCTTGGCACGGGAGTTCGAGGAGGTGCGCGACGGGCCCGCGTTCCTACGCGTCCCTGCGCCGTACGGCCCACCATCCGGCGAGCAGCGCGGCCGCCGACCACAGCGCGGTGACGGCGAGCCCGGCCCACGGGCCGAGGGAGCCCTCGGTGTGCTGGTAGAGGATCTGCTGGCCGGCGCGGTCGGGAAGGTAGTCGGCGGCCGAGCCCGCGATGTCCCCGACGACGAAGGACACGATCAGCAGGAACGGCACCAGGATGCTCAGCACGGCCACCGCACTGCGCAGTACGGCCGTGAGCCCCGCCGCGAGCAGGGCCATCAGCGCGAGATACACCCCGCCGCCGACGCAGGCCCGCAGCGCCCCCGGATCACCGAGGTCGAGCGCGTACGAGCCCATGAACGCCTGGCCCACGAGGAAGGTGGCGAAGCTCGTGACCATCGCGACGACGAGCGCGCTCGCGCCGACGACCACCATCTTCGCCGCGTAGAAGAGGTTCCGGTTCGGCACGGCGGCGAGCGAGACGCGCAGCGCGTTGTTGAGGTATTCGGAGGAGACGGCGGTGGCGCCGAAGGCGAGCACCGCGATCTGGCCGAAGTTGAGGGCGTAGAAGGCGCCGAAGAGCAGGTCCCCGCCGTTGTCGGCTTCGGCCTGGCCGACCGTGGCGAACGCGAGGACGGTGACGGCGAGGGTGGCGATGAGGACGGCGAGCAGCGAGCCGAAGCTGCCGCGCAGCGATCTGACCTTGATCCACTCGGAGTGCAGTACGGCGGTGGGTGACATGGCGGACATGCGTCAGGCCTCCTGGAGGGATGCGGCGGCGAACTCGGTCTCGTTCGCGGTGAGGGAGAGGTAGGCCTGCTCCAACGAGGCCTGTTCGTCGGCGAGTTCGAGGACGGGCACACCTTCGGCGGCGGCCAGCGCGCCCACGTCGGCGGCGGTGGTGCCCTCCACGTCGCAGCGGCCGTCGGCGTCGAGCGTCACCGTGTGTCCGGCGCGCACGAGTGCCGCTCTCAGGCGGGCGGGGTCCGTGGAGCGCACCCGTACGCGACGCACGCTGTGCGCGGCGATGAACTCCGGCATCGGGGTGTCGGCGAGAAGCCGCCCGCGGCCGAGGACGACGAGGTGGTCGGCGAAGGTCGCGGTCTCGTTCATGAGGTGGCTGGAGACCAGCACCGTGCGTCCCTCGCGCGCGAGGTCGCGCATCAACTCCCGGATCCAGATGATGCCTTCGGGGTCCAGGCCGTTGGACGGCTCGTCGAGCAGCACCGCTTCGGGGTCGCCGAGGAGCGCCGCCGCGATGCCGAGCCGCTGCCGCATGCCGAGCGAGAACGTCTTGACGCGCTTCTTCGCCACGGTGGCGATCCCGGCCCGCTCCAGCACCTCGTCGACCCGGCGCGTCGGGATCCGGTTGCTGACGGCGAGCGCCCGCAGGTGCTCCCGCGCGGTGCGGGAGCCGTGCGCCGCCTGCGGGTCGAGCAGGGCGCCCACGACGCGCAGCGGTTCGTCGTACGTGGCGTACGGGCGGCCCCCGATGAGCGCGGTCCCGGAGGTGGGGCGGTCGAGACCGAGGGCGAGGCGCATCGTGGTGGACTTGCCGGCGCCGTTCGGTCCGAGGAAGCCGGTGACGCGGCCGGGCTCGACCTGGAAGGTCAGCCCGTCCACGGCGCGCGTCTTCCCGTACACCTTGGTGAGGTCCTGGACGTCGATACTGGTCATGGCGTCAGCTTGGCCGCTGCCGGGGGCCTCGGGCCTCCCCCGCCCGTGGAGTTCGTCTCCCCCGCGCGGGGGAACCGGCGGGCGTGGGGCGGCTGGCACGATGGCGGCATGCCCCGCTTCCCGAGACCGCTCGCGCGCGCGGTCACGTACACCCGCTGGCTGCATCTGCTCTGCGCGGCCGTGCTCGCCTTCGTGTGCGCCGCCGTGTATCCGGGGCTCGTACGGCCCTCGTTCGGGGACTGGCTGACGATCTACGCGATCCCGGTGCCGCTGCTCGTGCTGGTGGGCCTGGTGCCCGTGATGCGCCGGGCGGAGGGGCTGCAGGCGCGGTTGATGCTGTTCCCCGGTGGGCACGCGCGCGTGGCGGAGAGCGAGGAGGCGAGCTCCGTCTCGATCGCCCCGTCGGCGTCCTGGCGGGACCGGGGCAGGACGGCGCTGTGGCTCGTACTGCGGCACGTCCTCGGGCTGAGCGTGGCGCTGTTCTCGGGCCAGGCGATGGCCCTGGCACTGGAGTTGGCGGGGGCGGCGGCCGGCGAGGACAGCGGCGGCGCCACCGTCGTCCCGATCGACGGCACCGGGTGGTGGTACGGGGCGCTGATCCCCGTCGTCCTCGTGGCGATGGTGTACGTGGTGGCGGGCGTGGGCCGGATCATGGCGCGGCTCGCACCGCTGCTGCTCGGACCTTCGGCGACGGAGCGGCTGGCCGCCCTGGAGGAGCGCACCGAACAACTCCTGGAGCGCAATCGCATCGCCCGCGAGCTGCACGACTCCATCGGCCACGCGCTGACGGTCGCCGTCGTGCAGGCGGGTGCGGCGCGGGCGGCGGGCGATGCGGCGTTCACCGACCGGGCGTTGGGCGCCATCGAGGAGACGGGGCGGGCGGCGCTCGACGACCTGGAGCGGGTCCTCGTGGTGCTGCGCGAACCGGAGCGCCCCGCGAGCACCCGGCCGACGCTGCAGGACGCGGACCGGCTCCTGGACTCGGCGCGGGCGGCGGGCTCGAAGGTGGACGTGGAGGTGACGGGTCCGCTGGACACGGTCCCTGGGCCCGTCTCCCGTGAGGGCTACCGCATCCTCCAGGAGGCGCTCACGAACGTGCTGCGGCACTGCGGAACCGTGCCGGTCTCCGTGACCCTCCAGGTCGCGGACGAGCGCCTCCTCCTGGAGGTGCGCAATCCGCTGCCGACCGGACGCGGGTCCGGGAACGGCGGTACGGGCAGCGGGCTGCGCGGAGTGCGGGAGCGCGCGGCACTGCTCGGCGGGCACGCCCGCACGGGCCCGCTCGGGGACGAGTGGCAGGTTCACGTCGAACTGCCCGTCACGTAATCGCTCGTGATCTACTCTGGCGGCGTGCCGCTCACCGTGCTTCTTGTCGACGACGAACCCCTGGTCCGCGCAGGGCTGCGTGCCGTGCTCGAAGCCCAACCCGACATCACGGTGGTGGGTGAGGCCGCGGACGGCGCCGCCGTCGTCCCGCTCGTCCGCGAGCTGCGACCCGACGTGGTCGCCATGGACGTCCGGATGCCGCTGCTCGACGGGATCGAGGCCACGCGCGCGGTGCTGCGCGGCGCGGAGCAGCCGCCGAAGATCCTCGTGATCACCACGTTCGAGAACGACGAGTACGTGTACGGGGCGCTGCGCGCGGGCGCCGACGGCTTCCTGCTGAAGCGGGCGCGACCCGAGGAGATCGTGCACGCGGTGCGCCTCGTCGCGGCGGGCGAGTCGCTCCTGTTCCCCGCGGCGGTCCGCAAGTTGGCCGCGGAGTACGGGAGTTCGGCGGCGCGCGCGGCACTGGAGCGTGCGGCGCTGACCGAACGCGAGGGGCAGGTGCTGCGGCTCATGGCGCGCGGCCTTTCGAACGCGGAGATCGCCGCGGACCTCGTCGTCGGCACCGAGACGGTCAAGTCGCACGTCAGCGCCGTGCTGACGAAGCTGGGCGCAAGGGACCGGACGCAGGCGGTGATCGCGGCGTACGAGTCGGGGTTCGTGGCGCCGGCTTGAGGTCCGACCTGCACCGTTTCGCGGGTGCGCGGCTGAGCACCGTACGTCACAGAGGTGCACCCGGCTCTCGCCGCTGTCGGAGGCTGCGGGTACCATCCGGCGGACACGCGCGACTGCGGGGAGGACGACGGTGGGGCGGCTGACCGGCGGGGACCCCTCTCTGCTCAGGCGGATCAATTCCGCGGTGGTGCTGCACGCGCTGCGCTCCACCGACTTCGCGACGCTCACCGAGGTCACCCGCGTCACCGGCCTGTCGCGGCCCACGGTGGAAGGTGTCGTCGAGGGGCTCATCGTGGCCGGGCTCGTCGTGGAGACCACGGTCGAGGAGCCGGGCGCGCGGCGGCAGGGCCGGCCCGCGCGCAAGTTCCGCTTCCGGGCCGAGGCCGGGCATCTGCTCGGTCTGGAGATCGGCGCGCATCGGGTGGCCGCGGTGCTCTCGGCGCTCGACGGCAGGGTGCTCGGTTCGGCGTCCAAAGAGGTCGACGAGGCCGCGTCGGCGGACGAGCGGCTCGAGAAGCTGCGCGGCACCGTCGCCGATCTGCTGCGCCGTGCGGGCGTGGCCCGTGACTCACTGCGGGCGGTCGGCGTCGGCAGCCCGGGGATCGTGCGGGCGGACGGGACGGTGCGGCTCGGCACCGCGCTGCCGGGGTGGACCGGGCTTCCGCTGGGCGAGCGGCTGCGGCGCTCCTTCAAGTGCCCGGTCCTCGTGGAGAACGACGCGAACGCTGCGGCCGTGGCTGAGCACTGGAAGGGCGCCGGGTCGGAGACGGACGACATGGTGTTCGTCCTCGCGGGGCTGAGCCCCGGGGCCGGCGCCCTGATCGGCGGCCGCCTGCACCGTGGCTACGGGGGCGCCGCCGGGGAGATCGGCGCGCTGCACCTGCTGGGCCGCGAGGTGCGGCCCGAGACGCTGCTGTCCACCACGGGTGAGCCGCTGCATCCGCTGGACGAGCTCGCCGTGGCGCATGTGTTCACGCTGGCGCGCGAGGGCGACGACCGGGCGTCGGCCGCGGTCGAGCGGTTCCTCCAGCGGCTCGTGCACGACGTCGCCGCGCTGGTGCTCGCGCTGGATCCGGAGCTGGTCGTGGTGGGCGGCTGGGCCGCGGGGCTCGACGGGGTGCTCGATCCGCTGCGGCGGGAGTTGGAGCGGTACTGTCTGCGGCCGCCGCGGGTTGCGCTGTCCACGCTGGGCGAGGCGGCGGTGGCCACGGGGGCGTTGCGGCTGGCGCTCGACCATGTGGAGGAGGAGCTCTTCGCTACGGAGAGCACGGTTACGGCCCGCCGGTGAACGGGGCGGTGGGGCGCCGCCGACCGCTTGTTTACGGTCACCCGTGGAGCGGTGCGCGGTTCCTCGCGCCCCTGGTGGCAATGGTCGACCGACCTGTAGACGTCACCCGTGACCCGGTGCGCGGTTCCTCGCGCCCCCAGGCGTCAGGATGCCCGTGTTTGGGGAGCGTGGTGGATTTCCACGCCTGCTGTGTCGCCGAAGGTGAGGCGGCAGGTGTCCGCGCGGTAGGTGGCCACCGAGACGGCGGCGGTCGTGCCGCGGCTGAAGTAGCGGGTCGTGACGACGAGGACCGGGGCGCCGGGCAGCCGGTCGAGTTCCTTCGCGTCGTCGGCGCGCGCCGAGCCCAGCTCGACCGCGCGGTCCTCCCCGTCCAGGCCGAGACGCTGCAGCTCCCGCACGACCGCACGCGCGCGTGCCGCGCCGGACACGGCGTCGACGGCCGCCAGGTCGGGGGCCGAGCCCACGGGGACGTACAGCAGCTCGGCCGCGACCGGCTGGCCGTGCGAGACCCGCGTGCGGCGCAGGACGTGCGCCTCGGTGCCCGGCGCGGTCTCCAGGGCCGCGGCGACGGCGCTCGGCGGCACCTCGACCGTGGCGTCGACGGCCTGCCACGCGTCCGCGCTGCCACCGGGCCAGTCCCGGTCGTTCGACGCGACGGCGACGCCCATGCGGGGCGGCGCGACCGTGGTGCCGACGCCGCGGCGGCGCTGCAGCCGGCCTTCCAGCTCCAGCTGCTCAAGGGCCTGGCGGAGAGTGGCGCGGGCGACACCGAAGCGGGCCGCGAGGTCCCGCTCGTTCGGCAGGATCTCGCCCACCGCGAACTCGGAGTCGAGAGCATCGGTGAGCACGGTCTTCAGGTGCCAGTACTTCGGCTCCGGAGCCGCTTCCAACTGCGTGGTCCCCACCCTGTCCTCCGCAACAGCCGTGCCCTGGCAGCTTTTTATCGCCCTTGTTTATTAAAGGTTCCTGCCTTATCCCTGCGAGAGTAGGACCGTTCTCGGAACTTGGTCAATACCAATCGTCGCCGGGTTCTCACGTGGCGGAACGCGGCGGTGCGTGGCGGAACGCGGAAGGCCCGCCCCCGTATGTGCGACAGGAGTCGACGGGAGCGGGCCTGGAGCGCGGTGTCCGGGGTCCGAGCTACTCGAGCGAGCCGAGCTTGTCCGGGTTGCGCACGATGTAGATCTCCTGGATCCGGCCCTCGCGCAGGCCGAGTTGGATGACGGCGTCCGGCTTTCCGTTCCCGGTGACGAGCACACCGAGGGCGCCGTTGAACTCCACGATGCGGAGCTCGAAGCCCTCGGCGCCCCCTTGCCGCACGGCGCCCTGCACGAACCGGCCCACCTTGTCGGCGGTCTCGATGACCCGCAGCGGCGCCTTCGCCTTGCCGCCGCTGTCGCCCACGAGCCGGGCGTCCGGGGCGAGCATGGCCATCAGCCCGTCGAGGTCGCCCTCGGACGCGGCGGTCAGGAAGCGCTCGGTGAGGTCGCGCTGCTGGACCGGGTCGACGTCGAAGCGGGGCCGACGCTCGTCCACGTGCTTACGCGCGCGTACGGCGAGTTGCCGCACGGCGGCCTCGCCGCGCTCCAGCGTGCCGGCGATCTCCGCGTAGGTCAGGCCGAAGGCCTCCCGCAGCACGAACACCGCGCGCTCCAGCGGCGAGAGGGACTCCAGGACGACGAGCACCGCGAGCGACACGGAGTCGGCGAGCACGGCCTGCTCCGCGGTGTCGGGCACCGTGGGCCCGAAGTCGGTGACGAGCGGCTCGGGCAGCCACGGCCCCACGTAGGACTCGCGGCGCGCCTGGGCCTGGCGCAGCCGGTCGATGGCGAGCCGGGTCGTGACACGTACCAAGTAGGCGCGCGGTTCGCGGACCTCGGCCCGGTCCGCGCGGGACCAGCGCAGCCAGGCGTCCTGCACCACGTCCTCCGCGTCGGCGACGCGGCCCAGCATGCGGTAGGCCACGCCCATCAGGACGGAGCGGTGCTCTTCGAAGTCATCGATCTCGGTATCGATCTCTGTATCGGCGGCCACCCACCCATCCCATAGGACGCGTCGGGCGCTGTCCAGCGGGCGCCTGCCGCTTCAGCCACGACGCCTCGGCCGTGTCTCTTCGGCTGAGCCTCTTCGGCCGAGCCCCTTGAACTGCGAGCTACTGAGCGGTAATTGTTGCTGACAAGGAGTCTAAGGAGACCGTCGCGGTGTGGCGGGGACAGGGAGCGAGCGACATGGCGACAGAGGCGTCCTTCAGCATCGAGAGCGCCGGCGGGCCCCGCACCGTACGCCTCACGTACGAGCGCAGGGGCACCGGTGAACCGCTGCTTCTGCTGCACGGGATAGGTCACCACTGGGAGGCCTGGCAGCCCGTACTGGCGATCCTCGCGGCGGAGCGGGACGTGATCGCGGTGGATCTGCCGGGGTTCGGGCAGTCGCCCGCGCTGCCGGACGGGCTCGGGTACGACCTGGACGGCGTGGTCCCCGTCCTCGACGCGTTCTGCCGCCATCTCGGGGTCGAGCGGCCGCATGTGGCGGGGAACTCGCTGGGCGGGCTGCTCGCCCTCGACCTCGGCCGGGAGAAGCTCGTGCGGTCCGTCACGGCGCTCTCCCCCGCCGGATTCTGGACCGGGGCCGAGCGGCGCTACGCCTTCGGGACGCTGCTCGCGATGCGGGCGGGCGCGCGAGCCATGCCCGTGCCGGTGATCGAGCGGCTCTCCCGCTCCGCCGCGGGGCGCGCCGCGCTCACGAGCACCATCTACGCGCGCCCCGGCCGCCGTTCACCCGAGGCGGTCGTCGCGGAGACGATCGCCCTGCGGGAGGCCACCGGGTTCCGCGAGACGCTGGAGGCGGGTCGTTCGGTGCTGTTCCGGGACGACATCCAGGAGCTGCCGGTCACGATCGGATGGGGGTCCAAGGACCGTCTCCTCGTGCGCCGCCAGGGCGTCCGCGCCAAGCACGTCATCCCGCAGGCCCGCCTGGTCAAGCTTCCCGGCTGCGGGCACGTCCCGATGAACGACGACCCGGCGCTCGTCGCGCGGGTCATCCTCGACGGCAGCCGCTGAGCGCCGCGCGAACACACCGGAGCCCAGGGCGACCCCGGCGGCGACGAGCGCGCTGCCCGCGCCCTGTGCGAGGCCGTACGCCCCGGAGCCGACCAGGGGCGCGGTGCAGGCCGCGGCGACGGGGATGAGCCCGGAGAACAGCGTGGCCCGTTCGGCGCCGATCCGCTGCATGCCCATGTACCAGCACACGAAGCCGACGACCGTGACGACGACGGCCTGCCACACCAGGGCCGCGGACTCGGCGCCGTCGGGCATCCGCAGCCAGGAGCCGCCGTCCACGACGAGCCCGACGACGGCCGCCTCCAGTGCGGCGATTCCGCACACCACGCAGGACAGCAGCCGGGGTCCGAGCGGGCGCAGCACCGGCACGGCGAGCACCGCGAAGCCGACCTCGCCCAACAGGGCGCATACGGAGAAGGCGATCCCGGCGACGTCCGTACGCCCCCACCCCTGAACCGTGAAGGCCCCCGCCGCCACGAGCGACGCCCCGTACAGCACGGCCCGTTGCGGACGTGCCCCGCGCATCAGGGGCACCAGTACGGCGACCACCACGGGCGCGCATCCTACGAAGACGCCCGGTACCGCGGGTTCGGCCGAGCGTTCCGCGGCGAGGACCGCGAGGTTGAAGCCCACCATGCCGACGGCGGCGAGCAGCGCGAGCCGGGCCCACTGGCGCGGCGCGAGCCTCCGCAGCGGGCGCAGGCCGCCGCGGCCGACCAGCGGCAGAAGCAACAGGAACGCGACGGCGTAACGGAGGAACTGGCCGCCGGCGTACGGGTAGTGGCCCAGGACGCTGTTGGCGGTGAAGGAGCCGCCCACGAGGACGCAGGCGAACGTGGCGAGCAGGGAGCCTCGAAGAGAAATGGCGTTCATGGAGGCGACGTTAGGAAGGGTGGGTGGTCCGCCACGAGGTCCATTCGTACAGCCGTATCGGGGACCAATCACGGACACCCGGGTCCGCCGTAGGGTCCCGGTATGACACAGCCGCCTGCCCCTGGGGACCGCGAACCCGCCTCCCCCTCCTGGGAGTTGCTGCTTCCCGCGTCGTCCGCTCCCGCACGCGCGCGTGGTCGCGCTCTTCAGTCCGCGCTTCGGGACGCGGTGCGTTCGGGGCGGCTCGCGTCCGGCACCCGGCTGCCGTCGAGCCGGGATCTGGCGCGGGACCTCGGGGTGTCGCGGGGCCTGGTCACGGAGGCGTACGAGCAGCTGACCGCCGAGGGGTACCTGCGCGCCGGGCGGGGGTCAGGGACCTGGGTGGGGGAGGCGGCGCGGGCGGCCGCGCCGGGCGCGAGCGACCTGGCGCCGCGCCCGCCGACCGGCGTACGGGCCGACTTCGTGGCAGGCTCCCCCGACCTGTCGCTGTTCCCGCGTGCGGCGTGGTCGGCGGCGCAGCGGGCGGTCCTGGCCGACCTTCCGCACCACACCCTCGGCTACCCGGACCCGCGCGGCCTCCCCCGCCTGCGTACGGCCCTCGCCGAACTGCTCACCCGGCGGCGCGGAGTGGTGGCGGACCCGGAGCGGATCATCGTGTGTTCCGGGGTGACGCAGGCGGTGACGCTGCTCGGCATCGTGCTCCGCGCACGCGGACAGCACGACATCGGCGTGGAGAGCCCGGGCAGCCCGCAGTACGAGGACCTGTTCGCGACCGTGGGGTCACGGGCGGTGCGCCTGCCGATGGACGGCGAGGGGCTCGTCATGGAGGCGCTTCGGGAGTCCGGGGTCCGCACGGCGGTCACCACCCCGTCGCACCACTTCCCTTCGGGCATCGCGTACTCGGCGCGCCGCAGGACTCAACTCCTTTCCTGGGCGCGACGGGTGGGCGGCCTGATCGTGGAGGACGACTACGACGGGGACTTCCGCTACGACCGCGCGCCTGTGGGCGCGCTGCAGGGGCTCGACCCCGAGCACGTCGCGTACACCGGATCGGTGAGCAAGTCGCTGGCGCCGGGACTGCGGCTCGGTTGGCTGATCGTGCCGGACGCGCTGACCGACGACGTCGTCGCGCGCAAGCGCTACATGGACCTCGGCAACCCGGCGCTCGACCAGGCGGTGCTCGCCCGTTTCGTCGAGCGCGGCGATTACGACCGCCAGCTGCGCCGCTGCCAACGCGCGTACAGGGAACGCCGCGACGCCCTGGTGACGGCGCTGCACGAGCACCTGCCCGGCACCGAGGTCTCCGGCATCGCGGCGGGCCTGCACGCCATCGCCACGCTCCCGGCCCGCCACGGCCCGCACCAGGAACTCATCGACCGCTGCGCGTCCGCCGGAGTGTCCGTCCGCCCACTCGGCCACTACGGAGGCGCCGCGGGCGACGGCGTGTCCCTGGTGATCGGCTACGCGCATCTGTCCCCGGCCCGTATCACCGAAGGGGTACGCCTCTTGGCGCACGCCGCCCTGCGCGCCAGGTTCCCTTGATGGTGGGGGCAGTTGTTCACTTGGGGTTCGCGTGTGGGCCGTGGCGCCCCAGTAGGAGTGGCAGCACGGCGCCGCGCGCAGGCCATGGCACCGTGCTGTCGTCGAGACCGTCACCGGAGGCGTCCATGTCAGATCGTCCACAAACTCCTCAGCCCGGCCGCCGCGGCGTGCTGCGCGGCGCGCTCGCCACGTCCGCGGCGCTGGCCCTTCCGGCGATCGGCGGGGCCGCCGCGCCCGCGTTCGCGCTGTCCGGGCGCCCGAAGGCCGGCTGGGGCGTCCAGGCCGGTGACGTGGGCGCGCACTCGGGCCTCGTGTGGGTGCGCTCCGACCGGCCCGCGCGGATGGTCGTGGAGACGTCGGCCACCGACTCGTTCAAGAACGTCACCAGATGGCGGGGGCCGCTGATCGGCCCCGACACGGACTTCACCGGGACGACCCGGCTGCGCGGTCTGCCGCCCGGCGAGCAGATCCACTACCGCGTGCGGCTCGCCGACCCGGACGACCCGCGGCGCACCGGCGAGCCCGTCGAGGGGACCTTCCGTACGGCGTCCGTGTCACGCCGGGACGGGGTGAAGTTCCTGTGGTCCGGGGACATCGCCGGACAGGGCTGGGGCATCAACCCGGACCGCGGCGGCTACCGCGTGTACGAGGACATGCGCGCCCTCGACCCGGACTTCTTCCTGTGCAGCGGCGACAACATCTACGCCGACGGCCCGATCCTGCCCAGCGTGACGCTGCCGGACGGGCGCGTGTGGCGCAATGTGACCACCGAGGAGAAGTCCAAGGTCGCGGAGACGCTCGGCGAGTTCCGCGGCGCGTTCCGCTACAACCTGCTCGACGAGAACCTGCGCCGCTTCAACGCCCAGATCCCCACGGTCACGCAGTGGGACGACCACGAGGTGCACAACAACTGGTATCCGGGACAGATCCTCAGCGACGACCGCTACACCGAGAAGAACGTCGATGTGCTGTCGGCCCGCTCGCTGCGCGCCTTCAGTGAGTACTTCCCCGTCTCGACGCTGCCACCGGGCGACGCGGACGGCCGCGTGTACCGGGTGCTGCGGCAGGGGCCCCTGCTCGACGTGTTCGTGCTCGACATGCGGACGTACCGGAACGCCAACTCGCCGGGGCGGCAGACCGAGGACCCGACCGGGATCCTCGGCGCCGAGCAGCTCGCGTGGCTGAAGCGGGAGCTGTCGCGCTCGCGCGCCGTGTGGAAGGTGATCGCCTCCGACATGCCGCTGGGCCTCGTCGTCCCGGACGGCACGAACTTCGAGGCGGTGGCGCAGGGCGACCCCGGCGCGCCACTCGGGCGCGAACTCCAGCTCGCCGAGCTGCTGCGGCACATCAAGCACGAGCGGATCACCGGCACCCTGTGGCTGACGACCGATGTGCACTACACGTCGGCGCAGCACTACGAGCCGTCGAACGCCGCGTTCAAGGACTTCGAGCCGTTCTGGGAGTTCGTGTCGGGGCCGCTCGCGGCAGGCGGGTTCAAGGCGCTGAAGCTGGACGGGACGTTCGGCCCGCGGCAGGCCTTCGTCAAGGCGCCGGACCGGAACAACACCTCGCCCGCCGAGACCCCGCCGTACTTCGGCGAGGTCGAGATCGACGGCGGCAGCGGGGAACTCACCGTACGGCTGCGGCAGGAGGGCGGCGACGTGCTGTTCTCGCAGACGTTGCAGCCGGGGCGGGTGGGGCAGTGACCCCGGCAATCACCTCGGCAGTGACCTCGGCCACCCAGCACCCAAAAACAGACATAAGCACGCTTAACCCGTCGGTCACAAAGCGTTTGTGATCACGCAACACCGGTCCTGCACAGTGGACGCATGAGTAACGAGACGCAAGTTGTCGCTGTTGTCCTCTGCTGCGCCGCGGCCCTGCTCGCCGCGGCCACCGCCGGGTTCCGCATGCTCAGGACAGAACGCAGGGAGCACGCGCCACCCACGGCGGATACCGGCGCCCGGCCGCCCGCCTCCACGGACTCGGAGGCCGCGGCCGGGCCGCTCGACCCGGCGAGCAGCACGCTGTGGCGGATGCGCACGACCGTGCGGGACGAGCCGGGTTCGCTGGCCGCGCTGTGCACGGTCCTCGCCCACCAGCGGGTCGACATCCTGAGCCTGCAGACGCACCCGCTGGCCGAGGGCACGGTGGACGAGTTCCTGCTGCGCGCGCCCGAGGAGCTGACCTCGGGCGCGCTGGCCGGGCTCGTCGCGGGCGCGGGCGGCGCCGACACCTGGATCGAGCGGGCGGACACCCACGACCTGGTGGACGCCCCGACCCGCATCCTCGGCCTCGCCACCCGCACGGCGCTCGACGCCGCCGAACTCCCGCTCGCACTGCGCCAGTTGCTGGGGCGCTGCACGATCAGGTCGCTCCCGGCGAAGGCGGCCGCCGCGTCCGGCGATACGCCGGTCGAGGGCGGCTTCGACGACACCGTGCTGCGGCTTCGCACCCCGGAGGGCGGGGTCATCGCGGTGGAACGGCCGTATCTGCCGTTCACACCCACCGAGTTCGCACGCGCCCGCGCCCTCGTGGAGCTGGACACCCGGCTCGGCCCGCGGGTGCCGAACGGCGAGGACGTCCTGACGCTGCCCGAGGGCAACGACATCACCGTGCGGCGCGCCGACAGCGGCGACCTCGCCCCGTCGAGGGCGATGCACGAGCGGTGCTCGCAGGCCACGTTGGCCCGCCGTTACCACGGGCCCGTCGCCGACGCGGACCGCTATCTGACCCACCTGCTCAGCCCGCGCCACGGCCGCACCCTCGCCGCACAGACCGCCTCTGGGCGGATAGTGGCCCTCGGCCATCTGCTGTGGGACGGCGACGAGACCGAGGTCGCGCTGCTCGTGGAGGACGACTGGCAGCGCCGCGGCATCGGCGCCGAACTCCTCGGCCGCCTGGTCGCGATGGCGATCGAGGCGGGCTGCTCCAGCGTGTACGCGGTGACGCAGTCGGCCAACACGGGCATGGTCGCGGCGATGCGCGGCCTCGGCCTGCCCCTCGACTACCAGATCGAGGAGGGCACCCTGGTGATCACCGCCCGGCTCGATGCGGTACCGGCGGCGTCCCTGCTTCCGTACGCGAATGAGCTTCCGTACGCGTACGAGGACGGGTACGAGCGGGCCGAGCAGCACTGAGTTCGGGCTCGCCCGCGCCCAGCGCCCGATCGAGGTCCGCCCACAGGTCCTCGACGTCCTCCAGGCCGACCGAGAGCCGCAGCAGCCGGTCGCCGACGCCCGCCGCTCTGCGGTCGTCGGCGGCGACCACGCGGTGGCTGATCGAGGCCGGGTGCTGGATCAGCGAGTCGACGCTGCCGAGGCTGACGGCCGGGGTGATCAGTTCGACTCCGGCGGTCACCGCGTGCGGGTCGCCCGCGACCTCGAAGGCGACCATGGCGCCGCCGATCCGCGGGTAGTGGACGCGGGTGACGCGCGGGTCCGCGGCGAGCCGCCGGACGAGCTCCGCGGCCGTCGCGGACGCGGCACGCACGCGTACGGGGAGGGTGGACAGGCCCCGCAGCAGCAGATAGCCGGCGAGCGGGTGCAGCACTCCGCCGGTCGCGAACCGCACCTTGCGCAGCTCACGCGCGAACGCCTCGTCGCAGGCCACCACACCACCGAGCACGTCGCCGTGTCCGCCGATGTACTTCGTGGCGCTGTGCAGGACCAGCCGGGCGCCGCTCTCGGCGGGCCGTTGCAGCACGGGTGTCGCGAACGTGTTGTCGACGAGCAGCGGCACCGAGCCGCAGGCGTGCGCGACGGCCGCCAGATCGACCTCCGCGAGCGTCGGGTTGGCGGGCGATTCCACCATGACGAGGCCGGTGTCGGGCCGTATCGCGTCGGCGATCCCCGCCGGGTCGACCCACGTCACCTCGGAGCCGAGCGCGCCCGCGGTCAGCAGGTGGTCGCTGCACCCGTACAGCGGGCGGACCGCGACGACATGGCGCAGGCCCGCCCCGAGACGTACGAGGAGCACGGCCGTCAGCGCCGCCATACCGCTCGCGAACGCGACCGCGCTGTCCGTGCCTTCGAGGCGCGCGAGGGCGGTCTCGAAGCGGGCGACGGTCGGGTTGCCGAGGCGGCCGTAGACGGGCGGCCCGTCGTCGAGGGCCCCGTCGGCGGCGAACGCGTCGATGCGGGCGGCCTCGCCGCGGGTGTCGGCGGACGGGTAGGTGGTGGACAGGTCGAGGGGCGGGGCGTGCAGGCCGAGCGCGGCGAGGTCGTCGCGGCCCGCGTGCACGGCTTCGGTGGCGAAGGCCCGGGTGCGGGCACCGCTCATGTCCCAGTGCGTATCCATGGTCGGCATCCTGAACAATGGGCGGGGATCATGGTTCAACTCCCGTGCTACGTTCGGCGGATGACCGATTCCGTCGTACTTGATCCGGTCGACCTGGACATACTGCGACTGTTGCAGAACGACGCCCGCGCCACGTACCGGGATCTGGCGGCGCAGGTCGGCGTCGCGCCCTCCACGTGTCTTGACCGGGTGAACCGGCTGCGGCGCTCCGGCGTGATCCTCGGGCACGTGCTGCGGCTCGACCCGGCCAAGCTGGGCCGCGGCCTGGAGGCGCTGCTTTCGGTGCAGGTACGTCCGCACCGCAGGGAGCTCGTCGGGCCTTTCGTGGAGCGGGTCCGCGCCCTGCCCGAGGCCCGCACGGTGTTCCATCTGACCGGGCCCGACGACTACTTGGTGCACGTCGCCGTGCGCGACATGGCGGATCTGCAGCGCCTCGTGCTCGACTCGTTCACGGCGCGCTCCGAAGTGGCGCGCGTCGAGACCCGGTTGATCTTCCAGCAGTGGGAGTGCGGTCCGCTGCTTCCGCCCGCGGCGAATCTTGGTGACGCGGCCCCCTGACCCGTACGAGGATGTGTCGCATGCCACACACCGCGAACTCTCATCCCTCCACTGCCCCGCTGCCCCGGCAGATCGCCGATGCCTACGTCGACGCGATGGTCGCCCTCGACCCCGTGGAGGGCACCTTCCTGGGCGTGCGGGAGGCCCACAGCAAGCTGCCCGATCTGTCCCCCGCCGGCCTCACCGCCGTCGCGGACCTCGCGCGGGAGACGCTCGCGAGGCTCGACGAGGCGGAGCGCGCACCCGGCGCCGACAGCGACGTCGAGCGGCGCTGCGCCCGGCTGCTGCGCGAGCGTCTGACCGCCGCGCTCGCGGTGCACGAGGCGGACGAGCACCTGCGCGAGGTCTCGAACCTCGGCTCGCCGATCCACAACGCGCGCGAGGTGTTCACGGTCACCCCGACCGACACCGACGAGGACTGGGCGGCGATCGCCGAGCGGCTGCGCGCGGTGCCCGCGGCGTTCGCCGGCTACCGGGAGACACTCGCGCTCGGCCTGGACCGCAAGCTGCACGCGGCGCCGCGGCCGACGGAGACGTTCATCGGCCAACTCGACGAATGGCAGGGCTGGTTCGAGGATTTCGCGGCCGCGGGCCCTGAGGCGCTGCGTGCGGAGCTGACGTCCGCGGCGCGCACGGCGGACGCCGCGACCGTCGAACTGCGCGACTGGATGCGGGACGTGTACGCGCCCGCCGTCGAGGGCGCGCCGAACGTGGTGGGCCGCGAGCGCTACGCGCGCTGGTCGCGCTACTACAACGGCGCGGACCTCGACCTGGACGAGGCGTACGCGTACGGCTGGAGCGAGTTCCACCGGCTGCTCGCCGAGATGCGTACGGAGGCCGAGAAGATCCTGCCGGGCGCCGCGACCCCGTGGGTGGCGCTCGCGCACCTCGACGAGCACGGGCGGCACATCGAGGGCGTCGAGGAGGTGCGGCAGTGGTTGCAGAAGCTGATGGACGACGCCATCGGCGCGCTCAACGGCACGCACTTCGACCTCGCGGAGCGGGTACGGGAAGTGGAGTCCTGCATCGCACCGCCCGGCAACGCCGCAGCCCCCTACTACACTCCGCCGTCGGAGGACTTCTCGCGCCCGGGGCGTACGTGGCTGCCCGCGATGGGGCAGACCCGGTTCCCCGCCTACGACTTGGTGACCACCTGGTACCACGAGGGCGTCCCCGGCCACCACCTCCAGCTCGCCCAGTGGGCGCACGTAGCCGGTGATCTGTCCCGGTACCAGGCGACGCTCGGCATCGTCTCCGCGAACGCGGAGGGCTGGGCGCTGTACGCGGAGCGGCTGATGGACGAGCTGGGCTTCCTCACGGACGCGGAGACCCGGATCGGCTATCTGGACGCGCAGATGATGCGGGCCTGCCGGGTCATCGTCGACATCGGCATGCACCTGGAACTCGACATCCCCGCGGACTCGCCGTTCCACCCCGGCGAGCGCTGGACACCGGAGCTCGCGCAGGAGTTCTTCGGCGCGCACAGCAGCCGGCCCGCGGACTTCGTGGAGAGCGAGCTGACCCGGTACCTGTCGATTCCGGGCCAGGCGATCGGCTACAAGCTGGGCGAGCGGGCGTGGCTGCTGGGCCGCGCGGGCGCGCAGGCCGCGCACGGGGACGCCTTCGACGCGAAGGCGTGGCACATGGCGGCGCTTTCGCAGGGATCGCTCGGCCTCGACGACCTGGTGGACGAGCTGTCGAAGCTCTGAGGGATTCCCTCAGCTGCCCTCAGCTTCTGCGGAAACCGCCCTCCGAGTCGATGACCTGCCCGGTGATCCACGCGGCCTCGTCCGTGGCCAGCCATGAGATGAGCCGCGCCGGGTCGTCGGGCATCCCCCACCGCTTGGCGGGAAACAGTTCGGCGATGGATTCGTAGACCTCGCCGTCCAGGTAGTCCGTGTCCACGGGGCCCGGGTTGACGGTGTTCACGGTCACGAACTGCGGGGCGAGGGCGGTCGCGAGCGAGCGGGTGATCGACGCGAGTGCCCCCTTCTGCAGGGCGTACGCGATCTCGCCGGGCATCCCGTCGGCGATGTCCTGCCCGGAGGTCATCATGACGACACGGCCTCCGGGCACGCCTTCGTAGGCGGTCCTGTGCCGGGCGAAGGCCTGGACGAGCAGGAGGACGGAGCGGGCGTCGACGGCCCAATGGGCGTCCAGCATGGCGGCGTCGATGGTGTCGAGCGTGCCGTCGGTGCCGCTGAGGGCGTGGTTGGCGACGACGATGTCGAGGCGCCCACCGAACGCTTCGGCGGCGTCCTGGACCAGGCGCGCGGGGGCGCCGGGTTCGGTCAGATCCGCCGGCCCGTGCGCGACGACGGCGTCCGCCGCGCCGCACACCTCTCGCACGGCGTCGGCCACGTCGGCGGGCCGGTCGCCGCCCCAGGGCATCGCCTCGTCGTGCGCCACGTGGTGGTGCAGATACACGCTCGCCCCGTACGCGGCGAGCCGCCGGGCCACGGCGAACCCGATCCCACCGCGCCGGCTGGCACCGGTGACCAGCGCGGTACGCCCACGCAGCGGGAGGGGGTCGCGACGGAGTTCGGCGGGGGTGGGGTGAGGGAGTCTCGGCATGCTGCGCATCATGCCGGGGCCGGCGCGGCGACGCACGCGGATTCCGGCGGGGCGGGGCGGGGGCCGACCGTTTACGTTGCGCCGCACCGTGGTGCCGATCATTCAAGCCCCTGCGGCGATTGAGCAGCGGGGTCCGGGGCGGAGCCCCGTGGCCTGAGGACGGTCGGCCGAAACAGGAACGGGTCAGCAGCCGCAGGCCTCCGTGTCGAGCGGGACGGTCAGCGGATCGGCAGCCCGACGCGCAGGCCCCTCCCACGTCTCGTACGCGAAGCCCTCCCGCACCCAGTACTCGAACCCGCCGAGCATCTCCTTGACCTGGAAGCCGAGTTGAGCCAGGGCGTGGGCTGCCCGGGTCGCGCCGTTGCAGCCCGGCCCCCAGCAGTACGTGACCACCGGCACGGACGTGTCGAGCAGCCGCTCCGCCTGCTCGGCGATCAGCGCGGTCGGCAGGTGCAGCGCGCCGGGGACGTGCCCCTGGTCCCACGACTCCGTGGACCGGGAGTCGATCAGGACGAACCCGGGTTCGCCGCCGGTGGCGAGCGCCGCGGCGACGTCCGACACGTCGGCGTGGAAGGCGAGGCTCGCACCGAAGTAGGCGGCAGCGGCGGACGGCGAGGCGTACGTGGTGGTGGTCATGACCAAAAATCTACGGTCGCCGACCCACCACCTGAAGGCACGATCCCCGGCAAATACCTTGCCCCGCCGGGAATTCCCCTGCTATCTCTCAAGAATGACCGCCGATTCCACACCCGCCTCCCCGTACGTCCCCGACGCCACCGACTGGCGCATCCTCCAGGTCCTCCAGCGCGAAGGCCGCGCCGGCTACGCGGAGCTGGCGCGGGCCGTGTCCATGTCGGCCAGCGCCGTGACCGAGCGGGTGCGCAGGCTGGAGGAGGCGGGAGTGATCGCCGGCTACACGGCGGTGGTCGTACCGGAACGGCTCGGCCTGCCGATCCTGGCCTTCGTCCGCCTCCGCTACCCGAACGGGAACTACAAGCCGTTCCACGACCTCGTCGAGGTGACACCGGAGATCCTGGAGGCGCACCACGTCACCGGCGACGACTGCTTTGTCATCAAGGTCGCGGCGCGCTCCATGAAACACCTGGAGGAGGTCTCCGGCAGGATCGGCACGCTGGGCTCGGTGACGACGAGTGTCGTGTACTCGTCGCCGCTGCCGAGACGCGCGATCGGGCACTGACTCCCTTGCGGGTCAGGCCTGCTGGACCCCGAGCTGGCGCACCACCGACCCCTCTCGCCCCTTCACGACCTCCAACTGCGCGTGCACGCGGCGGCGCAGATCGCCGACGTGGCTCACGATGCCGACGCTGCGGTCCCGCTCGCGCAGGGAGTCGAGGACGTCGAGCACCTCGTCGAGCGTCTGGTCGTCGAGGCTGCCGAACCCCTCGTCGATGAAGAGCGTGTCGAGGCGGACACCGCCCGCCTCGTCCGTGACGACGTCCGCGAGGCCGAGCGCCAGGGCCAGCGAGGCGAAGAAGGTCTCGCCGCCGGAGAGCGTCGCCGTGTCGCGCTCGCGGCCCGTCCACGCGTCGACGACGTGCAGGCCGAGGCCCGAACGGCCGCGCCCGGCAAGGGAGTCGGAGTGCACGAGGGTGTAGCGGCCCGACGACATGCGGCGCAGGCGGGCGGTCGCGGCGGCCGCCACCTGCTCCAGACGGGCGGCCAGTACGTACGACTCCAGGCGCATCTTGCGCTCATTGTCGGCGGCGGTGCCGGCCGCGAGGGACGCGAGGCGGGCCACCCGGTCGTACGTCTCGCGCAGCGGGCCGAGACGCCGGGCCTCGGTGGCGACGCGGCGCGAGAGCCGGTCGAGTTCGGCGCAACGCCGCTGGGCCGCGTCGCGCGCCGATCCGGCCGTCCGCACGCGCGCGTCGGCGGCCTGCGCGGCGGTCCGGGCCGCGTCGACGTCGGCCACAGGTCTCCGGGCGGCCTCTGCGGTGTCCTCCTCGGCGAGTACCGCGCGTACGGCCGCCTCCTCCGACTGCCGGGCGTCCAGGCGGTGCTGGAGCTCGCGGTGCCGGTCGTCGTCGAGCAGCGCGGCGGCCGCGGCCTCCGGCGTGTCGAACCCGGCCCGGAACGCCGCGTCGGCGAGTCGCGCGTCGGATTCCTTGAGGCGCCGCGCCGTGTCCTCGACGGCGCGGGCCGCCTCGGCCGCCCCGGTGAGCAGCACACCTTGCCGCTCCAACTGCTCCGCGCGCGCCTCGACGCTCTCGGCCGCGCCGCGCGCCTCCACCAACTCCCGCTCAAGGCCCGCCTGTTCACGATCCAAAGCGTCACGCAGCGAGGTGCGGGCGGCGGTGCGCTGCGCGGCCTCCTGACGGACTGCGAGGCGGCGGTCGCGCTCACCGTCGGCGTGGTCGAGGGCCTCGCGGGCCCGGTGCGCGGTGGCCGCGAGGGCGTGCGTCTCGGCGTGTCGCTCCGCCAAATCGCGGGCGGCCTCGGCGAGTTGCGCTGCGGGCGCCTCCCCTGCCGCGGCCTTCGCCGCCGCCAACTCCTCCCGTACGTCACCCAGGGCGCGCTCGGCCCGGGTGCGGCGCTCGTCGGCGGTGCGGTAGGCGGCGAGCGCGGACTCCTCGGCGGCCCGGTCGACGTGCCCCTCGGACTTCCGCATGGGCGCGGGGTGTTCGCTCGCGCCGCACACGGTGCAGGGTTCGCCGTCGACGAGCGCCTCGGCGAGTTCGGCGGCGACGTCGCGCAGTCGCTGCTCCTTCAGGCCGAGCCAGTGCTCGTGCGCGGTCGCCGCCTGCTCGCGGGCGCGCAGCGCCTCGGCTTCGGCGGCTTCGGCGCGCCCGGTGAGCCGGTCGCGTTCGACGGCGGCGCGGGCCTGCTTGCGGGCCGGTTCGAGTTGCCCCGCGAGGTGTTCGGCGCGGGTGGCGGCCTCCTGCGCCTCGTCGACCCGGGCCTGGAGGCCGGCCCGCCGGGCGTCCCAGCCGTCGAGCCAGCCTTCCGTGTCGGCGAGCAGGTCGACGTCGGCGCGCTCCTCGCGGTCGAGGTCGGCGCGCTCCCGCGTGAGCCCGGCGAGCCGCCGCTCGGCGCGCCGCGCCGCGTCGAGCCCACCGAGTTCCTGAGCGACACGCCGGGCGGCTTCGGCGAGCGCTTCCGGCGAGGCGGGAATGTCGTGGGTGAGGTGGTCGGGGCCGGGGCTGCCCACGGCCTCGTCCGCTGCGCACGGTGCCTCGGTCCCGGAGCCACGGCCCACGGCCCGCGCACCGTGGGCCGTCCCGGATCCGGGGTCGGGTGTCGTGCGACCGGCGGGCCGCGGCGGCCACGTGGCCCGCAGCTCCTCTCGTGCCCGGCGGTCCTGGTCCAGTGCCTCCCGGTGGTCCGTCTCCGCCTCCGCCCGCAGGGCCAACGCCGGCTCCACCGTCGCCGCCTTGCGGGCCCGGTCCATCCGGTCCTGGAGGGCCCGGTGTTCCCCGGCCCGCTCCTCCAGGGCCGCCGCCCGCTCGCGGGCCTGCGCGGAGCGGAGTTGCAGGCGGTGGGTCTCCGTCACGTCGGACAGGTCGTGCTGCGCCGAGATCCGCGCCGACTCGGCCGCGTCCAGGGCGAGATGGGCGTGCGTGAAGTGTTCGCGCGCGGTCGAGCGGGCCGTGGCCGCCCAGGCCAGGACGGAGTCCGCGATACCGGGGTCGCCCGGCGTCGCGTAGACCGGCTCCAGCTCCACGACGTCCCCCGCCGCCTGCTGCATACGGTGGGCGTCGGCCAGCAACTCCGAGTCACCGGCGGCCACTTGCTTCTGAGCGCCCTTGCGGTCCTCCGCCAGCCGCTGCTCCACGGCAGCGAACCGGTGCGTGTCGAAGAGCCGGCCGAGCAGCTTGCCACGGGCCTCGGCGTCGGCCCGCAGGAATCGCGCGAAGTCGCCCTGCGGGAGGAGGACCACCTGGCAGAACTGGTCCTTGCTCATGCCGAGCAGCTGCGTGATTTCCTCGCCGATCTCCTGGTGGGAGCGGCTGAGGTCCTTCCACTTCGCCGCCACGGCGTCGTACTCGCGCAGCCAGCTCTGCGCCTT
The DNA here is from genome assembly GCF_044766085.1 of Streptomyces sp. NPDC102360. Lineage (NCBI taxonomy): Bacteria > Bacillati > Actinomycetota > Actinomycetes > Kitasatosporales > Streptomycetaceae > Streptomyces > Streptomyces sp. NPDC102360. The sequence goes on along the minus strand of NZ_JBIWLG010000001.1, from coordinate 67,910 downwards.
CTCCGTCGTGAATCCGGTGCCGCGCTTCTTGGGACGGAGGTGGGGCGGCTGCCGGGTGATCTCCAGGCGGCGGCCCGCGACGGTCAGGTCGAGGGTGACCTCCGTGCGCACGCCCGCCTCTGCGTGGTCGCTGCGCAGGTTCTGGCCCTGGCCGCTGCCGCCCTGCCGGGCGCCGGGCACGGAGCCGTACAGCGCGTAGCAGACCGCGTCGAGGACGGAGGTCTTGCCCGCGCCGGTCGGACCGTGCAGGAGGAAGAGTCCCGCCGCCGACAGATCGTCGAAGTCGACCTTCTGCGTGGCGCCGAAGGGGCCGAACGCCGTGATCGTGAGTGTGTGCAGCCTCACCTGGCCACCTCGCGCACCACGTCGTCCGCGCGTACGGCGTCGAACGCTGCCCGTAGCACCACCCGCTCGCTCTCGTCGGGCCCTGCGCCCCGGACGTGGGTCACGAAGTCCTCCGCGATCTCGTGGTCGTCACGCCCCTTGAGGCGCTCGGCGTAGCTGGCGTCCAGCTCCTCGTCGTCCGTGCGGCGCGGGTCGAAGAGCAGGCTGAGGGTGTGCGGGAAACGCTCGCAGAGGCGGGCCATCGGGTCGTCCGGCCGGATCGCGTCCGTGAGCGTCGCCTCCACCCACGATTCCTCGTGGCGGTCGAGGTCCGGGGCATCGAGGAGGTCGTCGAGGTCACCGCGCAGGCGGACCAGCGGGCGCGGCACCGGGCAGTCGAGGCGCTCGGCGGTGACCGCGCCCTCGGCGTCGAGGTCGATCAGCCACATGCTCTTGCGGTGGTCGGCCTCCGAGAACGAGTACGGCAGCGGGGAGCCGGAGTAGCGGACCCGGTCGCTGATGACCTGGCTGCCGTGCAGGTGTCCGAGCGCCACGTAGTCCGCGCCGTCGAAGACGCCGGACGGGACGGCCGAGACGCCGCCCACCGTGATGTCCCGCTCGCTGTCGCTGGGCGCACCCCCGGTCACGAAGGCGTGCGCGAGAACGACGGATCTGGTGCCCGCCGGGCGCGCGGCGAGGTCGGCCCGCACGCGCTCCATGGCGGCGGCGAGCACCTGTTCGTGCCCGGCCCTCGCCACCCCGAACTCGTCCTTCACCAGGGCCGGTTCGAGGTAGGGAAGTCCGTAGAACGCGACGTCGCCGTGCGCGTCCGGCAGCACGATCGGCTCCCCGCAACGGGACGGTTCCGTACGCAGATGGATGCCGGCCCGGCCGATGAGGCCCGCGCCGACGCCGAGGCGGCGGGCCGAGTCGTGGTTCCCGGAGATCATCACGGTGGGCACGCCGAGCTCGGCGAGGCGGTGCAGCGCGTCGTCGTACAGCTCCACGGCGGCCAGGGGCGGCACCGCCCGGTCGTACACGTCACCCGACACGACCACGGCGTCGACGCTGCGCTCGCGGGCGGTGTCGACGAGGTGGGCGATGAATGTGGACTGGGCGTCGAGCATGTTCACGCGGTGGAACGAGCGGCCCAGGTGCCAGTCGGATGTGTGCAGGAGCCTCATGTTGCACGAGGCTAACGGGTGGGTCTGACATGGCGGGGGGTTACGCCCGGGTGACCTGTTGCGGTGGTCGTTCCACACGACTCGGGGCGCTGCCCCGGACCCCGCTGCTCAATCGCCGCAGGGGCTTGATGTGGTCACCCGCCGCAGGGGCTTGATTTGGTCACCCGTACGCTTCTCCGCCCAGGTCGAAGGCCGCCGTGCCTGCCGTCGTGTCCGCGAGCCAGCCGCGGAAGCGGGCGATGTCCGATTCCGGGAGGGCGATCTCGATGGTGACCTCCGCGCCGTAGCGCACGTCCCGTACCTCGCGGCCCGTGGACCGCAGGTCGTTCTCCGTCTTGCCCGCGCGCGCGTGGTCGACCGTCACGGTGGCGAGGCGGAAGCGGCGGCGCGTCACCGTGCCGAGCGTGTCGAGGGCCTCGCCCACCGCGCCTCCGTAGGCGCGGATGAGACCGCCGGCGCCGAGCTTCACGCCGCCGAAGTAGCGGGTGACCACGGCGACGACGTAGCGCATGTCGCGCCGGGTGAGCATCTGCAGCATCGGCACTCCCGCCGTGCCGCCCGGCTCGCCGTCGTCGCTCGCCTTCTGTACGGAGGCGTCGGCCCCGATGACGTAGGCGTAGCAGTTGTGGTTGGCCGTCGGGTGTTCCTTTCGGACGCGCGCGACGAAGGCCTGGGCCTCCTCCTCGGTCGCGGCGGGCGCGAGCGCGCACAGGAACCGGGAGCGGCTGATCTCTGTCTCGTGCACGCCCTCGCGGGCCACCGTGCGGTACTCGTCCTGCATCGGTCCAGCGTATGCGCAGGTGGTACAGGACTCGCCCCCGCCCGATGCACAGGTGACGATGTGATGGATACTCGCTCGTCGTCCCAGACAGTCGCCCGAGTCGTCCGACAGGAAGCACCCGCCACATGACCGGCACCCAGGCCGAGAGCCCTGCCGCCGCCGCAGCCTCCACGAGCCGCTTCCGCTCCTGGCTGTTGGAGGGGCTGAGCGAGCAGACGGCCCGCCATCAGGGCCCGCACGGGCACGCCCCCGAGGAGCACAAGGGCCACAAGTGGTGGCGCGTGATGTGCCTGACGGGTGTCGACTACTTCTCGACGCTCGGCTACCAGCCGGGCATCGCGGCGCTGGCGGCGGGACTGCTGTCGCCGCTGGCGACGCTCGTCCTCATCGCGCTCACGCTGCTGGGCGCCCTGCCGGTGTACCGCAGGGTCGCGAAGGAGTCGCCGCACGGCGAGGGTTCGATCGCGATGCTGGAGCGGCTCCTGCCCTGGTGGGCGGGGAAGCTGTTCGTCCTCGTGCTGCTCGGCTTCGCCGCCACCGACTTCATGATCACGATGACGCTCTCGGCGGCGGACGCGGCCGCGCACGTCGTCGAGAACCCGTTCGCGCCTTCCGGCCTGCACGGTGAGAACACCTGGATCACGCTCGCACTGCTCGTGGCGCTCGGCGCGGTCTTCCTCAAGGGGTTCGGGGAGGCGATCCGGGTCGCGGTGGTGCTCGTGGGCGCCTATCTGACGCTGAACATCGTCGTGCTGGTCACGGCTGCCGCCCATGTGTTCACCGAGCCGGTCAAGATCGGCAACTGGTGGGACGCGATGACGGCCGAGCACTCCTCACCGTTCATGATGATCGGCGTCGCGCTGCTCGTGTTCCCGAAGCTGGCGCTCGGCATGTCCGGCTTCGAGACGGGCGTCGCCGTCATGCCGCAGGTCCAGGGCGACTCCACGGACACGTACGCGAAGCCGAAGGGCCGCATCCGCGACACCCGCAAGCTGCTCACGACGGCCGCGCTGATCATGAGCTGTTTTCTGCTCCTGTCCAGCCTCGCCACGACGATCCTGATCCCGCAGCACGAGTTCGAGTCCGGCGGCTCGGCGAACGGGCGCGCGCTCGCGTATCTCGCGCACGCGTACCTGGGCGAGGGCTTCGGCACGGTCTACGACGTCTCCACGATCGCCATCCTGTGGTTCGCGGGCGCCTCCGCGATGGCGGGCCTGCTCAATCTGGTCCCCCGCTATCTGCCCCGCTACGGCATGGCGCCCGAGTGGACGCGGGCCGTGCGCCCGCTGGTCCTCGTCTTCATGGCGGCGGCGGTCTTCATCACCCTCTGGTTCAACGCCAACGTCGACGACCAGTCCGGCGCGTACGCGACCGGCGTGCTGGTCCTGATGCTCTCCGCGTCGTTCGCCTCGACGGTCGCGGTGCACCGGCGCGGCCACCGCAAGTCGGCGATCGGCTTCGGCGCGATCACGGCGGTCTTCGCCTACACCCTGGTCACGAACGTCGTGGAACGCCCCGACGGCATCAAGATCGCCATCATCTTCATCGCGGCGATCCTCATCACCTCCTTCGCCTCCCGCGTCCACCGCGCCTTCGAACTGCGCGCGGGCGCGGTCCAGTACGACGAGACGGCCCTGCGGCTGATCGACGAGGCGGCGGCGCGGGGCCCGCTGCGGATCATCGCGAACGAGCCGCAGGAGCACACCACCGCGGAGTACCGCGACAAGGAGCACTGCCAGCGCGAGGACACGCCCATGCCGGACGACGGCCGGGTGCTGTTCCTGGAGGTCTTCATCCAGGACTCCTCCGACTTCACCGAGGACCTGCTCGTCCACGGCGACGAGAAGCACGGTGTGCGCCGCCTTCGGGTGCGCGGCCCCGGTGTCCCCAACACGGCCGCCGCCGTCCTCATGGACCTGCGCGACCGCACCGGCAGCGTCCCGCACGCCTACTTCAACTGGACCGAGGGCCACCCCGTCGGCCACCTGCTGCGCTTCCTGGTGTTCGGCGACGGCGAGGTCGCCCCGGTCACCCGCGAAGTGCTGCGCCGCGCCGAACCCGACCCGGAGCGCCGCCCGCGCGTGCACGTGGGCTGAGCTGCCCCGGAATCCCCGCGCCGCGCGAGGAGTTGTCCCGTACGGATACCAGTCACGGCCCCACAGGAGGTCCCATGTACGGCGATCACGACACGGTCCGCAAGATCCTCACCGAGACCGGGGACACCTGGGCGGTGGTCGGCCTCTCCTCGAACCAGTCCCGCGCCGCCTACGGGGTCGCCGGCGTCCTGCAGCGCTTCGGCAAGCGGATCGTGCCGGTGCACCCGAAGGCGGAGACCGTGCACGGCGAGCCGGGGTACGCCTCGCTCGCGGACATCCCGTTCCCGGTTGATGTGGTCGATGTGTTCGTGAACAGCGAGCTCGCGGGGGCCGTCGCCGAGGAGGCGACCGCCGTCGGCGCGAAGGCCGTCTGGTTCCAGCTTGGTGTCGTCGACGAGGCGGCGTACGAGCGGGTCCGCGGGGCGGGACTGGACATGGTCATGGACAAGTGCCCGGCGATTGAACTTAATTCCCTGCGTTAGCGGGGGCTTTGGATGAGCGACAGCGGGCACGCATCGTCGTTCCCGTAGCTCCCCACTGCACCAAGCAGCCTGGCACGGAGCGCACTTCGCCGTCGTCTCCCGACTGATCGCGCACGGCGCCTGGCGCACGCAGCTCACCCGCGACGGGCGCAGGGCCGTGGACATCGCCCGGGAGCGGGGGCACGGGCATTTGCTGGAACTCCTGGAACCGGTCGTGGTACGACGCCTGCCCGCCCCGCAGGAGCAGCTGGAACATCGCTTCCACGCGCTGCTATGAGAACGCGCGAGCGGCTGTTTCAAGGAGACCGAACACCTGCTGCCGCCGCTGACTCCGCTGGCCGAGGGCCTCGACGTCCACGTCTTCTTCCCCGTGTTCGGCATGATGGGCGGCGTCCACTACTCCCTTTATGAGGACCACCTGAACGTGCACCTCACCTCGCGCATGGACGCCGACGACGGTGAGCGCTACCAGGTGACGTGCGACGGCTGGTCCAAGGTGAAACTCCCATCCGGGCCGCCGCCTCCGCCCGCCCCGAAACATCCCGCGCCCTGACGGAGCCCCGACGGGATCAGTCCGTCCTCTTGGGATGCGCAAGCCCGGCATACGTAATCCAACAAGTGCGACGCTCGTCGTCGACGAGATACCAGATGCGCCCCGAGCCCGTGATCTCGTACTGCCACTGCTCGAGCGCCACCCCCTTGTAACGGACCGTGGCCAAGTCCCGCTTCAGCCGGTGATGCCGAGGAGTGGCGGGCAGCGGCCGCGGGGCAGCAGTCAGGGCGTACCACGCCGTTCTTGCGTTACCGGGCGCCTGCTTGCAGAGGATCTCCCACCCCGCGGCGGCGTCGTTGTTCTCGAACCGCAGGACCCACTCGGCGTCCGAGGGCGGCGGGGCCGCCCGATCACCCCGACGCGGACTCACCGCTCGTCGTCCTCGGCCGGTCCCGCGGCCGCAGGCAAGGGAACCGGACCGGCGTCACCGCCCCGCTCGCGGGTGAGCTCGGCGAGCAGATCCGGGTCGGCGTAGATCTCCGCGGTGTGTCGCCACTCGGTGAGGACCTGCGCGATCGGCACCATGGTGTCCAGATCCCGGCTGGCCGTCGCAACCTCGGTCAGCTCGCCCAGCATCTCCTCAGCCGAGCCATCCGGCAGGAACCGCAACCATGGCAGCACCCGGGGCAGGGCGCGCCTTATGGCCGCCATCCCACCCTCGGTGTCGACAAGCATCGCCGTCAGCAGCGTGGCGGTGAAGTCCACCACCTCCGCCTCACCGTGCATGCGATCCGCACGCATCAGAAAGAGATCGTCCGCGTCCCGCCGCCGCAGCCGCACCGCCCGCACCGTTCGCAACCGCTCGGCCGTGCCGGCGGGGCTGCGCAGCAGCTCGGTGAAGGGCACCTCTGGAACCGTCGCATTCATACATCAACAGTACTGCTGATGTCACGTGCCGTCCATGGGACCTCCGGCCCGGCCCAGGCACGCACCACTGCGGCAAAAGGGAGCCGCAGCACAGCAGACCGGAGGCCGCGATCACGAAACCGGCCAAATCACCGCCGAGCCCGCCGCGAGCCCACGGAACGTGCGTACTTGTATCCACAGCTCCCCGGCCATCGAGATCCCGCGCCTCGACTGACCCGGCGCGGCCACCCGTCCTCCGCTCACGGGGCTCCGCCCCGGACCCCGCTGCTCAATCGCCGCAGGGGCTTGATGGGCCGATCGCCGGCGGGATTGGTATTTCAAGCCCCGCCGGCGATTGAGGCGCGGGGTCCGGGGCGGAGCCCCGGGAGCGGGGGCCCTTACGGCTGCGCGAACTCCCCGTCCGTGGAGGCGCCGGAGGCGATGCCGTATTCGGGTTCCGGGACCGACGTGGGGGCCAGAAGTGTCGAGCGGCGGCCGTCCACGCCGACCGGGACGTCGCCGTCGATGGTGACGCGGCGCAGGGTGCGCGTGTGGGCGTCGGAATCGTCCACGCCGTAGTGCTGGGTGGCCCGGTTGTCCCAGATGGCGACGTCGCCGGCGCGCCACTGCCAGCGGACCGTGTTCTCCGGCCGCTCGACGTGCGACTGGAGGATGCCGATCAGGGCGCGCGAGTCGCGGGCGTTGAACCCGGTGAGCTTCTGCAGGAAGTTGCCGAGGATCAGGGTGCGTTCGCCGCTCTCCGGGTGCACGCGCACGACCGGGTGCTCGGTCTGGAACTTGGTCGACGTGAACACCTTGCGGTGCTGTTGCAGCGCCTCGGACGGGGCCTCCGGGCGGGCGGCGGCGTAGTCGTAGTCGTTGGTGTGCACACCGCGCAGGCTTTCGGCCAACACCCGTACGGGCTCCGGGAGTTCGGCGTACGCGGCCGCCGTGTTGGACCACAGGGTGTTGCCGCCGTACGGCGGGACGACCTCGGCGCGCAGGATGGAGAAGGCGGGGTACGCGGGCACGAACGTGACGTCGGTGTGCCACTGGTTGGCGCGCCCGCCGTGTTCGTTGTCGATGCCGAGCGCGTAGCGGCCGTCGACGGACGGGACGGTGGGGTGGGCGACCGGGGTGCCGAGGAGGCGGGCGAACGCCTCGTGCCTCTCGGCGTCGAGGTGGTCCTGGTCGCGGAAGAAGACGACCTTGTGTTCCACGATGGCGGCCCGGACCGCGGCCACGGTGGCCTCGTCCAGGTCGCCGCCGAGCCGGACCCCGGAGACGACGGCGCCGATCCGGCCACCGACCTTCTCGACGGTGACGGCGGGCGCGGTGGGTGCGGCAGGCGCTGCGGGTGCGGTGGACGTCATGGAGGAACCCCTTCACTGGGCGGGTGGGCGGTTTCCGTCGGAGCGAGGCGGGGCGCTCGCGGCCATGAACAGGAGAATGTGCGGCGTCCCGAAAGCCGGTCAAGGCTCCGCCGGATCGCTTCACGACCCTGCAATGCGTGTGACACGTGCTCCCACATGCTGGACCGGCGGGACTTCCCGTCGCAGACCCGGAGGTGTCATCGAAACCACTGTTCAGGAGGGTGCCGCAAGGTGATGTCCATGCCGCCGATGAGTCACCCCCACCTCTGATCGTGTCCGCGCCGCCGAGCGCGTGATCGCGGCTGCCGTACGCCACCCGCCGGTACGGGCCGCCCCTTTTCCGCCGCAGCGAAACGAACAGGTACTCCGCCATGCGCACACGCCCCATCCCCCCCCCTGATCCGCTCTGCGTGGAGACGGGGCCCGCGGACGAGGTGTGCGAACGCCCCCAGGACCCGTACGCGCAGGCCCTGTTGGCGGCGGCGCCGGAGCCGGTCCCGGTGGCGGCGCCGCGCGTGCCCGCCGCGTGAGCGGCGCGGTCGGTCGCTACCGGCGCGTGGCGAGGCGGAGTTCGGTCAGGTAGCGCTTGGTGACCCGGCCGCGGTAGCGCGTGTCGATCAGTGTGCCGATGCAGTCGAGCAGGCGCGCGCGGGCGGCCGGGTCGAGGGCGAGGGTGCCCGAGTAGGTGCCGAGCAGGTCGAGGTAGTCCGCGGTGCGGTAGGTGACGTCGCGTTCGTAGCGGTGGAAGACGGGCGGGTCGAAGCGGTCCGCACCGGGGAGCGCCGTGTTGCCCTGTTCGACGTTGCGGTGCGGCGCTTCCTGGCTGTCGTACGGGATGTCGGCGGCCGGGGTGAGGCGCAGGCCCGGCGGGGTCGTCGGGTCGAAGTGCTCGTAGCACTCCTGGACCTCGGCGAAGAAGTCCTCGGTGCCGCCCGCGACATGGTGGGTCGAGACGGTGGCGAGGGTTCCGCCGGGGCGCAGCGCGTCCGCGCTCTTGGCGATGCGGACGGCGGGGTCGATCCAGTGGAAGGAGGTCGCCGCGAGGACGAGATCGAAGGGGTCCGGCGGCAACGGCCAGTCCTCGAAGGCCGCCACCTCGATGGTGGCGGAGGGGAGATTGCGGCGGGCCACCGCCGCGAGCTCCGCGCCCAACTCCACGCCGACGACCCGGCACCCCCGCTCGGCCAGCGGCACGGTCGCCGTCCCCGTCCCGCACCCGAGCTCCAGCACACGGCACCCAGGACCCGCCCCGGCGTGCTCGGCGAGGTCGTCGAACATGCGGGGCGGGTAGCCGGGGCGGGCGCGGTCGTAGCGTTCGGCGTCCTGGGTGAAGGTGCCGCGCAGGCGTTCACGCTCGGTGTCGGTCACCTGCCGCACGGTACGCCTGCGTCAGGCGTCCAGCTCCTTCAAGCGGGCCGCGAGAGCCTGCGCGATCCGCTCCACGTGCTCCTCCTTGAGCAGCTCCGGGTGGGTGCACGGCAGATCGTGGTTGGTGATCCGGCCGGTGATGTGCGGGCGCCATGCCTCGCGGGTCAGCCAGTCCTCGGGGCGCGGGGCGGCAGCCGTGAAGAACAGGACGTCGCCCTCGAAGCTCCGGTGTTCGTGGGCGCGCATCATGCGGGCGTGGTTGGGGACGATGTCGACGATCCGCGACAGCGTGCCGTCCTTGAGTCCTGCGAGCGGGCTGCCCGCCCTGCGCAGCGTGGCCAGGACGTCCTCGCGGGTGGCCTCGTCGGTGCGCTCGAAGCCGGCCATGCGCAGGACGGCCGTGAGGGCGTCGCCCTCCTCCGGAGCGGGGCGCTCGCGCCACTGTTCGGCGGGGAACGCGTCGAGCAGGGCGAGGAGTTCGACCTGTTCGCCCGCTTCTTGGAGCAGCACGGCGACCGTGTGCGCGAGGATGCCGCCGACCGACCAGCCGATGAGCCGGTACGGGCCGTGCGGGCGGATCCGGCGGATCTCGTCCACGTAGTCCGCCGCCTGCTCCCCCAGAGTGCCCGGCAGCGCGCCCTCCGAGGTCAGTCCGCGCGCCTGCAGTCCGTGCACCGGCTGGTCGCGGTCGAGGCGCGCGGTCAGGCCCGCGTAGCACCAGGAGATGCCGCCCGCCGGGTGGATCGCGAAGAGCGGTGGGCGGGAGCCCTCGCGGCGCAGCGGCAGCACGACACCCAGGGCGTCCGTGGACACCGGTGACGCGTCGTCGATGCGGGCCGCGAGCGCCGCCGGTGTCGGCGACGCGAAGAGCGAGCCGATGGTCAGCTCCGCGCCCAGTTCCTCGCGGACCCGGTTGACGAGGCGGACCGCGAGCAGCGAGGTGCCGCCCAGGTCGAAGAAGGCGTCGTCGGGGCCCGCTCCCTCGGCGTCGAGGACTTCGGCGAAGAGGCGGGTGAGCGTCTCCTCGCGCGGGGTCGACGGGCGCCTGGCACCGCTGCCCGTGAAGGCGGGCTTCGGGAGTTCGCGACGGTCCAGCTTGCCGTTGGGGCTGAGCGGGAACGCGTCGAGCGGCACGATCGCCGAGGGCACCATGTGCTCGGGCAGGGTGCGCGAGAGCGCGGCGCGGAGTTGCGCGGGGTCGGGCGAGTCCCCTGTCACGTAGCCGATGAGGCGGTCGTCGAGGACCAGCGCGCACGAACCGTCGACGCCCTCCTGGGCCGCCAACTCAGCCTCGATCTCGCCGAGTTCGATGCGCTGGCCGCGCAGTTTGACCTGGTGGTCGGTGCGGCCGAGGTACTCGACCTCGCCGCGTCCGGTCCAGCGCGCGAGGTCGCCGGTGCGGTACATGCGAAGGCCCTCGTACGGCGTGAAGGGGTCCGGCACGAAGCGCTCTTCGGTCAGCTCGGGACGGTTGAGGTAGCCGTCCGCCAACTGGCGGCCTGCGAGGTGCAGTTCGCCGATGACTCCGGGCGGGCACGGCTGCCCGGCCGGGTCGAGGACGTACAGGCGGGTGTTCCACACCGGGCGGCCGATGGGCACCGGCCCGGCGCCGGAGGGCTCGCAGGCGTGGTACGTGACGTCGACGGCGGCCTCCGTCGGGCCGTACAGGTTGTGCAGGGCCACGCCGGGGAGGGTCCGCGCGAAGGTGTTCGCCGTCTCGCGGGGCAGGGCCTCACCGCTGCAGAAGACGCGGCGCAGCGCGCCCGCGCACGACGCGGCGTCCGGTTCGGCGAGGAACACCTGGAGCATGGACGGCACGAAGTGGCATGTGGTGACGGCCTGTTGGCGGATGATCCGGGCCAGGTAAGCCGGGTCCTTGTGGCCGCCCGGTTCGGCGACGACGAGCGTCGCGCCCTCGCGCAGCGGCCAGAAGAACTCCCACACCGACACGTCGAACGAGGATGGTGTCTTCTGGAGTACGACGTCCGCAGCCCCGATGCCGTACTCGTGCTGCATCCAGCGCAAGCGGTTGTCGATCGCGGAGTGCGGGACGACGACACCCTTGGGCCGGCCGGTCGAGCCGGAGGTGTAGATGACGTACGCGGGGTGGGCGGGGGTGAGAGCGCGGGCCGGGTCGACGGTGGCGTACGCGGAGAGGTCGAGCCCTTCGAGGACGACCAGCGGTGTGCCCGCGCCGGCCGGGAGGCGGTCCGCGACGTCGGTGACGGCGCAGACGGGCTCGGCGTCCTGGAGCATGTACGTGAGGCGCTGCTCGGGGTAGTCGGGGTCGAGCGGCAGGTACGCGGCGCCGGACTTGAGGACGGCGAGGAGCGTCACGATCAGCTCGGCCGAGCGGGGGACGGAGACCGCGACGAGGCGGCCGGGGGCCGCACCCAGTGCTTGCAGGTGGCGCGCCAATTGGTTGGCCCGTGCGTTGAGTTGCGCGTACGTGAGCACCGTGCCGTCATACACGAGCGCGGTCGCATCGGGGGTGCGGGCGGCCTGTGCCTCGATCGGGCCGATGAGGGTGGTGGGCGGCAGGGCCCGTTCCGTGCGGTTGAACTCGTCGAGGACAAGGGCGAGTTCGGCGGGCGTGGCGATGGTGTGCGTGGCGAGCGGGGCCTGCGGGTCGGTCTCGGCGAGCCGGCCGAGGAGGTCGAGGAACCGGGTCTGGTGCGCGGCGAGGTCCTCGTCCTCGTAGAGGGCCGGGTTGCCGTCGTGGTCGATGCGCAGACCGCGGCCGTCGGCGCGGTCGTAGATGTTGACCGTGAGGTCGTCGACCGGTCCTGCCGACAGGTTGTGGGCGCGGGCCGGGGCGCCCGCGAACTCGGCGCCGTAGTCGAACGGCATGACGTTGACGAGCGGTCCGACGAGGCCGCGGCTCTCGCCGAGCAGGCCGAGGTCGCGGCGGATGTCCTCGTAGCGGTAGCGCTGGTGGCGCCGCACTTCCCTTACGCCGAGGACCACTTGGCGGACGAGTTCCGCGAAGGTGGCGCCCGGGGTGACGGTCAGGCGCAGCGGCAGCACGTTCATGACCATGCCGGGGACGCGCAGCGCGACCGATCCCATGCGGCCCATCATCGGCAGGCCGAGGACGACGTCCTCGCGGCCACTCGCGCGCGACGTGTAGAGGGCCTGCGCCGCGATGAGGACGTCGGGCCAGGTGGCCCGGGTGCTCGCGGCAAGTTGCTTGAGCCCCTCGGTCGTCTCCGGCGCGATCCGTGCCGTACGGCGATGGAAGGTGCGGGACGGCAGCGCGCCGCGCCCCGCGAGCCGGGGTGCCTCCGGGCGGTCGGCGAAGGCCTCGCCCCAGTGCGCGCGGTCGGCGGCGAAGGCGTCGGACGCGCGGTACTCGGCGTCGACGGCCAGCAGGTCGGCGAGCGTCTCGAAGGCGCGGGGGCCCGGGTCGTCGCCGCGCACGAGTGCCGTGTAGACGGCGGCGGTCCGGCCGACGAGGAGGGAGTAGCCGAAGCCGTCGATGACGAGGTGGTGGATGCGCTGGTACCAGAGCCAGCGCCGCTCCCCCACGCGGAACAGGGCGTGCCCGAACAGCGGCCCTGTGGCCAGGTCGCAGGGCTCGGCGAGGTCGGCGCGCATCCAGGCCAGGGCCTCGTCCTCGCTCAGGTCCTCGCGCACGGTCAGCGGCAACTCGACATGGCCGCACACGCGTTGGCGCGGCCCGTCGGCGGTGTCCTCGACGCGGACGCGCAGCGCGTCGGCCTCGGCGACGACCCGGCGCAGTGCCTCGGCGAAGAGCTCCGGGTCGATGTCGCCTTCGATCTCCAGGTACTCGGCGGTGTTCTGCGCGGGGCTGAGCGGGTCGATGGCCTGCGCGAACCACATGCCGGACTGGGCGGAGGTGAGCGGCAGAACCAGGTCACGGGCCTCGGTGGGCTCGCTGATCAGTGCGGTCATGAGGCGGCCACCCCCAGGATCTTCGCCCAGGCCTCGATGGCCGGCTGTTCGGCGAGGTCGACGAACGAGGCCTCGGCGCCGTGGTCCCTGCGCCAGCGCTCCAGCAGGGTCATGACGCGTATGGAGTCGAGCCCGTAGTCGACGAGGTTCTCGTCGAGGGGTATCTCGGCGGGGTCGTCCTCGTCCAGGCAGTCGGCGACGTCCTCGCGGATCCTCTGAACGGTGAGCGTGGTCATGCGGCCCGTACCTCCTCGATGAGCGCCTCGGTGGTGGTGACGACGGCGCAGCGGCCCGCGGCCCAGCGCAGCGCCATGTCGTGGTCCTCGCGGGTGAAGTCGGCGACGGCGTCGGCGACGACGAACGCCTGGATGTCCCGCATCCACGCGTCGGCGGCGCTGATCATGACGCCGATGTGCGCGTACACGCCGACGATCACCAGCTGGTCGCGGCCCGACTCCCGCATCAGCTCGTCGAGTTCGGTGCGGACGAACGCGCTGTACTTCCACTTGGTGAGGACCGTGTCGCCGTCCTCGGGTGCCACGGCCTCCGGCATGGCGAGGACGGCGGGGTCGTCGGCGACGCCGGGCCCCCAGAAGTCGAGCTGGAGCCCGCGCTCCTCGGGGGTCTGGCCGCCGCGCTGCGCGGAGTAGTACACGGGGATGCCGAGCGCGCGGCTCTCCTTGAGCAGCCGGGCGGTGTTGTCGAGCATGCCGGTCAACGGCTGTTCGGCTTGCGGGTACTTGGCGAGGAAGTGGTGCTGGAGGTCGTGCACGAGCAGCACGGCGCGGGCCGGGTCGACGGTCCAGGAAACGCGGTTCGCGGGGAGTTCTCCGGGTGTCGGGAGCGGGTAGGCGGCGATGGCGGGCAGGGCCATGGTGGGGGTACCTCTCAGTGCTGCTCGGCGGCGGACCGCTGGTGCTTCTTGCTGATCTTCCCGATGCCGGTCTGCGGGAAGGCGTCGACGAATTCGACGAGGTCGGGCACCTTGTACGCGGCCACGCCCCGCTCCCGTACGAAGCGCTTCACGGCGACGGACCTCAGGGGTTCGGCGTCCGCGCGCAGGACGACGTAGGCGAGGGAGCGTTCGCCGAGGAACTCGTCGGGGACGCCGACGACGGAGACGTCGTGCACGGCGGGGTGGGCGAGAAGGATGTTCTCGATCTCCTCCGGGGCGATCTTCTCGCCACCCCGGTTGATCTGGTCCTTCGCCCGGCCCTCGACGACGAGGTGCCCGGTCGGGGTGCGCCGCACGATGTCGCCGGTGCGGTAGAAACCGTCGGCGGTGAAGGAACGGGCGTTGTGCTCGGGGGCGCGCCAGTAGCCGCGGATGGTGTACGGGCCGCGGGTGAGCAGATGACCGAAGCCGCCGTCGGGGACGTCCTGGTCGGCGTCGTCGACGACGCGCACCTCGTCGTCCGGGGAGATCGGCAGCCCTTGCGTGGCGACGACCGTCTCCGGATCGTCGTCCAGGCGCGTGTAGTTGACGAGTCCTTCGGCCATCCCGAAGACCTGCATCAGTCGGCAGCCGAGGGCGGGTTCGAGGCGGCGCGCGGCCTGTTCGCTGTATTTGGCGCCGCCGACGAGGGCGAGTTCCAGACTCGACAGGTCGTACGCGGTGGCGGCCGCCGAGTCGGTCCAGACGAGGGCGAGCGGCGGGACGAGCCCGGTCATGGTGATCCGCTCGCTCGCGACGAGCGGGAACGCGGTGTCAGGGTCGGGCGCGGGCGCGAGCACGACGGTGCCGCCCGCGTACAGGACTCCGAGCCAACCCGGGCTGCTCATCGGGTAGTTGTGGGCGGCGGGCAGGACAACGAGGAAGCGGGTGTCGGCGTCGACGCCGCAGATCTCGTTCGAGCCCCACAGCGAGTACAGGTAGTCGTCGTGGGTGCGCGGGATGAGCTTGGGCCGCCCGGTGGTGCCGCCGGACAGCTGGAGGAAGGCCAGCTCGTGCGGCTGGGGTCCGTCCAACTCCACGGGATCGCACGGCACTTCGGACAGAGGGGTGTGCTCGCCGGGGTCGCCCCCGGCGACGAAAACGTGCTTGAGGGACATGGTCTCGGCCTTGACCTTGCTCGCGAGCGCCCGGTGGTCGAAGCCGGCGTGCCGTTCCGGAATCACGTAGGCGACGGCCTCTGTGAAGGAGCAGAAGTACGCGATCTCGCTCTCGCGGTGCGCGGGCAGCGCGTACACGGGCAGTGCGCCGATGCGGAACAGGGCGAAGACGACCTCGACGAACTCGCCGACGTTCGGCAGCTGGACGACGACGCGGTCTCCCTTGCGTATGCCGCGCGCCGCGAACCCGGCGGCCAACCTGTCGGCCTGGTGGTCGAGTTGGCCGTAGGTCCAGGTGCGTCTGGACGGGGCCGGGTCCACGAGGGCGATCCGGTCGGGGTGGGAGGCGGCGCGCTCGCGCAGCACCCCGCCGAAGGTCTCGCCACGCCAGTACCCGGCCGCGCGGTAGCGCTCGGCGTACTCGGCGGGCCAGGTGGGGGCGTCGACGCCGGGGGTGAGGGGGCTGGTCACAGGGCGGCTCCCACGGCGTTCAGGAACGTACGGAACTTCGCGCCGGTCTCGGCGGTCTCCGCCTCGGGCGAGGACTCGGCGACGACCCCCGCGCCCGCGAACAGGCGCAGCAGATTGCCCTCGGCCTCGGCGCAGCGGATGGTGACGACCCACTCGCCGTCGCCGTCCGCGTTCTGCCAGCCGACCATCCCGGTGTAGGCGCCGCGGTCGAACGGCTCGGATTCCGCGATGACTTGGCGCGCCAGGCCGGTCGGGGTGCCGCACACCGCGGGGGTCGGGTGCAGGGCGGCAGCGAGGTCGAGGGCGGTGGCGCGCTCGGGGTCGGCGACTTCGCCGGTCACGGTGGTGGACAGATGCCACATGGCGGCCGTCCGTACGAGGGTGGGGCGGGCGGGTATGTCGATGGTCCGGCAGAACGGGGCGAGGGCCGCGCGCACCGCGTCCACCACGACGGCGTGCTCGTGCAGGTCCTTCGCCGACTCCAGCAGCGCGGCGGCGCGGCGCACGTCCTCGGCGAGGTCGGCGGAGCGGGGCGCGGAGCCCGCGAGGGGGTTGGCGGTGAGCGTGGATCCCGTGCGGGACACGAGGAGTTCGGGGCTCGCGCCGATGAGCGTACGGCCGGGGGCGCTGGGCACGGCGAAGGTGTAGCCGGCCGGGTCGCGGCGGGCCAGGCGGCGCAGCATCGTGGGGAGGTCCGGTGCCTGCGGTGCGGTCAGTTCGAGGGTGCGGGCGAGGACGACCTTGTCGAACTCACCGGCCTTCATGCGCTCGACGGCCGCGGCGACGGCGGCGCCGTACACCCCGGGCTCCGGGACCTCGCGCACCGTCCAGTCCGCGGCGTCCCCGGTGGGCGGCACGGGCAGTGCGATGAGCGGATCCTCGCGCAGCGGCGGCGCCCATCGCACGGCCTCCGGCACGGCGAGGGCGGGCGCCGCGCCGGGGTCGAAGGGCAGGGCCCCCATCACGACGGGATTCGGGTCACCGGCACGGCGTCGGGCATCGAGCAGCGCCTGCACGCGGGGACTCAACGGCCCTTCTCTGTGCGGAAGTTCAGCGACAACGCCACGCCCGAGGAGCGTGCGGTACGGGGTGGCGAGAAAGCGATCGGTGCCGGGCGCGTACTCCTCGAGGAGCGCGGTGGCGGACCCGGGCAGAACCAGCTCGGGCACACGGGTACTGGCAACCGTTGTCATGGGCGTCTCCAAAGTTGGGCAATTCAAGCCCCGCCGGCGATTGAGGCGCGGGGGCCGGGGCAGCGCCCCGATCTTTCAAGCCCCTGCGGCGATTGAGCAGCGGGGCCCGGGGCGGAGCCCCGTGGCGTAGGAACGGCCCCCGGTCAGCCCCGGAGGGTCGCGCCGCCGTCGACGTACAGGTCCTGCATCGTGATGTGCCGAGCCCTGTCGCACGCGAGGAACGCGACCGCCTCCGCGATGTCCTCGGGATCGGCGATGCGCCCGAGTGGAATACCGGTGCGGTGAGCAGCAAGGTCCCCCTCGATGACGGACCGCGCACCGGCCTCCGCGTCACCCCCGGGAGCCGCCTCCCACATGCCACGCTGCATATCGGTGAGCGTCGACCCGGGACACACGTTGTTGCACCGCACTCCGTGTGCGGCGACCTCAAGCCCGAGGCATTTGGTGAACATCGCGGTGGCCGCCTTCGACGCGGCATACGCCGCCATGCCGTGGCGGGGAATCCCGGCCGCGTTGGACGCGACAGTGACGATGCTCCCGCCGCCGCGCCGTGTCATACGACGGGCGACGGCACGCGAGACATGCATGACACCGTTCGTATTGACGGCGAAGCAGGCCGCCCAGTCCTCGTCGGCGAGGTCCACGACGGGCGAACCACGCAGGATCCCCGCGACGTTGACCGCGATGTCGAGAGGGCCGAGGCCGACCTCGGCGTCGGCGACGAGCGCCTCGACGGCCGCCGCGTCGGTGACGTCGAGGGCACGGCCGACGACCTGCCCTTCGGCGTACGGGGCCACCGCCTTCGCGACGGCCTCGGCATCCAGGTCCGTGGCCAGCACACGCGCGCCGCGCCCGGCGAGCGCGGCGACGACCGCCTCGCCGATCCCCCGGCCCGCCCCCGTGACGAGGGCGAGCCGGCCGGCCAGGTCCTGACCAGATATCGCGGGGATCACTTGGTGAGCGCCCCCTTGATGTCGTCGAGGACGGTCCGCGCGGCGATGGGGCCGCCCGCGCTGTTCCACGCCGAGCCGTCGATGACGACGACGTGGCCGTCCTTCTCGGCCTTCAACTTGCCGAAGTTGGTGACCTTCCGGGCCTCCTCGTAGGACTTCTGGCTGTCGTCCTCGCTGCCGAGTGCGCCGAAGAACAGCCAGTCGCCGTCGATGGTCGCGAGCTTCTCCAGGGAGACCGGCTCGCTGTGCCCGGTGCTCGCGCCCTGCTGGTCCTTGGGACGGTCCATGCCGAGCGCCTTGAGCGTCGAGCCGACGTGGCCCTCGCCCTTGCCGACGACGGAGGGCGCGCCGTCCTGCCAGCGGATGACGGAGACGGACGTGCCGGCGTTGTCGCCGAGCTTCTCCTTCGTGTCTGCGACCTGCGTGTCGAAGTCGGCGAGCCACTTCTCGGCGTCGGCCTTCTTGTTGAGGGCGTCCGCGGTGTCGGTGAAGGCCGTCTTCCAGTTCTCGTTGAGCTTCGCGGTGACGACGGTCGGCGCGATCTCCTGGAGCTTGTCGACGGTCTTCTTCGCGCCGGTCGTCTCGTCGAGGAGGATCAGGTCGGGCTGGAGCGCGGCGAGCTTCTCCATGTCGGCCTCGGCGACGGAGGCGACGACCTGCGACGAGGCGGCCTTGTCGGCGAGGTACGAGGACACGCCCTGCTGGCCGCGGCCCGCGGTGGTGCCGACCGGCTCGACGCCAAGGGCGAGCGCCGCGTCGAGGGTCGGCTCGCTGAGCGCGACGACCTTCTTGGGGGCGCTCGGCACCTTGACCTTGCGGCCCTGCGCGTCGGTGAGCTGCCGCGTCGTGGACGCGGACCCGGCCTTCGCGGCGTTGTCGGCGGCGTCGCCGCTGTCGCTGTCGCTGTCGCTGCCGCAGGCGCTCAGGAGCAGGGCCCCCGCGGCGGCGACGGCCGGTATGAGGGCGGCGCGGCGGGTTCTCGGGATCGGGGAGGACATGTTCGCAGGGCTCCTTGGGGCAATGAGATGAGAGAGGTGGTGTGTGGGGGGAAGTCCGGGGCGCCGTGCTAGGCGGGGGCGGCACCGAGCAGTCGAACCAGTGAGTCGGCGAGGGCGACGTGCCAACAGGCGTAGTCGTGCCCGCCGTTGAACTCGTTGCGGGTGACCTGGTAGCGGGCCGAGTGCAGCGTGTCGTAGAGCGCGCGGCAGTGGTCGGCCATCGGGCCCTCGTGCAGCCCCGCGTCGAGGTGGACGGTGATCGGCGCGGGGTCGGTCTCCGCGTACCGGGCGACGAGCCACGGCACGCCGGCGATGTGTTTCTGCACGACGCCCGGCGACAGGCTCGGCCGCCACCACAGCGAGGGCGACTGGGCGACAACATGTCCGAAACGGTCCGGTCGCAGCCGGCCCGCGTGCAGGGCGGCGAGTCCGCCGAGGCTCTGTCCCGCGACGACGGTGCGCGCCGGGTCCGTGGCGAGGGGCCAGCGGCCCGCCGCCCACGGCAGCAACTCGTCCGCGAGGAACTCCACGAAGGCGTCCCGCGCGCCGAGTTCACGGTTGCGGGTGTCCCGGTCGACGGCGTCCGGCGCGAGCACGGCCAGCGGCGGCAGCAGCCCGTCGGCGATCAGGGAGTCGAGGGTGTGCTGCAGTCCGAGGCGGCCGAACCACATGTCTCCGTCGCAGAGCACGAGGACGGGCAGCCGTTCGATGTCCTCGCGGGAACCGGGCGGCACATACACCCATACGTCGCGTTCGCCGCTCACGTCGCGTCCGCCGCCCAGTGCCGCGGCGCCGATCCTGTGCCGTTCGACGCGCCCGGCGGGCACGGTGCCGCGCCGCTCGGTCCAGGCCGGGGCGGGGGCCGCGGGCAGGGCGAAGACGGAGCTGTCGCCCGCGCCCCACCGGGTGGGGAGGCGGCGGGAGTTGAGCGGGTCGTGTGCCGCGTGCACCGCCAGGGAACGCAGTCGCGCCTGCAGCACCTCGGGGTCCTCGGGCGGCTCCTTCGCCGAGATGTCGGCGGCGATCCGGTACGAGGCACGGTGGTCCGCGCGCAGCCGCAGGCCGAAGTGCCAGATGTCGGTGCCCGGGATCTGTTCCATGAGGGAGCCCGCGAGGTGGGCGCGGTCGCCGAGGTGGCTGACCATGAGCAGCACCTGCCGGGTGGCGCGGTGGCCGCGCCACAGGAAGGTGACCGCCCGGTGGTCGGGCGCGTCGTCGAGCTCCTCGACGAATGGCGTGCCCCGCGCGGCGGCCTCCCGCCAGAACTCCGCGGCGAAGTAAGCACGTTGAGCGTCGTCGGCCGCGGCGATGCGCTCCTTGAGGCGCGCGACGCGGGCACCGGTGACGCGGTCCGGCCGGTGGTCCGGCAGGGCGGCAACGGACTGGACGCTCATATCTCCTCTTCCCGGATGTTCTGTTGACGTAATTGTTAGCACATGAACTTAGGTTAGCCTAAGCTAACCACATGCCCGCAGGAATACGACTCCGCCCCGGCGGAACACAGCAACTCCCGGCCACCGAGCCGCGCAGCCGCCCACCCCGCACCGCGGGACTCCTGATCGGCCTGGCGCTGCTCGTCGCGGCGGCCGCCCTCTCGCTCGCGGTGGGCACCGAACACCTCGCGCCCGGCCAGGTGTGGAGCGGGCTCTTCTCGCCGTCCGGCTCCCCGAGCGACAACATCGTTCGTGAACTGCGGTTGCCGCGAACGCTCATCGGCATCGCCGTGGGCGCGGCGCTCGGCCTCGCGGGCGGCGTGATGCAGGTGCTGACCCGCAACCCCCTCGCCGACCCCGGGCTGCTCGGGGTGAACGCGGGCTCATCGGCCGCCGTCGTCACCGCGATCAGCGTGTTCGGCATCACGTCGTTCACCGGGTATCTGTGGTTCGCGCTGCTCGGCGCCGCCGTCGCCGCCGTCGTCGTCAACGCCCTGGGCGGCACCCGGTCGGCGACGCCGGTGCGCCTCGCGCTCGCCGGCACGGCCGTCAACGCGGCTCTGTTCGGTTACGTCAACGGCTTGCAGCAGTGGGACCTGAGCACGCTCGACTCGATGCGCTTCTGGTCCGTCGGCACGCTGGAGAAGCGCGACCCCGAACTCCTGCTCACCGCCCTGCCGTTGCTGATCGCCGGTGCGCTCCTCGCGTTCGCGCTCGCCCGGCCGCTCGGCGCCCTCTCGCTCGGCGAGGACCACGCCCGCGCGCTCGGCACCTCGGTGCGCCGCACCCGGGTCCTGTCGATCGTGGCCATCACGCTGCTGTGCGGCAGCGCCACCGCCGTGTGCGGGCCGATCGGCTTCGTCGGCCTGATGATCCCGCACGCGGTCCGCGCGTTCACGGGCCCCGATCCGCGCTGGATGCTGCCCTTCTGCGCGCTGTTCGCGCCCACCCTGCTGCTCGTGGCCGATGTCATCGGCCGGGTCGTGGTGGCGCCGTCGGAAATCCAGGCGGACATCGTCACGTCGTTCATCGGCGGGCTGATCTTCGTCCACCTCGTACGTCAGCGGAAGGTGGCACAGCTGTGACCCTGGCGTCCCTGAAGAAGGAGGAACCCCGCGCCTTCAAGGCCGAGTTGCGCCGCGGGAGACTGCGGGCGGGCAGGTTCTCGGTCCGCTTCGACCCGCGCACGGTGCTCGTCTGCCTGGCGCTGATCGTGGTCACGGCGTGCCTGGTGGTGCTCTCCGTCGGCACGGGCACGTACGCGCTGTCGCCGATGGAAGTGCTGCGGACGTTCGCGGGGAACGGGCCGCCGGGCGCCGAGTTCATCGTGCTCGACCTGCGGCTGCCGCGCGCCGTCGTGGCGGTTCTCGTCGGCTTCGGGACGGGCATGGCGGGCGCCGTCTTCCAGTCGCTCACCCGCAATCCGCTGGGCAGCCCGGACATCATCGGGTTCGGCAACGGCGCGTCGGCGGGGGCGCTCGTCGCGATCATCTTCCTCGACGCGGGCGCAGCGCAGACCGCGCTCGGCGCGCTCGTCGGCGGCTTCGCCACGGCCACCGCCGTCTATCTGCTCGCCTGGCGCCGGGGCGTGCACGGCTACCGCCTCGTGCTCGTCGGCATCGGGGTCTCCGCGGTGCTCGGGGCTGCGACCAGCTTCCTCTACGTCCGTGCCGACATCGGCAAGGCGGCCCAGGCCGCGAGCTGGACGATCGGCTCACTCAACGACCGCGGCTGGACCGAGGCCTGGACGGCCGCGATCGGCCTGATCGTCTGCGTCCCCGTGGTGATGGTGTTCGGGCGCCGGCTGACGATGCTGGAGATGGGCGACGACACGGCGGGCGCCCTCGGTGTGCCGCCGGAGCGCAGCCGGCTGATCCTGCTGTGCGCGGGCACGGGTGTTACCGCGATGGCGGTCGCCGCGGCGGGCCCGATCCCGTTCCTCGCCATGGCCTCCCCCCAGCTGGCCCGCCGCGTCACCCGCGCGGCAGGACCGAACGTGCTCCCCGCCGCGTGGATGGGCGCCCTCCTGGTGACGGCCGCCGATCTGCTGACGCAACGGGTGACCGGTTCGGCGCTGATGCCGGTGGGCGTGGTGACGGGCGTGGCGGGCGGCCTGTTCCTGGCGTGGCTGCTCTTGCGGGAGCGCAGGGCTCACCACGTGTGACACGAACGCGCCCCACGGCACGGGGCCGTGGGGCGCGCGGGACGCCGGTCAGGACGTCACATCGGTGACCCTCCACCGCTGGTTCGAGCCGGAGTTGGGCTGCCACGTCCCGACGGGCGCCCCCTCGCCCGTGGCCTGCCCGCCGACCTCAAGCAGACGGCCGGTACCGGCGTTGACGAGGGTGTACGTGCCGTCGCCCGTGGTCGACGGGATCCACTGGGCGGCCGCGTCCCGCTCGTCCGTGTCGGGTTCGACGACCGGCACACCGTCGCGGACGGCGAGCCGCTTGCCATCGGCGGCGCTGGTGAACACGTGCCGCTTGCGGCTCGTAGGTCCTTCGCCGCTGATCCGCGCGAGCCGCCACCGCTGGCCGGCCGCCCCCGACCCGGACCTGATGACGAGCGTGCCGCCGCCGTCGGCGACGCTCAGGTCCTTGCCGCTCTGCGCACCCGTCAGCTGGTAGGTGCGTCCCTGGCGCAGTTCGGCGGCGTCCTTCGCCACCCCGGACACGCCCTTGATCAGGAACGTGGTCACCGACTGCGCGGGCACCGTGAACGTCGCCCTCCGGCCACTCACCACGACCGGTGCCCGCTCGGCCAGCTTGCCGTCCGTGCTGGTCACGACCGGGGTGACGGTCGCACCTCGGCGTACGGTCGCGAACCGGGACAGGTCGAGCGTCACCGTGCGGGTGCTCGCGGTGCTGTTGACGTGCACGACGGTGGCGCCGTTGCCGCCACGTGTGACGGCCGCCGTGCTGCTCGTGTCGTCGGTCTTGATGAGGTGGTCGCCGGGCCGGATGTAATGCGTGAAGTTCCGGGCGGTGTCGAACTTCGTGTTCGTGTGGACCGGGCAGGTGTCCAGCGTGTCGTCGGGTCCCGCGCTGAAGGAGACCTGGACCTCGCCCCAGTTGCCGCCCTTCGCCGACTCCCCGCCGGGCTTCATGTTGTCCCAGTCCTCGACGGGCTGCCAGAACACCCAGGCGCTGGGCTCCAGTTCCCGCAGATCGTCGACGATGTGCTGGGCGAGCCCGAGGCCGGGCCGCATGTCGGTGAAGGACTGTCCGTCACCCCAGTCACCCTCGACCTCGCTCATCCACAGCGGCTTGTCCTCCGCCTTGGCGAGGTCACGGACGGAGGTGCGGCCGCCGGTGCCGTACGTGTGGACGTTCATCTGGGCGACGCGGCTCTTCACGTCGGCCGGGTAGCTCGTCCAGTTCGTGACGAAGGTCGACGGGTTGGTCTCGTCCATCGCCGAGACGACGGCCGTCGTCCGCGCCCTCTTCAGCGCGGTGTCGAGCGCGGGCACGATCTTCTGCTGGAGGCCGGGACCGATGTGGCAGCCCTCCTGACGGCCGCCGGTCGGATTCCCGTCGGCGCCCAACTTCGTACCCCAGTAGTCGGTGTTGGGCTCGTTGCACGGGTCGACGGTCTTCACCCTGATGCCGTGCGCCTTCTCCAGGCGTCGCGTCGCCCCGGCCAGATAGGTGGCGAAGTCGTCGACGGACGCCTCCCTCAGCTGCTCCTTCGACGCGTCGAAGCCGCCGGAGACATAGCCGCTGACCGTCATGAAGTAGGGCGGAGAGTTGGAGAACGTCTCCCAGTGCGTGATGCCCTTCTTGATCCGGTCCACCCACCAGCGCTGACTCGCGTCGGCGTCGTCGTTCCAGTGGTTTTCGTTGCCGGGGTCCCACCAGTCGGTGTCGGTGCGGGTGGTGCCCTCGGGGGCCTTCCACCAGCCTTCGACGGCGCCGCCCGCCCTCAGGTAGTCGGGCACGTCGGGGGCGTTGCCGCCGCCGATGTTGTAGCGGGCGATGTTCAGGGCGAGGCCGTCCCGTCCGAAGACGAGGTCGGCGATCCTCTCCCGGATCTCGTCCGGGTAGTGCCCGGTGGCGTTCGCGAACCAGACGAGGCTGGTGCCCCACCCCTCGAACCGGTCCTGCCGGTACGAGGGGTCGGGGGTGACCGTGACCGTCGCCGAGGTGCCTGCCGCGGCGACGAGCTGCGCGGCCGAGATCTGGGTGCCGGCGGCCGCGGCCGTGGCCGCGGCGATGCCGATGAACCGTCTGCGGGTCAAGCGCGCCAACGTGTGCTCCCTACGTCGTGGTGTGAGCGGGGTGCTGGTGGTGCCGAACGGTGGTACGTGGTGGGGGCTAGGAGGCGGCGGGCTGCCGCAGGACGGCGACCTGGCGGGGCGCCAGTACCAGCCCGTCGCCCTCGGCCGCGGGTCCGACCAGTACGTCCCCGGTCAGGCCCGGCAGCGCCACCGGCTCGTCGCTCCGGTTGACCAGGAAGACGTAGCGGTGCTCGGCGTCGCGCCGTACGACCTCCTCGACCAACCCCCGTGCCTGTTCCGGGAGTTCACTGCTTACTCCTGCGGGCGCGAGCAGCTCGGGCAGCAGCACGGTGAGGCCGTCGACACCGAGGCGGGTGGAGACGTACGAGGCCGAGCCCCGGCCGGTACCGCGCCGGGTGACGGCCGGGCGGGACGCGTACGTGCCGGTCCGGTAGCCGGCGAGCACCTCGACGTCGGTGCCGGTGACGGAGATCCGGTCGGTCCACAGGCTGCCGGTGGTGCCGTTGTCCAGGTCGACGGTGTCGCCGTCGAGGAGCGGACCGAACTCCTCGATGCGGATACCGAGGACGTCGCGCAGCGCCCCCGGGTAACCGCCGAGCCACACATGGTCGTTCTCGTCGACGATCGCGGAGAAGTACGTGGTCACGAGATGGCCGCCGCCCTCGACGTACCGGGTGAGCTCCTTGCCGAGCGGCTGCGGCACCACGTGCAGGACGGACGCGATGACGACGTCGTACGCGGACAGGTCGGTGTGGTGTGCGGGCACCACGTCGGCGCGGATGCCGAGGCGCAGCAGGGCCGAGTACCAGTCGAGGGCCTCGCGGTGGTAGTCGAGGCGGGCGGTGGGGTGGGAGTCCTGCTCGCTGGCCCACCAGGAGTCCCAGTCGAAGAGGATCGCCACGCGGGCGGCCTCGCGCCCGCTGCCCGCGATCGGGGCGAGCGCGTCGAGGATGCCACCCAACTCGACGACGGAACGGAAGAGTTCGCTGTCGGCGCCCGCGTGCGGGAGCATCGCCGAGTGGTACTTCTCGGCGCCCGCCGCCGACTGCCGCCACTGGAAGAAGCAGACGGCGTCGGCGCCGTGCGCGACGTGCAGCAGCGAGTCGCGGGCCAACTCCCCTGGTTTCTTGGCCAGGTTGACGGGCTGCCAGTTCACGGCGCTGGTGGAGTGCTCCATCAGGAACCAGGGCCGGTGGCCGGCGATGCCGCTGGTGAGGTTGGCGGAGAAGGAGAGTTCGTCGCGGTCCTGCGGGCCGGGGATGACGTAGTGGTCGTTGGCGACGAAGTCCACCTCGTCCGCCCAGTCCGCGTAGTCCATGCCCTTGGTGCCGGGCATCACCATGAAGTTGGTGGTGACGGGCGTGTCCGGGGTCAGCTCGCGCAGGATCTCGCGCTCGGCCAGCAGATGGTCCTTGAGCGCGTCGGAGGAGAACCGCTTGAAGTCGAGCTGCTGCGTCGGGTTCGGGTGCGAGGCGGCGAGCCGGGGTGGAAGGAGCTGCTCCCAGTCGCTGTAGCGCTGGGACCAGAATGCTGTTCCCCAGGCGTCGTTGAGGGCGTCGAGCGTGGTGTAACGGCGGCGCAGCCAGAGCCGGAAGGCGCGGGCCGCGTCGTCGGAGTGGTCGTAGACGTTGTGGCAGCCCAGCTCATTGTTGACGTGCCAGGCGACCAGGGCCGGGTGGTCGGCGTACCGGGACGCGAGCCGGCGGACGAGGTTCAGGGCGTGCTCACGGAAGACGGGCGAGGTGGGCCGCCAGTGCTGGCGGGCACCCGGCCACAGCGTCTCGCCGCTCGCGGTCACCGGCAGGATCTCCGGGTGCGCGGCGGTCAGCCACGGTGGCGGCGACGCGGTGGCGGTGGCGAGGTCGACACCGATGCCGCCCGCGTGCAGCTGGTCCATGATCTCGTCGAGCCAGCCGAAGTCCCAGGTGTCGGCCGTGGGCTGGATCCGCGCCCAGGAGAAGATGGCGAGGGAGACGACGTTCACCCCGGCCTCGCGCATCAGCCGGATGTCGTCCGCCCACACCTCCCGTGACCACTGCTCGGGGTTGTAGTCGGCTCCGTAGCCGAGGCGCCGGGCGCCGTCCGAGCTCTTCGCGTACGGGAATCGGGAGGTGAGGGGGGCGACCATGAACGTCCTTCCAGACATGCGGAGTTGAGGCAGCGCGCGCTACTTGCTGACGGTGAAGCCCTGCTCGGTGCCGTACTTGACGGACGCGTCCTGCCAGGACTTGAGCCCGGCGGTCAGCTTGGTCGGGGAGACGTACGCCTTGCCGACGGTGTCGTTGAAGATCGAGTTGGCGTACACCTGGAACGGCAGGTACTTCCAGTCGGTGGGCACGCTCTTCGCGGACTCGGCGAAGATCTTGTTGGCCTTCTGGCCGCCGAAGTAGGGGAACTCCGTGTTCTGGAACGAGGACGAGTTCAGGTCCTTCGTCGTCGCGGGGAACGCGCCGTTCTTGATGCGGGTCTGGACACCCGCGCCGGAGTTGGCGTACTCGGCGAAGGCGTAGGCGAGTTCCTTGTTCTTGCCGAGTTCGGGCAGCGCGAGCGAGCTGCCGCCGTTCTCCGAGCTCGCGTTCGCGCCCTTCTCCCACTGCGGCATGGGGGCGACGCGCCAGTCGCCGGACGCGCCCTTCACGCCGGAGGCGAAGTTGGCGGGCATCCAGGCGCCGGTGGGCAATGTGGCGATGGTGCCGTCACCGAGGCCCTTGTACCAGTCGTCGGTCCAGCCGGTGACGGGCGAGACGAGCTTGTCGTCGATCAGCTTCTGCCAGGTGTCGGTGTACTTCTTCGCGCCCGCGTCGGTGAAGTCGATGCCGACCTTGGTGCCGTCGACCTTGTACGGGTGCGAACCGGCCTGCCACAGCAGGCTGGTGGTCAGGCCGGCGTCGCCGACGTCGCTGGTGATGTACGCCTTCGGGTTCGCCTTGTGCAGCTTGCGGGCGGCCTCGACGTACTCGTCCCAGGTCGTCGGGACAGCGATCTTGTACTTGTCGAAGACCTTCTTGTTGTAGAAGAGCGCCATCGGGCCCGAGTCCATGGGCAGTCCGTAGACGCCGTCGCCGGACTTCACCGAGTTCCACGGCCCCGGCGAGTACGAGTCCGCCAGCTTCTCGGCGCCGTAGGCCTTGAGGTCGGTGATCTGCTTCGTCAGGGCGTACTGGCCGAGGGCGTAGTACTCGATCTGCGCGACGTCCGGGACGCCCTTCTTCGCCGAGATCGCGTTCGACAGGGCCTTGTACTGGTCGTTATTGGTGCCCGCGTTGACCAGCTTCACGTCGACCTTCGGGTACTTCTTCTCGAAGTCGGCGGCGACCTGCTTCAGGGTGGGCTCCCACGCCCACACGGTGACGGTGCCGCCCTTCTTCAGGGCCGACTGGAGGTCGGCCGACCCGACCTTCTTGTCACCGGAGCCGTCGTCGGAGCCACCGCAGGCGGTGGCCCCGAGGGCGAGGGCGCAGAGGAGACCTATGCCGCGCAGGACGCGGCGGGAGTGCTGGGGCAACTGGGGCATGGCGGTGGCTTCCACTTCTTCGTGGTCCTACAGAGGGTGTGCGAGAGGTCCGAGGGGTGAACTGCGGTGCCGCGCCTACTCCTTGACGCTTCCGGCGGAGAGACCCGACTGCCAGTACTTCTGGAGCAGAAGGAAGGCGGCGATCAGCGGCACGATGGTGAGCAGCGAGCCGGTGAGCACGAGATGCGGGATCGCCTCGCCGCCGGCCGTCTGCGCCTGCTTGTTCCAGGAGTCGAGGCCGAGCGTGAGCGGATACCAGTCGGGGTCCTTCAGCATGATCAGCGGCAGGAAGTAGTTGTTCCAGGTCGCGACGGTGGTGAAGAGCAGGACGGTGACGGTGCCGGGCGCGAGCAGCGGCAGGGCGACCCGGAAGAAGGTCCGCAGCTCGCTCGCGCCGTCGATGCGGGCGGCCTCCATCAGCTCGGTGGGGATCGCCTCGGTGGCGAACACCCACATCAGATACAGGCCGAACGGCGAGATCAGCGACGGGATAACGACGGCCCAAGGGGTGTCGGTGAGGCCCATCTTGCTGAACATCAGGAACGTGGGGACGGCGAGCGCCGTGCCCGGCACCGCGACCGCTCCGATGACGACGGCGAAC
The DNA here is from genome assembly GCF_044766085.1 of Streptomyces sp. NPDC102360. NCBI lineage: Bacteria > Bacillati > Actinomycetota > Actinomycetes > Kitasatosporales > Streptomycetaceae > Streptomyces > Streptomyces sp. NPDC102360. The sequence goes on along the minus strand of NZ_JBIWLG010000001.1, from coordinate 39,536 downwards.
ACGGCGCGCTTGCCCGGGAACGCGAACTTGGCGAGGGCGTATCCACCGAGGACCGCGAGGAAGGTGGCCCCGCCCGCGCCCACCACCACGTACAGGAGGGTGTTGAGGAGCCAGCGGCCGAAGACGCCGTCCTGGTAGGTGAAGGTCGCGCCGATGTTGTGCCAGAGGTCGAAGTCCGAGTCGAACCAGAGGCCGAAGGAACGGGCGAGGCCCTGCTGGGACTTGGTGGCGCTGATCAGGAGCCACACCAGCGGCAGCAGGCTGTAGACGAGGACGACGCCGGTGAGCACGGTCAGCAGGACGCTGCGCCGGGGGCGACCGGACGTCGCTCGGCGGCGCGGTGAACGCAGGCGCGGAGCAGTGGAGTTGAGCGGGGTGCTCGGCCGTACGGGCCCGGTGGTGGTGGTCATCGCGCTCACGCTCCCTTGCGCATGCCGCGCAGCTGGACCACGTAGGCGACGATCATCGTGATCACGCCCATGACGATGGCGACCGTCGCGGAGTAGTTCTGCTGCTGGCCCGCGAAGGACAGCGAGTACGTGTAGTAGTTCGGGGTGTAGTCGGTGGTGATGGCGTTCGGCGCGAGCTTCTGGAGGATGGCGGGCTCGTTGAAGAGCTGGAAGCTGCCGATGATCGAGAAGATGGTGGCGATGACGAGGGCGCCACGGATCGCCGGGAGCTTGATGGCGGTGATGACACGCCACTGCCCGGCGCCGTCGATCTCCGCCGCCTCGTACAGGGAGTGCGGTACGACGCGCAGCGCGGCGAAGAAGATCAGCATGTTGTAGCCGACGAACTCCCAGGTCACGATGTTGCCGAGGGAGGCGAGGACCAGGTCGGCGGAGAGCGGGTCGGGCAGCTTCGTGCCGAACGCGTCGTTCAGGTCGCCGACCAGGCCGTAACGGGTGCCGTACATGAAGCCCCACATGAGGGTCGCGACGACGGCGGGGACCGCGTAGGGCAGGAAGACGGTGATCCGGAAGAAGTCCTTGCCGTAGAGGCGGCCGCTGTCGATCGCCAGAGCGACGAGCAGGGCGATGCCCAGCATGACCGGCACCTGGATCAGCAGGAACAGGCCGACGCGGGCGACGCCCTCCCAGAACTGGCCGTCCTGGAGCGCCTGTTGGTAGTTGTCGAGGCCGACGAAGGCGGTGCCGCCGATGAGTTGTGTACGGAACAGGCTGAGGTAGACCGAGTAGGCGAGCGGCGCCAGGAAGACCAGGGCGAAGACGAGCACGAAGGGGCCGATGAACCCCCATCCCGTCCACGAGCGGCGCCGCCTCAAGGCGACCGGCGGTTGCAGCGTGGTCATCTCGCCCCTCACTGGTCCATGCGTCACGGCCCATGCGTCACGGTTCGATGTTTGCGTAAACATCCCTGGCTGTGAGGGACCCGACGGCTGTTATGTTTGCGTAAACATTCGGTGGCGGCATGTCTACACTGCACTGAGGACGAGGGTCAAGAGTCGGTGAGGGAGACGGTGACAACCCAGGAGAGCGCGCCGCGGAGCGGCAGGCGTCGTACACAGAACGCGTCGATGGCCGACGTCGCCCGGGTCGCGGGCGTCTCGTCCCAGACGGTCTCCCGCGTCTCGAACGGCTTCCCCGGCGTCAACGAGGAGACCCGCGAGCGCGTGCGCGCCGCGATGAAGGAGCTCGGCTACCGCCCCAACAGCGCGGCGCGGGCCCTGAAGCGGGGCGACTTCCGCACCATCGGCGTGATCACGTTCACGCTGTCCACGACGGGCAACATGCGCACGCTGGAGGCGATCGCCACCTCGGCCGCGCAGGAGGGTTACGCGGTCACGCTGCTCCCGGTCGCGGTGCCCACGCAGGACGAGGTCCGCGGCGCGTTCTCCCGCCTCGGCGAGCTGGCGGTGGACGCGGTCATCGTCATCATGGAGGTCCACCTGCTCGACTCGGCGCGCCTGTCGCTGCCGCCGCACGTGAAGGTCGTGGTCGCGGACTCGGACGCCGGCGACCGTTACGCGGTGGTGGACACGGACCAGGCGGGCGGCACCCGTGACGCGGTGCGCCACCTCCTCGACCTCGGCCACCGCACGGTCTGGCACCTGGCGGGGCCCTCCGAGTCGTACGCCGCCCAGCGCCGAACGGACGCCTGGCGTACGGCACTTGAGGCCGCTGGCCGGGCCGTCCCGCCGCTGGTGCGGGGCGACTGGTCGGCCGAGTCCGGCTACCGCGCGGGCCTGCGCCTCGCCGAACAGGCCGACTGCACCGCGGTGTTCGCGGCGAACGACCAGATGGCACTCGGCCTGCTGCGGGCCCTGGAGGAGCGCGGCCGCAAGGTCCCCGAGGACGTCTCGGTCATCGGCTTCGACGACATCCCGGACTCGGGCTCGTACCAGCCCCCGCTCACCACGGTCCACCAGGACTTCGCCGAGGTCGGCCGGCGCTGCGTTCAGAGCGCGCTGCGCCAGGTGCGGGAGAGCGAGGCGGAACACGGGACGACGCTGGTGCCGACGCGGCTGGTGGTGCGGGAGAGCACGGGGGCGGCGCGGCGGGGGTGACCTCCGCAGGCACGTCAGACGGTGACGCCGAGCCCCTCCACCACGACCGCGCCCGGGAGTTCGGAGAGGGCCTTGCCCGGGACGATCAGCTTGCCGCGGCGGGTGCCGCTGCCGATGAGGACGTGCGGGAGGTCGACGACCGCGGCGTCCACGAGGACCGGCCAGCCGGCGGGCAGGCCGATGGGGGTGATGCCGCCGCACTCCATGCCGGACTCGCCGGTCGCGGTGTCCATCGGGGCGAACGAGGCCTTGCGGGCGCCGAGTTGGCGGCGCACCGCGCCATTGACGTCCACCTTGGTCGCGGACAGGACGACGCAGGCCGCGAGCGTGGTCTCGCCGCCGCGCTTGCCCGCGACGACGACGCAGTTCGCGGAGGTGTCGAGCAGGTCGGGGCCGTAGTGCTCGACGAACGTCGCCGTGTCGGCCCACTCGGGGTCGGTGTCGACGTGGATCAGGTCCTGCGCGGGCACGGTGCCGCGCCAGTCGCGGACGGCGTCGGCGACGGGCCGGGTGAGCAGGTCGAGGGCCTCGGGGGCGGCGAGGACGTGGTCGAAGGTGCCGATGGGTGCGCGCATGGCGGCACGCTAACAGCCGCCGCGCACCCGGCAACCGGGTGTCTCAGCGTACGAAAGGCACCGACACGGCCATGATCATCTCTACGTCCTCGGTCCCGTCGTTGCGGTAGGAGTGCGGGGTGCCCGCCTCGAACGAGACGCTCGCCCCCTCGGGCACCACGTGCGCGACCCCGTCCACGACGAGGGTCAGCTCGCCGGTCGTGACATGGATCAGCTCGATGGTGCCCTGCGGGTGCGGGTCCGAGTCACTGCCCTCGCCGGGCACGAGCCGCCAGTCCCACATCTCCAGCGGGCCCTCGGACTCGGTTCCGGCGAGCAGCCGGTTGTAGCTGCCGGCCTCCGTGTGCCACAGGCGAACCGCCTGATCCTCCGTCACGATGCGGACGTTGGGGCCCTGTTCGTAGTCGAGCAGCGTGGTGATGCTGACGCCGAGCGCGTCGCCGATCTTGACGACGGTGCCGATGCTGGGGTTCGTGCGGGCCTGCTCGATCTGGATGAGCATGCCGCGGCTGACGGCCGCGCGGGCGGCGAGCGCGTCGAGGGTGAAGCCGCGCTCGGAGCGCCAGTGCTTGACGTTGCGCGCGAGCGCCTGGTTCAGGAGGTCGAGATCCGCCACGTTCCGTCCAGGGTCGGGGTCCAGGGACCCGGAGGCCCATAGGTCAATATTTTGGATGGCAGCGTTCAGTTCATTGGACTACGGTGTGCTGCACCACAGCGTCCAGCAAACTGTACTGCGAGGTCCGGCATGACAGCACTCTTCGCCCTGGCCACAAGCCTCATGTGGGGCTTGGCCGACTTCGGTGGCGGGCTGCTGACGCGACGCATCCCGGCGCTCACCGTAGTGGTCGTCTCGCAGACGATCGCCGTGGTCGTGCTCGGCGTGATCGTGGTCGCCACGGGCGCCTTCTCGGAAGCGGGACCGCAGTTGTGGTTCGCGGTCGCCGCGGGCCTCGTCGGACCCGTCGCCATGCTCGCCTTCTACAAGGCGCTCGCCCTCGGGCCGATGGGCGTCGTCTCGCCGCTCGGCTCGATCGGTGTCGCCGTGCCGGTCGGCGTCGGGATCGTGCTCGGCGAGCGGCCGGGACTGCTGCAGTTCGCGGGCATCCTGGTCGCCGTCGTGGGGGTGGTCCTCGCAGGCGGGCCGCAGTTCAGGGGTGCGCCGGTGCAGCGCCAAGCGGTGCTGCTCACGCTGCTCGCCGCGTTCGGATTCGGTGCGGTGATGGCGCTGATCGCGGAGTCGTCCACCACGCTGACCGGGCTCTTCCTCGCGCTGTTCGTGCAGCGGGTGACGAATGTCGTGGCGGGCGGGGGTGCGTTGTACGTGTCCGCGAAGCGGGGTGGGCGGGTGCTGCAGGAGGAGGGCGGGTGGCGGATCGTCCGTGGGTCGCTGCCGGCGCTCGGGTTCGTGGGTCTCGCGGATGTGGCGGCCAACGGAACGTATGCGCTGGCCGCGCGGGAGGGACCGGTTGTCGTGGCGGCGGTGCTGGCTTCCTTGTATCCGGTGGTTACGGCGTTGGCTGCGAGGGGTGTGTTGAGTGAGCGGTTGCGCACCGTCCAAGCCGCCGGTGCAGGGCTGGCGTTGCTCGGCACGGTCCTCCTGGCCACGGGGTGACCATCCGCCGGATGGCGTGACACCCACGGGGCTCCGCCCCGGACCCCGCGCCTCAAACGCCGGCGGGGCTATAAATAGCCCCTGCGGCGATTGAACAGGCCCGTCCGGCAGGACTTTCGGGAAGGGGCGGGGTGGGGGAAAAGCCCCCGGTGCTGCCCAACGAGAACCGTGGACGTCGACCCCGGCCGGGTCAGATGCGGTAGCGGCGGAGGGCCGGGGCCGCGAAGGTCAGCGTCAGCATCGCCAGGACCACCAGAACCCCACCCCCGGCCACCGCCGGACCCGCCCCGAAGGCCGACCCCGCCGAGCCGTGAAGAACGTCCGCCAACCGGGGCCCACCCGCCACGACCACCGTGAACACGCCCTGCATACGGCCCCGCATCTCGTCCGTCGCGGCCGACAAGAGGATCGCCCCGCGGAACACCATGGACACCATGTCCGCGATCCCGGCCACCGCGAGGAAGACGACCGCGAGCCACAGGTTCCCGCTCAGCCCGAATCCGGTGATCGCCAGGCCCCACGCCACAATCGCCCCGATCACCATCCACCCGTGCCGCTTCGCCCGCGAGAACGTACCGGAGAAGAGACCTCCGACCACCGCTCCGATGGGGATCGCCGCGAACAGCAGCCCCAGCGCGAGCCCCTCCCCGTACGGCGCGTACGTCTCCGCGGCGAGCTGCGGGAACAGGGCGCGAGGCATGCCGAACACCATCGCGATGATGTCCGCGAGGAAGGACAACAGCAGCACCTTGTGCGTGGACATGTACCGGAAGCCGTCGACGATCTCGCGCACACCCGCCCGCTTCTTCACCGACGCGACGAGCGGCGGCAGGGACGGCAGCCGGTACACCGCCCAGACGGTGACGCACAGGGCGACGGCGTCGATCAGGTACAGCTCCGGCAGCCCGATGACAGGGATGAGGACACCAGCGAGCAGCGGGCCGACGACCTGGCCGGTCTGCATCACCGTCGAACCGAGCGCGTTGGCCGCGGCCAGTTGGCTCTCGGGCACGAGCCGCGCGATGGACGCGTTGCGGGCCGGTGCGTTGAGGCCCCAGAACGCCTGCTGCATCGCGAGCAGCACCATCAGCACGGCCACCGAGTCGAGCCCGGATATCGCCTGCACCCAGAACAGGACCGAGGTCACGGCGATGCCGGAGTTCGTGATCAGGAGCAGTTTGCGGCGGTCCATGTGGTCGGCGATCGCGCCGCCCCACAGCGCGAACACGACGAGCGGCACCAGCCCCGCCATGCTCGCGGCGCCGACCCAGGCCGAGGACCCGGTGATGTCGAAGATCTGCTTGGGCACGGCGACCGCGGTGAGCTGGCTGCCGACGGCTGTGACGATGGTCGAGGACCACAGGCGGCGGTAGGCGGGGATGCGCAGGGGCCGGGTGTCCATGGCCCAGCGGCGCCAGCCGCGCGGTGTGGCCTCGGCCTCCGTGCCGTCCGCGGTCGCGTTCCTGCTGTCGTCGCTCGTCTCGCTCGTGTCCACGGCTTCCCTGATTGCTCGCTACATCTATCTGGTCCGGGGGTCAGTGTCCCAGGCTTCGTCCTCCAGTTCGGACAGAGCGAGCAGTTGGTCCGGTGTGACCCCTTCCGGGATCGCCTGCGGCGCCGGCGTCCTGAGCGGCGGCTGCCAGCCGGACTCCGCGTCCCAGCTCCGTACGACGCGCGCGGGCGCGCCCGCGACCACCGCGTGGTCGGGTACGGCGCCGCGCACCACGGCGCCGGCCGCGACCACCACGTTCCGGCCGAGGCGGGCGCCCGGCAGGATCACGGCGCCGGTGCCGATCCAGCAGCCGGGGCCGATCTCGACCGGCTCCATCCGGGGCCACTGCTTGCCGATGGGCTCGTGCGGATCGTCGTACGAGTGATTGGTGGAGGTGATGTAGACGTACGGGCCCATGTAGACGTCGCTGCCGATCCGCACCGTCGTATCGGCGATGACATGGCTGCCGCGGCCGATCACGACGCCGTCGCCGAGGGTCAGGATCGGGTCCTGGCCGAGGTCCAGGTCCGGCATCAGGCCCGCGGTCAGGGTCACTTGCTCCCCGATGATGCAGTGCGCGCCCAGCCGGATCCACGGTTCGCCGAACACCGTGCCCTGGGGGAACGCGAGCTTCGTGCCGTGCCCGATCGCGCCGAACCGGTGCCCGCCGGACTGCCGCGCGGTGACCGCGCCCTTGCGCTGCACCCAGCGCCATCCGGCCTGTACGAGCCGGTGTCCCGGCCCACCCTTGTCGTTCCGCTTCTTCGGCACGGCGTCACGTTACCCACGCGTATCGTCCGCCCCCACCTCGCCGACCTGTGATCTTCACCCCACAGGTACCTTTCCCTTGGCGCGACACATGCATGACACACACCGCATGACACGTACGACACGTAGGGAGCACAGACCTCATGTCCCACGAGGCACTCGTCACCGGCATCGGCGACAAGGAACCGAAGGTGGACCCGGAGGCGTTCACCGCCCCGACGTCCGTGGTGGTCGGCGACGTCACGCTGAGCGCGGGCGCGAGCCTCTGGTACGGGGCGGTGCTGCGGGCCGAGTTCGAGCCCATCACGCTCGGCGCCGACAGCAACATCCAGGACAACTGCACGGTGCACGTGGACCTCGGGTTCCCGGCGACGATCGGCGAGCGGGTCTCCGTCGGTCACAACGCGGTGCTGCACGGCTGCACGATCGAGGACGACGTCCTGATCGGGATGGGGGCGACCGTGCTCAACGGCGCGGTGATCGGGGCGGGTTCGCTGGTCGCGGCGCAGGCGTTGGTGCCGCAGGGGATGGTGGTTCCGCCGGGGTCACTGGTGGCGGGTGTGCCGGCGAAGGTACGGCGTGAGCTGTCCGCGGAGGAGCGGGAGATGGTGACGCTCAACGGGACGCATTACGTGGAGCTGGCGAAGGTGCATCGGGCGGCGCATCAGTAGCGCTCACCTGTGGCGGGGTCGCGGTCGCGGGGCTCTGCCCCGGACCCCGCTGCTCAAACGCCGCAGGGGCTTGATTTGCCTAACGCGCCGGCTCCGCCTCGGCCTGCGCCTCGTGGTCCGCCACCATCTTCGCTGCCCGGCGCTTCACGAGGAGCATGGAGGCCAGGCCGATCAGGACGGCCACGCCCAGGCCCACGTACGAGAACCGCTTGAGCCAGTCCTCCGCGACCACGCCCACGTAGTAGATGACGGCGGTCGTGCCGCCGGCCCAGACCACGCCGCCCAGGACGTTCGCGATGAGGAACTTCCAGTACGGCATGTGCAGGACGCCTGCGAGCGGTCCGGCGAAGATGCGGAGCAGGGCGATGAAGCGGCCGAAGAAGACGGCCCACATGCCCCACTTCTCGAAGGACCGCTCGGCGGTGCCGACATGTCCGGGACCGAAGTGCTTGGGGAACTTGCGGCCCATTTTGGCGAGCAGCGGGCGCCCGCCCTTGCGGCCGATCGCGTACCCGATGGAGTCACCGACGACGGCGCCCGCGCTGGCACAGGCCCCGAGGATGAACGGGTTGACGTCGCCGTGCTGCGAGGAGAGCAGGGCCGCGGAGATGAGCACGATCTCGCCGGGCAGCGGGATGCCGAGGCTCTCGATGCCGATCACCCCGGCCACCAGGGCGTAGACGGCGACCGCCGGAATCGTGTCGAGCCATGCCTGGACGTGCATCGACGTCGCCTCCCGTACCCACCAAAGTTGCCCTGTGCCCGGCGCGCGCTCCCCTCCGGTACGCGCACGCCGGGCAGCCTACCTGCTCCCTATGACGCCGCCGCGTCCCACAAGGTGCAGTGATGCTCGCGATGAACGTCCGTGGAGAGTGTGATCCCGCCCACACCGGACGTCTTCAGGGACAACACGTGTCCGGGTGCCCGCCGCTGGTCGGGCATCGCGGGCGCGCCGTCGGCCCGCGGGGTACCGCCTCGGATGAAGGAGCCCCAGTACTGCACCATCCGGTCGGCGAGCGCCCGCTGCTCCGTATTGAGCGGGGAGTCGAGCCCGAAGTGCTTGAAGAGGTACTGCACCTCGTTGACGTGGGTGGCCCCGAAGTCGAACTTCTTGCCCGCCTCCCTGATCGACGCGAACGGCGGGGAGGTGCGGTCCGCGAACTCGTACGCGTAGACGGGCGGCCCGCTCGCCGCGAGCCGCTGGTCGAGCCGCAGCGCCGGGCACGCCATGAGCTGGTCGCCCTGGGCGGCGGCGTACGCGTAGGTGGGCGACGCGTAGTCGGAGAGGGGATAGGCGCGCAGGGCCTTCTCCCCCGTCGCCTTTCCGTACGTGTCCGTGAGCGCCTTCGGGTAGGCCTCGGCGGTGAGCGGCTTGCCCTGACCGTCGTATGCGCCGTAAGCGAAGAGGCGTCCCTCGTCCTTGTTGGCTCCGTTGAGTACGGGTACATGTGCCGAGCGGCCCGCGGTGATCGCGGCGGCCGGCTGTTCGGGCAGGAAGCCGCCGCCGGTCACCGGCGCCCAGTCGAATCCGGCCTGCGCGTCCAGGATCTCCTTGGCGGACTTGCCGCGCAGACACGCCACCGTGTCCGCCGCCGCACCGCATCCGGCCTTCTCCGCGAACTTCGCGCCCTCGGCGACGGCCGCCGTGTGCGCGCGGGCCGCGCAGTCCCCGTACGCCCCGGACTCGATGACCCCGGCCCGGAACAGACCGCGCCCGCCCGGCGAGGCGAGCTGGGTGCACACCGAGCGGCCGCCCGCGGACTCGCCGGCGATCGTCACCCGGTCCCGGTCCCCGCCGAAGCGGCCGATGTTGGCGCGCACCCAGCGCAGCGCCTGCTGCTGGTCCTGGAGGCCGAAGTTGCCGGACACCCCGTCGGACGCCTGCTTGTCGAGGCCCGCCGCCGCGAGGAAACCCATCGCTCCCAGGCGGTAGTTGACGGTGACGACGACCGTGCCCGTGCTGCGGGCGAAGGTGTCGGGGACGATGTCGGCGCCCGCGCCCGCCGTGAGCCCGCCGCCGTGCAGCCACACCATGACCGGCCGCCCCGCCGAACCGTCCGGCGCGTACACGTTCAGGTCGAGGCAGTCCTCCGTGTAGGTCGGGTTCCCGTATCCCGGATCCCAACTCGACGCCTGAACGCACCTGTTGGAGAAGTCGGTGGCGTCGCGCACGCCGCGCCACGACTGCGCCGGACGCGGCTCCCGCCAGCGCAGCTTGCCGACGGGCTGCTCGGCGTACGGGATGCCGAGGAACTGCCGCCCCTCCTCGGTGTGCTGACCGCGCACCCAGCCGGACGTGGTGTGCGCCAGGGGCCCTTCGGACCGTTCGGTGGCGTGCGAGGGCACGAGGGCCGCGGCGGTCAGTGCCACCACGGCCGCGAGCACCACACGTATTCGACCGCGCCTCATGTCACTTCCCCCTCTTCCGCTCGATCACCGCGTCCGTACGCTGCCGCAGGTCGCCGGCCGACGCACCGAGCCACACGGTGCGGCTGCCGGTGCCGAGCATCCAGCCGTGCCGCTCGCTGTCCCACGAGGAGAGCGTGCGGGGCGCGACGCGCACGGTGACCCGCCGCCGCTCCCCCGCCTGGAGCACGAGCCTGCGATATCCGCCCAACACCCGTACGGCCTGGTCGACTTCGAGGTCCGGTGACGGTCCGACATACACCTGCGGCACGGCGATACCCGCCCGCCGTCCCGTGTTCCGCACGGTGAAGCCGACTTCCAGGCCGCGCCCGGACGTCCAGCGCGCGCTCAGGTCCTCGTACGCGAACGAGGAGTACGACAGGCCGTGCCCGAACGGGAACAGCGGCTTCACCCGCTGCGCGTCGTACCAGCGGTAGCCGAGGTGGATGCCCTCCGAGTACTCCTCGACGCCGTCCACACCGGGGTAGCGGCGCGGGTCCCCTGACATCGGGTGGGTGGCCTCGGAGGTCGGGAAGGACTGGGTGAGCCGGCCCCCGGCGTCGCAGTCCCCGTAGAGGACGGCGGCGGTGGCGGCCGCGCCCTCCTGGCCGGGGTAGTACATCTGCAGCACCGCGCCCACCTGGTCGAGCCACGGCATGGTGATCGCGGAGGAGCTGTTGAGCACGACCGTCGTACGGGGATTGGCCCGCGCCACCGCCGCGATCAGCGCCTCCTGGTGGTCGGGCAGGGCGAGCGACGTGCGGTCCGAGCCCTCGGTCGCGTCCTCGTACGCGAAGAGCACCACGCTGTCCGCACCGCGCGCGGCCCGTACCGCCTCGGCGACGTCGTCGGCCCGCGTCGCTCCGGTCACCCGGCGCAGCCGGAACGTCTGTCCCTTGTCGCCGCCCTTCGCCGTGATCTCCAGCTGGTGCGAACCGGCCGCCAGATCAAGGGACTTGTGGCGCACCGCGAGTCCGTCGGGCGCGATGGAGACCAGTCCGCCGCTGAAGTACTCGCCGCTGCCGGGCAGTGTGGGGAACAGTTCGGTGCCGTCGAGCACCACCTTGGGCCGCTCGCCCGAGTAGTGGACGACGAAGGTCCAGTCGTCGGCCTCGCCGGTGGCGAGCGTCCCCTCGTACGTCCAGGTCGCTCCGGCCGCGACCGTCCGCCCCTCCAGGTCGGCCGCGGGCGAGAGCGCGCCGCCGGGCAGGGCCTTGCCGTAGATGTCACTGCCGAGCGCGTAGGCGGCCGAACCGCCCTTGCGAGCACGGGACTTGATGGCCTCGTACGGGCTGTCGGCGTGGTCGGGGACGACGTGCGCGCTGCCGCCGCCACTGACGAACGGGACGTAACCGGTGGGTCCGACCACGGCGACGGAGCCGCCCTCGGGCAGCGGCAGCGTGCGGCCCCTGTTGTGCAGCAGGGTCGCGCCCGCCTTGGCGACGTCGAGGGCGACGGCCGCGCCCGCCGCCGCGTCCCGGTCCGGCCTGGGCGGCACCTTCCCGCCCAGCAGCCCGAAGCGGTCCATCACCGACAGGATCCGGCGCACGGCCCGGTCCACCTGTGCCTCGGGCACCGTGCCGTCCTGGACGGCCTTCTTCAGCGCGGCGCCGAACGCGAGCTCGCCCGGCATCTCCATGTCGAGGCCCGCGGCCATCCCGGCGACGGTGGTGTGCGTGGCGAACCAGTCGGTCATCACCCAGCCCGCGAAGTGCCACTGCCCGCGCAGGATGTCGTCGAGCAGCTCCTTGTTGTCGCAGGCGTGGACGCCGTTGACCTTGTTGTACGAGCCCATGACGGAGCCCGCGCCGGCCCCGACGGCCGCCTCGAAGCCGCGCAGCTCCAGCTCGTGCATGGTCTGCTCGTCGGCCCGCACGTCGACCGAAGTGCGGTCCTTCTCCTGGTTGTTGAGCGCGAAGTGCTTGACGGTGGCGATCAGGCCCTCGTCCTGGATGCCGCCGATCTCCTCGGTGACCATGTCGCCGGAGAGCAGCGGGTCCTCGGAGAACGTCTCGAAGTTGCGGCCCGCGTACGGCGTGCGGATCAGGTTGACCATCGGTGAGAGCAGGACGTCCTGGCCGAGTGCCCGGCCCTCGCGGCCGATGACCTCGCCGTAGCGGCGGGCGAGCGCCGGGTCGAAGGAGGAGGCGAGGAGGACGGGTGCGGGCAGGGCCGTGGCGTGCTTGGTGACGCGGACGCCCGCGGGGCCGTCGGCCAGGCGCAGCGGCGGGATGTCGAGGCGGGGGACGCCGGGTATGTAGCCGGCCTGACCGAGGTCCTTCGGGTCGTCGGCGCCGTGCAGGAAGGTGAGTTTCTCGTCGAGCGTGAGCCGGCCGAGCAGTGCTTCGACCCTGCGTCCGGCGCCGCGTTCGGGCCGCCGCGACGACGCCTGCGCGAGGCTCGGCAGCCCCGTGGTGACGGTGGCGGCGACCATGATCGCCCCGCCCAGGCGCAGGGCCGCCCGTCTGGAGACTCCGTCCGCACTGATTCCGTTACTGGTCCCGCTGTTGGGCATGGGCTGTCTCTCCTCGTTGCGTTCGAGCGTTAAACGCACTGCGCGACAAAACGGACTTGACGCATCGTTGGACACCGCAAAACCGAAGCGGAAACTATGACCGGAGGTGACTCGTGTCAACGGAATGAACAAGAAAAGAGGAAGGCACCACCCCGTCGGGCAGTGCCTTCCTCGCCGTACGGAGCCCACTCAACCCTTGGGGCGCGGCGTTCAGCCGTTGGGACGCAGCGTCCACAGGACGGTCATCTCGCCGGTCACGGCGCCGTCCTCGCGCGTGATCGCGATGCTCACCGGGAACTCGGGGCGCTCGCCCGCGTCGAGTTCGGCGACCACGTCGGCGACCGGACGGCCGAGCGTCGCGGTGGCGGTGACCGGGCCCATCGCCAGCTTCTTGTACGCGATGTCGGCGCTCACGGCGAGCGGCACCGCACGCGAGAGCTGGTCGCCGAAGGCGGCGAGCACGATGGCGCCGCTCGCGGACTCGCCGAGCGTGAACATCGCTCCGGCGTGCGGTCCGCCGACGTGATTGTGGTAGTCGGCCTGGTCGGGCAGCGCGACGACCGCCTTCTCGGGCGTGGTCTCGTGGAACTCGAGGTTCAGGGTGCGGGCCATCGGCACCGTGGCGGCGAGCATCTCGCCGATGGACATCTGATCTGCGCTCATGCCCGAATGTTACCCATGGGTAGCAAGCTTGGCCATCCCTCCGCGAGCAGCCGCAAGCACACGAAGAAACGGAACATATGAGGCATCAGCCGACCAATCACCCGGTGTCCGGGGAAGCGGTTTGTCGATTCAGCGGCATGGCGGCGATAGTCCCTCAGTGACCTCTGCCGCCCCCGACCCGAAGCCGCCACGCCTGCGCCCCGCGTGGGCCGGACGGAACTACACGCTGCTCTCCGTCTCGGCGGTCGTCACGACACTGGGGGCGCACGGCGCACTGATCGCCTCGGCGTTCGCCGTGCTCGACGCGGGTGGCGACGGCGGCGACGTGGGCCTGGTGGCCGCGGCCCGCACCCTGTTCCTGGTGGTCTTCCTGCTCGTCGGCGGCGCGGTCGCCGACCGGCTGCCGCGACACCACGTGATGGTCGCGGCGAACGCCCTCAACTTCCTCTCCCAGGGCGCGTTCGCGCTGCTCGTCCTCCAGGGCGATCCGAAGCTGTGGCAGATGATGGCGCTCAGCGCGCTCGGCGGCATGGGGCAGGCCTTCTTCAACCCGGCGGCCGAGGGCATGCTGATGGCCTCCGTCTCCGGCGAGCAGGCCAGCCGCGCCTTCGCCCTGTTCCGGATGGGAATGTCCGGGGCAGGGGTGGGCGGCGCCGCGCTCGGCGGGGCGTTGGTCGCGGCGTTCGGGCCCGGCTGGGTGCTCGCCGTGGACGCGGTGGCGTTCCTGGTCGCCGGGGCGCTGCGGATGTTCCTCCAGGTGCGGGACATACCGCCGCGGGAGCCGGGCGGCGGGCTGCTCGCCGACATGCGGGACGGGTGGCGTGAAGTCATCGGCCGGCCGTGGCTGTGGACGATCGTCGCCCAGTTCGCGGTCGTGGTCGCCGTGGTGGGCGCGGCCGAGTCGGTGTTCGGGCCGCTGGTGGCGCGCGACGATCTGGGCGGGGCGGGGCCCTGGGGCATCGCGCTCGGCGCGTTCGGCGTGGGCACGATCCTCGGCGGACTGCTGATGATGCGGTGGAAGCCGAGGCGGCTGCTGTTCGCGGCGACGCTCTCCGTCTTCTCGCTCGCCCTGCCGTCGGCGGCGCTCGCGGTGCCCGTGCCGCTCGGCTGGCTGATCGCCGTGATGTTCGTCAGCGGCGTCACCATCGAGATCTTCGGCGTCTCCTGGATCACCGCGCTGCACCAGGAGATTCCCGAGGAGAAACTCTCCCGGGTCTCGGCCTACGACTGGTTCGGCTCGGTGGCGATGGTGCCGCTGGCCACCGCGCTCGCCGGTCCGGCGGAGGCGGCCTTCGGGCGGACGGCCTCGCTGTGGGGGTGCGCGGCGCTCGTCGTCGTGGCGACGACGGCGGTGCTGTTCGTGCCGGACGTACGGCACCTGCGGCGGCGCGAGCCGACGGAGCCCAAGGCCTCCGGGAGCCCCGCACCGGACCCGGTCACCCCACGCTGAACGAGCCTCCCGGCGGCTCCGGCGACGGCACGGCGTCCGCGTCGGCCACCGGTTTCGCGTCGCCCACGAAGCGGCGCAGCGCGGAACCGTGCTCCACCCGCGCGGGGAACGCGTCGCGGGCGGTGCGCCGGGCCAGCTCCGCCACCTCCAGCTCTTCGCGGGAGGCGAGCAGCACGGCATTGCCGAACCGCCTCCCCCGCAGCACCGCCGGCTCGGCGACGAGCGCGACATGCGGGAACACGGCGGCGAACGTGGCCAGTTGGGACCGCAGGAACGTGAAGGGCGCACCGTCCGCGAGATTCGCCGCGTACGTACCGCCGGGCCGCAGCACCCGCGCCGCGTGACGCGCGTACGCCAGGGTCGTCAGGTGCGCGGGCACCCGGGAGCCGCCGAACACGTCCCCCACGAGCACGTCCACGCAGGCCTCGGGCGCCGTCTCCAGCCAGGCCCGCGCGTCGCCGCCGTGCACCACGATGCCCGTGCCGTCCGGCACCGGCAGATGTTCGGCGACCAGCGCGAGCAGTCCCCGGTCGGCCTCGACGACGTCCTGCCGGGAGCCGGGCCGGGTGGCGGCGACGTACCGCGGCAGGGTCAGCGCGCCGCCGCCCAGGTGCAGCACATCGAGCGGCGCGCCTTCGTCGCCGAGGCAGTCGAGGACGTGGCCGAGCCGGCGCGTGTACTCGAACTCCAGGTGGGCGGGCTCGTCCAGGTCGACGTACGACTGGGGCGAGCCGTCCACCGTGAGCAACCAGGCCCGCCGCCGGTCGACGTCGGGCAGCAGCTTGGCGGTGCCGTGGTCGACGTCGCGGGTGACGGGTATCGGGTCGGGGTCGGGTGCGTTCACGCCTCCCATTGTCGGACACGGGGCTCCGCCCCGGACCCCGCTGCCTGCCGTCCGACAGCGGGGTCGTATTTGGTCACTCCACGGACGTCACCGTCCCCGCCCCCACGGTCCGCCCGCCCTCACGGATCGCGAACCCGAGACCCGCTTCCAGGGGGACGTCCCGCCCCAGCTCGACCGTCATGCCGACGGTGTCGCCCGGCCGCGCGACGGCCACCTCCCCGAGGTCGACGTCCCCGACGACATCCGCGGTGCGCAGGTAGAACTGCGGCCGGTACCCGGTGGCGACGGGCGCGGAACGTCCGCCCTCCGCCGCCGACAGCACGTACACCTGCGCGGTGAAGCGCCGCGCGGGCTTGACGGTGCCGGGCTCGGCGACGATGTGCCCGCGCCGCACCGCGTCGCGCGGCACACCGCGGAGCAGCAGCGCCACGTTGTCCCCCGCCTGCGCCTCCTCCATCGGCTTGCCGAAGGTCTCGACGCCGGTGACGACGGTCTCCCCTTCCTTGAGGGACTCGGCCCCGTAGACCCGCACCCGGTCACCGACCCGCACACGGCCCCGCTCGACCGCGCCGGTCACCACCGTGCCGCGTCCGCTGATGGTCATCACGTTCTCGACGGACAGCAGGAACGGCGCGTCCACGTACCGCTCCGGCATCGGGACGTACGTGTCCACCGCGTCGAGCAGCGCCTCGATCGACGCCGTCCACCGCGGGTCCCCCTCAAGGGCCTTGAGCCCGGAGACCCGTACGACGGGCACGGCGTCGCCCCCGTACCCGTGCGCGGACAGCAACTCGCGCACCTCCAGCTCGACGAGGTCGGTGAGCTCCTCGTCGCCCGCGTCCGCCTTGTTGATCGCGACGACGATGTGGTCGACGCCGACCTGCCGGGCGAGCAGCACGTGCTCGGCGGTCTGCGGCATGATCCCGTCGAGCGCGGAGACGACGAGGATCGCCCCGTCGAGCTGGGCGGCGCCCGTGACCATGTTCTTGACGTAGTCGGCGTGGCCCGGCATGTCCACGTGCGCGTAGTGCCGGGTGTCGGTCTCGTACTCGACGTGCGCGATGTTGATGGTGATGCCGCGCTGCGCCTCCTCGGGCGCCTTGTCGATCCGGTCGAACGGGACGAACGTGCCGGCGCCGCGCTCGGCGAGGACCTTGGTGATGGCGGCGGTGAGGGTGGTCTTGCCGTGGTCGACGTGGCCCATGGTGCCGATGTTGAGGTGCGGCTTGGTGCGCACGTATGCCGTCTTGGGCATGGCGATGAGGTCCCTTCGGGAACTTCAGAGAAGCACTGGCCTCCAAGCGGGAGGCGGGGACCCCTGAACCGGACCGACCCTCCCCCTGCGGGGTCCGCCGGAATGTCCGGAGAGGGTCAGCTTCGCGCGCCGTCAGCTGCGGCGGCGGTCAGGAGAACGGCAGCCAGAGCTGCGTCCGCGACCGCGGACGTAGCTGCGTGGAAGGCGTGCCGGAACATGTGGCAGATCTTCTCCGACGCGGCGCCCGGCGTCGAACGATTTTCCGCGCCCCGAGCGGGAGTTGTCCGCCCACGTTCTTCAGGGCCTCGCGCGGAGGGTGTCCGCCAGAACGCTCGGCGGCGGCGCGGTGACGCTCATGTGACGCTCATCGCAACTGGGGCAAGAGTCGAGAAAGTGAGACACAACCTACGGCGATCTTATGTGGGGGTCCGTTAGTCTCCCCGGATGTTCGAGACCGTTCCCGCCCGGCCCACCGGGTTCGCCGCCCGCCTGGGCCAGGCCGTGCTGTCGCCCTGGTCGCGGCTTTCGCTGCTGGTGCTGCTGCTGGCCGCGGGCGCGACGTGCGTGCTGCTCTTCGAGCCGCAGCAGCTGATCACGCAGGGCTGGCCGCCGCAGGTGAACGGGGCGGCGGCGGTCGTCCTGTTCGCGGTGGCGTACGGAGTGTGCACGGTCGCGTTCGTCCCGAGACCGCTGCTCAACCTGGCGGCGGGCGCCCTGTTCGGCTCCCAGCTGGGGCTGCTCGGCGCGCTCGGCGGGACGGTCCTCGGGGCCGGGCTCGCCTTCCTGCTCGGCCGGCTGCTCGGCCAGGACGCACTGCGGCCGCTGCTGCGCGGGCGCTGGCTGAAGGCGGCGGACGGGCAGCTCAGCGAGCACGCCTTCCGGTCGATGCTCGCGGCGCGGCTCTTCCCCGGCATCCCGTTCTGGGCGGCGAACTACTGCGCGTCGATCTCGAAGATGAGCATCGTCCCGTTCCTCCTCGCCACGGCGCTCGGCTCGATCCCGAACACGGCGGCGTACGTGGTGGCGGGCGCCCGCGCCTCGACGCCGACGTCCCCCATCTTCCTGATCGCGATGGGCTTCATCGTGGTCACGGGGTGCGCGGGCGCGGTCGTGGCGTGGTGCAAGCGTCATCAGCTGCGGAAGCAGACGTCGGACTGACGGGCCCGCCCTTGAGTCCACCGCTGAGCCCCCTACCGAGACGCAGCGTCACCGCGACGGAGGCCATGGCGAGCACGGTCATCGCGGTCGCGGGCGAGGTCGCCTGGGCCAGTGCGCCCGCGAGCACCGCTCCCACGCCCTGCGTGGTCAGCATGCCCGCGGTGTGCAGGCCGAGGGCGTGCCCGCTCAGGCTCTCCGGCGTCAGCGCCACCAGCCGTTCCTGCAGCAGCAGGCTCGCCGAGAAGCCGACGGAGGCGAGGGCGACCGCCGCCACGGCGAACGGCAGGGCGGGGTGCAGCGCGAAGGCCAGGTACGGGACGGCGAGCAGCAGCCGCAGCGGCGCGGCGAGCCGGGCCCGCCACCGGGGCGGCAGGAAGCGGCCGGTGAGGATGTCCCCGGCGAGCATGCCCAGGGCGGCGCTCGCGAGCAGTACGCCCGCGTGCCGGGGGTCGTACGGGACGAAGAGGGCCTCGCAGCCGACGATGAGCCCGTTGGGCACCCACAGGGCGAGATATACGTAGCGGCGCGGGACGGAGGACCACAGGGCGGCGTTGCCGCGCATGGTCTCCCGCAGGGACGGCCGCCCGGCGGCGCGCGCCGGGCGTCGGGCCAGTCCGCAGCGCGCGACCAGCGCGGCGAACGCGTAGAGCCCGGCGGCGACGAGGAGCGTGCCGCGCGGCGACAGCACGGCGACGAGCAGGCCGCCCAGCGCGTACCCGAGGATCTGGCAGACGCCGGCGCTCATGTTGAGCACCGACCGGCCGAGCAGATAGCCGTCGCGGGCGAGGATGTCGGTGAGCAGGCCGTAGCGGACGCCGCCGCCGAGCGCGGCGGGCACGCCCTGGACGAGGACGAGCGCGAGGGCCGCCGCCGTCGGAAGACCGGGCGTCGCCTGCGCCGCCGTGGCCAGGCCGAGGAACAGCGCGAGCCCGACGAGGGCCGCGCGCGGCGGCACCCGGTCCGCCGCGGACAGCAGCGTGAGCGCGCCGACGACCTGGGCCAGCGAGGGCCCGAACATCGCGAGCGCGGACAGCAGCGGCGACCCGGTGGAGGCGTACACGAGCGAGCCGAGCGCGAATCCACTGACCGTCTGCCCGGCGATCTGGAGCGAGACGGTGGCGAAGAGCGAGGGGAATTCGGGCGTGCGGAACAGGTCCCGGTAGGTGTTCATGAGTGGAGGCTGCGGGCCCCCGCGTGGCGGACGTTAATCTTTCGCGCACCGGCGAAACGAGGTGCGGGGCGTGGCGGCCCGCGGGGCGGTGACGCGATACCGACAGCACACCGGTGCAATCGGAGCCACGACGGCCGCGAGCCCCGGCGGGCGTCGCAGGCGCGGGGGCCGGGGCGGCTTCGGTGGTGCGGGGAGGGGTGGAGTCATGGGGATCTGGCAGGTCGACGCCGACACCCTCGCGGGGAGCCGGTTCGTCGTGTCGCGGCTGGCCGAGGCGACCGCGAGCCTGAAGAAGCTCGCCGCTCCCGTCGCCGCGCACCCCGGCGAGCGGCGCTGGCTGGACACCCACCTGCCCGGCTACCGCGCGCGGCTCGCGGCCGAGCCGACGACGGGGCTGCTGCTGGACGCCGCGTTCGGGGCGCGGTGGATCGCGGACTTCATGACGCCCACGCCGGACGGCGTCCGCGAGGACGACCTGGCCGACGGCCTCGCACGGATCCGCGCCACACCACCGGAGGTGGTCCGCGCCGACCTCGCCGTCTCCTCGCCGGGTCCGCTGCCGGGCGCGCTCACCCACGCCGACGACCTCGCGGAGCGCGCGGCGGCGCTGCTCGCATGGGTGTGGCGGGAGACGGTGCTGCCCGAGTGGCCGCGCCGCCGCCGGATCATCGAGGCCGATGTCCTCGCCCGGACCAGGGAGTTGACGCGGGGCGGCTGGGCGGCGGCGTTCGGCGGGATGCGGCCCACGATGGGCTGGCTCGGCGAGGGCCGGCTGCGGATCAACGCCCACGACCACCCGCCACGGAACATCGCCGGCACGCGGCTCCTGTTCGTCCCGGTCACCCCGAAGCAGGGCTGGGTGTCATGGCCGGAACCGGACCCCACGGTCGACCGGTACGCCGTGGTCTACCCGTGCGCGGGCGCCCTCGCGGACGCGGACAGGGCGGTGCCGCCCGGCGGACTCGCGGCGCTGCTCGGCACGGCCCGCGCCCAGGTCCTCGTCCTCCTGGAACAGCCGCTGACGACGAGCCAGTTGGTGGCCCTGACCGGCCAGGGCCTCGGCTCGGTGGGCCGCCATCTGAAGGTGCTGTACGAGGCCGGCCTCGTACAGCGGCGCAGGTCGGGCCGCTCGGTGCTCTACTTCCGTACGGCGACGGGGGACGCGCTCCTGGAGGCCCAGCAGCCGGGCCGGTAAACCTCTCGCTCACTCCCCTGTGGTGTTCCCTTCACCTTCGAACGCTACTCTGCCCACGCGAACACCCGGGGCTGAAGCGACGGTTGTGCGCACAGCCCCGCCTGGCCCGCGTTCGCGGCAGGTTCCGCCGAGCACCTGGATCGCGTACCCACCTCATGTCCTGGTTCGAATCATTCATCCTCGGACTCGTCCAGGGGCTCACGGAGTTCCTGCCGATCTCGTCGAGCGCCCACCTGCGTCTCACGGCCGCGTTCGCGGGCTGGCACGATCCCGGCGCCGCCTTCACGGCGATCACCCAGCTCGGCACCGAGACCGCGGTCGTCATCTACTTCCGCAAGGACATCGCGCGGATCGTCTCGGCGTGGTTCAAGTCCCTCACCGACAGGACGAGGCGGGGCGACCACGACGCGCAGATGGGCTGGCTGGTGATCGTCGGCTCGATCCCGATCGGGGTGCTCGGCGTGACGTTCAAGGACCAGATCGAGGGCCCGTTCCGCGATCTGCGGCTCACCGCGACGACGCTGATCGTCATGGGCGTCGTCCTCGGCATCGCCGACCGGCTCGCGGCCCGCGACGAGACGGGCGGCCGGCACCGCGTGGCCCACACCCGCAAGGAGCTCAAGGACCTCTCGGTCAAGGACGGCCTGATCTACGGCCTGTGCCAGGCGCTCGCCCTCGTCCCGGGCGTCTCCCGCTCGGGCGCCACCATCAGCGGCGGCCTGTTCCTCGGCTACACCCGCGAGTCCGCGGCCCGCTACTCCTTCCTCCTGGCGATCCCGGCGGTCCTGGCCTCCGGCGTCTTCGAGCTGAAGGACGCGAGCGAGGGCGGCCACGTCTCCTGGGGGCCGACGGTCTTCGCCACGCTGATCGCCTTCGGCGTCGGCTACGCGGTGATCGCCTGGTTGATGAAGTTCATCTCGACGCGCAGCTTCATGCCGTTCGTGTACTACCGGATCATCCTCGGCATCGCGCTGTTCATCCTGGTGAGCGTGGGCGTCCTCAGCCCGCATGCCGCGCAATCGGCGGGGTGAGCGGGCCCAGAAAAAGGGACGGCCCCCGGGAAGAGACCCAGCGCCCCAAGTGTTGCGCCCCACATCACAGTTGGGCCGATTCGGACGGGTGGACGCGGGATGCGAGCGGTGCGGTTTCACGAGTACGGCGGGATCGATGTGCTGCGGGTCGAGGACGTGCCGCGGCCCGTACCGGCGGCCGACCAGGTCCTGGTCGAGGTGCGGGCGGCCGGGATCCAGCCCGGTGAGGTGAGCATCCGGACGGGATTCCTCCACGAGCGGTGGCCCGCCACGTTCCCGTCCGGGCAGGGCAGCGATCTGGCCGGAGTCGTCGTGGAAGTCGGTTCGCACGTACGGGACTTCGCGGTCGGCGACGAGGTCGCCGGGTTCACGCACCGGCGGGCCAGCCACGCCGAGTATGTCGTCGTCGACGACGTGAACCTCGTGCACCGGCCCGCCGGGCTCTCCTGGGACGTGGCCGGATCCCTGTACGTCGCCGGAGCCACCGCGTACGCCTGCGTGTGGGCCGTGGACCTCCGCCCCGGCGACTCGGTCGTGGTGTCCGGCGCGGCGGGCGGCGTCGGGTCGATCGCCGTGCAGCTCGCGCGGCGCCACGGCGTCACCGTCATCGGCCTCGCGAGCGAGCCGAATCACGGCTGGCTGAAGGAGAAGGGCGTGGTCCCGGTCGCGTACGGGGACGGGGTGCGGGAGCGGATCCGGGAGGCCGCCGGCGACCGGGGCGTCGACGCGTTCATCGACACGTTCGGCACCGGATATGTCGAGCTCGCCGTGGAGTTGGGGGTGCGGCCCGAGCGCGTCAACACCATTCGCGACTGGGCGGTCGCGGGCCGGGTCGGCGCCCGGACGTACGGCGAGGGCGCGGCGGCGAGCGCGGTCGTCCTCGGGGAGCTGGCCCGGCTGGCCGCGCGCGGAGAGCTGGAGGTGCCGATCGCCCGCGGCTACCCGCTGGAGCAAGTGCGGGACGCCTTCCGCGAGTTGGAGCGGCGCCACACCCACGGCAAACTCGTGCTCCGGCCGTAGCCAAGTTCGGCCCATTGAGCCCCTGCGGCGATTGAGCAGCGGGGTCCGGGGCGGAGCCCCGAGGCCTTGACCACGGCGCCGCTGCTCAATAGCCGCAGGGGCTTGGTGAGGGCAGACCGTCACCAGGGCAAGGGTCCCTCCGCGGAGACATACGTCCCCGTCGGCCCGTCCCCGCCGACCCGCGCCATCCGGACGATGATCTCGGCGCCCTGCTCGACGGTCTGGACGCCCGTGTTGCCATTCAGGTCGGTCCTGGTGAAGCCGGGCTCGACGGCGTTGATCCGGATCTCCGGGAACGCCTTCGCGTACTGCACGGTCAGCATGTTCACGGCGGTCTTGGAGGCCGGGTAGGCGAGGCCCGGGTAGGCGGCCGCCGGGTTCCCGGCGTCGGTGGCGCCGGCCAGCGAGGCCAGGCCGCTGCTGACGTTGACGACGACGGGGGCGGCGGAGCGGCGCAGCAGGGGCAGGAACGCGTAGGTGACGCGGACGGTGCCGAAGACGTTCGTCTCGAACAGCGGGCGCAGGGTGTCGACGGTCTCGTCGGCCGGGAGCACGATGCCGTTGCCGTCGGTGCGGCCCTCGATACCGGCGTTGTTGATCAGTACGTCGAGGCCGCCCTCGTCCTCGATCGTCTTCGCGGCGGCCGCGACGGAGGCGTCGTCGGTGATGTCGATGACGACGTGCCGCGCACCGAGTTCCTCGGCGGCCCGGCGGCCGCGCTCGGGGTCGCGGGCGCCGACGTAGACGGTGTGACCTGCTGCGATGAGCTGACGGGCGGTTTCGCGGCCTAGGCCCTTGTTGGCGCCGGTGATCAGTGTGGTGGTCATGCGTCCAGGCTGCGCCCGGAGCGGCCCCGCAACCAGCCGTCCCGTCTTCCTGGGAACGGCGATACCAGGAAGATCCGGCCCGGACGGGGCACAGTGGTGGCATGGCACATGCGGAGCTCGGCGCTTTCGGGGACACGGTGCGGCGCTGGCGGGACCGGGTACCGCCGGGAGCCGCGGGGATCGCCTCCGTGGGGCCGCGGCGGACCGCGGGGCTGCGCCGCGAGGAGCTGGCGCTGCTCGCGGGGATCTCGGCGGACTACGTCACCCGGCTCGAACAGGGCCGCGCCACCCACCCCTCCGACCAGGTCGTGGAGGCTCTGGCCCGCGCGCTGCGGCTGACGGACAACGAGCGTGAGCACCTCTTCCGCCTCGCGGGCCTCGCGCCGCCGGGGCTCGAGACGGTGCCGGGCCGGCTCACCCCCAGCGTGCGGCGGCTCCTCGACCGGCTGTCCGGGACACCGGCCGCCGTGTTCGACGCGGCGTGGACGCTGCTGCTCGCGAACCCGCTGTACACCGCGCTGCTCGGCGAGCGGCCCGAGTGGGGCGGGCACGGGCGCAACGGCGTGTGGTGGACGTTCCTCGGGCCGACGAGCCGGGTCCGTCAGACCCCCGATGAGCGGCAGGCCATGGAGACGGCCCTGGTGTCGGACCTGCGTACGACCGCGAGCCGTTACCCGCTGGACCCGCGGCTGCACACGCTCGTCGACGAACTCCGCACGCGCAGCCCGCGCTTCGCCGAGCTGTGGGACTCGGGCGTGGTCGGCCGGCACGCCGCCGCGCGCAAGACGGTCGACCACCCGGATATCGGCCCGCTGACGCTGGACTGCGACATTCTCACGGTGGCGGGCGACGATCTGCGCGTCATGCTCTACACGGCCGAGCCCGGCACCGCGGACGCGGACCGCCTGACGCTGCTCGCCACGACGACGCTGCCGACGCCGGTCGGCGCGTGACCTGGCACACGTGACGAGGGCCGCGTGACCTGGCGCCCCGCAACTCCTTTACAGCATTGGTCACTTGGTGCTCAGTAACGCTCGCACAGGGTTCCCATCCAGGCGGCCCGCACGTAGCCTTTGGCACATGCCGCCCGTCAATTCTTGTCCTGTGCGGTCTGCCGCGGAAGTCAACGAGCAGATCCGCGGATTGTGGCTGCGCACCGGAGGCCGGCTCACCGGAGAGCAGCGCGCCGAGTACGCGCTGCTGGTCACGGAGTGGGCGGCCGCGGTGCGCGCGGAGATCGTGGAAGCGGCCTGAACCGCCTCCACACCCCTGACCGCCTCCACACCCCCGGTCCGCTCAGCGGCCCCCCGCCACCCGTACCACGGTCCCCGTCGCGTACGACGCGTCCGATGACAGCAGCCAGGCGATCGCCGCCGCGATCTCCTCCGCCGCCCCCGGACGCCGCAGCGGAATGCCGGGCGCCGCTTCCCACGCGATGTCGGGCGTGCCGCTGGTGACGTGGATCTCGGTGTCGACGATGCCGGGCGCGACGCCGTTGACCCGCACGCCCACCGGGCCGAGTTCCTTGGCGAGCCCGAGGGTGATCGTGTCCACGGCCGCCTTGGACGCGGCGTAGTGCACGTACTGGCCGGGGCTGCCGAGGGTGGCGGCCCCGGAGGACACGTTCACGATGGCGCCCGCGCCCGCCTCCGTCATGTCGCGCGCGGCGCGGCGGCAGCACAGCAGGACACCGAGGACGTTGACGTCGAGAACGCGGCGGAAGTCCTCGGTGCGCGCCTCGACGAACGGGCCGACCGGTGCGGTGACGCCCGCGTTGTTCACCAGCCCGGTGAGCGGCCCGAGTTGGGCACCCACCTCGTCGAACATCCGCTCCACGTCGCCCTCTTGCGAGGTGTCGGCCCGTACGACGGCGCAGCGGGCGCCCGCCGCGCGCACGGCCTCGGCGGTGCGCTCGGCGGCGTCCTTGTCGCTCACGAAGGACAGCGCGACGTCGTGGCCTTCCCGCGCGAGACGCACGGACGTGGCGGCGCCGATGCCCCGGCTGCCGCCGGTGACGAGCGTGATGGGGCGGTTCAAGGGGGCCTCCCGGTCAGAAGTGCGGGCCCCCTGGCCAGGCAGGCCGGGATGTGGCCACGCGGACGAAGATCATGTCGCGCCGGGCGCACCGTACCAGCGCCACTTCCCGCGCCGCTCCTTGCCCTCCAGGTCGCCCCGGCCCGTGGCCCACAGCAGCGCCGCCCAGGGCTCGGTGTCACCGGGGACGTCGGGGAAAAGGCGGTGCAGCGTGCGCGCGCACAGGTCGGCCGGCGGCTCGAACGCGATACCGAGCCCGAGCGCCAGGTCGTGCGCGTGCACCAGCGTCTCGACGACGCCCATCGCGGCGAAGCCCTCGGGGTCGGAGGCGCCGAAGACGTGGTGGCCGCGGGCGGTCGGCGGGGTCGTGCGCACCACCGCGGCGAGGATGCCGCCGCCCGCCTCCAGGGCACCGAGCATCGCCGAAGGGCCCGCGTCGAGTTCGACGGTGATGGTGTTGTCGGGTCCTTCGGCGCGGCGCCGGCTGTAACCCCAGCGCACAGAGTCGTCCGCCAGGGGGCGCAGCGAGCCGATCTGCGCCGCGTAGAAGAAGAGGTCGTCGGCGAGGTGCTCGCCGGTCTCCCAGCACGTCCACTCGAGCGAGCCCGCCGGGGCGTTCCAGTCGGCGTCGGGAGCGGTCCGCAGCGCGGCGACCGTGAGCTCGACGGCCTGCGCCACGTCGTCCGCCGTGACGGGCCCTGGTGTCCCGGCCGGGAGTTGCGTGTTCGGATCAGCTGACATGGCGCGACCGTAACAGCGCACGCGGCGGGCTCCCCAGGAGTTTTCGGCCCGGCGGCGCACGCCTCTTGGCTCCGTGCGCCCGGGGCCCGAGACTGAGCCGATGACGCAGCGTGTGGAACTGGCGACCGTCCTCGACCGCCTCGCCGTCGACGAGTTGGTGACGGACTACGCCGCGGCCGTGGACGACGGCGACTGGGCGGCGTACCGCGCTCTGTTCGAACCGGAGGGCCGCGCCGACTACCGGGAGGCGGGAGGAGTGGAGGGCACCGCCGCGGAGATCGCGCAGTGGCTGTCGACGACGATGGAGCTGTTCCCGATGCGCCAGCACCTGATCGTGAACCGGCGGGTGCGCTTCGACACCGTCGACCGCGACGTCGGCGACACGGGCCGCGTCAGGGCCGACTACTTCAACCCCATGCGCTTCGCGGGCGACGGCGACTCGACGGCCCCCGACTTCATCTGCGGCGGCCGGTACGCCTTCGACCTCGTGCGGACGCCCATCGGTTGGCGGCTGCGCCGGGTGACGGTCTATGAGAAGTGGCGCCGCGTCCCGCAGCGGGCCACCGCGGGCAGTTGACCCGCCGCCCCACCCCGCCCGGCGCCCACTGTCGTTGATCGTCGGCGGCGCGCACACTGGAGGCGCGAGGCGATGGCCGTACGAGTACGAGGCGGGAGGCGCGGCGCATGGAGGGGTGGCGGCAGCGGCTCGACACGTCACGGTGGTGGCGCGGCGCCGCGGCGGTCGCCGCGGGCGCCCTGCCCGCGCTCGCGTTCCCGGCCCCCTCCCTGTGGTGGTTCGCGTACGTCGCGCTCGTGCCGTGGATGCTGCTCGCGCGCTCGGCAGGGACGCCGCGCCGGGCGGCGCTCGACGGCTGGCTCGGCGGGCTCGGGTTCATGCTCGCGGTGCACCACTGGCTGCTGCCGAGCCTGCACGTGTTCACGCTCGTTCTCGCGGCGCTGCTCGGCGCGTTGTGGGCGCCGTGGGGCTGGCTGCTGCGCCGCCTCCTGGGCGGCCGGCCGACGCCGGGGCAGGCGGCGACCGCACTCCTCGCCGTCCCTTCGGGATGGCTGATGGTCGAACTGGTCCGTTCCTGGGAGGGGTTGGGCGGTCCGTGGGGTCTGCTCGGCTCCAGTCAGTGGCAGGTGACGCCCGCGCTGCGGCTCGCTTCGGTGGGCGGCGTCTGGCTGCTCAGCCTGCTCGTGGTGGCCGTGAACACCGGCGTGACGCTCCTCGTCGTCGCGCGCGGCGCCCGCGCTCCGGCGGTGGCGGGGCTTGTCGCGATGGTCACGGTCACCGGGGTCGCGTGGGTGTGGGCGCCGCGGCCCGAGCCGGACGGGCGGGCGCGGATCGCGGTGGTGCAGCCGGGCGTGGTCGACGGTCACGGCAGCATCAGGGCCCGCTTCGACCGGGAGGTGCGGCTGACGCGTCAGCTGGCGGACCGTGATGTGGACCTCGTGGTGTGGGGCGAGAGCAGCGTCGGCTACGACCTGCCGCGCCGCCCCGACCTGGCCCGCCGGCTCGCCGCGCTCTCCCGCGAGGTGGATTCGGAGATCCTCGTCAACGTCGACGCGCGGCGCCGCGCCGCCGACGGCTCCGGCCAGGGGATATACAAGAGTTCCGTGCTCGTCGGCAGGAACGGCCCCACCGGCGACCACTACGACAAGATGCGCCTCGTCCCCTTTGGCGAGTACGTGCCCGCGCGCGGGCTCCTCGGCTGGGCCACCTCGGTCGGCAAGGCGGCGGGCGAGGACCGGATGCGGGGCACACGGCAGGTCGTGATGGACGTGCGCCACGGTGAACGGGCCCTGCGCGTCGGGCCGCTGGTCTGCTTCGAGTCGGCGTTCCCCGACATGACGCGGCAGCTGACGCGGGACGGGGCGCAGGTGCTGCTCGCACAGTCCTCCACGTCGACGTTCCAGCACAGTTGGGCCCCCGAGCAGCACGCCTCGCTCGCCGCGCTGCGAGCCGCGGAGACCGGCCGCCCCATGGTGCACGCGACGCTGACCGGCGTCTCAGCGGTATACGGCCCCGACGGCACACGCGCCGGTCCCTGGCTCGACACATCGGCGAGCACGGCCCGCGTCTACGACACACCAACCGCCCAGGGCACCACCCTGTACGTACGCTTCGGCGCCTGGCCGATACACGGGGCGGTCACGACGCTCGTGGTGCTGGCATCGATCAAGCCCCTGCGGCGATTGAGCAGCGGGGTCCGGGGCAGAGCCCCGAATCCGTAACGCCGTCGCCGCCTGAACGATGCGTTCGAGCCCCGCTGACTCACACCCGCCGCTGAACCTCCCGCACGACCCGCTCACACAACTCGTGCGTCGCGAACGCGTCCCACGCACTCACCACCTTGCCCGCCCGCACCGCGTCCAGGAACGCGAGCACGGCCTGCTCGATACCCCGCTGGCGAGCGACCGGCACCCAGTCCCCGCGCCGCCGCACCGTGGGCTGCCCCTTGTGATCGACCACATCGGAGAGGTTCAGCACCTGCCGCTTGGAGTCCTGCCCCGACACCTCGAGGATCTCCTCGGTGGAACCGCTCAGCCGGTTCATGACGCCGAGCGCGGTGAACCCGTCGCCCGCGAGCTGGAGCACCACGTGTTCAAGCAGGCCGCCCTGGACGCGTGCGCGCACGCTCACGTCCTCGACCGGTCCCGGCGCGAGGAAGCGCAGCGTGTCGACAACGTGGATGAAGTCGTCGAGGACCATCGCCCGCGGCTCCTCGGGGAGCCCGGCGCGGTTCTTCTGCATCAGGATCAGCTCGCGCGGATGCTCGACGCACTGCGCGTACCCGGGCGCGTAACGGCGGTTGAAGCCGACGGCGAGGCTCACGCCGCGCTCCTCGGCGAGCCGTACGAGCCGCTCGGACTCGGCGAGTTCGTAGGCGAGCGGCTTGTCGACGTACGTCGCGACGCCCGCCTCCAGGAGCCGCGTGACGATCTCCGGGTGGGCGACGGTGGGCGCGTGCACGAACGCCGCGTCGAGGTCCTGCGCGAGGAGCGAGTCGAGGTCGGCGTGGCGCTGCGCGGCGGGCACACGGAGCTGGTCCGCGACCTCGGTCAGGGTCGCGGGCGTCCGCGTCTGCAGGTGCAGTTCGAGCGCGGGCTGCGCGCCGAGCACCGGCAGGTACGCCTTCTTGGCGATGTCTCCGAGTCCGATGACGCCGACTTTCACGTCTGTGTGCTCCTGTCCTGTTCCTGCGACGGCCGGGCTGCCGTGCCGGGGCCCTTCCGGGTCTGGGCAGCATACGGGGACGCACTGACACCGGTCTTCCGCTGGGGCGGGCACCAGTCCGCGATGCCGTCCATGCCGCGCAGCAGGAAACCCGGGCCGAGCGCGCCGACGGCGCGGATCGCGGAGTTGCGCAGGGCGATCAGGGGCCGGTTCGCGGTGAGGTTGATCCGGCTGACGGTCATCGCCTTGCGCGCGATCATCGTCGTACGCGGCAGCCGTGCGGCCGTGTAGCCGGGCAGGTCGAGCGGGGCGCCGGGCGCGGCATGGTGGGCGAGGACGACCGCGTCCTCGATGGCCTGGTTGCCGCCCTGCCCGAGGGTCGGCGCCATGGCGTGCGCGGCGTCGCCGAGCAGCGCGACGCGGCCACGGTGAAAGGCCGGCAGCGGCTCGGCGATCTGGTGGACGTCGTGACGCAGCACCTGGCCGGGCTCGACCGCGTCGAGGATCGCCGGGATCGGGTCGTGCCAACTGCCGTACCGGCGCAGGAGTTCCGCCTTCTCGTCACCGCCCGGCGCCCGCTGCCCGGCGGGGGCCATGGCCGCCGCGTACGAGTAGATCGTGCCGTCGGCGAAGGGGTGGGTGCCCCAGAGCTGCCCTGGCCCCCAGGTCTCGGCTTGCGTGAAGGGGCGGCCGAGCGGCGGCACGAGTACGCGCCAGGTGGTGAAGCCGGTGTACTCGGTGCCGGGGTGCTCGGGGAACAGCGCGCCGCGCACGGCGGAGTTGATGCCGTCGGCGCCGACGACGAGTTCCGCCTCCAGGTCGCCCTCCGGGGTGGTGACGCGCGCGGGGCGCGCCGGGTCGTCCGGGTCTCCGGGGTCGGCGAGCCGCGCCTCGGACGCGGTGCGCACGGCGTCGGCGGGCAGCCGCTCCGCCAGCTTGTCGATCAGTGTCGCGCGGTGCAGCAGCACGATGGAACCGCCGAAGCGCTCGGCCGCCGGCTTCGGGTTGACCCGCGAGAGCCAGCGACCCTCCGGCGTGAGCAGCCCACCGTCGCCCTCCCAGGCCTCGAGCGAGCGGATCTCGTCGCCCAGCCCGACCACGTCGAGGGCGCGCTGCGAGTTCGGCGCCAGGGAAATCCCCGCGCCGACGGGCTTGAGCTCCCTCGCCCTCTCCAGAACGGTGACCTGCCAGCCGCGCAGATGGAGCGCGAGCCCGGCGGTGAGCCCGCCGATCCCGCCTCCGACGACGACGGCACGGGGCTGTCGGGACATGACGCCTCCCCTGGCGCAGCGAACGGCCACTACACCTGTAGTGAACTCAGGCCTCGACGGTACTACACCTGTAGTGATCGCGGTAGATTGCCGCCATGGACCTCCCCCTCCCCCGGGCCGACCGCATCGCCGACGCCGCACTGGAGCTGCTCGCGGAGCGCGGCATGCGCGGGCTGACCCACCGCGCGGTCGACGAGGCGGCGCGGCTGCCCCAGGGCTCGACCTCCAACCACGCGCGCACCCGACTCGCCCTCCTGGAAACGGCGGTACGGCGGCTCGCCGTGCGCGAGGGCCGGGTGCTGTCGGTCGACGAACTGCCGAACCCCGCGGGCGGCCTCGCCTCCCTGACCGACGGCATGGCCCTCGCCCTGCACCGCTACCTCACCCGCCACCCGCAACTGCTCGTCTGCCGCTACGAATTGGCCCTCGAGGCCACCCGCAGGCCCGAGCTGCGCGCCTTCTTCGACGAGACGGGCCGCCAGTTCCGCGAACCTCTCACCCAGCTGCTCCGAGCGGCGGGCTCACGCTCCCCCGAGCGGCACACCCTGTCCCTGGTGGCATGGACGGAAGGCATCATGTTCTCGTCCATCGCAGGCTCCTTCCACACAACACCCCCCACCCTCACGCAACTCCACGACGGCTACGCAGAGCTGCTCCACGGAATGCTCCCCCATTCAAGCCCCTGCGCCGATTGAGCAGGCCTTTCAAGCTCCAGCGGCGGGCGAGCAATTCAAGCCCCTGCGGCGATTGAGCAGCGGGGTCCGGGGCAGAGCCCCGAGACGTCTACGCCCCACTCCGTGGCGGCCCCAACGGCTCCCCACCACCACCCTCCCCCGGCTCCACCACACCCACCCCCATCGACCCCACCCGCTCCTCGAGCCGCGCGAGGGCGGCCCGCACCCCCTCCCCATACCCGTCATCCCCCAACGCCCCCGCCGCCGCCCGCGCCCGCGTCAAATGGCTGCGGGCCGCCCCAGGACGGTCCAACTTCACATAGTCCGCCGCCAGGTTCAGATGCAGCGACGGATAGAACGCCTGCAAGGCCAACGACGACTCATGCTCCGCGAGCCGCTCCTGCGTAAGGGAATCCGCGGCGGACAACGCACGCAGGTCCCAGGCCAGCTCGTCCGACGGTTCGTCCTGGGTGTCGGCCATGTAGTGCGCGAGCGTGCAACGGTGCAGCGGGTCGCCGTCCTCCCCGATCTCCGCCCACAGGCCGAGGAAGCGCTCCTGCGCCTCCTCCCGGTCGCCGCCGTGGTGCAGCATGACCGCCTGCCCGATGCGGCTCATCATGGCGTCGTCCGACGCCTGCTCACGCTGCTGTGCCACTGTCTCCTCCAAGCCCGACCGCCCGGCACGCCCCGCGCGCCCGACCACGATGTCCGATCCGACGACGCTAACCGGCGGCACTGACAATCCGGCTCAGGCGCGGCTCCCCGCGAGCCGGGCCCGCCCGGGCTCCGGGCTCAGCCCAGGTCCGGAACGGTCCAGTCGATCGGCGGGTGGCCCTGCGCGGCGATCGCCTCGTTGATCTGCGTGAACGGCTGCGAGCCGAAGAACTTCCGCGCCGACAGCGGCGAGGGGTGTGCGCCCTTCACCACCGCGTGCCGCCCGGTGTCGATGAGCGGCAGCTTCTTCTGCGCGTAGTTCCCCCACAGCACGAACACCGCCGGGTCCGCCCGCTGGACGACGGCGCGGATCACCGCGTCCGTGAACTTCTCCCAGCCCTTGCCCTTGTGCGAGTTGGCCTCGCCGGCCCGCACCGTGAGCACCGCGTTGAGCAGCAGCACGCCCTGCTCGGCCCACGGCATCAGATATCCGTTGTCCGGGATCGGCGTGCCGAGCTCGGCCTGCATCTCCTTGTAGATGTTGCGCAGCGAGGGCGGCGTCTTCACGCCGGGCCGCACGGAGAAGCACAGCCCGTGCCCCTGCCCCTCGCCGTGGTAGGGGTCCTGGCCGAGGACGAGCACCTTCACCTTGTCGTAGGGCGTCGCGTCAAGCGCGGCGAAGACCTGCTCACGCGGCGGGTAGACGGGACCTCTCGCGCGCTCCTCCTCGACGAACTCGGTGAGCTCCTTGAAGTAGGGCTTCTGCAGTTCGTCGCCGAGGACGCCGCGCCAGGACTCGGGCAGCATCGCGGTGTCGGTCACGTCAACAACCTCCGGGGTACGGGCCTGTGCTTCAACACCCAGAAACCTACCGGCGCCCACTGACAATCCACGCCCGCCCCGGCACGGACGGGGTCAGTCACCAGCTCGTCTTGCGGTGCAGCTCCCACATCATCATGATCGTCGACGGGTCGAGGGCCCGCTCGCCGCCCGAGATCTCCTCGCTCGCCGCGATGAACTGCTTGCCCTGCCACAGCGGCAGCAGCCGCGCGTCCCGCACCATGATGTGCTGGGCCTGCTCGAACTGCCGCACCACGACGCCCCGGTCGCTCTGCTTGCGGGACAGCGGAAGCAGCTTGTCGGTGATCTCCGGCGAGACGTACGGCGTGCTCAGGGCGTTCTTCTCGCCCACGAAGGGCGCGATGAAGTTGTCCGCGTCGGGGAAGTCGGGGAACCAGCCGCGCCCGAACACCGGGTACTCGCCCTTCTTGTACCCCTGCTCGAACGACTTCCAGGGACGGCTCTTGAGCGTGACCTTGAAGAGCTTCGACGCCTCCAACTGCCTCTTGATCTCGGCGAACTCGGGCGCGGTCGCGGAGCCGTAACGGTCCGATGCGTACCAGAGCGTGAGCGGGACGGGGGCGTTGATGCCCGCCTTGGAGAGGATCCCGGCCGCCTTCGCGGAGCTCGGGTCGTTGAACTCGTCGAAGTAGTCGGTGGTGTGGCCCGCGAGGCCCCTCGGGACCATCGAGTACAGCGGTTCCACGGTGTTCGCGTACACCTTCTCCGCGATCGCCCCGCGGTCGACGATCTGGGCGACCGCCCGGCGCACCGCGCTCTTGCCCGCCCACGGGTCCTTGGGGTTGAACACCAGATAGCTGATCTCCATGCCCGCGCCCTCGACGAGTTGCAGGTCGCCTGCGCCCTGCTTGTCCTGGAGCTTCACGATGTCGTCGGCCGCGAGACCGCGGAAGGTCGCGTCGATCTTCTTCGCCCTCAGGGCGCCGACCATCGCGGACGACGTCTTGAAGTAGCGGATCGTCACCGCGTCGTTCTTGCGGTCCGCGAAGCCCTGGTAGTTGTCGTTGCGCACGAGCTCGGCCTTGCTGCCGTCGGCGTACGACTTGAGCACGTACGGCCCCGAACCCGTCACCTTGCCGTCCGTGCGCGCGGACTTCGCGGGATACGCGGAGGGGTCGACGATCGACATGGCGGGAGTGGAGAGCACGAACGGGAAGGTGGCGTCCGGCTTGGTGAGGCGGAACGTTACGCCTCGATCACCCTGCGTTTCCACGCGGTCGAGGCTGCCCAGCAGCCCCGCCGGCCCGCCACCCCCGCCGACCCTGCGGACCCGGTCGATGGAGTACTTCACGGCCTTCGCGTCGAGCGCGTCCCCGTTGGAGAACTTCATGTCCTCCCGCAGCTCGCAGTGGTAGACGCGGTTGGCTGAGTCCTCGAACCGGCACTCGGCCGCGTCCGCCTGCGGTTCGGCGGCGCCCGAGGGCAACGACACCAGCGTCTGGTAGACGTTGCGGAACAGCTCCCACGAGCCGTCCCAGGACATCGCGGGGTCCAGCGTGCTCGGCACACTGGTGGTGCCCACGGCGATGGGCCGCTCATCGGAATCCTCGCCCGAATTCATCAGACCGCACCCGGTGAGCAGGGTCATCGACGCGAATGCCGCCCACGCACGAGGGGCAGGGAACCGGTTGAACACGCGCTCGCTCCTCGATCAGCCATGCCAGGTCGGCAGACAATATCGCAGCGCCCCGCCGGTTCAACTGCTTGAAACGACGGGGCACTTCACGAGCGGGACCCTTTGTGGAACGTTGTCGCGCAACGCCCGGAATCTCACCTCGGGGCGGGCCGGCCCCGGGGACCTATTCGACGCCGGCGTTGAGGAACTTGCCGCCGTCCACCACGAGGTTCTGTCCGGTGATCCAGCCGGACTGCTCGGAGGTGAGGAACGCGGCGGCGCCCCCGATGTCCTCCGGCACACCGAGCCGGCCCATCGGGTACGTGGCCGCGACCTCGGCCTCCCGGCCCTCGTACAGCGCGGTCGCGAACTTGGTCTTCACGACCGCCGGAGCGATCGAGTTGACCCGAACCACCGGCGCGAACTCATGCGCCAGCTGGAGCGTCAGGTTGACCATGGCGGCCTTGCTGATGCCGTACGCGCCGATGAACGGCGAGGCGGAGATGCCCGCCACGGACGTGATGTTGACGATCGCGCCGCCGTTCTCCTTCTGCCACGCCTTCCACGTCTGCTGCGCGAAGCCGAGCGCGGAGACGACGTTGGTCTCGAAGACCTTGCGCGCCACGTTCAGGTCGAGCTCGGCGATCGGGCCGAACACCGGGTTCGTACCGGCGTTGTTGACGAGGAAGTCGACGCGGCCGAACGCCTCCATGGTGCGCTCGACGGCGGCGGCCTGGTGCGCCTCGTCGTGCGCCTTGCCCGCTACGTAGACGGCGCGCTCGGAGCCGAGGGCCTCGACGGCCTCCTTGAGAGCGTCCTCGCCGCGCCCGGTGATGCAGACGCGGTCGCCACGCGCGATCAGCGCCTCGGCGATGCCGTAGCCGATGCCGCGGCTCGCGCCCGTGATGAGCGCGACCCTGCCGGAGGGCTCCGGGAGTTCAGAAGTGGTCATGTCCGTATCCCCCGGCCTCAGTTGAGCGGGCCGCCGGCCACGTACATGACCTGGCCCGAGACGAAGCCGGCCGCCTCACCGGTGAAGAAGGCGATGGCGTTGGCGATGTCCTCCGGGCGGCCCACGCGCTGCACCGGGATCTGGGTCGCGGCCGCGGCCTGGAAGTCCTCGAAGCCCATACCGACGCGCTCGGCGGTGGCCGCCGTCATGTCGGTGACGATGAAGCCCGGGGCGACGGAGTTGGCGGTGACGCCGAACTTGCCGAGCTCCTTGGCGAGGGTCTTCGTGAAGCCCTGCAGACCGGCCTTGGCGGCGGAGTAGTTGACCTGGCCGCGGTTGCCGAGCGCCGAGGACGACGACAGGTTCACGATGCGGCCGAACTTGGCGTCCACCATGTGCTTCTGGACGGCCTTGGACATCAGGAACGCACCACGCAGGTGCACGTTCATGACCGTGTCCCAGTCGTTGGCGCTCATCTTGAACAGCAGGTTGTCGCGGAGCACGCCCGCGTTGTTCACGAGGATCGTGGGGGCGCCGAGCTCCTCGGCGATGCGCGCGACGGCGGCCTCGGTCTGCGCCTCGTCGGAGACGTCGCAGCCGACGGCAAGGGCCTTGCCACCGGCGGCGGTGATCTTCTCGACGGTGTCCTTGCAGGCGGCCTCGTCGAGGTCGATCACGGCGACGGCGCGGCCCTCTTCGGCCAGACGGATCGCGGTGGCGGCGCCGATGCCGCGCGCGGCTCCCGTGACGATCGCTACGCGCTGCTCAGTGGTGGACATGCTCTTCGGTCTCCTCGCCCTAGAGGTGCGGCCGCCGCACCCGAGACGGGTGAGCAACCGCTTAGTACCCTGTGCGTGTGACGCTAGAAGCCCTGACACCCGGTGTCAACGTGCCCACCAGGTGCCGCTGATCACTAGAACCTGTCCCGGCCTGGGCCTTCAGCGCACCAGCAGGGCCAGGAGGCGTTCCGCCTCGGCGGCCGGGTCCGCGGTCAGCCCCGTGTGCACGGGGCCGGGCTGCACCACGGTCGAGCGCGGCGCGACGAGCCAGCGGTAGCGCCGCCCGGCGTCGTCCTCGGCCGCCTGGCCCGCGTCGTCTCCCCCGCGGCAGTGCCGCTCGACGGCGGCAAGCACGGCGCGCACGCCGGTCACGTCCGCCTCGGGGTCGAGCGCGAGCAGCCGCTTCTCGTCGAGGTGGGTGAGGGCCGTGACGAAGGACTTGGCGCGGCAGTACACGACGACACCGGCGTTGATCTGTTCCCCGCGTTCGATGCTCGGCACGACGCGCAGCAGGGCGTACTCGAAGACATGGCGCTCGGTCTCACTCATCGGACTGCCCCCTCTGTCACCCAGCCGGGCGTTCCGGCGGGCCGTGCGCCACCGGCGGGCAGCGTGACGCGTTCGTGAATCGTGGTGGCACGCGCGCGTAGCGTCTCTACGTATGCGCGCCGCACGGCGTCCGGGGTGTCGAATCCGGGCTCGTCCGCAAGCCATACGTCGGGCACGTCGGCGGCGGCCTCGGCGATCAGCTCCTCGGTGACGAGCGGCGCGAGCTCGGCCGCGGCCACGCCCACCTCGGGTCCGAAGCGGGCGAGGGCGTGGTCGCTCGCGTCGTAGGGCTTGTCCGCCCACGCGTGCGCGCCACGCCAGTTGTGGTGCCAGATCATGCTGGCGCCGTGGTCGATGAGCCACAGCTCGCCGCTCTGGACCAGCATGTTGGGGTTGCGCCAGGACCGGTCGACGTTGTTGATCAGCGCGTCGAACCAGACGATCCGGCCCGCCTCCACCGGATCGACGACGTACGCGAGGGGGTCGAAGCCGAGCGCCCTCGGCAGGAACCGCATACCGAGGTTGGTGCCGCCGCTGCGCTTGAGCAGCTCCTGCACCTCCTGGTCGGGCTCGCCAAGGCCGATCACGGGGTCCAGGTCGAGCGTGACGAGCCCCGGCACGCGAAAGCCGAGGGCGCGCGCCAACTGGCCGCAGATCACCTCGGCGACGAGCGTCTTGCGGCCCTGTCCCGCGCCGGTGAACTTCATGACGTACGAGGCGAGGTCGTCGGCCTCGACGAGACCGGGGAGCGACCCGCCTTCCCTCAATGGGGTGACATAGCGGGTCGCGGTGACTTCGGTGAGCATGCGCCCAGGCTATGAGATCAGGATGGCGTTGAACGTCCAGGGATCACCGTACGTACCTCAGGAAAACCCCCACGGGATCCAGCACGTCCCCTCGAACCGACCCACCGATGAAGGGACCTTCACCTCATGACCGCTTCGCAGGAGCCCGCCCCCACGAACCACGTCCCGTCGCGCCGGACCGTCGTCTCGGTGGTCGGCGCCGCGGGGATCGCCGCGGCGCTGAGCGCGTGCGGCAGCTCGGACGAGGACACGTCACAGCCCGCGGGCAACGCGTCGTCGGGCGGCGGCGAGAAGAAGAGCGAGAAGAAAGGCCAGGCGATCGCCAAGACCTCGGACATCCCGGAGGGCGGTGGAAAGATCTTCGCGGACGCGGGGGTGGTGGTGACACAGCCGGCCTCGGGCGAGTTCAAGGCGTTCACCAACATCTGTACGCACTCGGGATGCAAGGTGAGCAAGGTGGCGGGCGGCACCATCGACTGCCCGTGCCACGGCAGCAAGTTCTCCATCAAGGACGGCAGCGTGGCGCACCCTCCGGCCACGCATCCGCTGGAGGAGAAGCAGCTCAAGGTCAGCGGCGACTCGATCGAGCTCGCGTAGCCGTTAGCGCCTGTTCCGAACGACAAGCGCTAACGGCGCTTCCACGCGTCGAGCACGTCCGGCGTCGCCGTCACGGTGGCGACCAGGGCGAGCGTGTTGTCGATCATCGCGGGGGTGTAGTCGGCGGGCACCCCCGCGATGGCGTCCCGGGGCACCACCACCGTGTAGCCGAGATTGACGGCGTCGAACACAGCGTTCGGGATGGCTACGTTGGCGGAGACACCGGTGACGACGAGCGTGCGGCAGCCGAGATTGCGCAGCAGCGGATCCACGTCGGTGCCGGCGATCGGTGAGAGCCCGTGCAGACGGCGTACGACGAGGTCCTCGTCCGCGACCTCGACGGGCGGGGCGACGCGTACGGCGTCGGTGCCCGAGAGCTGCTTCACGGGCAGCCGCTCGGTCGCGCGGAAGAGGCGGGCGTTGCGGCTGGCCCCGCGGCCGTCCGGGCGCCGCTCCGCGACGGCGTGCAGGACCTGGACCCCGCTCTCGTGGGCGGCGGCGACCAGTCGCGCCACGTTGGCGAGGGCCCCCGACGACCGTGCCTCTTCGGCGAGTTCGGGAAGGGCGCTGTCGGCTCCCACGACACCCTGCTGGCACTCGACGGTCAGCAGTACGGTGCTCGCCGGGTCGAGCAGCCCGGCCAGCCTCTCTCGCTTCTCGTGCGACGGCACGACCGCCCCCTGTCCCGTACGGATTTTCGGCTGCTTCTCCGGGCTGCTGGAGGGTAGCCACCATTGCGTGCACAGGGAAGAGGCCGCATGCTGCGTTCCTGATGTCACGTCAGGCGCGCCGGGGCGGGCGTGCCTCGGATGCCGGACAAGGGAGCCCCTATGACCACCGCCACCCAGCGCCGCGGCCGGAAGATCATGATGACGCCCGAGGAGCGCGACGCGTTCCTCGCCGAGCAGCGCACCTGCCGCGTCGCCACGGTGGCCGCGGACGGCACGCCGCACGTCAGCCCGCTCTGGTTCGCCTGGGACGGCACATCGCTGTGGCTGTACTCGCTGTCCCGCAGCCGCCGCTGGGCCGACCTGCGGGCCGACGGCCGGGTGGCGGTCATCGTCGACGCGGGCGAGGAGTACGGGGAGCTGCGCGGGGTCGAGCTGTCCGGGCGCATCGAGTTCGTCGGGGAGGTCCCGCGCACCGGCGAGCCGTGCCCCGAACTCGACGCCCCCGAGCGACTGTTCGCACACAAGAACTTCGGCTTGACCGAGATGGTCTACGACGGCCGGCACGCGTGGGCACGGCTCACTCCGGACAAGATCGCGTCATGGGACTTCCGGAAAATGGCCATGCAAAACCCCGCCGACGCTTGAGCTCTTCCAGCCCCGCCGACACTTGAGCCTTTCCAGCCCCGCCGACACTTGAGCTATTCCAGCCCCGCCGGCACTTGAGCCTTTTCAGCCCCGCCGGCACTTGAGCCTTTTCAGCCCCGCCGGCACTTGAGCTATTCCAGCCTCGCCGGCGTTTGAGGCGCGGGGTCCGGGGCAGAGCCCCGATCTTTCAGCCCCGCCGGCGATTGAGGCGCGGGGCCCGGGGCAGAGCCCCGATCTTTCAGCCCCGCCGGCGATTGAGGCGCGGGGCCCGGGGCCGAGCCCCGGTCTGTCAGCCCCGCCGGCGCGCGAGGCGCGGGGCCCGGGGC